>CAZXSK010000013.1:0-8438 GCA_964642855.1 uncultured Planctomycetaceae bacterium | reverse complement strand
GAGCACGGAGTGCTGGACAGCGCAGACACCCGCTGCATCCGATTGAGACAGGATCGGTGGGGGTTGGACAGGCGAAGGGCAGAACGCCGCTATTCGCTGGCTACGGATTGGAGCAACATGGCCAGCAGATCGCGCTGGCTGATGAGTCCGATAGGCTCCGATTGGTCACCGACATTCTCGTCGATCACCAGCAGGTGACGTATGTGGTGCTCGGAAAGCAACTCGGCGCACCGCATGACGTCATCGGCTGGTGTGCACGTCATGACAGGGGACGACATGATCTCCGTAACATACGTGCTGGTCGGGTCTCTGCCTTCCGCGAGCACACGACGAAGGAAATCGCGCTCTGTCACGATCCCAACAATCGTATCTGGGTGCTGCTCGACCAGTACGCAACCAACATTGGCTTCCTTCATGCGCAACGCTGCGTCGGCAACGGTGGTCTCGGGAGTTACCGCAATGACCCCCGACCCCTTTTTCAGCAGAACGTTTTCCACAACGGCCATGGGTGGGTCCTTTCGCTTCTTTGCAGGCAAGGCTACCCGAAACGGGATAGCGTATCGTACTGCTTCTCGATGCGGAGAATGGCGGAACCCCTTCTCTCGCACCCCCATGGCCGATATCGGCAACCGGACCGACAACGTGCAGAGAATATCGGGCCCCGTGAGCAATATTCCGGCCGCCCTCGGTTCAGGCCGGAAGCGGCTGAGGTACCTCCACGACGAATTCGGCCCATTGCCCGGGCTCCGACTGCGCCGAAACACGCCCTCCGTGCAGGGCTGCGATTCTCCAGACCGTGTACAGCCCCACCCCCGTACCCGTCGCCTTCGGCAGGTCCGGATTGTCCAGACGAGAGAACTTCCGGAACAACCTGGATCGCTCGCGATCGGTGAAGCCCTGACCCTCGTTCCGAACCGCGAGACGCAAAGTTCCACCTGTTACGCCTGCACGCAAGGAGACCCGGCCCGACTGCCGGCCGTATTTCGCCGCATTGGAGAGCAGATTCACCAGAACGATGCGGAGCAACGCAGCATCGCACTCGGCGGAAACCTCCGACGAAGGAACGTCAAGGCTCAGTTCCATGTCCCTCGCTTGGATCTGACCCGATGCAACGGCTACGGCCGGATCGACCACCTCGACGCGTATATCCACGTCCTGCCGGGCGTTGAGCTGCATCTGGCCGCTTTCGATACGTCCCAGCGCCAGGTACTCGTCCACCAGCCCCAGAAGGTACCGCCCCTTGGCCTTTATCCGCTCCAGCCGGCTGATCTGCCGCTCCTCTAGCTCTCCCAGCATGCCCTGGGACAACAGATCGGCGTCCATCATCATCGACGCTACGGGAGACTTCAGCTCGTGGGTAACGAAGCTAAGCATTTCCGTATAGGCTCGGTTCGCCCGATCGAGTTGCTCAATCCGGTACGCCTTCTCCACCGACTGGCTGAGCCGGTCAGCCACCTCCAAATGCATCCGCACGTGGTTCCGCTCATATGCTTGCGGGTGTCTGGCACTGCGGAACAGGAGCCCCACGTTCCTCCCTCCCACCCGCAAAGGGCAAGTCATCGAAGAACGGACCCCTTCCGAAAGCAAAATCCGCGTCGATCGACTTTCGGGGTTCTCCTTTCCGTAGGCTTCGAGGTCGTGAATCACGCGGACGATGCCCCGCTCGACGATGGGCTGGAGACTGCTCCCCGCCAGGTCTTCTGCGTATCCGGCATCCAGCAGAACAGGCGAGTAGGCAGCGTTGGTGTAGTGGGAACGGACACGGAGCCCGTGTTCTTCGAGGAATGCCACCGAGACACGATCACACTGCGAGAGCCCGACGGTCTCGGTAGCCAGGTAATCCACCATCTCTGCTACGCTCTCGCCGCTCCCGATCCGGTCGTTGACCGTTTCCAGCAGTTCGCTCGCATGGGACGATAGATCCACCTCCCGCAGGACATCCTCCGGCGAAAGGTATTCGAGAATCCGTTGGTCGGTGGGCATGGGCCCATTATGCAGAAGCGTCCTCGTCAATCCCGAAGAAATCCGGCACTTCGTCCTCGTCGACACCGGCAGCAAGACACATGCGGTCGAACTCGTCGGTCCAGAGGTAGGCCCCCCTGCCTTCACGGAAGCGATCGATCGCCTGAAGAAGCTGGCGAAGGATGATCACGACATCGCGATACTGGGGCAGGCTGCGAGAGATCGCAAACGGCTCGATCTCCTGGACAACCGGATCCGTATCGAACAGATCCCTGCACCGGGCGATGTCACGATTGATGGCTTCTACCTGCAAACGAGTTGCGCGGTCTCTGGGCGACGACTCGCACAACCTGCTGATTTCATCGTAGATGCCTGAGATCTCAGAGTCCATCAGATCGCACGCATCACGGATCGAGAGGCATCCCAGCAACTCCTCTTCCGCTTCCGGAGAAAGCTCAACTTCTGGCGCGGCGGCATCTTCCAGATCCTCGTCGTACAGGTCGTCGTCCTCTTCTTCTTCACCGAGGTCCTCGTCATCCTCGATGTCATCTTCTTCGTACAGCCCGTCGTCTTCGTCTTCCGGGTAGCCATCATCGAGATCAAAGTCATCGTCGACATCATCGTCGACCTCCTCGATCTCCTCAAACTCATCATCGTCGAGGTCTTCGATCTCTTCCAAGTCGTCTTCCTCCTCTTCCAGATCCTCATACAGCGCTTCAGGCTGGGACCCTGGCTCGGGGCCTAGGGGCAAGGGCTCGGGAGCGTCGAAACCAGCAGGAAGCTGAGCAATTCCCTCTGCAGTCATCTCGGTCATCGTGTTCTCCTTCGAACAGAGGCACCCGCATGAGCGCGGCGCAGACTCGAATCTGTCGCAATGGCAAGGGCCGGGGCCCGGCCTTCGCTATACATTTCGGATGCGCGAACCTATGGGCAGAAAGGATTCCGAAATGCTTCCCGGGTAAATTGCAGAGGTTGAGGAGATGGCCAAGAACTGTCCAGTTCCTATCTGACCAACGCAACGGTAGAGGGCTGTTCGGGCTCCACTATCCTGGGCGATCCATCCGCATCCAGAACCAGCCGCGACGGCACAAAATCCGGGACCGACGCCAGATGGCTCCAGACCAGGCCAATACACCTGTAAATGGCCTGCCGGGAACATCGGCGTTCTGCCTGGCAGCCGGGCAGTTGGCGGCAATGGGCGGTGAAGGTGCCCTCGCGCTCTTCCGTGGCGATCTCGAGGATCATGAGGTCCCTGTCTGCCTGGGTTGCTTGCGAGTGCCCGGGCGGGCGGGTCCAGATTTCTGCCCTGCCACGCGACGGCCGCTGCGAACGGTGAACAGAGCGATCTCCGGCTTCTGGCTTGCATGCACTCTTCGCGAGGGCCCCAACCCGCGATTAACGTACAGCCTACCCCCACAGCGAAGATCGTGCTCACCCGCTACGAAGTGACGATGGACCACGGGGAACAGCGCGTTATGGATGGCAGTATCTGCCGTTGCTTTCCCATGGGTATGCCCAGCCAAAACGTAATCAGCCCCCAGCCGATCAAGTTCGGGAGCAGCGTCCGGGTTGTGCACAAGCGCAACGGTTGCTCCGCGGTTACTCGGGCCCGCAAAGGCGCGTGCCGCATCGTAGATCGGTGTCCAGAACTCGCCGAGGCCAACGAAGGTGATCTTCCCTCCGTCGGTCACGTAGGAGACAGACTGGTTGACCAAGGTTCGAACCCCGGCCCCCTCGAGTTGCTCCCGCAGGTATTCGCCAAGGCTCTCGGAACCGCGATGGGTATCGGGTACCCACACGCCGTAGTCGTGGTTGCCCAGCACAGCAAGAGATCCTACGCGGGGCGACAGCTGGCGGAGAAGCTCGCCTGCCTGGCGGGCGTAGCAACGGGCGCTGGCTGTGATGAAGTCGCCCGTGAGCACGACGAAGTCCGGCTCCAGACGGTTCACCACCTCGATGTAGTTGAGGATGTGTCGGGGCCTCATCAACGGGCTGCAGTGTATGTCCGAGAGATGCACGATCCGGGAGCCATCGAACCCTTCGCCAGCTGAGGGGAGGACCATATCGCGCTGCTCGAAATGCAGCCAGTCATCTTCGAGTTCCCACGGGCACAGGCCATGCAGAGCGAATCGGCTAGCCGTGCGCCAGAAGAAGGTCTTCAATACTGAACCCAATGCCCGAACACGGTGCTTCGGAGCAACCAGGCTGTCGTTCATGAGCAGAATCCTTGGTAGCCACTCCTGATCGCCGGTGAGTAACCCCCACCGACTGTCATAGGACTTATCGCCCAATAGGTTGAAGGGCCAAATAGCATCTCCTTAAGAGCGGATTAATCCCTAAGCCCCATAGCATGTGACACTTGGAGTGGCTGATAGCCTGTTGACAATCTCTCCACCCCACGATACCCGCCATGATTCCGCATGGAATCAGCTGCAGAGGCGGGAGTTGATGGTCCCTGCGAAGCCGCTTCCGTCTCATTTAGGGAGGTGGGGACAGGGGGCATCGCAATGGAGGGATGTCAGTTAGACTTGAAATCCCCCCACGGGTCGATAGGATGGCCCAATCTGACTGGAAAGAAGATCCCCCGCGGGCTTGGCCCGCACAAAACCTAAGGAGCGAACTCTGATGCCGGAAGCAAAAGCCGACCTGGGCTTGATCGGACTGGCCGTTATGGGTCAGAACCTCGTGCTCAACATGAACGACAAGGGCTACACCATCGCGGTTTTCAACCGCACGGTGAGCAAGGTCGACGATTTTCTCGAAGGACCCGCCAAGGGCCGCGATACGATCATCGGCGCCCACTCAGTCGAAGAATTCGTTGCCTCTCTCAAGCGTCCCCGCCGGGTGATGCTTCTGGTCAAGGCTGGACCTGCCGTCGATGCCTTTATCGACAAGGTCATGCCCCACCTGGAGAAGGGTGATATCATCATTGACGGCGGAAACAGCAACTTCAACGACACCATCCGGCGAACCAAGAAGGTGGAAGAAGCCGGCATGCTCTACATCGGAACCGGTGTCTCCGGCGGGGAGGAGGGCGCCCGGTTCGGCCCGAGTATCATGCCCGGCGGCTCGCCCGATGCCTGGCCCCACGTCAAAGAGATATTCCAGGCCACCGCAGCCAAGGTCACCGACCCTGCCACGGGCAAAGAAGAAGCCTGCTGCGATTGGGTTGGCCAGGACGGCGCGGGGCACTTCGTCAAGATGGTCCACAACGGCATCGAGTACGGCGACATGCAGCTGATCTGCGAAGCGTACCAACTCATGAAAGGGATGGGCATGGAGCCCAAGGAGATGAGCAAGGTATTCGCAGAATGGAACGAAGGCGACCTCGATAGCTATCTGGTTGAGATCACCCGCGACATCCTCGATTTCACCGACGAGGAAACCGGCAAGCCCATGGTCAACGTCATCCTGGACACCGCCGGCCAGAAAGGCACAGGCAAGTGGACGGCAATCACCGCCTTGGACCTGGGCCAGCCCCTGACGCTTATCGGCGAGGCTGTCTTCGCGCGTTGCCTCTCGGCCCTGAAGGACGAGCGCGTCGCGGCCAGCAAGGAACTCACCGGGCCGACTCCGGAGTTCAAGGGAGACCGCAAGGCGTTCATCGACGACATCCGCCAGGCGCTCTATGCCAGCAAGATCGTCTCGTATGCTCAGGGCTACCAACTGATGCGCGAAGCCGCGAACGAATTTGACTGGACGCTCAACTACGGCGGAATCGCCTTGATGTGGCGTGGCGGGTGCATCATTCGTAGCCAGTTCCTCGGCAAGATCAAGGAAGCCTTCGATGAGGACATAGACCTCGTGAACCTGATGCTCGACCCGTACTTCAAGAAGGCTGTTATCGACGCCCAGCCCGCATGGAGGCGCGTCGTCGCCAACGCCGTGGAAATGGGGGTTCCCGTCCCGGCCTTCTCCAGTGCGCTGGCGTACTTCGATGGCTACCGCAGCGAGAGGCTTCCTGCCAATCTCCTTCAGGCGCAACGGGACTACTTCGGTGCCCACACGTACGAACGCGTCGACAAGCCTCGCGGCGAATTCTTCCACACCAAGTGGCTGGAAACCGGTGGCGACGTCACCGCCAGCACCTACGACGCCTGAGATTAACAGCAAGGGGCGGCTTGGCGTGAGCATGGTCGCCCCTTCCTGCTTCCGGAGTCACCGCATGAAATCGGTTTGTACAGGTCTGGGGCTGCTGTTTTTCACGCAGATCGCCTGTACTCAATCTGATCCTGAACATTTCCGCGGGGACCAGTTTCAAACCGTGGAACTTCGGGACGTGCAGGGCCTCTTTGGCGGCCGTGACATCTGCATTGATGCAAACGGCCACATACAGGTGAAGATAGTCCAGCCGAACGAAACCGGTCTTGTTGAGAGGGTCTACGTCTCACAGATCCCGCCCGATCGCATCGCTGAGATCGAGCAGATCCTGGACGCCCGAGATTTCTTTGGCATGGAGACTCCTGATCGGGCCGGGGTCCCCGGCGAAGCTCGCCCTGCCCTGACAGTCTCACTTGCCTCCGGCTTCCATCGTACGGTGGGGAAATGGGCCGGCGACGAGCACGAGGATTTCGATGCAATTTACGCAATGCTGCTCGATCTGGGGCGGCAGGCAGCCAAGCCAGAGAACCTCGCGACAAAGGGTCCGTACAACCGTAACTGGACGAAGCAGAACGATTCCGATGACTCCCACTCGAAGCTGTCTCCTCCTGAGGCAGTTGCCCTGGCGACGCGCCTGGCCAATCAGGCATTCGCAACCGCCGAGCTTCGGGACTCCGCAGGCAGGAAGCTGGCCCCGGTGGCCGTTACGACTTCCGCCTGGCGCGTGGCCGGGATCGAGAACGGCCGGTGGACATTCAGAATGGATCCGCCAGCCGGGCTCTGGGCGAGGGTAACGTTCAAGACAGACGGCACGGACAGGAGCGTAGCCGTTGGCTTCGCCGACGAGTAGCTGATCCGAAAATCACCTTCCACAGAAAGAATAACATGGACCCGATGAAGCTGAAAATGCTTGAGCAGGTGGCCAACCTCGAGATCTACCCCAACAGTGTCACCAAGGTGAAAACCACGATCTACTTCCTGGGCAAGCGTGACGGCCGGAAGCTCGTTGGCATGTGTG
This sequence comes from uncultured Planctomycetaceae bacterium, assembly GCA_964642855.1. Classification (GTDB taxonomy): domain Bacteria; phylum Planctomycetota; class Phycisphaerae; order SM23-33; family SM23-33; genus CAZXSK01. Next base: position 1,357 of record CAZXSK010000013.1, on the reverse strand, counting down.
GAGAAGGCCCTGTCGAAGGCGAGAATGCCGGCAAGACCGAGGGCAAGCTGGTCACGATCGGAGAATGCAGCCACGCCAACGCCGAAGCGATTCGATCTGCGCTGCCCTGGACGAAACCCGTTTGCCTCGGCCTGCACACGAGCGTGGGGCTGGGAGACCGCCTGGGTCTGGCAACGCCAGGGCATATCCGCTCGATTCGCGGCAAAGGCCCGAAGGCCATTCTCGCCCAGCAGTCCATCCGGGAAATGACCCGGACCAACCGGACACCCGACGAGGTCATGGACGCAGCCACATGGGGCGTGATGCAGGAGGGCTACCAGGACGGCTTCGGCAGCGATGCCGACCATCTGCAGAAGCCCGAGGACATCGACGTAACCGTCGCAGCCGGGTTCACCATGTTCACCATCGACCCGGGAGCTCACGTCGTCAATAAAGCGGATGAGATGTATGCCGAGGACCTGAAGAGCCACTATGACCAGCTCGACTTCGAAACGCTTCAGGTTACGCCGGATGACCTGAAGGCTCGCTATCAAGGCAAGAACTTCGACCTCCATGGTGGCGACCAGGTCACCTTCGAGGGAGACGTATTCACCCGAGCCGCAGTGAAGTATGGCGGCGCGATCGCTCATACGGTGAAGATGTTCGAACACCTCAAGGCCAAGGCTACCGAAGCGTTTGAGTTGGAGGTATCGGTCGACGAGACAGAGAGCCCTACGTCCCCCGCAGAGCACTACTTTTTCGCGTCGGAGCTCAAACGGCTGGGCGTGGAGTGGGTTTCCATGGCTCCGCGTTTCATCGGCCGGTTCGAGAAGGGCGTGGACTATATCGGCGATCTGGATGAATTCCGGGCGTCCTTCGCCCGCCATGTAGCTGTCATGAGGACCCTGGGGCCGTACAAGATCTCGATCCACAGCGGATCCGACAAATTCAGCATCTATCCGCTGGTAGCGAAGATGACCGAAGGCTGCGTGCATCTCAAGACAGCGGGCACGAGCTATCTCGAAGCCCTTCGGGCGATCGCCTCCATCGACCCAAGCCTGTACCGGGAGATTCTGGACTTTGCTCGGGAGCATTACCAGCGGGATAAGGCGACCTATCATGTCTCTGCGGACATAGACAAAGTCCCCCCCGGAAAGGGTCTCAGTGACGACCAACTCGCGGGTCTCCTGGACCAGTTCCATGCACGCCAAGCCTTCCATGTGACGTTCGGCAGCGTGCTGACCAGTGACATATTCCGTCAGCGGTTCTATGACGCATTGCGTAGCGACGAAGAGGCCCACTATGCGGTGCTCCAATCTCATCTTGGCAAGCACGTGGATCCGTTCTCCGAAGTCTCTGTCTAGATAGCGTTTAAGAA
>CAZXSK010000012.1:68626-72599 GCA_964642855.1 uncultured Planctomycetaceae bacterium | reverse complement strand
AGATTTTCGAAGCCCGCAAGCCGAAGGAGCCGGCCGCGATGGCGGAGATTTCCGGCCAGGTCGAGCTTCGCACGGACAAGCGTCGCGGCAAGATGACGATCATCGTCCGCAGCGAGTCGGGCATGGAGCGTGAGCACCACGTGCCGCATGACCGTCACCTGCTGGTGCACACGGGCGACTACGTGGAGGCGGGCGACCCGCTGACCGAAGGCCCGATGGTGCCGCACGACATCCTGGCGATCCGGGGCGAGGAAGCACTGCAGCGGTATCTGCTGGACGAGGTCCAGAGCGTGTATCGCAGCCAGGGCGTGACGATCAACGACAAGCACATCGAGGTGATTCTTTCGCAGATGCTGCGGAAGGTGCGGGTCGAAAGCGTTGGCGATACGGATCTTTTGCCCGGAGATGTTGTTGACAAGTTCCGCTTCCGTGAGGAAAATGAGCGGCTCGCGAAATCGCTGAAGGTTGTCGACCCGGGTGACACCGACTTCGGCGAGGGCGATATCGTGTTGCGCGACCGCATCGAGCAGGCCAACGCCGACGTCGAAGCTGACGGAGGCCAGCCCGCCAAGACCCGCAGGCCCAAGCCGGCCATGGCCAAGACGTTGCTGCTCGGGATTACCAAGGCGTCGTTGCAGTCGGAGAGCTTCCTCTCGGCGGCGAGCTTCCAGGAGAGCACGAAGGTCTTCACGGAGGCGTCGCTGGCGGGCAAGGTCGACGAACTGCGAGGCCTGAAGGAAAACGTGATCCTCGGCCACCTGATCCCGGCCGGTACGAGCTTCAAGCCGTACCTGGAGATGCGGGTCAAGCGGGCCGTGGAACTGGCGGATATGGCTGGCGGCGGCGATCTGGTCTCGGGTGCGGAAGAACTTACCGAGGCACAGATCACCCAGGCCGTTCAGCAGGCGTTGTCCGGCCAGGCCTGACAGGCATCTGCGAGACAAGCGAAGAAACGAACGAAAGTTCATTAGAGGTAGAGAAATGCCAACGATCAACCAGTTGGTCCGCAAGTCGCGGAAGAAGCAGCAAGCCAAGAAGAAGAACGTGTCGCTGGATGAATGTCCTCAGCGTCGCGGGGTGTGTCTGTTGGTCAAGACAGTGACCCCGAAAAAGCCCAACTCCGCACTGCGGAAGGTAGCCCGTGTTCGGCTGAGCAACGGCAAGGAAGTGACAGCCTACATCGGCGGCATCGACCACAACCTGCAGGAGCACAGCATCGTGCTGGTTCGCGGGGGCAGGGTACGAGACCTCCCCGGCGTGCGGTACCACGTTGTTCGTGGTGCGTTGGACTGTGCGGGTGTTGAAAGCCGGGCCCAGGGACGCAGCAAGTACGGGGCCAAGAAGCCCAAGTAACGCCTGTAGGTACCTTACGGGCCTTGGGGCCCGTCGAGAATCTCACGCTCGGCGCGTAGCCGAGAGTACTGGTAGAAACACGAAAGGGCGCCGAGGCGCTCCCAGGAACGATGAGTGACCCCCGCGGGGGTTCAGGAAAGGCAGAAGAAAGATGGGTTACAAACGTTGGACCGCCTCCCCCGAGCAGCTCAGGCCGGATCCCCGGTATCACAGCAAGCTGCTGGCGAAGTTCGTCAATACCATGATGTGGGACGGCAAGAAGGCCGTCGCCCAGCGGAATATGTACAAGGCGATGGACATCATCGCTGAGAAGATCAAAGACGCCGAGCCTCTCGAAGTCTTCGAGAAGGCGATTGCGAACGTCAAGCCGAACGTGGAGGTCCGCTCCAAGCGCGTCGGCGGTGCCAACTACCAGGTGCCGATGCCCGTCAACCAGAAGCGGCAGCAATCGCTGGCGTTCCGTTGGCTTCGCGACGCGATCCGCTCGGGCAAGGGTCAGCCCACCCACGTGCGGATGGCCAACGAACTGATGGCTGCGTATCGCGGCGAAGGCACGGCCGTCCAGACGCGTGAAAACATCCACCGCATGGCCGACGCCAACAAGGCATTCGCACACTTTGCATGGTAAATTCTCCGGCGGCTGTCCCTCTGGGGATGGACGCCGGTAGCTTTCTGGTATACAATACTCAGTTCGTCCCGGGTACGTCCGGGGCGTTCAGGCACGCCCGTAAGGGCACCAGGTGAACGTTGTATCGCTATTGCCACCCAGCCCCTGGCGGGCTGGACAAAGCGGTTAGGCTTGAATCGCCCGTGTCTGCAGCGAGGCTGCAAAGTACGGGTGACCCCGGTCGAAGGGCAGAACCGGCCGGGGCTCGACGAGACCGTTGCAACCGGCGGTCGATGGGATAACGACAACCGGGCCGATCTGCTCTCGTGCCCTTCCGCTCCGGCGGAAAAGTGGCCTCAAGATCGGCACCCTGCAGCCTGTACGGCTGCGGCGGGAGAGTGGTTTTCCAGTTTCCCACAGCAGGGCAGGATGCGTGTGCATCTTTGCGTCGACGCGGACGTCGTGCGTGTGCCCATAGCGTGGTTGGTTTGTATCAGCACATGGCCAAGGACCTGACAAAACTTCGGAATATCGGCATCATGGCCCACATCGATGCCGGCAAGACCACCGTTACCGAACGGATCCTCTACTTTGCCGGACGCACCCACAAGATCGGCGAGGTCCACGACGGTACGGCGGTCATGGACTACCTGACCGAAGAGCAGGAGCGGGGAATCACCATCACCTCCGCGGCTACTACGCTGAAATGGCTGGACCACACGGTCAACCTGATCGACACGCCCGGGCACGTGGATTTCACCATTGAGGTCGAACGGTCGCTACGGGTGCTGGACGGTGCGGTGGCCGTGTTCTGTGCCGTCGGCGGCGTCGAAGCCCAGACCGAGACGGTCTGGCGACAGGCCGAGCGGTACCATGTGCCACGCCTCTGTTTCGTCAACAAGATGGACCGCATGGGCGCCGACTTCGAAATGGTGGTCGAGGATATCGAGTCGCGCCTCAAGGCCAGTCCCGTGGTCCTGCAGATCCCGATGGGCGCCAGCGACGGTTTCGCCGGGCAGATCGACTTGATCCGACGCAAGGCGTATTACTACGACCCGGCCGATGTGGCTACCGATCTTCGCGAGGAAGACGTTCCGGCCGAATATGCCGACGACGTCGAACTCATGCGGACGATGCTTTTGGAGAAGGTCGTCGAATACGATGACGAAGCGATGGAGAAGTACCTCCACGAAGAGGAACTCACCGAGGAGGACATTCACCGGGCGATCCGCAAGGGCACGCTGAAGGGGAAGATCCAGCCGCTTCTGTGCGGCTCGGCGCTGAAGCATATGGGCGTCAGGCCGCTGCTCAGTGCAATCGTCAGATATCTGCCGAATCCGCTGGACGTCCCTCCCGTCGCCGGTCACAAGGACCTGAAGACCGAAGAGACCATCTACCGCCATCCGGACCCGGACGAGCCGTTCGCGGCCCTGGTGTTCAAGATCGTCGCGGACAAACATGGCGACCTGCATTTCTCGCGGGTGTACAGCGGCATGCTGAAGGCGGGCACGCGCGTGCTCAACAGCACGCAGGACAAGAAAGAGAACATTGCCCGGATCTGGCAGCTTCACGCGAAACAACGCATCGCGATGGACAAAGCCACCGCCGGGGACATCGTGGCCTTTGTGGGCCTGAAGAACTCGTTGACCGGCGACACGCTGAGCGACACGAAGGATCCGATCGTGCTGGAGAGGCTGGAGTTTCCCGATCCGGTCATCACGCTTTCGATCGAGCCGCGGACCAACGCCGACAAGGACCGGCTGGTCGACGCGCTGAATACGCTGCAGCGGGAGGATCCGAGCTTCACCTACAGCTACGACGACGAGAGCGGTCAGACGACGATTTCGGGCATGGGTGAGTTGCACCTGGAGATCGTCGTACACAAGCTCACGCGTGATCTTGGCCTGGACGTTCGCGTGGGTCGGCCGAAGGTCAGCTACAGGGAGACCATCCTGGGGTCGGCCGAGGCGGAAGGGCGGTTTATCCGCCAGACCGGCGGCCGGGGTCAGTTCG
>CAZXSK010000012.1:66532-68526 GCA_964642855.1 uncultured Planctomycetaceae bacterium | reverse complement strand
TCGGCCGAGGCGGAAGGGCGGTTTATCCGCCAGACCGGCGGCCGGGGTCAGTTCGGCGTGGTCCGGTTGCGGGTCGAGGCGATCACGCCCGAGAAGGGCGAGGACGCCGTGCAGTTCGCCGACGAGACACGCGGCGGGGTGGTTCCGAAGGAGTACATCTCGGCTGTGGAAGAGGGTGTGCGCGACGCGTCCACTTCAGGCCCCCAGGCTGGATACCCCATGCAGAATATTAAGGTTACCTTGCTGGACGGGGAGCATCATCCGGTGGACAGTTCGGATGTCGCGTTCAGTCAGGCTGGCGCGATGGCATTCGATGCCGCGGTGGAGAAAGCCAAGCCCGTGTTTCTCGAGCCGGTCATGCGACTCCAGGTCTCGTGCCCGGAGGAGTTTCTCGGCGCGGTGACGGGCGATCTGAACGCAAGGCGTGCGGAGATTCGCAGTGTGGACACACGGGGCAGTTTCCGGGTGCTGCACGCGGAGGCCCCACTGGCTGAGATGTTTGGCTACACGACGCAACTTCGTTCGCTGACGCAGGGACGTGCGACGTCATCGATGGAGCCGAGCCATTATGCCCCGGCGCCGGCTCATGTGGGCGAGCAGATCATGCAGTATTATTGATTTTCAGTGTCCCGCGGCGAGGCTGGCGTGGCTGCGGGGTTGGAAGTTCGTTGCCGGCTTGAGCTTAGCAGCGAGAAGGATTGGAATAGATTTTGCGTGAAATTCGCGGATGAGGAATTGACAGTCAGAGCTGTTTGCGTATCCTAGACAGACTCTGCATTTTGAACAAACTTCTACCTTAAGTGGGTTTATCGGTACCGGAGAGTTTCCATGCTTCAGGACAAGATTCGCATACGGATGGAAGCATACGACCATCGGGCGTTGGACGCCTCGGCCAAGGACATTGTTGACCACGCCGAGCGAACCGGAGCCCGGGCGCGTGGGCCCATCCCTTTGCCCACACGGGTCGAACGGTACACGGTGCTTCGCAGCCCGCACGTGGACAAGAAAGCCCGCGAGCAGTTCGAGATGCGAACGCACAAGCGGATCATCGACATCTACGAACCGACCGTACGCACGATCGAGGCACTCAACCGCCTGGTCGTTCCGGCGGGCGTGTTCATCAAGATCAAGGCGTAAGGCATAGGAACAGGCGCCATGAAGGCAGCGATACTAGGCAAGAAAATCGGCATGACGCAGGTCTACGACGACCAGGGCGTGCTGCATCCGGTTACGGTCATCCAGGCCGGGCCGTGCACCGTCACACAGGTCAAGACCTCCGAGTCCGACGGGTATGACGCAGTCCAGCTGGGCTTTGAGGACATCAAGCCCCAGCGGGCGAAGAAGCCCACCATCGGGCATTCGGCCAAGGTGGGCGCCAAGCCCAAACGGTTTGTGCGTGAATTCCGCACCATGGGCGAGGAAGACATCGAAGCCGGCAGCCAGGTTACGGTGGACGTCTTCGAAGGCGTGGGATTCGTCGATGTAGTGGGCACCAGCAAAGGCCGGGGCTTCTCCGGCGGCATGCGACGGCACAATTTCAAAGGCCAGCCCGCATCCCACGGCGTGGAACGCAAGCACCGCTCCCCGGGTTCGATCGCATCCCACTCGTCGAACGCTGGAACAGGTCCGAAGCTCAAGAAGGGCAAGCGGATGGCCGGCCAGTACGGCAATGCCCGGGTTACCAGCCGGAACCACCCGCTGGTGAGCATTAACAAGGAAAACAACCTGCTGCTGATCCAGGGCCCGGTCCCCGGTCCCAAAGGCGGGTACGTAATGGTCTACAAGAGCAAGACGGCCAAGGCCGAGTAAGGCCCAGACGGGAACGAAGCCATGTTGGAAGTTCCAGTATATAGCATCGATGGCAAGCAGATCGACACGCTGAAGGTCGAGGAAGACGTCTTTGGCGGGACGGTCAACGAGGCTCTGCTGAAGCAGGCGGTGGTGGCATACCACGCACGGCGGCATCAGGGCACCGCGGCCAACCGTAGTCGCGG
>CAZXSK010000012.1:32803-66432 GCA_964642855.1 uncultured Planctomycetaceae bacterium | reverse complement strand
GACCAGCCCCGCACCAAGGCCATCGCCGAGATGATGAAGAGTCTCAGCGTGAATCGGCGTTGCCTGCTAGCGGTGGACGAGGTGGATCGCAATCTGCTGCTCAGCTCGCGGAACCTGCCCGACGTAACTCTTTGCCAGGCTGGAGAGCTCAATGCCTTCGACGTGGCGACGCGACCGAAGATGGTCGTCACCCGCCAGGCGATGCAGGGCCTGATGAACCAGGAGAACCAGTCGTGAAGGACGAGATCTACAACATCGTGGTCCGCCCGCTGATCACCGAGAAGGGCACGTTCCAGTCGGAGGCGTTCAACGCGTATGCCTTCGTGGTGAACCCCGAGGCCAACAAGGCACAGATCAAGCAGGCTGTCGAGAAGCTGTATGACGTGAAGGTGGAAAGCGTCCGGACAAGCAACCGCTCGGGCAAACCCCGTCGGACGGGACGCTGGATGTCCAAGACCAAACACTGGAAGAAGGCCGTGGTGGTGCTGCACGAAGACCACCATATCGACCTGTTCTAAGACGTCGGGATCATAGCGATGCCAATCAAGAAATACAGACGAACCTCAGCAGGTCGCCGGAACTCGAATGTCAATATCCGCGACGAGGTGACCACGAGCAAGCCGGAGAAGTCTCTGCTCAAGCCCCTCAAGAAGAGGGGGGGGCGGAACCATCACGGCAAGATCACTGCTCGTCACCGTGGCGGCGGCCACAAGCGAATGTATCGCGTGATCGATTTCAAGCGCAGCAAAGACGACATGCCGGCCGAGGTCGTGTCGATCGAATACGATCCGAACCGCTCCTGCAATATTGCCCTCCTGCAGTACGAAGACGGCGAGAAGCGATATATCCTGGCGCCGCTGGGCCTGAAGGTCGGACAGCAGGTTTACTCCGGGCAGAAGGTCGAGCCGCGCGTGGGCAACTGCATGCCCCTCTCGTCGATTCCGGTCGGCCTGGAGGTGCATAACGTGGAGCTCACACCAGGTCGGGGCGGGCAGATGGTCCGCACCGCAGGCGGCGTGGCTCGCCTGGCCGCACGGGACGGAAACATGGCCCATCTGATCCTGCCCTCCGGCGAGATGCGGATGGTGCACATCAAGTGCCGTGCGACCATCGGACAGTTGGGCAACCTGGCCCACCAGGGCGTTCGTTGGGGCAAGGCGGGTCGCAAGCGTCATCTGGGTCGCAGGCCACACGTTCGCGGATCGGCGATGAACCCTGTCGCCCACCCGATGGGTGGCGGCGAGGGACGCCGGGCGGGCGGCAGGCAGCCTTGCAGTCCGACGGGCAAGCTCTCCAAGGGCGGCAAGACGCGTCGTAAGCGGAAGTCCACGAACAAGATGATCATTCGCCGGCGGCGCAACAAGCGGGCCGGGCAGCTGGTTTTGTAGGTCAGCGAGGATAGACGATGACTCGAAGTGCCAAAAAAGGCCCCTATGTCGACGAGAAGCTGTTCCGCAAGGTGATGCGTGCGGAGCAGACTGGAAGTCGATCGCCCATCAAGACCTGGGCGAGGGCATGCACCATCGTGCCCGAGTTCATTGGGCACACGTTCATGGTTCACAACGGCAAGGTATTCAACACAGTGCAGGTTACCGAGGACATGGTCGGGCACAAGCTCGGAGAGTTCAGCCCGACGCGCACCTTCCGGTCGCACGCCAGCGGTCGGCGGTAGTCCCGGATCCTGCCCAGCGGTATGGAGCCAACATCGATGGCTTGGGTGGCAAGACATAAATACGCCCGGAGCAGCGCTCGTAAGCTGCGTCTGATTGCAGACCTCGTCCGAGGCAGGGACGTACAGGATGCGCTGGACATACTGAAGTTCATGCCCCAGCGGGGCGCACCGATGGTGTCCAAGGTCCTCACCAGTGCAGCTGCCAACGCCAACGAGGCCGAGGCAGACATGAACATGCTGTACGTTAAAGAAATTCGCGTGGATGAAGGCCCGACAATGAAGCGGTTCCGTCCGAAGGACCGTGGTCGGGCACACATGATCCTCAAGAGAACCAGCCACATTACGGTGGTGGTCGAAGAGGACAAGGAGTAACTGCGAGGTCAGCTATGGGCCAGAAGGTATCACCTGTTGGATTCAGGACCGGCGTGACCATCGGCTGGAAGAGCCGCTGGTACGCTCCGAAGAGCAACTTCGGGGAGTTCCTCGTCGAAGACGAGAAGATCCGCCGGTTTATCGACCAGCGCCTCAACCGTCAGCCTCCGTACGCAGCGATTTCGAGTATCGAGATCGAGCGGACGCGCGAGGAGGTCAAGGTGGTGCTGAAGACCGCCCGTCCGGGTTTGGTCATCGGGCCGAAGGGCGCGGAGGTCGATCGCCTCAAGAACGCCCTGGAAGACCTCACTGACCGGCGTGTGAACATCAACATCATCGAGATCAAGAACCCGGATCTCGAAGCCATGTTGGTAGCCGAGGGCATCAGCGAGCAGCTCAAGCGACGCGCGAGTTTCCGCCGGACGATGAAACAGCGTGCCGAGAATTGCATCCAGGCCGGTGCCAAAGGCGTGAAGATCCAGATTTCGGGCCGGCTTGGCGGTGCGGAGATGAGCCGTACCGAAATGCAGAACCTCGGTTCAGTTCCCCTTCAGACGCTGGAGGCGGACGTGGATTACGGGTTCGTCCCGTGTTACACGACCTACGGCACGATCGGCGTGAAGGTTTGGATCTATCGCGGCATGTTCGGCGACGAAGACCACGCCGATGGCCAGCAGGCTGGGCCTTCCGGTCGAGACATGACCCGCGCCCGCCGTCGGCGGTCGGGTGGCGGTGGTGGCCGCAGTGGCCATGGACGAGGGCGGCGTGACGAGGCCCCCAAGCCTCAGCCCCGTCCGGGCGGTTCGCGCCTTGGAGCGCTTCGGGCCCGGCAGGAGGCGGAGGCCAAGGAGAAAAAGGCCGACGAATCCGCCCAGGCCAGCGAGCAGGCATCGAAGGACGAGTCGACGAAGCAGGAATCGGCCGAGCCCAAGGGCGAGGCTTCGCAGCAGGACGCTCCCAAGCCCGAGGGCGGCAAGGAAGAGTCGTCGGAGTAAAGCAACAGGTGGCCAGTCCGGCCGAGCAAGCCGGCTGAGCGATTGGAAGGACAGCAGCCATGCCGTTGATGCCAAAGAGAGTCAAGCACCGCAAGCAGCAGCGGGGCAAGATGCGCGGTAACGCGACACGGGGCAACACGGTTGCCTTCGGTGACTATGGCCTGCAGTCGATGGAAGCCGGGTGGATCACAGCCCGGCAGATCGAAGCGGGCCGCGTCGCAGCGACGCACTTCCTGCATCGCGAAGGCAAGGTGTACATCCGGGTGTTCCCGGACAAGCCCGTCAGTGCCAAGCCGCTGGAGACGCGGATGGGCAAGGGCAAGGGCGAGACGAAGGACTGGGTCGCGGTGGTCAAGCCGGGCACGGTTCTCATCGAGATCGCGGGTGTCGACGAGATTACGGCCAAGAACGCGCTGCGTCGGGTGGCCAACAAGATGCCCGTCCGCTGCAGGATGGCGCAACGTTCGCATGGGTAAGCCCTCACGGGCCTAGAGGCAGGGTCGACCAGCCATGAAGATTCAGGAGATTCGAGAACTCAACGACGAGGAAGTCCAGAGCGAATTGTCACGCCTGCAGCGTCACTTGTTTGACCTGCGTAGCCAGGCGGTGACCGAGAAGCTCGAGGACCCCACGTTGCTGACGAAAACCAAGCGGGACATCGCCCGCCTGAAAACCGTGATTCGCGAGCGTGAGCTGGCTACAGCACAGGCCTCCGGCACGAAAGCGTAGTGGAAGACCGACATGAGCGAAGCCCAAGGACAGGAAGAACGTATGCGTCGCGCGATCCGGCAGGGGACGGTATCCTCCGCCGGTGGCAACAAGACGATCCGCGTGGACATCGAGTACCTCACGAAGCACCCGCAATACGGCAAGTACATTCGCCGGCGGGCTCGAGTAGCGGTACACGATCCGCAGAACCAAGCCAGCCAGGGCGATCTCGTCGAGATCGTGCCCTGCAGGCCGATCAGTAAGACCAAGGCCTATCGTCTGGTTCGGGTGGTCCGCGAGAGCACCGACGTGATGGTACCCACCGAGAGCAAGGACTAGAGCCGTGATTCAGCAAGAGACACGATTGGACGTCGCCGACAATACCGGAGCCCGCGCCGTAGGGTGCATCCGGGTGTTGGGCGGCTCGACGAGACGGCAAGGCTTTACCCGCCGGACGGCCTCGCTGGGTGACGTGATCGTTTGCTCGGTCAAGAAGGCCCAGCCGGGCGGTGCGGTCAAGGAAGGCGAGATCGTTCGGTGTGTAGTAGTGCGGACCGCGCATCCGGTTCGTCGCAAGGACGGAAGCTATGTGCAGTTCGATCGCAACGCCGTGGTGATCATCGACGGCGACGGCAACCCGCGCGGGACGCGTATCTTCGGAGCCGTTGCGCGTGAGCTTCGGGAGCAGAATTTCATGAAAATCGTATCGCTGGCCTCGGAGGTGGTGTGACGATGGCACGGCACGTGAAGAAAGGTGACATGGTCAAGGTTCTTGCCGGCGAGGACAAAGGCCAGGTCGGCGAGGTCCTCCGGGTCCTTGGTGACGAGGGCAAGGTTCTTGTTCAGGGCATCAACCGTGTGTATCGGCACCTGAGGCCTTCGCGCCAGCATCCCCAGGGCGGACGGATACAGAAGGAGATGCCCATCAGCATCTCGAATGTGCTCCCGGTGGACCCCGCGACCAACGAGGCCACCCGGGTGGGTTTCCGAATCAATGACGATGGCACCAAGGAGCGTTACGCCAAGAAGTCCGGCAAGACGCTCGGTGGCGTGTCAAAGGGAAGCAAACAGGTCTAAACGATGGCTCCGCGAATTCAGGAACAATACGGCAGTTCGGCGATTCCCGCTCTCAAGGAGCGGTTCGGGTATGACAACCCGATGCGAATCCCCCGATTGAAGAAGATCGTGATCTCCATGGGCATCGGCGAGGGCAAAGATGACCCTGCCAAATTGGACGCTGCCCAGTCGCAACTGGCGTTGATCGCAGGCCAGCAGCCTGTGATGACACGGGCGAAGAGATCGGTCAGCAACTTCAAGCTTCGCGAAGGTAACAAGGTGGGGCTGAAGGTCACCCTGCGGCGGGAACGGATGTACGAGTTCTTCGACCGCCTGGTGAGCCTGGCGATTCCGCGGGTCAAAGACTTTCGCGGTCTCAACCCGTCGGGGTTTGATGGGCGGGGTAACTACAATATGGGTCTGACCGAGCAGACGGTATTTCCGGAGATCGATCCGGCTTCGGTGACGTTTACGCAGGGCATGAACATCGCGCTGCAGACGTCAGCGGAGACCGACGAGGAAGCCCGGGAGCTTCTGACGCTTCTTGGCATGCCTTTTCGTCGGGACCAGGAGTAAGGAATCCACAGCCCAAGAGCTGGGAAGGATATCGAGATGGCATCGAAAGCACACATTGCCAAGGCCAACCGAAAGCCGAAGTTTTCGACGCGTATCCAGCGTCGCTGCCAGTTGTGTGGACGGTCCCGCAGCGTCTACCGAAAGTTCCAGATCTGCCGGATCTGTCTCCGCAATCTCGCCAACGACGGCAAGATTCCGGGCATGAAGAAGGCCAGTTGGTAAAGAGGAAGCGATCCCCATGAGTCTGTCTGATCCGATTGCCGACATGCTGACGCGAGTTCGTAACGCCCTTCGTGCACGTCACGAGGTCGTGAACGTGCGGGCCTCCAAGGTCTGTGAGGGCATCTGTCGCGTCCTGAAGGAAGAAGGATACATTGAGGATTACAAGCGGGTAGAGGATAACAAGCAGGGCCTGCTCCGCATGTACCTCAAGTACGGCCCCCTTGGCGAGGACGTGGTGACCAAGATTCAGCGAGTCAGCACGCCGGGCTGCAGGGTGTACCGAGGGAAATCCGAGCTGCCTCGCCCGCTCAACGGGCTTGGTATCTCGATAGTGTCGACGTCCAGCGGCGTGCTGAGCGATCGCCAGTGCCGCGAGAAGAGTGTCGGAGGCGAGGTCCTCTGCTACGTCAGTTAGGTCGACGAAGCGCAGGCAACGACTGCCATCAGCCGGAGAAAGCACGACAATGTCACGCATAGGCATGAAACTGATTCCGATCCCCAGCGGCGTAAAGGTCACGTACCAGTCGCCGACGGTGAACGTCGAAGGCCCCCAGGGCAAGTTGTCCTGGAGCCATCGGCCGGAGGTCAGCGTCACGATCGACGAAGACAAGAAGGTCGTTGTGGTCGAACGCAATGAGGAAACGCGCATCGGCCGGAGTCTCCATGGCCTCACTCGGAGCCTGATCGCCAACATGATCGAAGGTTGTGCAAAGGGCTTTGAGAAGGGGTTGGAGGTCTACGGCGTCGGCTATGGCGTGCAACTCCAAGGCCAGAAGCTGACGGTCAATTGCGGCAAGAGCCATCCCGAGGAGTTTGACGTGCCCATGGGAATTACCGTGGACGTACAGACCCCCCAGGCACGCGGCGACAACGACCCGGCGAAGTTCACGATCAAGGGCGCTGATAAGCAGGTGGTTGGCGAGTTCGCCGCCCGGATCCGCAAGCGTCGTCCCCCGGAGCCGTACAAGGGCAAGGGCGTGCGGTACGCCGGAGAATACGTGCGTCGGAAGGTCGGCAAGGCCTTTGCGGGCGCAGGTGGTTAACCCAAGTTCCATCAGGGAGCTTCCAGGACGGATCAACGATGAAGTCGACGACGAAGAAAAACGTGAGGCGCAGACGGCGCAAGGCACGGATCCGCAAGACGGTTTCCGGCACGCCGGATCGACCTCGCCTGACGGTCTACCGGAGCAACAAGAACATCTACGCCCAGATCGTGGACGACGAGGCAGGCCAGACGTTGGTTTCCTCCTCGACCATGGAAAAGGATGTCGCCGGGAAGTTGGGCGAAGCGACCAGCAACAAGAACGCCGCCAAGGCTGTCGGCGAGACAATCGCCGAAAGGGCAGGCCAGGCGGGCATCCAGCAGGTCGTTTTCGATCGTAACGGGTACGCCTTCCATGGCCGGATCCGCGAACTGGCCGAAGCCGCCCGCAAGGGTGGCCTGAAGTTCTAGCAGGAGCAGACACGTGGCGCGACAGCGAGGAAGAAGAGAGTTCGAAGACAGCGACGGGCTCCGTGAGAACGTCGTTCAGATCTACCGTTGCTCCAAGGTCGTCAAGGGCGGCCGGCGGTTCAGCTTTGCCGCGCTGGTTGTGGTCGGCGACGGCAACGGCCAGGTTGGCATCGGCTATGGCAAGGCCAATGAGGTCCCCATGGCCGTGGAGAAGGGCATCGCCGAGGCGAAGAAGGCGATGGTCCCCGTCCAACTGGATGGAAGCACGATTCCGCACCGCGCGATCGGGCGGTCCGGGGCATCGAAGATCGTGATCGTCCCCGCGGCCGACGGTACCGGCGTGATAGCAGGCAAGAAGGTCGCTCCGCTGTTCGAACTGGCCGGCATCCACAATCTGTTGACCAAGGCCTACGGGTCGACGTGTCCGAAGAACCTTCTCAAGGCAGGCATGAACGCGCTGAATCAGCTTCGAAGCAAGGAGCAGGTCAGTGCTCTGCGTGGAGTGACGCTGTAATGAAACTCGAAGAGATCCTATCCAAAGCAGGCAAGCATAAGCATCGCAAGCGACTGGGACGCGGCGACGGGTCCGGCCACGGCAAGACGTCGGGCCGCGGGCACAAGGGCTACGGCGCCCGCTCGGGTTCGAAGCGTCGCCTGGGCTACGAGGGCGGTCAGAATCCGGTGCTCCAGCGGATTCCCCAGCGAGGTTTCAATAACGCGAACTTCCGCCGCGAGTTCCAGGTCGTCAACGTCTCGAAGCTCCAGGAGCGCTTCGACGACGGTGGGCGGGTCGACGCCGACGCGCTGAAGGGCGCCCGGTTGATCGATGACCCGGCCAAGCCAGTGAAGATTCTTGGAAATGGTGAATTGTCGAAGAAGTTGACGGTCGTGGCCAACCAGTTCTCCGCCTCGGCCAGAGAGAAGATCGAGGGAGCCGGTGGCTCCGTCGAACAGGCGTAAGTCAGAGTCCGGCTGCACAGATAAGGGATTGTGCGAATGAGATTCCGGTGGCTGCAGATCATTCTGGGCGTTCCGATGGCCGCACTGGCAGTTTGGCTGGTGTGGTGGGGAATCGCCGACTTCGCGGGCGTTGCGCCTTTGCCAGGATGGGAAGCTCCCCTTGGTGGTGATATCCTTGGTCCTGCGATCAAGCTCGTCGGGGGTCTGGCCGTGTTGGGCGTGTTCTACTGGGGCCTGGTATCCTCATCGCCCGTGCGGCGGGTTCTGGAGAACATCTTTGCGATCCCCGAGCTTCTGCGCAAGCTGGGCTTCACGCTCGGGCTTCTGTGCATCTATCGAATCGGGTTTCACGTCCCCCTGCCCGGTCTGGACCAACAGAAAGTAGCCGAGGTCCTGCAGAAGCAGGCCTCGTCCGTATTCGGCCAGGCGCTGGCGTACCTGAGTATGTTCACCGGCGGCAACCTTCAGCAGTCGACGCTGTTCGGGCTTGGCATCATGCCCTACATTTCCGCCTCGATTATCATGCAGCTGCTCGCGACGGTGCTGCCCTCGCTGGAGAAGCTTCAGAAGGAAGGACCGGCCGGTTACAAGAAGATACAGGAGTACACGCGATACCTTACCGTGGTGCTGTGTCTGTTTCAGGCGACCGTCTGGATGCGATTCATGGCCAGCCGGGACATGCTCTATCCGGAGGCCTCGGGTACGGCGACCTTCCTGGTGGGGATCATCGGCATGACCACCGGTACGCTGTTCCTGATGTGGCTCGGCGAGCAGATCGACGAGTACGGCATCGGCAACGGCATCAGCCTGCTGATCATGGCAGGTATTGTCGCCCGTATGCCGACAGCGATCGTCCAACTCAGCCAGAACGCAACGCTGGACATCACCACGGCCAATGAGAATGCAATCGGTCCGGTGAAGCTCGTGATGCTCGCAGCGATGTTCGTATTCGTGATCGCAGGAGCGATCCTGATCACGCAGGCCCAGCGGCGGATCCCGATCCAGCAGGCCAAGCATACGCGTGGCAGGCGGGTCTACGGCGGGCAGCGTCATTACATGCCCCTCCGTGTGAACCACGGCGGCGTGATGCCGATCATCTTCGCCTCGTCGTTGATGATTATCCCCGGGGTGATCTTCAACTGGCTGGGGTCGGCGTTCATCGGTTCGGGCTGGCTGCCGAGAACCTTCCGGCTGCTTTCGGGAGCGTTCCAGCGAGGCGAGTTTACCTATTCGGTGGTATACATTATCCTGATCTTCTTCTTCGCGTACTTCTGGACGACCGTCCAATTCCGCCCGAAGGAGATGGCCGAGCAACTCCGCGACCAAGGCCACTTCATTCCGGGGCTTCGTCCGGGGAAGCGCACGGCGGACTACCTGGAACGCGTGATGAGCAGGATTACGTATTGCGGTGCTGCCTTCCTGGCGATTGTCGCGGTGACCCCGACCGTGATCGCCAGTTGGATGAACATTCCGTTCTCGGTCTCCGCGTTCCTGGGTGGAACAGGCCTGCTGATCATGGTGTCGGTGGCGTTGGATCTGGTTCAGCGGATCGAAGCGAACCTGGTGATGAGAAACTACGGCGGCTTCCTTGGCGGAAGCTCAAGAATCAAGGGGCCCCGCGGATGAGAATCGTATTGATGGGACCGCCCGGGGCCGGCAAGGGCACCCAGGCGAAAAATCTGGTGGAAAAGTTCGGCATGGTGCACCTGTCGAGCGGGGATATCTTCCGGGCAGAGAAAGCCAGCGGCAGCGAGTTGGGCCAGAAGCTCAACGAATACATGTCGGCAGGCAAGCTCGTGCCGGATGAGATCGTCGTCGAGATGATGGCCAAGGCGATTGCCAAGGCGGAAGAGCAATCCGACGCCGGGTTGATGCTGGACGGATTTCCGCGTACGGTTCCCCAGGCGGAGGCCTTGGACCAGCAGCTTGCCAAGGCGGGCACGCCTTTGGATGCGGTGGTTGTGATCACGGCCAATGATGACGAAATCGTCGGCAGGATTACAGGCCGGCGCAGTTGCCCGAAGTGCGGCAAGGCGTTCCACGTGGAGTTCATTCCCTCCGGGCGTGGCAAGTACTGCGACGCGTGTGAGGGCGATGTGGAACTGGTCCAGCGTTCGGATGATCAGGAAGAGACGGTCCGGGAGCGTCTGCGGGCCTACTACGCCCAGACCGAGCCGGTCATCGAGTATTACCGCCAGAGCGGTGATGCAGAGGTGATCGAGGTGGACGGGTCTCCGGCACCCGAGCAGGTCAAAGAGGCGATGATCGAGGCCTTGAAGTCGCTGCAGTAGCAGCGGAGACCAGCCGTGGCGATCCGGATCAAGACGCCCGACCAGATTGAATCGATGCGGCAGGCGGGTCGAATCGTTGCCCGCGTGCTGGATCGGCTGGGCGAGATGGTCGCCCCGGGCGTGACAACCAAAGACTTGGACGACCAGGCCGAGCGTATCTGCACCGAAGCCGGCGGACGATGTCTGTTCCGCGGAGTTCCGGGGCAGGGCAAAGCCGGCCCGTTCCCTGGCAACATTTGCTCCTCGATCAACGAGGAGGTGGTGCACGGGATCCCGTCGAAGAATCGCGTGATTGCCGATGGCGACATCGTGAGCGTGGACTTCGGCGTGGAGTTAAATGGCTGGTGTGGCGATGCAGCCCGGACGTTCGTGGTGGGTGATCCGCAGGAAGACGTTCGCCGGCTGGTCAGTGTAACAGCGACGGCCCTGGAGATCGCAACGCGGATGGCCAGGCCCGGTGAGTTGTGGAGCAACATTGCCCTGGCCATGCAAGAATATGTCGAAGCGGAAGGCTTTTCGGTGGTTCAGGAGTTTGTGGGCCACGGGATAGGCCGGGATATGCACGAAGATCCGAAGGTTCCGAACTTCGTGTCCCGGGAGCTTCGTGCCCGCGACATTGAGCTGGCGCGGGGTATGGTTTTGGCCGTTGAGCCCATGGTGAATATGGGTTCGCGGCACGTGCAGTATGGCTCCGATGGTTGGGTCATTCGGACGAAGGACCGCCAGCCTTCGGCACATTTTGAGAATACTTTGGCGATTGTCGATGACGGTGTTGCCGTTCTGACAGACGGCAGTTGAGAGCAGCCGAAGCGATCGGGCGATTTTCGCCCGGCTTGAATACGAGGAAGATTATGAAGGTTCGGGCATCGGTCAAGCGGATCTGCGAGAATTGCCGGATCATCCGCCGCAAGGGCGTGGTACGGGTGATCTGCACGAATCCGAAGCACAAACAGCGTCAGGGCTGAAGTCCGGACGTAAGGAGCGAAGCGTATGCCACGTGTGGCAGGTGTTGACATCCCAGATAAGAAGCCGATCCGTATTGCACTGAGGTACATCTTCGGAATCGGCGAGAAGTGTGCGGACGAGATCTGCGAAAAGGCCGAAATCGACGGTCAGATCCGAGCCCGTGAACTGACCGAGCAGGATCTCTCCCGGATCGCGCAGATCCTGGACAATGACTACGTGATGGAAGGCAACCTCCGTCGCCAGGTCCAGCAGAACATTCAGCGTCTGCGCCAGATTGGGTGTTACCGGGGGCTTCGCCACCGGCGCAGCCTGCCGGTGAGAGGCCAGCGGACGAAGACCAATGCCCGCACCCGCAAGGGTCCTCGCAAGACAGTGGCCGGGAAGAAATCGGTCAAGGAGATGCGGTAAACCATGGCGCAATCGAAGCGATCCAAAGGCAAGAGCAGAAGCAAGCGCGTCCGGCGCAACATCAACCGCGCGATCGTGCATGTCAAGGCGACGTTCAACAACACGTTGATTACCATCACGGACATGAACGGGGACGTGTTGACGACCCAATCGGCCGGCTCGAATGGCTTCAAGGGTTCGCGAAAGAGCACGCCGTTTGCAGCACAGCGTGCGGCGCAATCTGCTGCGGCCAACGTCAAGAAGATGGGCGTATCGGAAGTGGAAGTGAAGGTCAAGGGACCGGGCAGCGGGCGTGAAGGTGCGGTCACCGCATTGCAGGGCGCCGGGCTTCGGATTCTGTCCATCGAAGACAACACGCCGATTCCCCACAACGGTTGTCGGCCTCGGAAGAAACGTCGCGTCTAGTGCGACAGTCGGCCAGAGCGAAAGCATAGAGGAGCAATAGATCGATGGGACGTTACACGGGACCCAAGGACAGGCTCAGCCGGCGCGAGGGCATCAACCTGATGCTCAAAGGCGCCCGGTCCGAGAGCGGCAAGCTCGAGAGGCGCATGCAGCCGCCGGGCATGCACTACTGGCGCCGCAGCCGGCGCAGTGACTACGGCCAGCGGCTTCGCGAGAAGCAGAAGGTCAAACGCTATTACGGTGTTCGCGACCGGCAGTTCATGAACTACTACCGCAAGGCCGCCAGCATGAAGGGCGACACCGGCGCTGCGTTGCTGCAACTGCTGGAGCGCAGGTTGGACAATGTAATCTACAAGCTGGGGTTCGCTCAGTCGCGAGCCGCAGCCCGGCAGACGGTTACGCACGGGCATATCTACATCAATGGCCGGCGGCTGAATGTGCCCAGCTACATGGTACAGGTGGGCGACAAGATTTCCGTGAAAGAGTCGGATCGCTCGCGGAACCTCGTCCGAAGCCGCCTGGAAGAGTTGGGCGAGCCGCACGTGCAGGAATGGCTGAGGCTGGACCTTCCGAAAATGGAAGGCGAGATTGTCTCGCTTCCCACGCCGGAAGACGTGCTGATCCCGGTCGAAGTGCAACTGATCGTGGAGTTCTGCAGCCGATAGGACGTCGGCGACGGATCCCTAGGACCGCTAACGAAACAGACAGGACGGAGGCAAGCTCAATGCGAATCAGGTGGCGCGGCCTGGAATTGCCCACGCGGGTTGTCAATGATCAGGAAATCTCCACGCCCACGTACGGCCGATTCACTGTCGAGCCGTTCGAGCGTGGATTCGGAACCACGGTCGGTAACGCTCTGCGTCGGATACTTCTCAGCAGTCTCGAGGGGGCATCCGTCACGGACGTGAAGATCGCCGGGGCCGACCACGAGTTCATGTCGCTGGAAGGCGTTCTGGAGGATGTCACGGACATCATCCTTAATGTCAAGACGCTCGTGGTCAAGTCGCACTCGGATGAGCCCCAGACCCTTCGTGTTCACAGCGAGGTCAAGGGGCCGGTGACGGCAGACATGATCGAAGCCGATCCGAGCATCGAGATCATCAACGGCGATCTCGTTCTCGCGACGCTGACCGACAACGTACCGTTTGACATGGAAATGACCGTCGAGACCGGACGAGGCTTCGTGCCCGCCGAGGAGATGATCGATCCGGACGAAGACCAGGAGCTCGGTCTGATCCACATCGATGCGTCGTTCTCTCCGGTGACCCGGGTGCGATATCGCACCGAGGACACCCGTGTCGGACAGAAGACCAATTTCGACCGGCTGGTGCTGGAGGTGTGGACCAACGGAACGATCACGCCGGAGATGGCGATGGTCGAAGCCGCCAAAATCCTTCGCAAGCATCTCAATCCGTTTGTCCAGTATTTTGAGGTGGGCGAGCAGATTGTCGAGTCGGTTACGGAAGAAGCAACGTCAGACGTTGACCAGGAACTCCAACGAAAGCTGGAGATGTCGGTGCACGAACTGGAGCTTTCGGTACGTGCCAACAACTGCCTTGAGTCTGCGAAGATCGAGACGGTTGGCCAACTTGCGAACTGCAGCGAGGCTGAGCTCCTGAAGATTCGCAGCTTCGGCAAAACCTCGTTGCGTGAGGTGAAACGCAAGCTCCAGGATCTCGGGCTGTCGCTGGGTATGAACGTGCCGCTGCCGGAGGGAGCTCCGGTCGGCGGGGAAGAGATCTAGAACCCGCCATGGTGACCGGTGGCGGCGTCACGGTGTAATCATACAGAGAAGGTAGAATCATGCGTCATCGTATCCAGGGAAAGCAGCTTAGCCGGAGCACGAGCCATCGCATGGCCATGCGCCGGAACATGGCGGCTTCGCTTTTCGAACACGGGGCCATCCGTACCACCACGGCCAAGGCCAAGGAACTCCGCAGGTTTGTGGAGCGGCTGATCACGATCGCGAAGAAGGGCGATCTTGCTGCCCGCAGACGGGTTGTTAGGCTGCTGCAGAACAAGAAGATTGGTGAGAAGTACGATCTGGAAACAGGCTGGAATTGGTACAAGGATAGCCGGCCGACCATCGTGCAGAAGCTTTTCGACGAGATCGCACCCCGCTATGCCAGCCGCAACGGCGGGTATACGCGGATCATCCGGCTTTCCGACCGCCGTATTGGCGATGCGGGAACGCAGGTGGTGCTGCAATTGGTCGAGGAAGAATCGGCCGCTTCGGAGGAAAGTCGCCCCACGTCTCGACGCCGGAAGCGTGCTGCCAAGAGGCTTCAGGCTGCCGAAGGTGTGGCCGAGGCGCAGACGCCGACCGATTCCGGGCAGCAGACGGAAGATGCATCGACAGAATCGGATGAAGACACCCAAATCCAGGACGACGCGGGGGCTGACGAACAGCAGGGCGAAGGCGAACTACCAGAGGACGCCGGTGACGATGGGCAAGCCGAAGGCGAGGACGAGACCAAGAGCGAGTAAGCTTGAGCATCACCAGGCTGCCTGATAAACTTCAGCGCCCGGAGGCAAGGGTCTCCGGGCGTTTTCATATCCACCCCGACGTGGAGCAGCCATGGACGAGAACGATTGCATCTTCTGCAGGATCATCCGGGGCGAGATCCCCTGCATGAAGGTATACGAGGATGAGGTATGCCTCGCATTTATGGATATCGGGCCGGTCGCCGACGGGCATGTGCTTCTGATTCCCAAAAGCCATGCTGAGACCGTGGATCAGCTGTCAGCTGAGCAGGCGGGAAACATGCTGCGGAATCTGCCCAAGCTGACATCTGCTGTCATCGGGGCCACCGGTGCCGGCGGGGCGAATGTCCTGCAGAATAACGGTAAGGTTGCCCATCAGGAGGTGCCCCACGTGCACTTCCATATCATCCCTCGCAGGCGAGGCGATCGATTCCAATTCAACTGGCCGGCCGGGGAGTATCCCCAAGGCAGGGCGGAGGAACTCGCAGAGGCGATTCGGTCAGAGTTCGGAGAGTAGCAGATGGCTCATCAAAGGATAGCAGGTCTGGCTTTGCTTGCGGCAGTGTTTCTTCTTAGCGGTTGCGGCTCGGAGAAGCCCGAGTCGGAGCCCGCGCAGACAGACGAGCCGGTGCGGGTTGCTCTCGAAACATCCGAAGGCGAGATCGTGCTGGAATTGTATCCGGCCCAAGCCCCGGTAACTGTCAGGAATTTTCTGCGATACGTCGATGAGGGGTTTTATGGGGGCACCGTGTTCCACAGGGTGGTGAACCAGGGCATCCACGTGATCCAGGGAGGGGGCTTTACCAAGACCATGGACCGCAAGCCGCCGATGTTCCCGCCTATCAAGAACGAGGCAGACAATGGCCTGAGCAATGTAGCGGGAACGATCGCCATGGCCCGCACGAATGACCCGGGCAGTGCCACCAGCCAGTTCTTCATCAACACCGTCGACAATACCATGCTCGATGCCCAGGGGGATAACCCGGGTTACGCTGTATTCGGCAAGGTGATCGAGGGCATGGACGTGGCAAAGAAGATCGCCGACACGGAAACTCACAGCATCGGGCACGGTGCCAGACAGATGATGGACGTGCCGGTCGATCCGCCGATGATCATCAAGGCCCGGCGCAGGAACTAGGGGGTTTTCGCGTCGGTTCCTCCTGGATGCACTTCCTGGCGGTGCTTGAGGCCGCATATGGAGACAGGTTCCGTTCTTGCTGGGAGGTCGGTATCCGCCGACCACGCCGCTACACTTCTCTATGTAAGGAGGTAGCGACGTGGAGCCAGGTTGGGGGAAAGGATACATGCCATGGCGTATTCGATAACGTTTTCGCGGAAGGAACTGTCGGAGTTGGAAGCGATCCTGGAAAGGGAGCTGCAGGAAACGCAGAGTGAACTTCGACGAACAGATGACCGCAGCTTTCGGGTGATGGTTCGGAGCAGACGGGAGCTGACCCGGCAGATTCTGTCAGAGGTGCAGCAGGCTCTCTCCGGCATCTACGAAGGCCGGGACAGCAAGAAGGAATCCGAAGCTGGCAGCCAGTAGAGCCCACTGGCGCGGAAGTGGGGTATCGGGTGAGACTGGCAAGTCGCCCTGTGACTGTGGCAGTCCCGGATAGCACCGACGGTCAGGCAGCTGGAAAAACCACGGGTGGAAATGCTTTCTGCGAGCAACCGGGTCTCGTCCGCGACTTGCGAGCAGCGGAGCCGCATAGGTCACACAGCTTCTTGCTTCGTCGGTCGCGATTGCGCACAATGTCAACCCGCGTCCCAAGGCGTTAGTGACGGAGTGGGCATGTCCAATTCAGAAGCATCTACCTGGCAGCGGTTCCGAGGAAGACTCTCCGAGCTCTTTCCCTTCGGTCTTGCGCCCGGAATCATCGTGGTCATGACGGTTCTTTCGGGCGGATGGCTGGCCATGCATCCGGTCAGCAGGGAGCAATCATCCATCGAGATGTGGACCTTTCCCCTGGTCCACTACGACGCATACAAAGCTGCGGCTCCATTGTTCGAAGAAAGTCGCCCCGGTGTGACCGTCGACGTTCAGATTGTTCAGAACCAGGCGATTCGGAACCGGCTGCGGGCGTCGCTTTGGTCCAATGCCGACGTGCCCGACCTGGTGGAGGTCGAAAGCAGCTATGCGGGCAGCTTCTTCCGCGGCCCGGTTGAGGAAGTTGGCTTCATCGACCTGACCGACCGCCTGAAGGAAGACGGCTTGCTGGACAAGCTCGTGCAGAACCGCCTGGCCCAGTACACAAACCGGGGCAGGATTTTCGGCATCCCTCACGATGTGCATCCCGTGATGCTGGCCTACCGCGAGGATCTCGTGAAGCAGCTCGGCATTGTCCCGGAAGAGCTCACCACGTGGGACAAGTTCATCGAAGAAGGCAAACGTGTCACCAGGCCGGGCCGGTACATGATCCGGCTGTCGGATACGGGCAGTCACAACTACGAGATGTTGCTCTATCAGCGCGGCGGGAATTTCTTCGACGCCAACGGGCAGCTGATCATGGACAACGGAATCGCGTTGGAAACGCTGATCTGGTACATCCCGCTGGTGGCGGGAGAGGGCAAGATTGGTTACGACCCCGGCGGGGGGGAGCTGTTCACCCGTGCGGTGGAGGACGGTCAATACCTGTTCTTCGTTTGTCCCGACTGGCGGAGCAAGACTACCGAGAAACTCGTAACAAGCGTAGCAGGCAAGATGCGCCTGATGCCGCTGCCGGCCGTCGAGAAGGGGGGACGCCGAACGAGTGTCTGGGGGGGCACGATGCTCGCGATCACCCGCCAGGCGGAGGATAAGGACCTCGCCTGGGACTTCGCCAAACACATCTACTTCAACCCGGACATCCTGGGCAAGATGTTCCTGGAGACCAACATCCTCCCTCCATACAAGGAGGCTTGGAAGCATCCGGCCTTCAGCCAGCCCCGGGATTACTGGGGTGGCCAGAAGATCGGGGAGATGTACATCGGCCTGGCTGAGGATGTGCCGAAGGTGTACTCCAGCCCCTTCCTGCAACTGGCCAAGGACAAGATGGCCAACTGCATCGGCCGGTGTGCGCAGTTCTATGCCGGCCACGGTAAGGTGGACGAGGAGTTTCGGGCCTACTGCCGGGAGCAGATGGAATCTGCCGCTGACGACGTGAGAAAGCAGATGCAAAGGAACCCGTTCTGATGGCTTCGTCGGAATCCAGGCTGTTCAGGCTTCAGCACAAGTACGCACCGTACCTGTTCGTTGCGCCCTTCGTGGTTTCCTTCCTGGCGTTCGGGGCCTATCCGCTGATCAAGAGTTTCGTCCTCAGTTTCTACATCACCTCCGGGCCGGAGTCGCAGGTGTTCGTAGGCCTGGAGAACTTCAAGTTCCTGCTGAAAGATCCGGACTTTCATACTGCCGTCAAGAACACGGTCATTTTCGCCGTTTGCTCGGTGGGAATTCAGCTTCCGCTGAGCCTGGGGCTGGCGTTGCTGCTCAGCGGGAGGCTGGTCAAGGGCAGGAACTTCTTCCGGCTATCGTTCTTCTCGCCACGGCTTGTGGGCATGGTATTCGTGGCGGTTCTCTTCCGCGTGCTGTTTCTGCCCACCCATGGGCTGCTGAACCGGTTCCTTCAGTGGGGGGCAGATACATTCGGTATCGAGAGCAATGTGCTGGAGACCAAGTGGCTGGCGAACCCGGACCTGATTCTTCCCGCGATCGTGATGACATCACTGTGGCTGTACGTCGGGTTCAACATGATTTACTTCCTGGCAGCGCTTCAGGCGGTTGACCAGGACCTCTACGATGCCGCCAAGGTGGACGGCGCCAACGCGCTGCAGCGTTTCTGGCACGTGACCCTTCCGAGTATCAAGCCTGTGGCCGTTTTCGTGGTCGTGCTCAGCACGATCGGCTCGTTCCAGCTGTTCGAGCTGCCCTATCTGTTGCTGGAGAACACGCCGGGAACGGACAATGCCGGGCTTACGATCGTGATGTACCTTTACCAGAACGGGTTTGTGACGGGCGATCTCGGCTATGCCTCGGCCATAGGCTGGACGCTGGTGGCAGGGGTGCTGATGCTGGCGTTGGTGCAGATGAGGCTTTCGGGGACATGGAAGAAGGAGGCCGCCTGAAATGAGGACCTTCTGGCGAATCCTTCTTCATGTGGTGCTGGTGCTCGTGACGGTGGTCATGCTGACGCCTCTGGTCTGGCTGGTGGCAGCCGCACTGAAGCCAACCGACGACATCTTCCGGTATCCGTTCTTCGGCCCGACGGTGTCCATCGAGAACTTCTCGAAGCTCTTCGACCAGATCCCGTTCATGCGGTTCCTGATGAACAGCTTCTTCGTGACGGGCGCGACGGTGATGCTTCAGCTGTTCTTTGCGTCTCTGGGCGGGTTTGCCCTTGCGAAGTACGAGTTCCGCGCCAAGAAGCCCATCATGGTTGTGATGCTTGCGACGATGATGATTCCGCCACAGGTCATGCTGGCTCCCCTCTATGAGTTGATCTTCAACATCGGCTTGATGGATTCCTTCCCCGGTCTGATCATCCCAAGTGTCGTCAGCGTGTTTGGAATGTTCCTGTTTCGCCAGTCGATGATGCAGATTCCTGATGAGCTTCTCCAGGCCGGGCGGATCGATGGCTGCAGCGAGTTCGGGCTGTACTGGAACATCGCTCTGCCCGTATCCCGGCCGATGATCGGGGCGTTCTGCCTGGTCTCTTTCATGGCGACCTGGAACAGCTTCCTTTGGCCTCAGATCATCCTTCACAACCGCCAACTCTTCACCCTGCCGATCGGCCTGACGCAGTTGGTCGGGACGTATCAGCAGGAATATGGGGTACTTATGGCCGGGACGCTGCTGTCGATTCTGCCTGTGGTGATTCTGTTCTTCGTGTTGCAGCGGGAATTCATCGCCGGCCTGACGGCGGGGGCAGTCAAGGGCTGACTTCGAGCAAATCCTGTCCAGCTAAGCATTTTGCGGCCTTGACGGTTAGAATGGTTCATCGTTACAATACGGAACTTGATCATTCCAGCGCTTTCTGCTGGCTGGTTTGTCTGTCCATACCGGGGCGGCAGGCAGCGCGTCAATTACCGGGAAAAGGAACACGAGGGCACAGCTCATGGATTGGGCATCATTCGGACAAACCGCCTTCATGACCATTTACACCATGCTGCTGGTGCTTGTGTCGATCTATGGCCTGCACCGGTACGTGTTAGTATTCCTGTATTACCGCAACCGACACAAATCCCCGAAGCTTCCGGCGAAGATTGAGGACTGGCCACGTGTCACCGTGCAGCTGCCCATGTACAACGAGCGGCTGGTTGCAAGGCGGGTCATTCGGCAGACCTGTCGGCTGGACTATCCGAAGGACAAGCTGCAGATTCAGGTTCTCGACGACAGCACCGACGATACCTGCCAGATTGCCAAAGAGGCCGTCGAAGAGGCCCGTGCCCGCGGCTTCGATGTTCAGTATATCCATCGCACAAACCGCCAGGGCTACAAAGCCGGAGCGTTGCGGAACGGGCTTGAGTCCGCCAAGGGGGAGTTTGTATCGATCTTCGATGCCGACTTCGTTCCCGAGCCGGATTTCCTGAAGCGATCCCTGCCCTACTTCAGCAACTCCAGTGTGTGTGCAGTGCAGACCCGTTGGGATCACCTAAACCGCAACGACAGCCTGCTGACGCGATCTCAGGCGATCTTCCTCGACGGACACTTTGCGATCGAACACGTCGCCCGGAATCGCAGTGAGCGTTTCATGGCTTTCAATGGCACGGCCGGTACGTGGCGCAGGTGTGCGATCGACGACGCGGGCGGGTGGCATCACGATACGCTCACCGAGGATCTGGATCTGTCCTACCGTGCTCAGTTGAAGGGGTGGAAGTTCGTTTTCCTGCCTGACCTGACCTCCCCGGCAGAACTCCCTCCCGAAATGAACGCGTTCAAGGCCCAGCAGTTCCGGTGGACCAAGGGCGGTGCGCAGACGTCTCTGAAAATGCTTCCCAAGGTGCTGCTCTCGAAGTTCCCGCTGAAGGTGAAGGTCGAGGCATTTTTCCAGCTGACTTCCTACATGATGCACGTGTTGATGTTGCTTCTGGTCGTGCTGATGTACCCTGCGATGTACATGCAGACGGCTCCCTGGGCGAAGGGCTCGTGGATCCGCATCGCGTTCGATACGGGGGTCTTCAGCCTGGCGACGATGTCGGCTGCGGTCTTCTACGTAGCCAGCCAGTTTGAGCTTCGCGGGGATTGGCGATCGGCGGTCAAGCACCTGCCTGCCATGATGGCCATCGGTATCGGCCTGTGTTTGTCGAACACTAAGGCCGTTCTTGAGGCGTGGTTCGGCAAGGGCAGCGAGTTTGTCCGCACGCCGAAGTACGGGTCTTCTTTGGACCGTGCCAGCGAGGCCCCGGGGAAGGGCACGAAACGCAACTGGCTTCCGTACATCGAGTTCGCTCTCGGAGTTTACGTCAGCACGTGTGCCGTTCTGAGCCTTCGCAGCTTCGAGTCGGCAGCGGTCACGCCATTTCTGGTAATGTTCTCGTTTGGGTTCTACTACGTATCGCTGATGAGCTTCCACGCCCAGCGTGCGGCTCGCCGTCAGGTGCGGGAGGACTCTCGCCCGGCAGAGGTGGAAGGCTGACAAGGCCCGCGGAGGGTACTTGTCGGACGATCGGGGGGCAATGCGAGGGACGGGACTCGAACCCATACCCCTTTCGGGACCAGGACCTAAACCTGGCGCGTCTGCCAATTCCGCCACCCTCGCAGGTACGGCGTCTGGCATCCTATATACGCAATCGCTTCGGGAGGGACCAGACTTTTCGGAAATGCGTTTCTCCCCAAACCCGGAAAACCCCTTGACGGTAATCGCGGTTATTAGTATAAATTAAGTGTGAAGATCTGCTTGAGGGCGTTCGTCCGGGCAGATCACTCGCCTCGAGTACTCTCTTCGGGCGGGCGCGATGCCTGCCCGAGCGGGCCCACCTCGGGCGGCCCCTTGGCCGTCCAGACCCGCCATGCCACCACGTGGTGTCTGTGCGCACTACCAGGCCCCACGCCATACGCGGAAGCGTTCCGACGCAGACTGCATAGATGGCTGTAGCCCTCTGGGAAAAAGGGGCTTACAGAAGGTCTTCGCGGGACGTGCAAACCCGATCCAATCCCGGCAAACGGCGGGCCTCGTGGCCCAGCCAGCGTCGGGCAGAGAGATGGGAGGCGCGACATGACGACCGAATTCCAATGCCAGCACTGTGGAAGCCTCATTGTGGTCACCTTACGAAGGGGGGCTGCGGCCACCTGCCCGGAGTGCGGCCGGCTGGCATGGGTCCCCTCGGCTACCAGCTTGGGTGTCCATCCAGAGGCCCCCATGACGGAGACGAACGCAGGCGAGCATTCCGTCGCAGGTTCCTCCGCCAACAACGAGCCCCGTGACCCTGTTTCCGAAAAGCTCTCCAAAGCCATGCCATGGGCGCTCAGCGCGCTGCTTCACGCTGCCCTGGCGATGATCATGGTACTGGCCACGCTTGTGGTGCTTTCCGATCCGCAACAGCCTGAAGATATTCCCGTTGTCGTTCGCGCGGCTCTTGATGCCCAGGAGCAAGACTGCTCTTTGTCTTTCGATGATCCCGAGGCTTTGGATGACGAAGCCACCGGCGGAGAAGGAAGCGGTAGTCAGCAGCAGTGGGCGAGGCTTGAGCCGACGTTGGTTACCCAGCCTGACTCGCGGATGATCTCGGTCGGCGGCGGTCTGCGGTCGAGCATCGACACGACATCGCATTCGCCCAACCCAGGCGCCAATGGCCTGTTCTTTGGATCGGGTTTCGGAAAAGGCCAGGGCTTGCGGTTTGCGTTCAATACACCAGCCGACGTGGTCTATGTGCTCGATCGGTCGGGTTCCATGGCGCCGGGCGGGGTGTTCCGGTCGGTTCAGATGGAACTCGCCCGTTCGCTGGGCAGGCTTTCCCCGCTTCATCACCGGTATCATGTGGTGTTCTTCGGCGATGGGGCGACCCAGGAAGCCCCGGCCGGGCGTCTGGTCTGGGCGACCGACTCAAACAGGGAAGAGACCGTCAAGTATCTCCAGAAGGTAAAAGCTGAGGGGCAGACGGACCCCCTTCCCGCACTGAGACGTGCGATGCAGTTGCTGAAAGATGTCGAGGCCACCGAGGGGGCGAAGCGTGCAAAGTTCATCTTCCTGCTGACCGACGGTGTTTTTCCGGACAACGACGCAGTGCTTGAGCTTCTCCGGGGGCAAACCGTCGACGGGCGGATTCGAGTCAGCACGTTCCTCTACGGAGCGAGGGAGCGTGAGGCGATCGAAGTGATGAAACGAATTGCAGCCGACCACGGCGGCCAGTACAAGTATATCCAGCGGTAGGGCTTGTTTCCGGGCGAGGGCAGCGCCTTCGCCCTGGCGACGAGCTTGACCAGGAAGGAGCTTCAAAATGGCAGTGGACTTCCGATGTGAGCATTGCGGCAAACTCCTGAGCGTTGATGCCCAGCCGGGCGGCTCGGTGACGTGTCCGCACTGCCAGAAGCAGGTGGCAGTTCCCGAGGCGTTGGCCTCGCTTCCCAGGCCCCAGGTTCCCGGCCAGCAGGCGAAGAATGCCGCCGGGTCTTCCGGCCCGCCGGCACCCCCCGCAGAAGGTCAGTCCGACGAAGAGCAGGAGGAGGAGCTGGAGGAAGAAAGCCAGGTCGTCGGTGTCATGAGCACCATGATGCCCTGGATCCTCAGTGCGTTCCTGCACGTGGCGATCTTCCTGATCATGTCGCTGTTCTTCATCATCACGATGGTGGACCAGGAAGACGAGATCAAGCCGATGACGGTCATCTCGGATGAGACGTACAGCGTCGATCCGGGGGGGCAGGTTGACCCGGGAGAAGACAACCCCGACAAGGAAGCCGCCCAGGAAGAAGAAACCACCAGCGATGCATGGGCACGCGACGAATCCACGCTGACCTCGACGGCCCAGCCGACCGACATGGAAATGCAGGTCGACATCGGCATTGGCGGAGGTGCCAGCGGCGGCGGAAAGCTCGCCCGCAAAGGTCTCACCAGCGGTGGCAGTGGGGCGGGTCCCAAGGGCAAGCTCTTCGGGCACGGCGGCAGCGCTCACCACATCGTGTACGTGATCGACCGATCGGGTTCGATGGCCCACGGGGGCGTGTTCAAAACCGTCAAGGTTGAGATGGTACGCTCGATCTCCAAGCTCAGCCCTGCCCAGACCTTTCACATCGTGCTATTCGGTGACGGTGAGACCATCGAGAAAGAGCCCATGAAACTGGTCGACGCCACGGACAGCAGGAAGGAGGAGGCGGTCAAATTCCTTCAAAAGCACAAGGCGGAAGGAGAGACCGACCCGATTCCCGCGTTGCGCCGCTCTTTCGCGGTACTAGGCGCAGCCGACCGCAAGAGACGAGGCAAGATGATCTTCCTGTTGACCGATGGCGTGTTCCCGGACAACGATGCGGTTCTCAAGGCTATCGACAGACTCAACGGCGGGAAGGTGGGGGACGACAAGGTCCACATCTTTACCTACCTCTATGGAGACCGCGAACGCGAAGCGATCAAGGTGCTTCAGAAGATCGCCGACGAGAACGGCGGGAAGTTCAAGCTCATCACAGGAGGGAGGTAAGCCATGAATCTGCGAGCGATGAGAGTTCTGTGCGCAGCCCTGATGCTGGGGGCGAGTTTCTCAGCGACGATGGCTGTTGACAAGGTGATCATTGGAGGCCTGCCCCGTGAGGGTACGATTACGGGGGCTGACAGCTTCCAGGTGAGGGTTCGGGTCCTGGGAGGTCGGCGTCTCAACTACGGGGTCTCCAAAATCGACCGTCTGGAAATGGACGGTGTCGACACGTTCAACGAGGCAGAGAAGCTGCTGGTGGCGGACAAGCCCTCCGAGGCAGTCAGGAAGTACGATCAGGCAATCACGAAGGTCTCCAAGGGATGGCAGCAGCGTCTGGTGCGCTACCGTCGTCTTGCTGCCCTCGATGCCGCCGGGGAAATCAATCGTGCTGTCGAGGAGTGGATGGGCCTGGTGGAAGAGCACGAGGCGTCGAGCGCCTCGCTGGCAGCCAGGCCAACCAATCTTGCCCCCAAGGGCAGTGAGGACAACCGCAAGGCGATCCTGCTGTTGGAGGCCCGACTCAACAAGTCCGACTCGGTCGCCCCCGTATACCGTCGAGCGATGCAGGATTTGCTGAAGGATCTGCACCGTCGGCAGGGTAATGCCCGAGAGGCTGCCAAGCTGATCGAGGAAGCCGAGAAGGATCATCTGGTCCGAGAGAAGCAGGTCGTGAAGGCCAGACCCGAACCGTCTCCAAGGCGGCCGATCACGGACGCGGCGCTGAAGCGCACCATGTCGGACGCGTCGACACTGGTCGAGCAGGGCAAGAGCGATACGTCCCTGTCGGCCGGTGCTCGTCGAGAGATTCTCGCCAAGGCAGAGCGCTCACTCGACCAGGCCGTGGAGCGAGTGAGAAACGCCCATGACCTGCCGGCGGTCTTGCTGTTGCTTGGTCGAGCACAGGCTGCGATGGTCAACGTGATGGGCGACTCGGGCGACCAGGAGAAGCTCAAGGAAGCCGGCCTGAACTTCATGCGTGTGGTGGTGTATTTTCCCAAGTCTGCCGAGGCGCCCGAGGCGCTGTTCGAGTCGGGCAGGGTCAATGAGCAACTCAACAACAGCGCTGCTGCGGCGAGCTGCTTCGAGATGTTCCTGAAAGAGTATCCGGATCACGAGCTTGCGGGTGAGGCCAAGAGCAGGCTTGAGGAGATCTAGTACAGGCGCGTAGCCGACCGCGCCGGCCGGGGAGGCTGGTGCCGGGAGAGGGAAAAACGAACAGGCCGGGGGCAAACCCGGCCTCTGAGAGACAAACTGCGGAGATGTTTCAAGGAGAATGCGGATGAATCTGTTGGCGGAAGGCATTAATTACTTCAAGGTTCTGGTTTGGCCTGGCGGTGGCATGATCGGCATCGTGCTGTGGCTTTTGAGTATCGTCACTCTGGCTGTTATCGTGGAGCACTTCATTACCATTCGTCGGACCAACATCCTCCCGCCGCTGGTGGTGGAGCAGATCCGTTCTCTGTTCGAGAACAAGCAGTATCGTGAGGCGATCGACGCAACAGCTGCGAACCCCGATTTCCTGAGCTACGTCGTGCACGCGGGGCTCACCGAAGCGCCTCACGGGTATGCATCGATGGAGCGCGCCATAGAGGAAGCCGCCGAAGAACGGTCCACCAAGCTGCTGCGCAAGATCGAGTGGCTGAACCTGATCGGCAACATCGGACCGATGATGGGCCTGCTCGGAACCGTCTGGGGCATGATCAACGCCTTCTTCCAGATCGTTGCTACCGGGGGCACGCCCAAGCCGGGCGACCTGGCCGGCGATATTGGTATCGCCCTGGTGACGACCCTGCTGGGCCTGAGCGTCGCCATTCCGTCCCTGGCCGTCTACGCGGTCATGCGCAATCGCATCGACGCGCTGACATCCGAGGCGATGGTCATCTCCCAGGAGCTGATCTCGACCTTCCGCCCGGGCAAGAAGCCGGCCCAGCCCCAGCAGTGATTGTTTGACCGACCTGTCCTTTTCGGGGGCAGGAAGGAAGGAGACGCACCATGGCCAAAACGAAACGGACCGGCCCGGCCGGCGAAGTTTCGATCAATATGACGCCGATGATTGACTGCACGTTTCAGTTGATCATCTTCTTCATCCTGACCACCCAGTTCGCCTCGCAGGCGCTTTCCGCACTGGAACTCCACAAGCCGGTGGAGAGCGAAGCCAAGGAACGTGGTTTCGATCCGGACAAAGCGGGGAACGTGGTGATCGTCAACGTGACGTCGAAGGTCGAACCCGAAACCCGCCAGCCCAAATGGCGGGAGGCAGCCAAGGCTGAGGCGTTCGTTATCAGTGGCGATACGATCGAGGTCCACGACGAGAAGGGGCTCCGACTGCGTCTGGAGCAGGAGCGCGACAATGCGATCGCCGAAGGCGTGCCGCCGGAGGAGTTCTTTGTCGAGGTTCGCGCCGATCGCCGGATCAGCAGCGCCTACGTGCTGACGGTACTCCGCGCCTGCAGCCAGGCCGGTATCGGCAAGATCCACGTGACAGCCCTGCGGGAAGGAGCGTAATCGATGGCACGATCCACCCGGAAGATCCAGGAAGATGCCACGGTTCACTACATCCCGCCGAGGAAGAAACGCCAGAAGGGCAAAGCCAAACTCGAGCCCCCGCTGACCCCGATGATCGACGTGACGTTCCAGTTGCTGATCTATTTCCTGCTGACGGCGACATTCCGCGCCCAGGAAGGACAGATCCCCGGTTCGTTGCCGACCACCGAAGGCCTTCAGAATACCCAGGCGATCAAGACCGAGAAGGTCCGGCTGCTCGTGATCCAGCGTGGCGACCACGAGGAACTCGCAGCGTTCCGTTTCAAAGATGAGCCTCCCGAGCGCACGCTGACCGACCCCACGGAACTCTATGCCCGGCTTCGACAGATGCGGGGATCTGGCGACGAGCCACCGCCGCTGGTGATCGAGTGCTACTCCCGAGCTCGCTGGGGATGGACATCGGAGGCGTACAACCAGGCCGTGCGGGCTGGATTCAGGAAAATAGCAATCCAGGGCGTCCAGTAGGTGTCTGAAGGCGTGTGGACTATGACTGAGCGGAAGAAGAACTCGTTGATCGCCAGACGATGGTCAGCGCGGGCCGTGCTGTTGGTTCTGCTGTCGCTGCCGTGTGTTTCGGCGGCGCAGTCACGTCCGGCGACGGCCGAGAAGAAACAGAACCCCATCGAGCTGGCGGAGAAGCTCTACGAGATGCAGTCGACCGAACTGCTCGAGAAGCTCGATTCCGAGGTGAAAGAAGCTGCCGACCGGCAGGACGATCCGGAGGAGCTTCGCGAAGCCGCCCGCTACTTCCTGCTTCGTGCGGGGCAGGTTCGTCTTGCGAGACGAGGCGAGCTGGTCGATCAGGCCATCGGTATCCTCGAGCGCGTCGTCAAGGCGACGGAAGATCCCGCCAACTGGAAGGAAGACCTCCAGAGCTATCGCGATCAATTGATGCTCGCCGCGGCGATCGGTGCGGTACGCGTTGAGCCACATGCCAACCGACTGATGTACCTGGTCGGCGGGAAGGACGACGTTGACATTGTCCTGAAGTACACCAAGCCAGCCATCGGTATGCTGGATCGCCTCAACGCACGTCTCGAGAACAAGATTACCGATCTCGAGGAAGGCGACCTGATGGAAGCCCTGCGGCTGGAGAAGTACGAGCAGGTCCACACGGAGGTCAAATACCGCCGAGGATGGGTTCTCTTCTTTCGCGCCATTGCCCTGGAGCAGGGCAAGGACAAGCGCGAGTTGCTTCGCCTGTCGGTGGGAATGCTCCGGCCGTTCGCCGAAGGCGATGCGGACACCGGCGTGAAGTACTGGTCCATGCTGGTCTGCGGCATGGCAAGGCGGGAGCGTGACGAACACGAAACCGCTGCCCGGTTCCTGAATGGCGCCCTCAGTACCAACGCAGAGGGGCAGGTCCGCACCCAGGCATTGTTCGAGGGCACACGGAACCTCGCCGAATACGGGGCCTACCTTTACGGCCGGGCGGCAACCTATCGGGACCAGCGGCTTGAGGATGATGCGAAGGCCTCGGAGAAGAAGGCTGCAGAGCAGTTCCGGAAGGCTGAGAATGCCCTGGATTCATTCTTCAAGCATGCCCCGAAGTTCGTCGGCGATGACGAAACTTCGCAGATCCAGGTGCACGTCTACGGCACGGTTCTGGCCCATTACGTGTACGAACTGTGGGCCGATGCGGTCGAGAAGTCCGATCCCAAAGAAGCCGCAAAAAAGCGTCAGGCAGCCCAGAAGGCGATCATGGGCTTCCTCGACAAGTACTCCGATGATCAGGCGGTGCAGTTATTCTTCCTCAATCTCATCGCGGACAAATACCGCGGTCGGGATGACTACAAGAATTTCCCATCGGTGATCGTGTTCGCCGTTGCCCGCAAGGAGTTTGCCGCGGCCCGGGGGCTGGAAGACACCACGAAAAAGCGCAAGGCCTACGAGAAGGTCGTGTCGCTGGTGGATCTGATTCTATCCCGTAGCGACGGGGCCTCCCGGGATCTCCATCCCGAGGCCAAGAAAGTCCGTGCCGCTGCTGTTCTGCAGCTCAACGAAGGCAAGGTGGACAAGGCCGACGAGGTAGCAGCTGCGTTCATGGAACTGGCCAGCGAGCAGGCCAAACGCAATCCTGAAAGCGACGATGCGTTCAAGAACGCTGTCAATGCCTGCGTGGTGTACTACAACGCGATCCGGAAGGATCCCAGCCCGAAGTTGCGGCAGAAGTTCATCTCGACGCTTCGATTCCTGCTGGAAGGCAACGGGGGCCGCTGGGCCAAACGGGCTCCTCGCTGGTACTTCGATCTGGGATGGCAGTTGGAGCAACTGGCCCAGTCGACTTCGGATCCCAAGACCAAGCGGAGGCTTACGCTCGAGGCGATCGAGGCATACCGGAAGGTTCCCCCCAGTCAGCCTCAGTACATGCAGGCGAAGTTCAAGGCGCTGGACCAGGAAGTGATGGCTGTGCGTGAGTCCGACGAGCCTGCCGTTCAGAGGCAGCGTAAGGCCCGGTCAGTGATTTCTGCCTTGCAGGAATACGCTTCGCTTGCCAGGGAACGGATTCGCCAGGAAACCAACGAAGCCCGCAAGGAGGACATGCAGAAATGGGGTTCGCGGGCAGCGTTCGAAGCCGGTGTGCTGCAGGCTGAGGTCCTGGGGCAGGATCAGGCTGCCCTCGACCAGATGGCGCGTCTGGAGAAGAACTGGCCGGACACGCCGATCCTGCGGTGGGCGGCGGCTTTTCGGATCCAGAAGCTCATGGACCTCAAGCGCGTCAAGGACGCGATTGAGGAAGTGGGCGAGTACCGTCAGACTTACGGCGCGGAGAAGTCTCGCGGGCTGATCAAGGCGGTCGTCCGACAGGTACGCAGGCGGATACGGGGCCTTGCCGAGGACCAGAGCAATCCGCAGGAGCTGCAAGAGTATCGGGATGCCTACTATCGCTTCGCGCAGGATCTGGCTGAGTCCGCGAAAGACCTCTCCCGGGACAGACGCTATCCATTGCGACAGATGTACGCCGACGCGCTGATCGAGAAGGGCAAGGCAGCCGAGCAGGGCAACCAGACCGCCCAGGCCCGGAAGTTCTATGGCGAGGCGTTGACTCTGTTCCAGGAGTTGCGGAAGATCGACGAAGAGGGCAGGCAGGAGCGGGTCGATGAAATTCGCAAGCGGACCGATTCCATCCGGAAGGAGATCCGCTCGGCCAGGGGCAACATAGTCGGCACCCAGCGTCTCGTGCGCCGGGTGTTCAGCCAGTTGGAGCAGGACGGTTTCGACCGCAACAAGCTTCAGTCGGCCATCATGGTTGAGGATGCCGTTGACGAGTTGGAAGAGGCCATCAACGAGCCCGAGAAGACGAAAGTCAAGCTCGCCGAGACCATTTCCCAGCGCCTGCTTGTGCTCGTGGACGAGTGGCAGGAAAAGGCGGTCGCCCGGACCGAGGTCGACGGGACGAACGTGCTCGGGATCGCGCGGGCCTATCGTGCGTTGGGTCAATATGACAAAGCCCAGCAGCCGTACGCCAAGATGGTGCGTGATGTGCCGCGAACGCACGATCTGTTCTGGGATGTCCAGTACGAGTACTGCGACGTGGTCTACCAGTTGCACAAAGACGACTCCGGGAAGATGAAGGACCTGGTAACCAAGATGAGAATGCTCTACCGGATCGATCCGGGGATGGGCGGTTACCGGCTGCAGTTCTCGGAACTGGTCCGCAAGGCAGGGGGCTCGCTGCAGTAGGCCCGCTGACGTCAGGTATTTGCCCGGAATGGAGGTCGCGACGTTGACCTGCCATGCGGGATGTCTATACTGGTGTCGGCCCGTGTGGCATTGGGCGGGCACGATTCCGGCGGC
This sequence comes from uncultured Planctomycetaceae bacterium, assembly GCA_964642855.1. Lineage (GTDB taxonomy): Bacteria > Planctomycetota > Phycisphaerae > SM23-33 > SM23-33 > CAZXSK01. The sequence continues at coordinate 35,922 of CAZXSK010000012.1, read as the reverse complement.
GTAGCCAAGTGGACCAAGGCGACGGATTGCAAATCCGTTATTCGTGGGTTCGAATCCCACCGCCGCCTGTCGCGACACAAGTGGTCTCTACCAGGCCGAGCACCCAGGCAGGCGGAGTTCACCGGGGCCGGCGGTTTTCGGCTTCTGCATGAACTTCCTACCTCGTTTGGGCGACTAAAATACTGTAGAAGCTAACGTCGCGCAATCTCTGCTGTCTGAACCAGTAGTCATTGCCCCAAAGATTTGCGAGGTCCCAGATGGCTGTCAAACGAGTCCTTTCGCTGGTTGTGTGCCTCCTGCTGGCCGGTATGTCCATTGCCGCTACCAAGACCGTCAAGCTCAAAGGTGGCGGGGAGATCACCGGCGAGGTGGTCAAGACCGAGGACGGCTACGAGATCAAGACGGCAAGCGGCATCGTCGTTACCAAGAAGTTCGACGAGGTCGAATCTGTCGAGGATGTCGCCTCCTCCGAGAGCGAATACGAGAAACGTCTCAGCAAGATCGACAAGGACGACCCGGAGGAGAGGTTCAAGCTGGCCAGTTGGGCATTTGACCGGAGAATGTACAAGGTCGCCCTGAAGGAGGCCGGCGAGACCCTCAAGCTGAAGAAGGACCACGAAGGCGCCACGCTTCTCCAGAGCCTCGCAAAGGACAGGCTGAAGGAAGACGCGGACAATGGCGACGGGGAGGATGATGACCCCAATGCCACATCGACCAACAAGGCTCTCGCTGCCGTCGAGAAATTGTTGATCCCGGAGGAGGACATTTATCGGGTTCGTCTGCGTGAGCTTCGCACGGGATACGACGACAATCGCCTGGAGATCCGCGAGAATGTCCGGATCCAGATGAAGAACGACGTGGTTGAGCGATTCATCGACGCCTACCAGAACCAGGGAATCTTCAGGGAGAGCAGGAACGCCGACCGGCGTTTCCGCAGGCTGTCCAATCGGCGGAAGACCGAGTACATGCTGCAGGTCCTGCCCGAGGACTCTCGGTTGCTCGACGATATTTACATCATGAATGATCCCCGCTTCATGGACGACTTCAAGCGGCTGGTCATGCCCTTGGTGCGTAACATGGCCCCGCAGGCGTTCGTGAAGAACTCCAAGAGTGAGCTCAAACTGATCAACGTCAACAGCCGCAATCCGCGCGTGCCGTACACGAACTTCGTGTTGCTGGCGGGCTTCGTGGACAATGGCAAGCGGATGATTGACCGGACCGATCCTGAAATGTCGCTGCTGCTTCAGTGGGGTCTGCCTGCCAAGGTAGCCAAGATCAAGAATCCCGATGAGGGTGTCGCCCCTGTTTTCCGCAGTACGTCCGATCCGAAATATCGGAGGGTTTTCAAGTGGATCGAGTCTCTCCGCGCCCCGGAGCCCGACTACAACCTCAAGTGGGACGTTCCGGAGGGATACAAAGTCGTGCTGGGGTCGGCGGCATTGCCACCCCCCAAGAGTGGCGGATCCGATGACGATGACGACGACGATGACGACGGCGGAAATCCGAACCCGGATGGGACGACCGCTGAGGACGACGACCAGGAAAACCCGCTTCCCGAGTAATCGAAGGCCAAGGGGCTCAAGGCCGGCGTGGGCATGATGGCGTTCTCCCTGCAGGGCATCTTCGTGGCGGTCTTGGTTTGCGTGCTTCTGGCCGCTATGGCTTCGTTCATGGGCGTCGGCCTGCTGAGGGCTCGCCGGACCCGCGTTCTGGCCCGCAAAGCCTACGACCTGAACCTGCGATTCTCCAAGGACGATCCATTCGACCTCCCGATGCAGTACCGGCAGTTTGCCCTGTGTCGAAGCGGTCACAGCGCTCGCGCCAGCAACGTTGCCCACGGTCGGGTGAAGGGCAGGGCGGTGAGAGTGTTCGACCTTCGTTGCGAGTCAGGCCACGGCCCGAGGCGGGCCCATCGCTATTACTCCGTCGCCATGGCAGAGACTTCCGTGGAACTCCCCCCGGCTGTGCTCTGGAACGAGCAGGACGGCGATTGGATTCCCCTGGAAGTTCAACCACTGGCCGCCCGGTCAGGTCGTTGGTTGGTCAAGGGGTCTCCCGCGGCTTCAGCGGCCGTGCTCGAGTCGGGGATGGAATTCCACGGAATGGCTGTCAGTGTGCAGACCCAGGGCCAGCTTGTGATGACAGCTGCTCCCGTTCGCCAGGGAAGCGTCGAGATGGTCCCGCTTGATTGCGTCCTTGATCTGGCGACCCGACTGGAAGCAGACCCCGCGTCGAAAGAGGGGAATTCGCTCCCGAAAAGCCCGTCGGCTTGACGTTGAAAACGCCATCTGGCCATGGTACAAACAGGCCTGCGGAGTAGGAATTCAGACGTATTACGGGAGATCTGCCGTGCGAACAATCAAGGTTTTCTCGCTGGCCGCCGCCTGCATGGCGATGCTGGCCATGTCAGGGTGCTCCGAACCCCAAACGGACCAGCATAACCGCGTGCTCCGGGATAGCGTGGGAAAGGCAGAACGCCTCCTCAATCAGGCTCAGGATCTCATGGAAAGCCCCGTCCTGGTCGACATTGATACCGGTAAGCAGGGCCCCCTGGACAGAGATCTCGACCCCTGCAGCCCCGAGGACGTCAAGGCGATTGAGATCCGCCCCGCCGGCGAACTCAATGCCCGGGCTCTCGATCTTCTCGATCGTGCGCTGGAATCGCTACGCCAGGCACAGAACGAAGCCACTGACGCCCAGCCTCAGTACATGGCGCTGGCCGCCTCGGTGCAGGGGCACGTTCAGTCTCAGAAGGCTGACTACCTTTCCCGCCAGGCCGCCCAAAAGCTGCTGGAGCTTCGCAGGAAAAGTTACGACGCCAGCCAGAACTTGACCCAGGTCCGCGACCAGAATCTGCTGCTCTCCTTCTACGATGAACTGCTGCGGGCGACGCCTCAGGAAGCCCAGTCGATGCTCGACGATGCCGAAGAGAGCGTCAGCACCTACAAGTCGAACATTACCTCGCTGCAGGAACAGATCCAAACCAAGAGTCAGGACCGGGACCGGATCAAGGAGAACAAGGAGAAGCTTGAAGCCAAGGCCAGAGCGCTTCGCGTAGAAGCACGTGCTCCGACCATGGAGGGAATCCAGGCGGATATCAAGGCGGCCGAGATCGACGC
>CAZXSK010000012.1:25682-32703 GCA_964642855.1 uncultured Planctomycetaceae bacterium | reverse complement strand
GGAACTGCTGGAGTCCGGCAAGTTGCTCGATCGGCTGGACAACACGCTGTTCAGCGAAATCAACAGCTACGGTGCCGCCATCAAGAGCGATCGTGACACGAGCGTAGACCTGATGACCAAGCAGGCGGACGCGAAGACCGCCTTGGCCGATTTGCTCATCGAAAGGCTGGAAACCGAGTTGGCGATGAGTTCCCTCCTGACCGAGGCCAGCGAAATCTACAACCCGCTTCCCGCTCCGGCGGAGAGCATTCGCAAACTCGTGAACCCGGAAGAGCAGCAAACGAGATCCGAGGCAGCCAAGCAGTACCAGCAAGCTCGTGATCTCTATGAGCGGGCGAAGACCGCAGACCGTTCCCGCAACCAGGACTGGGTCTACGATTCGGGCGTAGCCTTGACGTACATGGGCGAGGCGAGAGCCTCGGCCAGCCCGGCCGAGGCGGGTGATCTGCTCAGAAAGGCAGAGACTGGGATTGACCTGATCCTGAAGGATCACACCTCCGGGCCCGCAGGGGTTCAGGCCGGCGATATCAAGGAGACGATCCTTCGCCAGAAAGCGACTCTGGAAGGCTAGCCGCTGACAGGTCCGTCAGATACAGCGACTTCAGGCCCGGCTCTCTTCGGAGATCCGGGCTTTTCTTCTGGCCCCATGTCTCGGTTCTGTCAGGAAATGAATTGCGGTTTTTCGCTACATGCGGGATAATCTAGACTGGACAGCCGGTCGACGTGACACCCTCAAATCCACCCGGCTGCTTGGGGCACCATGGCAAAGTATATGCTGGCTGCGATTGGGGAGTTGGCATCCGAGCTGATGAACGGCCCGGCCCGGCTTCGTAAGGGCCATGTGGATGCCGCCGAGCAACTTATCGAACTCACCGATCGCGATACTGAATACCCGTACGAATTCGTGGTCTTCCGGATCACCGGCTATCGTCCCAACCGCCAGTCCTCCGCCAGCCACGATCCGATCCCGGGCAAGTCTTTGGCGCGGGATCTGCAGCAGCTGATCCTTGACCTCTGCCAGAGCTTCTCGCTGCAGACGCGGGATTACGACGAGCAGATTTACGACACCCGTGCGCTCGCACAGAAGTTCCAGGTTTCCACCAAGACCATCCAACGCTGGCGAAAACGCGGGCTGGTTGCCCGCCGTCTGGTTTTCCCGGACGGAAAGAAGCGGATTGCCTTTCTGGAAAGCTCGGTGGAACGCTTCGCCAGGAAAAACCGCACTCAGATCCGGCGGTCTCGCCGGTTCAGCAAGGTTTCCGACAGCCAACGAGACGAGATCCTTCGACGGGCCCGACGGATGGCGGGTTTCACCCATTGTTCGCTCACGGAAGTCGCACGAAGGATTGCCGGCAAATCAGGCCGGGCCATCGAGACCGTTCGGTATACCATCCGTCACCACGATCGTCAGAATCCCGACGATCCGATCTTCCCGGACATGACTGGCCCGCTTTCCGACGAGGAGAAGACCACCATCTACCGGTGCTTCCTGAATGGCATACCAGCCGGGCGGCTTGCCCGGCAGTACTCGCGGACGCGAGGCAGCGTCTATCGCATCGTCAACGAGATGCGGGCCCGACACCTGGAAGACCTTGAGATTGACTACATCTACAATCCGGAGTTCGATCTTCCCGATGCGGACGATCGGATCCTGGAGCCGGACAGCCGTCGGGGCAAAGCTTCTCCCACGCCCGCCAAGCTCATCAAGCCGCCCAAGGGCCTGCCCCCCTATCTTCGCGCGCTGTACAAGATCCCGCTGCTGACGCCCCAGCAGGAGCACGACCTGTTTCGCAGATACAACTACCTCAAATACAAGGCCGATCGGCTCAGGCGGAGCCTCGACACGTCGCACATTCGGGCGAGCCAGCTCAAGGAAGTCGAGTCGCTGCTGTTGCAGTCGAACGTGCTGAAGAATCGGATCATACGCTCGAACCTGAGACTGGTTGTCTCGATCGCGAAGAAACACCTGTCAGGCCCCCAGACGCTGTTCGAGCTTGTCAGCGACGGCAACCTTGCACTCATGCGGGCGGTGGAGAAGTTCGATTACGCACGGGGTTTCCGGTTCTCAACCTATGCTTCCTGGGCGATCATGCGGAACTATGCCCGGTCCGTACCGAAAGAGCGATATCAACTCGACCGGTTCGCGACGGGACACGAGGAAGTCCTCGACATCGCAGCCAGTCTTCGCACCTATGACCCCAACGAACTGAACCTGCCTGAGCTGCGCGAGAGCATCGAGGTGATGCTTTCTCACCTGTCCACACGCGAGCGTACGATCCTCATCGACCACTACGGGCTGGCCACGTCGGGCGATAACAAGACGTTCGACCAACTGGGTAGGGAACTGGGGGTCTCCAAGGAACGCGTGCGACAAATCGAACTGCAGGCCCTCAAGAAGCTGCGGAGGCTCTCGAACCTGGATCACGCCGACCTGACAGCGTAGCCCCGCGGCTGATGCCGAAAAAGAAAGCTCCCCGGTAAACCATGGTCTCCGGGGAGCTTCGTTGATTCAGAAGACTCGGTCAGGTTGTTCGGGGCGTCCGCTGCTTGTCGGGTACCACAAACAGTACCGCAGCTGCGATGAGCCCAAGTGCCGCAAGCATCAGCAGGCCTCTTCGCGTCGACGCCTTCTGCAGCCTCGTGTCCAGCTTCGTCGCCCAGTTCCGCGGAGGGCGAGGCAACTCCGGACTTGGCATCCAGATGGCACCGGGGGGTGTTGCCCCCTCGGCAGGCCGGATCTGCACGACCTGCCGCGAAGGCCTGTACCCAAGCATATTGCACGCCAATCGTCCCGTTTCGACGGGGTCCTTCGGCGCCTCGGCCAGATACCGCGTACGCACGCGGACCTGGGCGGCCTCGAAGTCCCGCTTCATGCGGGTTACGTCTCTGCGATGCTGGGTGCGCAACATGCGGGCGTAGGGCGGCACGAGGACCACCCCGACCAGGATGGCCAGGGAAATCCCCGTCAGCAGCAGGAACCCAAGGACCTGCGCCGCCTGCCCCAGAGGCCCGTGGGCCTGCTCAGCCTTTCTTCCAGGTTGACGAGCCATACACTGCCCTGTCGCCCAGCTCTTCCTCGATACGGAGCAACTGATTGTACTTGCAGACGCGATCGGTCCGGGAAGCCGAGCCGGTCTTGATCTGCCCCGTGTTCTTGCCGACTACCAGGTCGGCGATGGTGGTGTCCTCGGTCTCGCCCGAACGGTGCGAAACCACAGCCGTGAAACCATTGCTCATCGCGAGGTCAATCGCCGAGTACGTCTCGGTCAGCGTGCCGATCTGGTTGACCTTGATCAGGATGCTGTTGGCAGCCTTCTCGTCGATACCCTTCTGCAGGAACTTCACGTTGGTCACGAACAGGTCGTCGCCGACGAGCTGAACCTTCTCGCCCAGCTTGGCGTTGAGCTTCTTCCAGCCGTCCCAGTCGTCCTCGGCAAGGCCGTCCTCGATCGAGCGGATCGGATACTTCTCGCACCAGCCGGCCCAGATGTCGATCATCTCTTCGCTGGTTGCGATCCGGTCCGGATCGGACTTGAAGAAGCAGTATCCTTCCTTGCCGCGCTCCCGTGCCTCGTTCATCAGTTCGCTGGTAGCAGGATCCAACGCCAGCCAGACGTCCTCGCCGGGCCTGTAGCCGGCGTCTTCGATCGCCTTGAGAATCAGCTCGGGCGCCTCGTCATTGTTCTTAAGGCTGGGCGCGTAGCCGCCTTCGTCTCCGACGGCTGTGTTGTAGCCCTTGCTCTTGAGGACCTTCTTGAGAGCGTGGAAGATTTCGGTGCCCATGCGCAGGCCGTCCGAGAAGCTCTTGGCGCCCCAGGGCTGGACCATGAATTCCTGGAAATCGACCGTCCCGTCGGCGTGCTTGCCTCCGTTGAGGATATTCATCATCGGCACGGGCAGGGTTACCGCGTCGTCGCCACCGATGTACTTGAAGAGACTTACGCCTTGGGCGTTCTTGGCTGCATGGGCGACCGCCATGGACACGCCCAGCAGGGCGTTGGCGCCGAAGCTGGCCTTGTTCGGCGTTCCGTCGGCGTCGATCATCGCCGTGTCGATGCCTTCCTGATCGGTTGCGTCCATGCCGATCACCAGGTCACGAAGTTCCTTGTTGACGTGGCCTACCGCCTTCAGGACGCCCTTGCCCAGGTACACGTCCTTGTCGCCGTCGCGAAGTTCGCACGCCTCGTTCTCGCCCGTGGAAGCGCCCGAGGGCACCTCGGCCCGGCCCATGACTCCGCTTTCCAGAATCACGTCCACCTCGACCGTGGGGTTTCCGCGGGAGTCGAGGATCTGCCTGCCCTTGATTTCCTTGATCTTCGTAGACATCGAATGGTTCCTTTGTCTGTATCGGGTGTGGGTTGCTCGTACCGTTAGGGCAACTCGGAATGGGCAAATTCGCCCACGCCGACGCCCCTGGAAAACGCCATCCTAGCGGGCGGAGTGCCGTTTTCAAGCTCCAATCGTTCATGGCCATGCAAGCCACGGTTCCGGGACGCCTCGGCGGGCGCGTCCGACAAGCATCGGAATCTCTGGCGGCTGCCGGGCGCGCGTCCTAACAGGCACGAACACCTGCGTGAGAAATGGGAGACCTACGCCTACGGACCGGTGTGGCCGGTGAGCGTTGCGCGGATGTCGACCGGTGTGACCAACGGAATGACCACCCGCACCAGGTCCCCGACCGGCGAACTGTCCCGCATCGCAGGCCAGGTGTGCAGTTTCGCCCGGGGCTCCGTAGCCGGGCGATGGGTATCAATGTGTATCGCGTCGACCCCGTAATGCATCGAGGCGCTTCCGCCCAGCAGAACAATGCTCTGGCCAGGTGCAGGCTCGAAGATGTCGCAGGCGGATCGCCACCGGCCGCCTGGAGGGAAGTCCAGGGCGATCTGGGCGGGAACGCCCTCCAGGCCCGAAGTGTTCGCGAGGTGGAACTGCACCCCGGCCTCGACGGGCCTGACGGTAAGCTCTGCCGCCTGGGGGTCGACTTGGCGCTGCTGGCGAAGCTTCAAGGATTGGTCCCAGCTTTCCCGAATAACGGTCTGGCCGAGAGGCATCTCGTAGCCGGGCCTTCGGGGCATCTGCAGGCCATCGAAATGGAGTACGATCCCCTCTTCGTCCGGCGGTGCGGCGGGTACGCCCACGAAATCCCCAGCCGCTCCGAAGTAGCTGAACCGGATGGTCATCCTGGCCAGCTGCGCTCCGCCGTGGCGGAAAGTCAACACGTCCGGGCTGCGGCTGAGAATGGACGCGTCGGTTCGGCCTTGCCGGTGTCGCCACAGGCCGTTCGCCGTGAACCACCGTGTGTAGGAGGTGGGCAGTTCGCCTTCCATCTTCAGGGAGCGGGGGTGTCTTGTCGCCGCCCAGGCTAACCACGCAAGAGGCCCGAGGCTGCCCGGCGTTCCCGCCTGCCAGAGGGCCCGCGCGAGGGCTGCGTATCGCCCCTCCCCAAGTACGTCCGCAGCAGCGAGAGCCGCAGCGGCGAGCGTCAACGGGGCCTTGTTCAGTCCTCCCCATCTTCTCGAGAGACACGTCTCGACCGTGCCGTTCGCATGGAGCAGGTACGTGTCGAAGTCGAGGTTACGCCGGACGGCAGGCAGCGCGTCCGGCCAGTCGACGTGTTCGTCGAGCAGAAGCAGCGAGAGGTCCGTCACGGCGTCGTAGGTTTCGATGCTCCGTTCGAGATACGCCCCGTCTGCGTCGATGTCGATTCCTTCGGCCAGGATGTCTCCGAGCACGGCTGGGGTCTCGATGTCAAGGAAGGCTGCCGTCTGCGCCAGCGCCGACGCCCAGACCCAGCGATGATTCGGCGTATGGAACCCGCCGTCGAGCATGCCCGTCATTCCTCGTTCGATAACGGGCCGGAGTTCTGCCAGCATGGGCTCCAGGTCGCTGTCGACCTCGGGAGGGGTCGCTCGGAGCGCGGGCAGGAGTTGCTGGAGCAGGAAGGCGGTCACCGGCCCGGAGTCGATATTGCAGTCAGGCTCGTCGAACCGGCCGGTCGGGCGCTGGACACGCCGGAGGAATCGAACGGCTTCCAGCATGCGGCGGAGCCGGTCTTCGGTCAGTGCCGATGGATTCCGCGCTGCCTGGTACAGGCAGGCGGTGAGGAATTGACCGGTTGCCCGTGCCGTGGGAAGGGAGCTCTCAAGGTTGACCACGCCCCCTCGTCGGGGGTCGTCTTCTGCGGTCGCCTGCCTGGCAACTGCGTCTTCCAGCGCATCGGCGAGGAGATCATGAATGCTCTCTGCGGTCAGTTCTCGCGGCATGGTTGCTGCCGGCCTCAGCGGACGGTCAGGAAGTACTCCATCAGGTCGCAGCCTCGATCGATCTGCAGATCGCTTTGGCTGGCGTCTTCCTCGGTGAACTTTCGCGGCGTGACGGCCTTCATGCCGTCCCCGGCAATGGCGAACGGTACGGCGTCGCGGGTATGCGTTCGCACGCTGATGGGCGTGGGATGGTCCGGGAGAACCATGATCCGCCAGCCATCTCCCTGACTGCGGAAGTGGTTCAGAATGGGCCCCACGATGTGCTGGTCGATCATCTCGATGGATTCGATCTTCCCACGGACATTGGCCGCGTGGCCACATTCGTCGGGGGCTTCGATGTGCACGAACACCAGATCATGGTCGTCCAATGCATCGATGGCAGCCTGACCCTTGCCCGCATAGTTGGTGTCCAGGAAGCCCGTCGCGCCTTCGACCTCCAGGATGTCCCAGCCGACCAGCGACGCCAGGCCGCGGACGAGGTCCACGGCGGTGATGGCTGCAGCCTTGAGCTTATAGACTTCCCGGAAGCTCGGCAGCGAGGGCAGTTTGCCCTGTCCCCACAGCCAGATACTCGTAGCCGGGTTCTCCCCGAGGTCCCTGCGGACGACGTTGACGTCGTGCCCGGCAAAGATGGACTGGCTGCGATCGATCAGGTTCCTCAGCAGATCGGCGCCCTTGCCGGAAGGCAGGTGCGACGACGCCAGTTCGCCCAGAATGTCGTGAGGCGGGGTGGTCTTGACGTCCATGTCACCCAGGAA
>CAZXSK010000012.1:0-25582 GCA_964642855.1 uncultured Planctomycetaceae bacterium | reverse complement strand
GTTCGCCCAGAATGTCGTGAGGCGGGGTGGTCTTGACGTCCATGTCACCCAGGAATGTCATGAGGTGCCGGTAGCTCACGCCGGGATAGAACGTCACGTGCGGGCCGCCCAGCAGGCGGTTGAGCTCGTCGAGCAGTACCCGGGCTTCCTCGGTGGAGATGTGCCCAGCCGAGTGATCCTCCATCCGGCCGTCGACCATCGTCACGAAGTTACAGCGGAAGATCCATTCTTCCTTGAGGTCCAGGCCTTGGGCGGCGGCTTCCAGGGGCGCCCGGCCGGTATAGTGCTCTCTTGGGTCGTAGCCCATGACCGACATGATCGCCACGTCCGACCCTGGCGGCAGCGATCGGGGGACGTTACATACTCCGCCCATTTTCCCGTTGGAGGCAATCCAGTCGAGGTTGGGCGTCCTGGCAAATGCCAAGGGGGTCTTGCCCTCCAGTTCCTCCAGCGGCTGGTCTGCCGCCCCGTCGGGTATGATGATTGCGTATTTCATGACGGTCCGTGGTCTGTCGGTCTGCAGGTCGGGTCCCGCCGGCCTGGCGGGTCTTGTTCCGGCTTCGGCCGGGGGTCAGGGCATTGTAGTCTCGGTCCACTCCGGGTGCTCGTCGACAATCGGGATGCACACGCTTGTTTGTTTCATGCACGAAAGCGAATCGATCTCTCCCAGCGCGTGGCGGATCGATCCTTCCTTGCCCCGATAGGTCGTGATGATCACCGGCACGCTGTCCGGATCATGTTGCTGGGGCTCATGCTGCAGCACCGAGCAGATACTGATGCCGTGATTGCCCAGAATCGAGGCGATCTTCCCCAAGACGCCGGGTTCGTCTTCTACCATCGCACGGAGATAGTACCGCGAGACGATGTCCGTCTCGGGCAGTTGTCTTGCCTGCTGGGTGCGGTCTGGCCAGAGCTTGAGCTTTTCGAACAGCACCGGCCAGGTGCCCACGGCGATGGCTGCGAGGTCGGCTACGACAGCCGAGGCGGTCGGAAAATCGCCCGCCCCCCGGCCATAGTACATCGTGTGCCCGACGGCGTGGCCGTACACGCTGACGGCATTGAATGGTCCGGAGATCGGTGCCAGGGGGTGCTCCATGGCGATGAACACCGGCCTGACGCGAAGGGACAAGCCGTCTCGCTGCCTCGTGGCGATGGCCAGGAGCTTGAGCACGAACCCCAGCTCCGAGCCGTAGTTGACGTCCACGAGTTTCAGGGCATCGATGCCCGAAACGGGGATCGCGTCGAAGTCGACCTTCTGACCGAAGGCCAGGGACGCCATGATCGCCAGTTTGTGGGCGGAGTCTCCGCCGCCGACGTCGAGAGTCGGGTCTGCTTCGGCCAGTCCCTGCTGCTGGGCGTCGGCGAGCACATCGGCATAGCTGCTGCCCTCTTCGGTCATCTCCGTGAGGATGTAGTTGCACGTACCGTTGACGATGCCATACATCGCGTCGATCCGGTTGGCCAGAAGCCCTTCGCCCAAGGCACGGATGATCGGGATGCCCCCGGCGCAACTGGCTTCAAATGCGATGGACACGCCGCTACGCCGGGCGCGGGCGTAAAGCTCCGGGCCGTGATGCGCAAGCAGCGCCTTGTTGGCGGTGACCACGTGCTTGCCGGCATCGACTGCCTTCTCGATGATTTCCTTGGCGACGGTCGTGCCTCCGACCAGCTCCGCCACCACGTTTATTGCAGGGTCATCGAGCGCCTTCTGCAGATCGTCGCAGAACAACTCCTCGGGCAGGGCGAGCTGGCGGGCATGGTCGAAGTTGACGTCCACGATGGACCGCAGCTCCAGCAGGTCGCCCAGCCGGTCGCTGAGCACATCGCGGTCACGGGTCAGGATGGTTGCCGTCGCACCGCCGACGGTTCCACAACCCACGATACACACGCCGAGCTTGTCTGTTCCGTTGTCACTCATGGCACACAACTCCGTGAAGATAGAGACAGAGAGGCCGCATCGTAGGGCCGGGTCAGCAGGATTTCAAGTCGCCCTGACAGACTACACTGCTGCCAGAAAATCATTGGCCAGAATCAGCCACACGCTGGAGGTCCAGGTGTACGCCAGGTCCCGAAGTCCCTCGCCGGTGAGGGCGTCGAAGTTCTCTGCGAATCCACTGTTGGAGCACATCTTGCAGAATCGTCTGGCGACCTCGCCGGCCAGTCCCTCCTGGCCGCTGTGGGCCAGGCCGTCGACGATCAGCATCGTCGACGGAGCCCAGATAGGTCCGCGCCAGTAGCCGTCGGCTTCGTACTTCGGGCTCTCCGGACTTTCGGTGGCCAGCCCGAACTTCGTGAAGAACCGTCCGGACTGCCGAACGCCCGCCACCAGTGCTTCCCGGACCTCACGGGGGAGCATCGACCCCAGGATCAGCGGCATGAACATCAGCAGGCAGTCGCTGTTCTCGGGCAGCCGGTCCGTGTGGGTCGAGGGTGCGACGAAGCGCTCTCCCCGCCACATACGGTCGACCATTTTCTGCAGGAGTTCGTAGGAACGAAGCTGCCAGACCTTCTCTTCCTTCTTCCGCCCGATCTTCGAGGCGACTTCCGACAGGACATTCATCTGGAAGACCAGGAAGGCAGCCAGGTCCGGGCCTTCGACGGGCAGCACGCCGTTGTCAAAGACGGTGGCGTTGTCCCAGCCGGAATCGTTGCCGTGATTGTACTGCGGCAGGCCGTTCTCGCTGTCGTCGCGGAAGTTGAACCACCAGTCGGTCCATCGACAGAGGGGCTCGTACGCTTCGCGAAGCTGCGCCGTCTGGATCCAGTCGGTGCGCTCCATCATGCGTTTGAGCGTCCAGCCGTGGATGGGCGGCTTGCAGAACGACCAGGTCTCCTGGGCGTCGTTGATGCTGTCGGGCAGCGCACCGTCTTCGTTCTGGTGATCGAAGAGCGTCATGAACTGGTCCCACGCGAGCTCGGGATTCTCATACGACAGGGCGATCGCATTGAAGCAGTGGTCCCAGCTCCAGCAGTTGGTCATCTTGTTCTTGGACATCAGCATGGTCGGGCGTTCGAGATGTCCGTCCGGCCCGACCACGCACGACCAGTTGAGATAGGCTGCCAGCTCGCGCGTCTTGGCGAGGTTTCGGGGAGCCCGGGGGCATTTCTTCAGCCAGTCATGGAACTCCGCCGACGCCCGCGAGACGCACTTCTCAAAGGGCAGGGCGTAGTCCCTTCGCGTCCATTCCGAGGGGCAATCTTCGATTACTGTCTCGAAGACATTCTCCGGGCCGGGCTGAAATTCCAGCGACAGCCTGCTGCAGCGTGCAACCTCCCAGGGGGCGTCGACCTCGACGTGTCCCTGCAGCGAGGAAACCATCAACTTGACGCGCTGCCGGTAGAGCACCACCTGCCAGTGGTCGCCGTAGCGGGGCAAGGCGTTGTCGAACTGGCCCAGGGCCTCCGTCGCGAGACGCAGACTGACGCCCTCGCCGCGGACACGGATGACGTTCGCGGTGACAAAGCAGATTTCCGCAAATCCTCCGTCGGCTTCCAGCCGCAGCAGGTGGGGCTCGATGACCTCCCGAAACTCCACGGGCTCTCCATGGTGAAGCAGCTCCAGCCGGAAGCATTCCCGGGGTTTCGACAGGCCACGAACGCTGCGGAGGTACAGCCCCGAGGTCTCCACGCGAGGAGGCTCCCTGCGTGAGAGGGCAAGGAACGAACCGTAGCGGCTGAACGGAATTTCGTGGAGGTCAAAGTGCATGCTGCGCTCCCATGGAGTGTCGTGCTGTCGGCTTCCAATGACTGCGTTGGTTCCCAACTGTAGTATCGGCCAAACGTCTCAATAAGTTATGGCTGCATCGAGGCAGGGGGTCGACCGGCCAGGGCGTCGTCGATGTTCCGGGCCAGTTCGGGACTCCAGAGTCCGTCGACGATTTCGGCCAGGCCGGCGTCCAGAGAGCGGGCGGGTCGCTTGAGCAGGCGATTGCACGGGAACTGCTCTGCCCCTGCGCAGACGGTGAGAATGGGCGGGTCGTCCTCGCTTAGCGCCAGAGGCCAAAGCCAGCAGGGTTGGGGTTTGACGGCCGCCGGGTCGTGTCCGAGCTCAACCGCCGCGGCGTGCAGGGCGCACCGCCTCCGTCCTGTGTCATCCGCAAACGCCAGCAGACACAGACCGTCCTCGTCGGTGTCCATGCAAGCCAGGCCGTCGTCGGTCTCCGAGAGGGGGTCAACGAACCCTTCAGGGCCGGTCAGGTGGCGTGCATAACGGCTGGCGTGGTCGAGGTAGTCGATCACGCGCCGGGCCTGACGCGCGGGGAAAGCGATTTCGTATGACTGGCAGCAACTCGGTCCCGCGACGCACAACTCGGGCCTGCAGGCGTGACGCAGGCGTCCGATGGCTTCGATGTCAACGCGTAAGTCATGTTCTGAAAATAAGATCAGCTTCATGTCGGACAGCCTTGCGTTGTGCGGGTCGATATGTCGATCGGTCGCCAGGGCATCCTACGGGGAAACTTCCGGAAATTCACGTGAGTGTTTTTCCTTCGGCCCGGTGAATCGTAGGTTTCCTGTCGCGGAAGCCGACGTAGCTGCCCCGGCTGCTTTCCGGGGCAGGACGGACTGCCGGCGCGAGGGTCGCCCGCCCTCGCTCCGGCATGGAAGCGGTACCTTCGACGGGAGTCGAGCATGGCAGCAAACATCGCAGGGCTCAATCGCCCGAGGGGAAGCATGCTGAATCTCGGCCGGGTCAGCGGCCGGCTCCGCAACAACCTCGCTCGCGGTGCCAGCGGCAAACGGATCAACTCCGCCAAGGACGATCCATCCGGGATGGCCGTCGCCCAACTTTTGGCTGCGGATGTCAAGACCTACAACCAGGCCGTCCGCAATGCTCGCGACGGGATGAGCATGACCCAGACGGCCGACGGTGCCCTGGGCACCGTGCAGAATGACCTGGTTCGCATGCGTGAACTGGCCGTCCAGGCCAATACCGACACCCTCAGCGACGCCCAGCGGGCGATCGTGGAAGACGAGTTCGCATCGCTGGCCGAGAACGTCGAGCAGACGATCGGCTCGACGGAATTCAACGGCCAGAACCTCCTCGACGGCGGAGCGGGAAGCACCATCAAGCTGCACGTCGGCGGGGAAGGCGGGGAGACGTTCAACCTGGAGATCCCCGACCTTTCGGACCTCAAGGGGCTGACGCTGGATGATCCCGAGGCCGCCGAGGCTGCCCTGGCCAAGGCCCAGGAGACCGCCAGTCGGGCGCGGGCGTCGTTCGGAGCGGCCGAAAACCGCCTCGCTCACGAGGTGGAGAACCTGGAGATCTCCTCCGAGAACGCCCTGGCCGCCCAAAGCCGGATCGAGGACGTCGACGTTGCCCGCAACTCGGCCGATCGCATGAAACTGCTCGTACAACAGCAAGCGGGGATCGCCATGCAGGCCCAGGCAAACAGCCACCCAAGCCTGGTCCTCGCGCTGCTGCAATAGCCGCCTGCAACTTCGGGTTTGTGTGTACTTGGTTCTGTGTACCCTTTCTGTGACCGACGCCCGTCCGTGCGTAGCGGACGGGCGTCACTGTTTGCGCCCGGCCTGGCAGTTGCAGGAGCGGATACCCGGGAGCCGGGACAGAGCATCAGTCCAGAATCGTGCTCGCGTAGGAGGCAGTTTCGCGCGGTGCGTGCCGGAGCACAAGCTGCCTGCTGGACAGGTCGGGATGACGCTGGCGGAGTTTTGAGATCCGCCCGGGTCCGGCATTGTACGCCGCCACCGCCAGCCAGCGGTCGCCGTCGAACCGCTCCAGCAGCATCCCGAGATATGCCGTGCCCACAGCGATGTTGTAGTCCGGGTCGAACAGACCGCCTTTCTCGTAGCCGAACTTCTCCAGCACGTCCTTCTCGGCCGGTGGGGTCAACTGCATCAGGCCTTTGGCGCCAGCGGAAGAAACAGCACTGGGGTCGCCGCCACTCTCAGCCCGGATGACGGCGGTCACCAACTCGACGGGAACATCATGCCGGGCGGCATGCTTGCGGATCAGGGGCGCGAATTCCCGTAGACTGGCGTCGATGCGGCTGGTGTGATGCCACGTCGCCAGCTGGTATCCGCCATAGAGCCCGGCGGCCAGCGCAACGGCGATCAACAGGAGGATCACCCCCGGGCGGGTTCTGCCCGTCGCATGCAGTGGATGCAGTCGTGACATCGCGACAGGATAACATCTGCTCTCGGACCTGCCACGGTCCCTCCGCGGTCAGGGGGTGTAGGCCTCGGCCTTGTCCCCGGTCTTCTTCGGCTTGTCGGCGGAGGGATCTTGACCTTCGCCCGCCAACGCCCGAGTAATGCGGCCGCGGATATCCGTGTTGTCCAGCTTGCCCTCGAAGAGCTTCGCGCCCATGCCCCACGCGTAGACGGGTACCGCAACGCCGCTGTGATGCTTGGAATCCCATGTCACCTTCGGCCAGGTGCCCCGACCTTGCGGCTGGGTAACCTTCAATCCACCGGTTTCATGGTCGGCCGTGACGATCACGAGCGTGTCCTCGCGGTCCTTGGCCCAAGCGAGGACTTCGCGAACGGCGCTGTCGAACTCGAGGGTTTCCATGATGTTCGCGCGGAGATCGTTGGCGTGTCCGGCGTGGTCGATGCGCCCTCCCTCGACCATCAGGAAAAATCCATTGCCGCGTCCTTCCAGCAGGGCGATTGATGCGGCGGCCATTTCCGAGAGGTGCGGCAGCGTGTCGTAGCCATTGTCGATGCGCATCATGTACTCGTACTCGTAGGGCATGTGCCCCTGGCCGAACACCCCGACCACCCGCGCATCGCGGTCGGCGACGGCGTTGGCGAGGCCGGTTCGATCGGTGACGACCTTGTAGCTCTTCTCGGCGGCGAGATCCGGGTCCATACCCCTGCCTCCGCCTCCGAGCATGACGTCCACCTTGCCGCAGGTGATCATCTGCCGCCCGATGTCGTCGTACTTATTGCGACTCGGCACGTGGGAGGCAAAGGATGCCGGGGTTGCGTGGGTCAGGTGGGTCGTGGAGACCAGCCCCGTTCGATAGCCTTTCTCGTGGAGAGCTTCCAGCAGCGTTTCGACGGGCTTGTCATTGCCCGGCTTGCGCATGGAAAGCACCCCGTTGTGGACTTTCACCCCGCACGCCAGCGCGGTTCCGGCAGCTGCCGAGTCGGTAACGGTTCCCTCCTTACCGGCCGGGTGGGTGGTCATGCTGCCCCGGAAGGGCAGCTTTTGCATGGTCAGCTTGCCGTCTGCGCCCCACGCAAACACGCTGGCGGCCTTGAGCTGCTCAAAGCCCATGCCGTCGCCGATCATCAGGATGACGTTCTTCTTGCGGTTCCGGCCTGTTCCCCAGACCCGCCCGCCCTCTGCGTTGGGCTGCTCGACGGTGATGACGTCGATCCGCTCGGACGGAGGCGGAGGGACGTCCACCGTCTGCGTGGCCGACAGGGGGCCGGTCCACAGCCCGGTCAGGGCGACGACGGCAGCGGCCATGCAGGCGGCGAGGGTGAAAAGCAGGCGCGTTCGTGACCTATTGCTCATCGGGGGATCTCCGTTGTGATGTTCGGGGCGAGGCGCCATGGCAGCGCCGCAGACTCCGCGTCAGCTTCGCATTATACCCGGACCGGGGGAGAATCGCACAACGCAGACGCGGGATTTCACCGAAGCTTCACGACCCCGGGCGGGAGTCCCTGCCGGAGGGCTGCGTCCTGGGGTGGCTACTTCTCGCCGATGTCTTCGTTCCAGAGGTCGGAATTGGCGTCGATGAACGTACGCATCATCGCGACGCATTCTTCCAGGTCGAGGTCCTCCACCTCCACGCCGTGGGATTCCATCATCTCGCGCGACCCCGGAAACGTTCGCGACTCACCGGCGACGACCTTGGGAATCTTGAACTGAACCACAGCCCCGCCGCAGAGATAGCAGGGCATGAGCGTCGAATAGAGCACCGTATCGCGGTAGCTGCCGATCCGACCTGCGTTTCGCAGACAGTCGATCTCCGCGTGGACGATCGGGTCGCCTTCCTGAACGCGCTTGTTATGCCCCCGGGCGATGACTTCACCTCCACGCACGAGCACCGACCCGATCGGGATTCCTCCCTGCTGAAGGCCTTTGCGGGCTTCGGCGATCGCTTCCTGCATGAACGGGTCCATATCTTCTCCCTGTCGACCCGGCGGATACGGCGAATGGGCCTTTACTTGCCGATTCGCACAGGCCACACTCGCCCCCGTTGGATCGTTGCTGACAGGTATACCATCGACGCGAAGGCAACCCATGGCGAAGAAAAAACCCGAAGTCCGCATGGTCAGCTATGGCCTGTATACCCCCTTCGACAAGCACAGCAAGCAGCTGCCGAAGGTCCTGGATTTCACGACCGAGATCCCCGCCAGGCTGGGCGTGGAGTTCGGGTACATCCTCGAGATCCGCAAGGCACGCGGAGAGTCGTTGCGGTATCGGATCGAACACCCGTCGTTCCGGGATGATAACGGCGAAGTGGTCCCGCCGTTCGAGGGAGAGTCCTACGTCCGCACGAGCGACTACGAGTTCTTCCTGGGCGACACGATCTGGGAGCCGGTTTCCGACAAGGTCGGCCCGTGGACGCTGACCTGCTGGGTCGCCGGGGAGCAGGTCGCTCGGAAACGTTTCCAGATTGTTGGGGACCTGTGAAGATCCCCGGGCCCATCGGCGGCCTTCGCAGCCGAAACATCAACAACTCTTACAGGCCTCTTCATCCAGCATGCACAGGTGTCCCCGAGAACAAGTCTTTGCCAGCCGCAACGGACACGAAACGGGAGACACGCATGAGTTGGCTGAAATCGCTGTTGGGCCTCCAGCCGCAATCGGATGAGAAGAAGAAACCCGCGCCCGTCCCGGACGCCGACCGCAAACCGGGCTGGGCGATCGGCAACGGAGCTTCCGCATTCTACCTGCGGGTATTCGCCACGACCGATCGCGTGCCCTCCCTAGGCCTGGCGATGGAGTTCCTGCGGAGCAGGGAGATTCTCCTGAGGCCCGAAAGCCCCCACACGGACCTGGACACCGGCCGGTGGAGTGACGTTCGCCTGCTCAGCTCGGCCGGACCTTCCCTGCACCTGTCCTGCAGCCGGGACGAAGGCACGCCCGATTGCCTGCTGAAGCTGGAACTCAGCGAATTCCTGCGACGCATGACCAAGGGGGGTGTGACCGGGGCGAAGCGCAAGGTGGTCCGCCATCTGGAGAACACCAAGGTCATCTACGCCTGCAAACTGCCACCCGGCAGGAATTCGCCCGAAACCGTCGCGGAAGGCCTGGCGCTGATGGGCTTCTTCGAAGGTCGTTGCCAGGGGATCATGCAGGTCGACGGCGAGGGGTTCTACGAGCGGAACAAAGCCCTGGTCAACACGCGGAACATCAAACAGGGCCAGGGGAAGAAGTAGGGGAAATCCCCGTATGCCTCGCATGCCGCCCGAACGGGTGCGATTGTGAAAAAAAGGACGGGCAGGACGTTGGGGGCACGTTTGCAGTGGGCCGAACGGTTCGCAGGACCGTTGTCCCCGCTACCAAAGTGGAGTCTCCGGTCCCACGTCATGTCCGGGTGTATCGTCCTGCCCGTTTCTGACGGAGTTTTCCGACTATCGACCTTCCCGCCTCTTCGGCAGTGTCGATGAATCACCTTAGATAATACGGCTTCGGGAATCTGTACCTCAACGGGGCCCAATCCGAGAATAGTGCCCACAAAATGCCTATGTTATGTAGGCACTCACAAGGGCTCCGTGGGATCGGCCTTCCAGGGGGAACCTGGGAAGGGCTCAGGCGTCGTCAGCGTCGTGGGTCCGGAGGAATGACGCCAGGTTAACCCCCCGATGGGCCAGATCGAGCTTCCGGCGGATGTTCTCGCGGTGTCTGCTGACCGTGGACACCGAGATATCCAGAATGTTGGCGATCTCCTTGCTGCTGAGCCCCCGGCGGACCATGTCGCAGATTCGGAGCTCCGCAGCTGTCAGTTGGCTGAAGCGCTGGGAGAGCTTGTCCACGTGCGGGGCGGTGAGTTCGCCCAGGGCCTCCCCGAGCAGTTCCAGGCTCCGTCGCTGTTTCGGCGAAGCCTGCTGCTGAAGCGAGTGAATCATCGGCATGACGATCTTGTCGACGTTGGCTTGGATGCGCTGGGAGACCTCCACGGGCTCCTGACGGATCCTGGCCATGATTTCCTCCATCGCAACGTTGGCCTTCTGCAGAGCCGATCGCTCCTGCTCCAACTGCTTTCGGGCGCGTCGGTGTTCGGTGACGTCCCGGATGATCGCCAGCGCCGCCGAGACCGTCCCGTCCTCTTCCACCTCGGGAACCACCCGGGCCTCGTAGATTCGCTCGCCATTCGGGCCGGCCATCGAGAACTCCAACTCCTTCGGCTGGCACTGGTCGATGACTTGCTGGGTCGTCCTTCTTCCAAGGTCGGCGACGTGTATCGGCACTCCCACCTGCTCGGCCGTCTTGCCCAGCACTTCCGACACCGGTCGGCCGACGATCTCCTCGACCCGTCGGTTGGCATGGATGCAGCGGGCATCGCGATCCAGGCGGAGGATCAGGTCCGGGACGTTCTCCGTAAGGCGCTCCAGCAGCCGGGTGCGGTCTCGCAGCGAGGCCTCCCGTTCCTTGGCTTCGGTGACATCCTGGCAGGCTCCGACCACGACCGTTCTGCCGCTTTCGTCTGTGCCCGTTTGCTGGGCGTACATCCGGAGCCACCGGTACTCCGGGCCTTTCTGCCGCAGCCGGAACTCGGTTGCTTCTGACCCGCCCCGCGTCAGATTGCGCACAAACCGCGCCACCTCTGCAAGGTCCTCCGGACAGATCAACTCCGACCAGTGAACCGCCTTGATCTCCTCGACGCTCCAGCCGGTCGTTTCCTCGACCTGGCCTTCCATCCAGAGCATCTCGTAGCTCTCGTCGCTGAGGGCAGCCGAGAATACATATCCCATGACCAACTGCGAAATGGCCCGATACCTCGCTTCGCTGGCCCGCAGTTTGCGGTTGGCGCTCTGCAGCTCACCCGTGCGCTCGGCGGCCAGGTCCTCCAGCAGTTGCTGGGAATCCCGGAGTTCCTGCTCGGCCTCCATGCGATCGGTCACGTCGCGGATGACCGAGACGATCTCGGACGGTTCGCCGTCTGCGTCGCGTGCGACGGTCGCGGAAGACTCCAGCCAGATTGTCCTGCCGCTCGGAAGCGTGTGCTCGAACAGGAGGGTGCCCCAGCCCTTGTCGTAGATCTCGCGGTTAAACCTCTCCCACAGTTCCCGGGAGGTCTCTTCCCCGAGGCGACGGTCCGGGCGGGCTCCGATCAGGTCTTCCGGCTCGATGCCGAGGATCTTACGGCAGGCGGGGGAGACATACAGGTATCTCCCCTCCAGGTCGAACACCGCGATGATGTCCTGGCAGTGGTTGGCGATGAACTCCAGGCGGTTGCGGGTGTTCTCCAACTCTTTCTGGGCGTGGACCTGCTGGGTCAGGTCGGCGATACGTCCTACGACCTGCGCAGGGTGGCCGCTTTCGTCCCGGATGATCCTGCCCTTCTCCAGCAGCAGGTGATACGCGCCGTCGGTCGCCCGGTATCGGTAGCGGATGCTGAACTCGCTGGCGTCGCCCGACAGGGCCTGCTCGATCGTTGACCGTGTGGGCTTGGTATCGTCGGGATGTGCGCCGGCCAGCCAGGCCTCCATGGCGGGTCCTTCCAGGTGACCGGCCAGGCGGTGGAAACTCTCGTTGCCCCAGATGCAATCGGTCTGGGCGTCCCAGACGAACAGGGCATCGCGCGAGAAGGAAGCCAACGCGGATAGCGCTTCGGCTGTGAGTTCCCGTACGAATTCCCCCGCGCTGGTTGGCGTCTGGCGGTCCATCCCCGCCCTTCTTCTCTGGCCCATATGGCTCCCAATGCGCAACAGGGTCTCGAATTCCGCCCGCAGCGACCGTTCCCTCTCCCCCATCCTGCGAGCCTGCGTGAGTATACGGAACCCACCGGCCGATACCAAACCTTTCCGGTGCGTTTCAGGACACCGTCTGCACCAGCGAGGCATACTGGCCTGCCTGCTCGAGCAGTTGGGCGTGGGTTCCGCGCTCGATGATCCTGCCCCTCTCCAGGACCAGAATCTCGTCGGCGTCCCGAACGGTCGAAAGCCGGTGGGCGATCACGATCGACGTCCTGCCTCGCATCAGGCGGTCCATGCTCTCCTGGATCAGACGCTCGGTAGCTGTGTCCAGGGCGCTGGTGGCCTCGTCGAGAATGATGATCGATGGGTCCTTGAGTATCATCCGGGCGATCGCCATCCGCTGCCGCTGGCCGCCCGAGAGCGTCACGCCGCGCTCGCCGATGCGACTTTCGTAACCGTCGGGCAGGCTCATGACATAGTCGTGGATGTTCGCGAGCTTCGCAGCTGCTACGATGTCCTCGCGTGAAGCATCCGGCCGGGAGAAGCCGATGTTGTCGGCGATGGTTCCATAGAACAGGAACGTCTCCTGAAAGACGATCCCGATCGCCGAACGGATCGCTTCCATCTTGACGTCCCGGATATCGTGTCCATCGAGGCGAATGCTGCCGGCGTCGACGTCATAGAAGCGGGGGATCAGCGATGCCAGCGTGCTCTTGCCCGACCCGGTCGAGCCCACCAGTGCGATGGTCTGTCCCGATTCGGCCGTGAAGGTCACGTCTTCCAGGACCTTCAGGCCGGCCTGGTAGCTGAACGTCACATCGCTGAACTCGATCCGTCCTTCCGACAGGTCCTCCCACTTCGCCCCGGGCTTGTCGCGGATGTCCGGTTCCACCTCGAAGAACTCGAACACCCGTTCAGTCGACGCCAGCCCCCGCTGGATGATGTCGTAGAACCGCATCAACCGACCGAACGGGCCGAAGAACATGCCCATCAGCGGAATGAACGCCAGGACCATACCCAGGCTCACCCCGCCCCAGCCCATGACGATGAGAATCCCGCCCGCCGCACCGACGAGAATCCTCGCGAAATCGTTCGTGCCATGCAGTACCTGGTGATTCACCGAGAACACCCGCATCGCCCGGTTCACCGAGTCCATGTAGGCCTCGTTGGCGCGGGTGACGTCTTCCTGGGCAGCTTTCTCCTGCCCGAATGCCTTGATCTCGCGGATGCCCGAGATCTGCTCCTGGATGGCTGCGTCGACTTCCGCCTGCTTCTCCCGCTGCTGACGGTACAGCGGCCGGAGCGTCCGCCGGATTCGTCGGACGCACAGGTAGATCACCGGAACCGGGACCAGGCAGAACAGGAACAACTGCCAGCTCATCAGGATCATCATCAGCGGGGCCAGCACCAGGTGGACGGCGGAATAGGTCAGGTGGAACGAGTTCTGGAGCATCTGCTGCATCTGCATGACGTCGCCGATGGCCCGGGTCATGATGCTTCCGGTCCGCTCCCGGTGGAAATGCGAGAGCGACAGCTTGTGCAGGTGATGGACCACGTGGGTCTTGATATCCAGCAGCAGCCACTGGGTAACCTTCGTACCCAGACGCCACATGATCACGCCGATGGCGTTGGCCAGTACGATCAGGGCGACGAGACATACGAAGTAGATCCCGATCCAGAGGATCTTCTCGTTGACCGTATCGATGGCGCCCGACGTGTCGATGGTCATCCCCAGCACGTTGACGGGCTTGGGGTCGACGATCATGTCGAAGAGATATCGCAGGCTCAAGGCGGGCAGCAGGTTCAGGAACGCGTTGAGGAAGTGCAGGATGTACACCGTCCGAAGCGGAGCCTTGTAGGGCTTGAGATAGCGCAGGAAGGTCCGCAGCAGCCCCCGGTCGCTGCCGGTCTGGGGTATCTCGGCGTTCATCGTAGCTGTTGTACCGTGCGGGCAGGGGGTGTCAAGACGGTCCCCGCGTTTGCAGCCCTCAGGCGTCGTCGTTGGGGTCGGTCCTGTCCCGGGTAGCCCGGGATGCCTGCCTCATAACGCCGACCCGTCGGGCCAGGTCGCGGGGCGCCCAGATCTCGCGCACGGTGTCGTCCTTGAACGCATGCCCGGAGAGTTTCACGACCTCGATGCCGAATCGGCGGGCCATCGCCTCGGGAAAGTCGGTGGCGTCGGGCGGGACGAACAGGAAGTACTCGCCGCCGGGTGGCAGCTCGCGGATTACCTCCACGCGCGAGTCGACCAGGGCGTCGCGATCCCCCAACTCACCGTCCATATCGAGGTAATAACACCGCACCGGTGACGCGCCTTCGGGCATCTGCAGCCGGATGACCGTCTGCTCAGCGCAGACCGACATGTGACGCAGGGGGTAATCGTGGCTGGCCTTTCTGGCCGTTGTGCCCCCCGCCGGGCAGACGTAGACCACCGGATACTCGCTATGCTCGGAGACCACCTGCAGGCTGGGTGCCCAGGTGTGCTGGCGGTCGTGGAGCATCCGGAAGCCCAGCGTCTGACAGCCCAGCCTCGCCGAAAGCCAGAACATCGCGAGCACCGCTGCCAGCGTGAGCTTGGCCTCGCTGCGCGGGTAGATCGGCCAGGCTCGGCTGCGGATCAGCCGGCAGGCGTAGTAGAAACAGACCACCGTGAACAGGACATTGCTGGGCGGCAGGAAGCGGAGATCCGCCATCTTCAGCGTGGCGAAGGCAGCGATGTACAGCAGCCCGCCCAGCAGCAGGGAGTCCATGAACAGCAACTCCATCGAAAGCCGCTCGCCCCTGCCCCGCCAGACGGCGCGGGCGATCGAACCGGCCCGGTAGACCCCCAGGATCGCCATTGGCAGGTAGATGCTCGTGGGGTCCAGGAACAGCCGCGCGAACGCCTCAACGTGGCCGCCGGAATTCGCGTAGATCGACGCGTAGTTCGCGCCGGTCTTCCGGGCGTAGACAAGGAAGAGATACAGGCACAGCCAGACCAGCACCGACACGATCATCGCTGCCGACCAGATCAGCTGCGCGGGCTTCATCGAGCGTCGCCGAACCAGCAGGGGCACCACGGCAGCCGGCAGGATCAGCGCGAACGCGGGCTCCTTGTAGTATAGCACCATCGTTCCGCACAGGAACGACGCGATGTAGTTGCCCAGCCCTCCGCGGCGGACCTGGCGATAGCCCAGCAGCGCGAACAGCGCCACCCAGACCATCTGCATGGATTCGGGATAGATGATGTGCCCGAAGACCAGGTGAAGCCTCGGGTGCAGCAGGTAGACGACCGCCAGTATCCCGGCTGCCACGGAAGCAAGCCCCCATCGCGACGGAGAAGTCCGGCCGGAGCGGCCGAGGCCGTCGGCCCATTGCGCCCGGCCGATACTCACGAGAGCCGCCGCCAGGATCCCCAGCACCAGCAGATACTTGCCCACGTTCAGCAGGTAGTACAATTCCGGTGCGTTGCCCGCGCCTTTGAGCAGGTTGAACTCCTGGAACGCCAGCGGGAAAAACCGCGCGTCGTGCGTGCGGATCTGCTCACCGAAACCGATCCAGTTGCCCGATGCTGTGCTGCGCGTGAAGATGTAGTCGTCGCCGGGGATCCAGTTGACGCCCCGCATGATGTTGGCGATGTGGAAAACCACCAGCGCAGCGAGAATCGTCCAGACCAGGCTGCAGGCCAGAATGGTCCAGATCCGCCGGCTGGAGGACACCAGCCGACCGATGCGGTCATCGCGTTGTGTGGACGTCGTCACGCAGGGAATCTCGTCGGGCTCTGTGTGTGGCTGTCATGGCGGGGAGATGCGATCCCTTCCCGTCTCCGATGGCGGCAGGTGATTGTACCGACTCCGCTGCAGAACCGAAGCCGTTTCTTCTCCCCGCGGACAATCCGGCAGCCTGCCCATTGAAACGCCCGGAGATCTACCGGAGAATCCTCTGCGTTCACCCGCGATCTGTCCATGGAGACGAGCATGAAGCTCAAGCGTTACGAAGGCAACCCGATCGTGATCCCCGGCCGGTGGTACTGGCGGGAGATTGTTACGTTCAACCCCGGCGTGGTCATCGACGATGACGGAACCTTCTACATGCTCGAACGGGCGTGCGCTTCGCTGGCGCCGCTGCACTGCAGCTTCGGACTGCTGCGGAGCAAGGACGGCCTGAACTTCGAGCACGTCGTCGACGAGCCGGTCTTCACCGCTGCCCAGCTCGGCACGCCGCGGGGCACGGTGGAAGACGCCCGCGTGGTGAAGATCGACGGCACGTTCTACATGACCTACGTGCACCGCAACTATGCCCCCATGTGCTACCCCAACGGCAAGGGCATCCCGTTCTATACCCACCAGACCGACGTGCCCCCCGACGACCCGAACAACTACCGCTCCGGCATCGCCCGGTCGACCGACATGATCCACTGGGAAGACCTCGGACGGGTCACGCCCGTCGACGTCGACGACCGCGACTGCGTCCTGTTCCCGGAGAAGGTGGGGGGCAGATACGCCATGCTCCGCAGGCCCATGCACTACGTCGGCCCCGAGTACGGCTGCGATCGCCCGAGCATCTGGATCTCCTACTCCGACGACCTGACCACCTGGTCGGACGCCGAGCTCGTCGCCGCCCCCGAGCAAGCCGACTGGGAGGCCGTGAAGATCGGAGCCGCCGCCCAGCCGATTCGCACCGACGAGGGCTGGCTGATCCTCTACCACGGCGTCGACGAGAACGTCGCCTATCGTGCGGGGGTCATGCTGCTGGACCTCGAGAACCCCGCGAAGGTCATCGCCCGGGCACCCGGGTACATCCTCGAGCCGGAAACGTACTACGAGCACGTCGGGCTGGTGATCCCGCACGTGGTGTTCCCCTCAGCCAATGTGGTTCGCGACGGGACGGTGTACGTCTACTACGGCTGCTGCGACACGTGCATCGCCGTCGCCACGGCCGGGCTGGACGAACTGCTCGCCTTCGCGCTGGAGCACAAGCGGTAGCTCGCTCAGCCGGCGCGGCATCGGAGACACACGATGGATGAAATCAGCATCGAAGGCGGGTGCATGTGCGGGCAGGTGCGGTACCGCTGCGCCTAGGCCCCGGCCCCCGCCAGTTCCTGCTCTCGGACGAGGCGGGCAAACAGCCCGTCGCGTGCGATCAGCGTCTCGTAGGGTCCCGCTTCGGCGATCCGCCCGCCGGAGATCACCACGATTTCGTCGACGTTCCGCACCGTCGACAGGCGGTGGGCGATGATCAGCACGGTCCGCGAGCCGGCCAGCGAGTCGATGACGTCCTGGATCTTCCGCTCGGTGGCGGTATCCAGGGCGCTGGTGGCCTCGTCGAGGATGAGCACCTTCGGGTCGCGGAGCAACGCCCGGGCAAGCGCCACCCGTTGCCGCTGGCCGCCCGAGAGCGTCGTGCCGCGCTCGCCGAGGGGCGTATCGTAGCCGTCCGGAAGCTCGCAGATGAACTCGTGGGCCCGCGCCTGGCGGGACACCCGTTCGATTTCCTCCTGGCTGGCGCCGCCCGACGCGAACGCGATGTTCTCCCGCACCGACGTCGAGAACATGATCGGGTCCTGCAGGACGATACTCACCTGCCGGCGGTAATGTTCCTGCCGGAGCTCTCGCAGGTCCCGCCCGTCGACCAGCACCGTCCCGCTCTGGGGATCGTAGAAGCGCAGCACCAGCTTGCAGAGGGTGCTCTTGCCGCCGCCCGACGGGCCGACGAGGGCGTAGGTCCTGCCGGCCTGGAAGTGATAGCTGAAGTCTTCCAGCACCGCCCGGTCGTCGCGATAGCGGAAGCTGACGTTGTGCATTTCGATGTCGCCTTCGATGTCCGCTTCGACGGCGTCGGGCGCGTCGGCCGGCTCGGGCGAAATGTGCAGGATCTCGCGGATGCGGTCCAGAGCGGCCAGCCCGTCCTGCAGCTGTACGAACCGGTCGAGCAGGCGTTGGATCGAGCCCTTGATGTAGTGGAGGTAGATCACGAACGCCGCCAGTTCGCCCGGTGTGAGCGTTCCCGGGCGGAAGACCACCAGGTACGCACCGAAGAACACCACCAGCAACTGACCGAACAGGCCGATGCTCATGCTCAGCGCCGAAAAGCCCCCCATCAGCCAGCCGGTGACCCACTGCTGGCGACGCAGGTATTGCGAGCGGCTGCCGAAGGCGTCGTCGGCATCCCGCTCCCCCGCGTGGGCCTTGACCATTGAGATGCCCGCGAACAGCTCGGTCGCCTGGCCGGTGATTTCGCTCTGGGTCTCCTGGACGTGTCGCCGCTGTCTTCGCAGGCGCGGCGTGAGCCTGTGAAGCACCACCGCCAGCACGGCCAGCACGCCGAAAATCGTCCCGGCAAGCAGCCAGTTGGCCACGATCATCAGCACCGCGATGACGCCGATGACCGCGCCGTCCAGCGCCAGGGACATCAAAAACGGCTGGACCACCACGCCGGCCTTGACGATGTCGCTGCTGACCCGGGCGCCGAGGTACCCCGCCCGGTGGCTCTGGAAGAAGTCCATGCTCAGGTGCTGCAGATGCCGGAACAGCTTCCTCCGCAGCGCGTGTTGAATGTTCGCCACCAGCCGGTGGGCCAGCAGGCTGCGGAAGAACGACCCCGCTGCGTTGATCGCGATGACCCCCACCGCCACCACCGCCCAGAATGTCAGCATGCGGGCCTTCTGTTCGGAGGGGATCTCCGCGGTGAGAATGCGATCCATGACCACCTGCAGCAGCAGAGGAATGCAGATGGGCGTGAGCAGTTTTCCCCAGCCGGCAAGCATCGTCCCGCCCAGCAGCCATTTCTGCTCGAGCATGGGCTCTTTCAGAGGGGAGAGGGTCTGCAGCAGGCTTCCTTCACGTCGGGATGTTCGCGGAGCCGGGGCCTCCGAACTGCGAAACTTCATGCCATGTCATCCTGCCCCGGCGGCGCTGTGGACCCACGAACTTGCTTGCCGGCACCGGGCCCGAAGGTTGCCGCTGAATCATACAGCATGCCCACACCGGCTGGGGTATGCAAGCTCCGCCCTGCGGAGAATCTCCTGCTGCTCGGCCGGTGAGAGCTCGACGAACCGCGCGTTGAGCCCCGCCACACGCACCACCAGATCCCGGTGACCCGTCGGGTCTGCAAGGGCAGCCCGCAGCCTGGCCGGGTCCAGCACGTTGATCTGCAGTTCCTGGCCGCCGTCGGCGAAGAACGCCTCCACGAGTGCCCGCACGACCGGGGGAGTCGTCAGGCCGAACGGGAGCGTGAGGTTCAGATTGTAGATGCCCGCGAAGTGCCTCGCCGCGTCGATCTTCAGCACGCTGTTGAGCGCCGCCGTCGGGCCGAGGGGGTTCGTACCCGTCACCGGACCGATGCTGTCAGCCACCGGTTCGCCCGCGCCGCGGCCGTCGAGGGTGGGCCCGATGGCCTTGCCGTCGAGATGGTGCAGCGACCGTACGACGTGGCAGACCGCGATCCCCGCCAGCCCGTGCTTGCGGGCAGCCCGGGCGAACGCTCGCGTGCGCGCCTCGCAGAGCTCGACCAGCCAGCGATCGGCGCGGTCGTCGTCTCGTCCCCAGGCGGGGGCAGGGGGCGCGAGCGAATCCCGCTCGCCGTCCTCAACGGCTGCCAACGCCTGGTCGAGCGGCTCGCCATTCGGCGTAAACACCCGCCGGTCCAGCACGCAGAGCACGTTGGCGGCGTTGGCGGTTCCGCGCGTGAAGGCGCCCGCAACCGGCGGGCCGGGCAGGGCGCGCAGCAGGTCGTCGCCTTGCTCGACCGTGCCCTCGAACAGCGCGCTGCTCAGGGGCATGGGCAGTTGTTCGGCCAGTTCGTCGGTGCGTTTGCGTCGGGCGACGATTCCCCGGTCGGCCAGGTCGAAGTACGCCTCCTCGCACGCGTCAAGCACGTTCCGCATGGAGTGCAGCTTCCCGGCGTCGCGCCGCAGGACCTCCCGGAGCAGTTGCAGGTCGTTGTGGTACAGACCGGCCGACCAGGCGGTCTGGAAGCACCGGCCCGGGATGCCCACCTCGTTGCAGCCGATGATCGCGTAGTTCCAGGCGTGCTGCGGGTCGATGCCCAGGTCGATCAGCCCGGCAGCGGCGACGTGGTCGTTGACCAGGTGCGGCATGGAGCGCCCATCTGCCAGCAGTCCGGCTGCGGCTTCCAGCGCCTCGGGCGCCAGTCCGCGATGCCATCGCACGAACACGTGCGGGTCGGATACCGATCGGACCAGGCCGTACGCTCGCAGGAACGCCAGCGTGATCGCGTTGGACCGGTCGCGTCCCTGGCAGTCGGCGCCGCCGATCGTAATCGCCTGGGTCTTCGACCCCCGCCCGCAGAACGTATTGCCCGAGACGGCCAGCAGGAAACCCGCCACCCGGTTCGCCGCGCCCTCGGGGTTCGCATGGGCTTCGCCCGCAAGCCGACCCAGCGCCCGATCGATCAGTCCCAGCGATACCGACATTCCCTGTCCTTCCAGCTGCATCGCCAGGTGAACCAGCAGGATGGACTGCAAGCCCTCGAACAGGTCCCTCGCCGGTCTGGCCGGCACGTGGCTGCACGCGTCCGCGATCCGACGCAGGCATGCCGCCACGGTCGGGTCTTCCGTCGCCTCCGCCTGCCGGCTGGCAAGCTGCGAGTATCGCCCCGCCCAGTCGATGACCGCCCGGCAGGAGATCTTCATCGCACGGCGGTAGATGTCCGCGCGCTGCGTGCCCGCCTCGGCCCGGTCGATCTGATCGATGACCCACTCCAGGCCGCGATTGACCACCCGGCCGAGATCGCCGCAGCAGTGGCCGATGCCTCCCGTGCCGCACCCGGCTGCCCGATCGGCCCAGAACTCGGCGATCTCGGGGGGCAGCGTCTGCTCGATCAGCCCGTCGAGGTCGGGGTGTTCGAGCTTCACCTGGGCGTCCAGGCCGGGCCCGGCCTCGGGGATCAGCATCATCGCGCCCGCCCGGCTGGACGTGTTTCCCGCGAAAACCGGGTTGGTTTCGAGATCCAGCGTCATGTTGGCCAGCACGTGCTGCAGCGCCAGCGCCCGTCGGACGGGCATCGGCTCGGAGCCATGGGTCCGGTACGCCTCGGTCACCAGGCGCGCCCGTTCGAGGCACACGCCGTCCGGCGCGTCGAGAAGTCGCTGCTCGATGGTGCGGATCAGGTCGTTCACCAGCCCACCTCCACGCTCGCCCCGCAGGCGGAAATTGTGCCCTTCGCCCGCTGGCATGCCTTCTCGTCGACCGCGGCCGACCGCCCGGTCGGCCTGGCGATATCGTGGCCGGGCAGGATGTGCACCGGCGGCAGGGCGGGCAGTTGGTCCAGGAAACTCCGGATCTGCTCCAGGTCGGCGGAGGAGTCGTTGAACCCGCGGATCAGCGGGATCCGCAGTTGAACGTCGGCCCGTGATTCCAGAAGCGTCAGCAGGTCCTCGCGGTAGCAGTCCAGGTCGATGCCGGTCGTCGATCGCAGTTTCTCCGCGTCGGCGTGCTTGAGGTCTACCAGCCAGAGGTCGACCATCCCGGCGAGGCACTCCAACGTTTCGCTGCGGCAGGCGAGAGCGGTTTCCACGCACCGGTGCACGCCCCGGCCACCGAGGGAGTGCAGGAGTTCCGCCAGGCCGGCCGGCTGGAGCAGGGGCTCACCGCCGGAGACCGTCACTCCGCCGTCGCTCGCCAGCCAGTAGCGCCGGTCACGCAGAAGTCGTCGGCAGACTTCCTCCACGGTCAGGCGGGTTCCCGCTTCGGGGCTCCGCTCGCGCAGAGGCGGGTTCTGGCACCACCAGCACTTGTGTGGACAGCCCTGCAGGAACAGCACACTGCGAATGCCCGGGCCGTCGTAAAGGCAGAACCGCTGGATCTCTCCGAGCTGGAGCAATGTCTCCATGCCGGCCATCCTACCACACACCGCAGCCGGGCGGAACTCGGTTGACTCCCCGCAAAACGGTGCTAGAGTAGCCGTTCTGCGAACGCTGCCAAGCTGGGAGGACCCGATTCCGTGAGCGTAGAACCCGACATCAATGCCGTCATGAAGCGATGGCGCATCGGCGTAAAGAGCAAGATGCGCGGCATCGCGAACTTCGCCGAAAAGGCCCGCATTCCGCCCCGGGCGAAGCTGCCCATCGAGGTCAAGGTCACCGCCTGCCAGTTCGGGCGGGGCACCGAGCCGCAGGTGCGATCGGCCGAGCCGGTGTCGCGCACGTTCTTGATTACCGAGTAGCATCGGCGGGCAGAACCAATCGCGCGTCGGCTGGGCATTGCGGCCCGGCGGGCTGCTTCTCGAGCAGCAACACCCGGCTGGTGCGGGGGGCGAGTTCCACCGACGCCTTGCCATCGGCCGGCCAGTCGAGCGTCTGTCCGGTGTGGATGTCCCGGGCACGTGCGACCGTGCCGATGCGCCGGGCGTCGGCAGCCGACAGGGCGATTGTGGCGGGCTGGTCGTCGTTCATGTTGAACAGCCCCAGCAGCCAGCCGCCCGGGTGTGGCCTCAGCCAGCGGGTGGG
This sequence comes from uncultured Planctomycetaceae bacterium, assembly GCA_964642855.1. Classification (GTDB taxonomy): domain Bacteria; phylum Planctomycetota; class Phycisphaerae; order SM23-33; family SM23-33; genus CAZXSK01. Next base: position 3,291 of record CAZXSK010000012.1, on the reverse strand, counting down.
CACGTTGCGTTCGGCGAGGTCCAGCGGGATGCCCCTGCCTCCCCCGCCATGCCAGCGGAGGACCGTTTCCGTCAGCGCCAGGCCGCGATCGTTGAGCAGGGCCGGGTGATCGCCCAGCGACAGCACCCCGCCGTAGACGACATGGAAGTCGGCCCAGATCTTCGCTTCCTTCGTTGTCCAGACCGGCCCGGTCCCCAGCGTCGCGCGCTGATACTCCTTGCGGCCGAAGTGCGGGTCTTCGCCCCGTTCGTCCTCGGCGTGCAGGTGCCCCGCGCCGTCCTTGTGATGGCCCTTACAGCGACAGATGAAGAAGTCCGGGTCATTCAGCCAAAGCCGCCCGTTGGCCCAGAAGTGGGCTGCGCAATGACGCATCGCGACGGTGATGTTGCTGAAGTACGGCTGGATGTCGTCGCTCACGCGGGCGGCGTCGGGCAGGCCCGCACAGGGCAGGACCTCGGTCCCGCACGCCAGCCAGAAGCTCTCCGGGCCGATCGCCTCGCGAATGATGTGCATCACGCGGCGGACGGCATCGACGGGCGTCATGCCCGGGTCGTGGAACTCGTGCCGCATGAAGTGGCTGTTGACCTGCTGGATGAAATCGGTCTTGAAGTACCGGAAGCCCCACTGGCGCAGGCGGGCCAGGTCGTCGCGGATTTTCGCGACCACGCGCGGATGGGTCGGGTCGAGCACCTGCCGGTTGTGGTCCCGCGGCATGAGCCCGCCATAGAACCCGCGGTCCTGTCCCCAGAGGATCGTCTCGGGGTGCTCGCGCGCCCAGTCGCTGTCGAGGTTCACCAGGAACGGGGCGTACCAGATGCCCGGGGTGAAGCCGGCCTCGCGGATACCCTTCGCCATGCCCGGAAGGTCGTCGAAGTCGGGCAGGGGCTTGTGCTCGTCGCCGTAATGGGCCCAGCCGTCGTCGAGACAGATCACGTCCACGTGATCGCGGAAGACCTCGGTCCCCGCGACCGTCCGGGCCATCTCGACCACGCCGCGCTGGTCGATCTGCCGGCCGAAGTAGTCCCACGTGTTCCACACGACCTGCCGGTCGCGCTGGTCCTCGCTGCGGACGGCCAGTCGGTTGGCGTCGGAATAGGCCTCCAGCGCGGGCAGCAGCCCGTCGGGGTCGAGTCGCAGCAGCAGCGGATCGGCCCGGAGCTCGCGCCCCTCGATTCCGCTCTCCAGGCGCATCGCGATCGTCAGCCGGCCGTCCTGCCAGGAGGCTTCGATGCCATGGCGGCCGGGCATGAGTACCCCGGCCAGCAGGCACGCGCCGCCCGGGGTGTGCAGGGCGACCACCGTGTGGGCGGGGAAGGGCGCTTTGGCCAGGTCGGGCAGGGGGGTTCCGTCGCGGCTGTGCTGGCCCACGGGCAGCCAGACGTCGCGGTAATTGGCGAAACGCGTGGTGAACCCGGCCTCGCCAACGTCCAGTTCCGCCAGGATCACGCGGTCCACGTCGCGCGGGCGGGAAAGCTCCATGCGGACATCCATCTGCACCCCGGCCGGATGGGGCGAGAACGTCTGCACGATCCTGCCTTCCGGGCCGGCCCACGTAAGTCTTCCTCCCGCTCCGAACGCCTGCTCGGATTCCTGCAGCAGGTCGCGGCGGGAGCCGTCGACCATCTCGAGGCTGCATGAAAGCGGGAAGCGTGCGGAATCCATCGTCAGCGTGGGCATGGCGTCTCCGGGTGGGGCATATCGTTTGCCTGACGCCGCCGACCGGCCCGGGGCGTCTTCGATTTCTGCGACGCCATAGGGTATAATCGCCGGTCGCAATCCGCAACGGGCCGCGAGGGCGACTTTCGGCCGGTTCCACGTTGGACTTCCGCAGGAGTACACATGAGCGAGCAAGCCACCCAGCCGAACATGATCTGGATCTTCGGCGACCAGCACCGCGCCCAGGCCCAGGGGCACATGGGCGACCCGAACGTCCGCACGCCGAATCTCGACTGCCTCGCCGAGGAAGGGGTGACGTTCGTCCGCGCCGTGGCGGGTTGTCCGTGGTGCACGCCGTTCCGCGGCTCGCTGCTGACCAGCCGGTACGTGCACAACACCTGCCCCACGACGCCCTCGCCGCTGGACCCCTCGCTGCCGACCGTCGCCCAGCCGTTCCGCCAGGCCGGCTACGATACCGCGTACTTCGGCAAGTGGCATCTCGACGGCCCGAAGGATCAGCCCGCCAGCACCTGCGTGGTGCCCCGCGAGCGACGCGGCGGGTTCGACACCTGGCTGGCCTACGAGAACAACAACAACCCGCAGTATACGTACATCCATGGCCACCGCGCCGACGGCGAGGAAGTGCCCGTAACGATGCTCGACGGCTTCGAAACCGACCGCCTCGCCGAGATGATGATCGACCACATCCGCGACCGCGCCGAAGACGGCCGGCCTTTCTTCGCGGTGCTCAGCGTCCAGCCGCCGCACTGTCCGTACTACACCGCACCGGAGGAATTCCAGCGACGGCACAACGCCGGGAACGTCAAGCTCCGCCCGAACGTGCCCGACGTCGCCGATACCCACGAGCGGGCGAAGCACGACCTGGCCGGCTACTACGCCCTGATCGAGAACCTCGACTGGAACGTGGGCCGCATCAAGCAGGCCCTCAAGCAGACCGGCCTGATCGACAACACCCATGTTCTGTTCTTCTCCGATCACGGCGACATGCACGGTTCGCAAGGCCGGTGGCAGAAGTCCACGCCGTGGGAAGAGTCGATCCGCATTCCGTTCATCATGTCGGGCCTCCGGCCTCACACGCGCCACAGCGGCATGATGCGCACCGACGCGCCGATCAATCACGTGGACATTGCTCCGACCTCGCTGGGCCTGTGCGGCATCGACGTGCCCGACTGGATGCTCGGCTACGACTACTCCGGCTACCGCAACCCCGACGTTCCCAAAAGCCAGCTCCCGCGCGACGACGAGCCCGACTCGGCCTATCTGCAGCACTGCATCCGCAAGATGCATCCGGGGTGCATGGACCGCACCTGGCGGGGTATCGTCACCCGCGACGGCTGGAAGTACGTCGTCAGCGACGGCTTTCCGTACCTGATGTTCAACCTCAACGAAGATCCCTACGAGCAGCGGAACCTTGCGCTCGATGCCGGCTACGCCACCCGCCGCGAGCAACTGCAGCAGCGGCTGGCGAAATGGATGGACGATCTCAACGACCCGTATCCGCTGCCCGAGCTGTAGGCACTCAGGTCCGGCCGGGGTCCGAGTCCGACGTTCCGGGACCTCGTTCGGTCGATAAGTGTATCGCCAGCCATTCGTTGCCGACATATCCGCCCGGCG
>CAZXSK010000011.1:0-74447 GCA_964642855.1 uncultured Planctomycetaceae bacterium | reverse complement strand
CGCCGGGCGGATATGTCGGCAACGAATGGCTGGCGATACACTTATCGACCGAACGCAATGTCCGGACGCCCGATTCGGGCATCGGCGGATCGGCCGGCTAAGTCAGCGAAGCAGCTTTCGCAGGTAGTCCGCCTCGGTGGCGGCGACGGTGGCTGGGTCGTCGCCCATCCACTCGACGCACACGCAGCCGTCGAAATCGATGGCTCGCAGGCCGTCGAGAATGGCCGGCCAGTCCATGTCGCCGTCGGCGAGCAACGACCGCCTGCCCTGGGATTTGTTGGTTGCGTGCACGTGGCGGATCCACGGCGCGAGGTCGTCGAGGGCCTGCATGTAGCGGTCGCCGAAGGTGGAAGGCTGGTAGATGATGCCGACGTTCTCCCGGCCGATGCGTTGCAGCAGCGTGCGGGTGGCGTCGACGGTGTCCATCAGGTTGCGTGGATGGGTCTCCAGCAGCCAGAGCAGATCGCGGGCGGAATCGGCCAGTCGCTGGAGGCTTTCGACACAGCGGGTCCACTGGTCCTCGGTAGCCTCGGCGCTGCCGACCTTGCCCGTGAAGCACCGCACCCCGCGCCCGCCGAGAGCCCGGGCGGCGGCAGCGACCTCGCCGGCCAGTTCGATGCTCTCTGCTGCAGAGGCGTCGGACGTGGTGAAGTCGAAGTACGGCGAGACGAGCGAAACGGCGAGCGTTTCCCCGGCCAGCTGGCCCGCGACGGCGGAGGCATCGCCGCAGGTGAGCGCATCTTCCAGGTGAGGCCACCAGATCTCGACGGCGTCGTAGCCGGCGCGTCCGAGAACGGGCAGAATGTCCTCGAGGGGCATCTCGACGGAGCGGTCCTTGCCCCACTTGTTGTCCTGAAATGCGATAGTGCAGAAACTCGTGCGGATCATGGTTCTCCTGCAATTCGGGTCCCGCGACTTGCACCCCCCAGGCCGCGGGCGATAATGGCTGCTTACCTCCTACCCCACATTCACGAAAGTAGTGACCCGCAGATGATTCCGCTAGTGATTGTTGCAGAAGATGGAAACCTGACCAACCCCGAGCAACTCGCAGCCCTGCCTGACGCCTACGACATCCGCGTCGTGAGCGACTGGCGGGACCTGCCCGAACACGAGCTGGTGGAAACCCTCCGCCAGGGCGAGGTAGCCGTCACCGGGCGCAAGTCGCCCCGCCTGCCCGACGCGCTGATTGACGACCCCGGGCGGCTGAAGTGGCTGTGTCACGCGTATGGCACGATCCGCCACCTGGTAACCAGGGCCCACATCGAGGCCGGCCTGGTGGTGACCAACTGGGGCGATTCGCCCCGCCCGGTCGTGGAAGGGGCGCTGGCGATGCTGCTGGCCCAGCTCAAGCAGCTGCCCGCGGTGGACCGCTACTACAAAGGCGGCGGCGAGGACGACCGCGTGCTGCAGTCGTATCGGCCGCACCTGCGCGGGCTGGACGTCGGGCTGTACGGCTTCGGGCCGCTGGGCAGGCAGATGGAGAAGCTGCTCCGGCCGCTGGGCGCGAAGGTGGCGATCTACGACCCATACGCCGAGGACATTCCCGACGGCGTGCGTGTGTGCAAGACGCTGCGGGAGCTGTTCGAGACCTGCCCGGTGATCAGCATTCACTGCGGGCTCAACGACCAGACGCGGGACTCCGTGACGCGCGAGCTGCTGGAGCTGCTGCCCCAGGGCGGGCTGGTGGTCAATACCGCCCGCGGAGGTATCGTCGACGAGGACGCACTGGCGGACCTGGTGGGCAACAAGAAGCTGCTCGCCGCCTGCGACGTGATCCGCGACGAGAGCAACTGGCCGGGCTCGCCGCTGGCGAAGCACTCCGGCGCGATGCTCACCGGCCACCGCGTGAGCATGGGCAAAGGCTGGCCGGCGGAGGACCGCCCGCAGATGCCGATTCCCGATTACGTAATCGACAATCTGCGGCGATACGCAGCCGGCGAGGAACTGCGAAATGTCATCCCCGCTGAGATCTACGACCTCAAGACGTAGCCGCGCCGGAGGAGCCCGACCGGGCGGACAGCCGGCCTGGCGACGGCGAACGTCAGCCGACCCGGAGCTCGCGCGACCCGCCCGGCCAGCGAAGCTGCACCGTCACCGGCTGGGTTGCGGTGATCTCGACACGCGGCTCGTCGGACACCGAGGCACGCGACGCAACGGAGATGTCCAGCGACGCGTCGGGGCCGAACGGGTAGTTTCGCACGCCGAACGCGTCGGTCAGGCGAAGGTCCCAGACCGGTCGCCCGGGTGGCACGTCGGGACCCAGGCCGAAGACGTACTCCAGCAGCACCGCGACCGGACCCACGCCGCCCCAGCCGACGAAATCGCCCTTGGCAGGCTTGCCCGGCGAGGCCGACTCGGGAGCGTAATTCTCCCACACCGTCCCGGTCTGCCGGTAGACCTCCGTAACGTTCTCGACGTGATTGAGCCCGATCTCGTGGGCGAGCTGGTTGTGCCCGTACCGCGTCAGGCCGCGGAGCACCATGTAGTTCGTCGGCGGCCAGACCGAACCGTTCCAGTACCCGCCGTCGGGCTGGTAGTCGGGACAATGGAGGAGCGGACCTCCCGGGGTTTCCGACTGCCGGCGCGCAACGCCACCGCAACCAAGGAATCGTTGGGAATAGACAGCGCCGCGGCAGGGCAGCATGCCGGACACTCCGGCCGGGACGGTCAGGCCGGGACGGTCAGGCCGTCAGCGACGGCGGCGCCGCAGCCCGGCCAGGCCGGCGATCGCCAGCAGAGAAAGCGTAGCCGGCTCGGGAACGGTATCGAACTTCAGCATCGGGCCGAAGAACCCGCCCGGCGTGGAATCCGCAACCGGCTCGACCAGGCTGCCGCTGGAGATCATGGCCGATCCGAGATACGTGATTCCCTCGGCGGTGTTGATCGTGCCGTAGTTGCTGCCGTAGGCGTCCCGCGTCCGGTCGCTTCCGCTGTCGCCGGCGATGGTGTAGGTCCCCGCCGGAAGCTCGACGTACTCGACGTCGTTGTACCGGAACCCACGGTCAAGCGGATCGTTGGGGGTGACGGTGGTCGAGACCAGCAGGTTCCCGTCCTCGTCGTAGATACCCACGGCGTGACTGTCGCCCAAGCCGTCCTCGTTGTAGTCGAAGTACCCCAGCGAGGAAACCCAGATCGTCTCGTCGGTGGAGAAACGGAATCCGAAACTGTAAACATCTCCTACCGTGGCGTAGGCGGCCGAGCCTCCGAGGTCCAGGGCAGTGTAGATCTCGCCGTGGGCGGCGCCGGCGAAACAGGTGACGGTCAGCAGCATCGCAACGATGGCGAACTTCATGGGCGTTCCCTCGCGTTCGGTGACGGCTGGCTACATTCTATTTATCGGCCGTTGGCTCGTGAATCTGCGGCCGGATCGTGCATGAATCCCACGCCCCAGATGCCGCCCGGGTCAAGCAGGTCATCTATCTCACGAACCCTCAGGCAGATACGCTCCGTGTTCCCGAAGTCGTCGTCGCAGGTCCGCGGTGTCCACGGCCCGGGTATCGGGCGTCTCCTGCCCGCAGGCCATCGAGGCAGCCAGCCCGGCGGCCTCGCCCATCGCCAGGCAGACGGGCATGACGCGCGTCGAGCCCTGGACCGGCCGGTCCGTGGAGATGCTCCGCCCGGCCACCAGCACGTTGCGCAGCCCCCGGGGCGTCAGGCAGCGATAGGGCACGCCATGCGACTCGCCGGGGTCCAGATGGACCGAGCCCGAACTGCCGCGGTTCCACCCGGCCAGGGCCTGGTCGATCTCGCTCTTCTTGTGGTGGATGTCCACGAAGTAGCAGTTGCGGCAGATCTCGTCGTCGAAGCTGCGCCTGGCGACGTAGTCGTCGACGGTCAGCACGTAGTCGCCCACGATCCGGCGCGTCTCGCGAATGCCCATCAGGCTGCCCGTCTGGGCGAGCCACGCGTTGGCGAATGCTTCCGGGGCGAACTCCGCGCAGGCGTCACGCCACGCCCTGGCCTGCCGGCGTCCGAGAATCAGCGCGCGCGACACGCTGGCCGGGTCGGTGTTGTCCACGTCCCAGATGTGCCCGGCATTGAACCCCACCGCCCCGGGCCCCAGGATGCTGTTGCACGCATGGTCGTCGGGGATCAGCTCGCCGTACCTGCCCGAGGCGAGGATGTCCCTGATCTTCGCCAGGCCGGTCGGCGAGTGCTTGATGCCCGTCACGAACTGGTAGGCGTACATGTCCACGTTGGTCAACACGAAACAATGCGTCGCCGGCTGGAGGTCGCCGGTCTCGTCGCCCTTGTGGAACTCCGCTCCCGCCCAGGCAGCGAGGTCCGCATCGCCGGTGCAGTCGATGTACACCTTCGCCTGCAGCGCAGTCAGACCGGCCTTGCTGGCTGCGATCACGGCGCGAATGTCTCCGTCGTCGTCGACGTCCACCCCGGCTGCGAACGTGTGAAACAGGATCTCCGCGCCGGCCTCGGTGACCAGCCCGTCGTAGACGCCCTTGAGGTGCTCGGGGTCGATCGGCACCCAGTCGTACCGGTCCTTCGGCAGGTGGGGCATACCGGCCATCGTCTCGCGCAGCACCCGCTCGGCCAGGCCGCTGTAGATGATCCGCTCCTTGTCGGTAAACGGACACCACGCGGGCACGAGCCCCGAAGTGCCCATGCCCCCCAGCGCGCCGGTCTGCTCGATCAGCAGCGTCCGTGCGCCTTCCCGGGCAGCGCCCACCGCGGCCGTCACGCCGGCCGGTCCGCCTCCAGCCACAATGACATCCCACGAGTCGTCCAGCGGGATCTCACGTTCCAGCTTCCACGTCGACATGACTTGCTCCTGTCAGCTTCGCAAACACCACCCAGGCCCGGCCTCGCGAGGCCAAGGCTACTTCTCCCAGTTCATGTACCGGCTGCGGGGCACGGTACCTTTCTGGACAACCATTTTCCATCGGCTGTCGAAGACGCCATCGTCCATCGTGACCGCTCCGACACGCGTCTGCTTGCCGCGAGTAATCTTCCGATACCGCAGCACGCTCCAGTCGGCCCAGCTTCGCGGGTCCCAGGTGTTGGCCGGGCAGATGCAGTCGATCGGCGCCCCGCCCCGCCCCAGTGGCGCAACGACCATCGCGTAGCGTCCCTCGGTGAACGGCGAGGGGTAGACAAACTGCAGCACGTCCCCCGCCCCCTTGACGACCGTGTTCGGGTCGGAGGGCAAGGCGATGCCCTCATGGCGGCCGATCGCCTTCATGTCGAACGGCCAGTCCTGCCCGGCGATCAGGCGGTTGGTGCGCGCGTCGCCGACGAGGATCAGGTTGCACTCCTTGCGCATCTCGTCGGTGACGTCGACGTCCCGTACCACCGGCCAGCGGTTGTCGCCCCAGGCCGCTCCGTGATACCCGACCGACTTGCCCAGCCCCTTGAGCTTCTGGGTTTCCTTCCGGTCTCCGCCCGAGCCGACCACCACCACGCACCGGCCGCTGGAGATGTCCCACATGGGGCCCGACACACCGTGACGCTTCTCGCCGCGTGCGGGGCGTTCCTTCTCGCCTTCCACCACCTGCCAACTGCCGCCTGGGTCCCGGCGGACCGTCACGATCGGCAGCGAGCGGCTGTCGGGCCTGGCGTCGAGCACCTGGCCGTCGATGCGGATGGTCTTCGGCTTGGGCGCTCCCAGCAGCGACAGGCTGGTGACGTTGGCGGTCTTGACCGACACCACCCGCGTGTCGACGTCCCGAACGGCCTGGACCTCGCCGACCTTCCAGTGATCTTCCATCTGGTTGATGATGACCCAGTAGAACCGGTTGAACCGCAGCGTAGCCGTGCGCGCGTGGACGGTGTCGGGGTCGGCGATGCGCTTGTGCTGCAGCAGCCATTTGCGCGTGTCGGACCACTTGTAGGTCGGGTAGGTAATGTTGTGGTCGGCGTCGAAGCCCCTGACATCAACGGTCGCGCCGTAGCGCATTTTCAGCAGATGGGCGAAGGTCAGCGCGTTCAGCGCGGGGGTGGTGCGGTCTTTGTAGCCCATCACGATCTGCATCGGTGTGTGGGTGAGGTTCGGCAGGTAGGTGCGCATGTCCTGCCGCGAGAGCTGCCATCGCGAGTACTCACTCATCCGCGCGAAGCTCACCGGGTCCGACGAGTCCTGGAAGAAGCCGTACACCCCCTGCGGACACGCGGCTGCGAAGACCCCCGGCGTCAGGGCCGGAACCTCCAGCGACCCGCGCCCCCCGAGGCTGATGCCTTGGAGATACACCCGATCGACGTCGACGTTGTACTTGCTCTTGACGTCTTCGAGCACGGCCAGCACGTCAATCAGGCCCAGGTGGCGATACTCCCAGTGGGGAAACGCCCCGGCGTTGGCCAGCAGCATGGGGTGGCTTTCGAGCTCCTGGCCTTCGTAGACGTCGGAAATCACGTTGAGGTAGTCCCCGCCCGAGCCGTGCAGCAGGATCATCAGGGGCATCGGCTTGTTGGGGTCGTACGCCTCGGGAACGTACATCGCGTAGGGCATGAGGCGGGAGAGCTGCTCGCTGCGGTAGCTGCGGAGCGTCAGCCCGCGAAGGTCCTGGTAAGGCGACCCCGGGCTTGTCATTGCTTCGTCGAGTGCTCGCCAGAACGGCCGCTTGCCCCATGCGACCTTGCCCTGGTTGGCGTGATCGATCCAGACTTTCAGCTCGTTGCGGATCTCAGGTTTGACCTTGTCGGCCAGCAGGTCGCGCACCACGCGAAACGTCTCCCGCCCGACCTGGCGATCGTCCTTGTCCTTGCGGATTTCGTGGAAGGTGGCGGTGTACGCACCGTCGGGCCAGTCGGCGGCATCGACCTCGCTGCGGAAGGTGACGGTGCGGGACGAACTGGCCTGCGCCTGGGGGATCTGTTCGAGGCGGACGGCGACGTCGGCATCCTGGCCGTGGATCTTCACCAACACCCCGGCCGGGGCCTTGCCGGTGGCGACCTTGTACTGGAAGACCGCCCGGGGCCGGTAGACGTAGCGCGGCGTCAGCAGCTGGGGCGAGGGGGCCTTGGGGTCCAGCCAGACGGCGATGGGCTGGTCGGTGTACTTCGAGCCGGCCGGCTTGTTGGGGTCGGCTGCGGGGGCGGGTGCAGCAATGCATACCCACGTCGCCAGCCCCGCCAGAAAGGCGGAGGCGAAACGGCTTGTGCGCGTCATGTCATGTCTCCGGTTGTGGCGACCGGTTCGGCTGCAGCCTCACCTGGCCATGCGGACCCACCGTCCGCTGTGGGCGGGCAGGTCGATCGGGTCGCCGGGCGCGATCGGTTCGTCCGCGATCACGTCCAGCGCCGAGGCATAGCTGTAGGCTGGGGTCTTGAGGGTCACCGTGGTTTCCGGGCCATCGTTGATCAGGAAGTAGTGATCTGCCTCGGGTGCGGCCTGGCGGTAGACCAGCGCCCCGTCGCAGGCGTAGGGCAGCTCGATGCCGCCGAGGGCATACTTGCGGAGCTCTGCCTCGCCGAGGTCGTTGCCGGGCTCGTGGCACTGCAGCGACGCTTCCCAGCCGAGGATCACCCCCGCCCCGTCGCCGACGGCGTGTTCGGTAATCGCCGGGGCGCCGGAGTCGTACTCGGCCAGCGTGCGGGCCCCGGTGACGCCGAGGTCCACGACGAAGCCGTCGAGCTGCCGGCCGTTGAGGCTGCGCGGCACGTTCCGCGAGTACTGGTAGTCGCGGATGCTGGCGCCGAAGAGTTTCTCGAACGGGGTTCCCTGGGCGGTGGAGAGCATGCGGCCGAAGTCGTCGTACCACGCTCCGGGCATGTCGAGCACGACGCGTCCGCCCTGCCGTGCGTAGTCCAGGAGGATCTCCTGGAGGTCGCCGGCGAGTGCGAGCACGGCGGGCAGGTAGATGACCTGGTATCGCGAGGCGAGCCCGGCGCGGAGGTCGCGGGCGGTGACGTGCTCGAAGGGCACGTTGCCGTTGACCAGCGCCCGCGAAGCGCCCACGCGGGCGAACACGGGCACGCGCTTGTAGAAGTCTCGTCCGGCCACCGACGCAGCCGACCACATCGCGTCGTTGTCGAAGTCGGTGAACACGCCGACGACGGGCTCTTTGCGGGCCTCCCAGAGTTCGTCGCGCCAGCGGCGGGCCGCCTGGGCGACTTTGCCCGCCTGCACGGTGCGCTGGCAGGGCTCGGCGTTGCGGTCCAGCAGGGCGAACTCCCCTGCCTCCCACCCGGCCGTTCGGGCGGTCCAGGTCCAGAACCCGAAGCCCCGGAAACCCGCGGCGAGGTAGCTGAGCATCAGTTGGGTCATCACGCCGGCGTCGACGGTCGAGCTCGGCCAGACGTTCTGGGCCGGCGGGTAGAGATTGGCCTTGCCCCCCGAAAGCTGCTGCGGGCCGCCCGTGGATTCCCACGTGGCGCTCCAGCCTCCCTTGAACCAGTCAGCCACCAGCGAGGCCTGGAAGTAGACGGGGCGTGCGACCTCGAAGCCGACTTCCTCGAAGTGCCACGCCAGGTGGATCGACGGGTAGAACGAGCCGCCCTCAGCCATTACCGAGGCGATGCCTTCCATGTCGGTCGCGCGGGAGGCGAAGGGCAGGAACAGGCCCATTTCGCCGCCGGCGCGGAACACGGCGTTGGGGTCGACCTGCTGCTGGGCCTCGATCCGCCGACGGATGTGGTCGACGTACTGGTCGGCCTTGAAGCGCAGGATGTCACGGATGCGTCGGTACTCGCGCTGCATGGGCACATACAGCGACGCCTGGCCGGCCTTGGCGCCGTCGACGGCCTTCTGGACGTACGCGCGGACCTGCGGCCAGTCGGTCCACGGTTCGAGCGGCCCGGGGATGCCCGCGTGGTGCAGGTTCCACGCTTCCCACACGCCGTCGACGGTCTCGTACTGCTCCGTGAGCCAGTCGAGAAAGTCGTCGACCATCTCGTCGGGCAGCGAACCGTCGAAGCGGAAGACATTGCGGAAACCGCGTTCGACGGGCCGGCCGGAGCCTTCGTCGGCTTCGCGGTCGATCCGCTCGCGAAGGACCTTCTCCTGGTGGGCGAGGAACTTCTCGTTCGTGCGGATCTGCTCGATGGGGGTGTCCGGGTCGATGCCGAGTGATTCCAGCAGCTCGTCGGTGATCGCCTCCCATCCGCCTTCGTCGTACCACCAGGGAATGATCCCCTCGTCGAGGGCCATGTGCATGACCTTGCGGCGGTCGGTTCCGCGGCAGAGCAGGATGCCCTTGAGGCAGGTGTACCCGAGTTCCTTCATCAGGCGGAAATGCCGGCGCATGTCGTCTTCGGTCATGCCCGGCCATTCGATGAACACCACGCCGACGGGCATCGGCGCGATCTTCCTGAGCTTCTGCTGCATGGGGGTCGCGTGCAGTTGGTCGTACTTCTCGCGGAGGAAATCCGTCTTCCGGGTCACCGGTACTGCTCCTTCCTTCTGGTTGGTCTGCCCCGCGGCATGGATCGCAGGCAGAGGTCCGCCCGTGGCGGAGCGCATCGACGGAGAGAGAAACTCAGCGAGGAAACGTCACTCCAACGGGCCGGAAACCGACTGCGGATCGACTGGGTATGGGACTCTCTGTTACCAGCCCCGCAAAGTCGTGTCAACCCGCGACGGCGAAAAAGCCCGGGCCGGACCCCGGTCACAGCGTGAAGCGGAAGCCGTCGATCAGCGCCCCGGGCAGGTGCATGCTGTCGACGCTTCGCGCGTCGTAGGTGTGGCTTTCGGGCAGAAAATCCCGCTGCCGCGTCAGGCCGATGAGGTTCTCGCCCAGCATCCGGTAGATCGTCTCGTCGAACCGCATGACGTTCAGCGGCGCGGCGATCCGCCCGTCTTCCACCCAGAACGTCGCGAAGCGCGTCATGCCGGTCATCCGACCGGCCGGACGGTCCGAGAAATTCCCGTACCACAACTGGTTGATCAGCACGCCCTCCCCGAGCTTGCCCACCACGTCGGCCGCGTCGATGCCGCCCGGCTGGAGGTCCAGCGAGCGCGGGCTCTCGTGGCTGTCAGCGCCGTTGCAGGGAACGCCGTACTCCTTCGACGAGCGCGGCGAGACCAGGCAGTCGCCATACCGGCCGGCGTCGATGAGTGTTACCGCGTCGGGCTTGACGAACCCTGCCGCATTGAACCCGGGCGCCATCCCCCCGGCGGTGTTCTCGCGCAGGGTCACCGTCTCGTCAAGGCGGGCGTCCGACTCGATCATCCGCAGCAGCGGCGTGAATTTCGTGCGGTGGTCCTTCAGGCCGAACCCGCCCCAGCACAGCAGGCCGAGGATCTCCCCCACCGCCGCGGGCGCCAGGTACACGCGATACTCGCCGGGCGAGATCGTGCGCGGCTCGCGGCGAAGCACGTCAAGCTGCTCGACGGCGTCGTCGACCTTGCCTTGAAAGCCGACTGGGTCCCACTCGAAACCCGCCCAGGACGTCTTCACGGCCTTGTCCGCCGTGTGGTAAAAGCTCCACTCAAGGTGGAAGGTGTGTGTCGAGAACCAATTCCGCTGGCCGAGGGAGTTGCCGAATCCGCGCTGCACCCCGCCGGCGGCGAAGATGCCCACCATGTCCAGTCCCGCCCCGGCCAGCAGCACGGCGTCCAGTGCCTCGGCCGGGTCGGGCAGTGCGTTCTCGCCAAGATGCTCGGTGCTGTGGACGTCGGTGGCGTAGAGCAGGTGCGGGTCTTCGGGCACATCGGCGAGGCTGGTCCGCAGGCTCTCCAGCGCACCGGAGACGCGCCCGCGGTCCTCCTTCGGCTGGCGCGTCAGGGTCAGCGTCTGGCTGCAGTGCTTCTGTCCGTCGATGAGTTCCAGCGTCAGGTACGCCTGCTGGACACCGCCCGCCTGCCGGATGGCCGAGCGGTTCAGCCGGACGAAGTCGCTGTCTTCGGCGTGGAGGTTAACCAGCAGCACCTCGTCGCCGCGGAGGGCGTCGGTGGCGTGGTCGACAAGTTCGCTGAAGTATTCCTGCATCGGATGTCCTTTCACTCCCCGCCGAACACGTCGACGTCGGCGAACACGCACGCCGGGCTGGCATGCCCCACGCGGACGCACTGGTTGGGCTCGCCCTTGCCGCAGTTGGGCGTGCCGAGCATCTCCGCCGTCTCCGGCGAACCGACCTTCCGCAGATTCCGCCAGAACGTCGCGCTGACGCCCCGGTAGTTGGGCTTCTTGACCAGGTCCGTCAGCCGGCCGTCCTCGATACGCCGCCCCCACTCGCAGCCGAACTGGAACTTGTTCCTGCTGTCGTCGATCGACCACGAGCAGTTGGTCTTCATGTACACGCCGCGCTCGATCGAGCCGATCATCTCGTCCAGCGAGCTGTCGCCGCACTCGAGATTCAGGTTCGCCATCCGGTCGATGGGAGGCCGGTTCCAACTGCACGCGCGCGTGGAGGCGGCGCCCTCCAGGCCGCTGCGATGCCGGGACACCACGCCCCCCAGGCCCCGCTTGAGTATGCCCTTCTCGATGATGGCGGTCCGGCGGGCTTCGGCGCCGTCGTCGTCGAAAGCGTACGTGGCGAACTCGCCCTGGCGCGTCGGGTCGAACGTCACATTCAGCAGCTCGCTGCCGTACCGGTAACTGCCGAACATCTCGGGCGTCACGAAACTCGTGCCCGCGTAGTTCCGCTCGTCGCCCAGGATGCGGTCCAGCTCCAGCGGATGACCGATCGACTCGTGAATCTGCAGGATCATCTGGTCGGGGGCCAGCAGCACGTCCATGGTGCCCGACGGACAGTTCGGAGCCGCCAGAAGCTGCAGCGCCTCGTCGGAGACACCCGGGCCCGCCTCGCGGAATTCGATGTCGTCGAGAAGCTCCAGGCCCGCCTGTCTGCAGTAGCCCCTGCCCCCGTAGCTGCGCTCGATCGCCTCGCCGCCCTCTGCCGCCGTGACGGACATCGACGGACACAACATGCGGATCCGCTGCACCACGCGCCCACCGCCGGTGGTCAGGTAGATCTGCTCCAGGTCGGTATGCCACAGCGAAGTGCTCCAGTCGACGATCCTCTCGTCGGCCTTGAGCGACGAGCACGTCTGCCGCAGCAGGTCGAACTTCTCGCCCTGGGTGGTGGCGTCCCAGGCGACGCGCTCGGGGCTTTCGTACTCGCCGGTGGGGGCGGGCATGTCGATGGCGGAGAAGTCCGCGACCGACCGGCCTGCGGATCGCTTCGCCCACGCCGAGGCCCTCTCGACCGCCCGCTGAAGCCCCGCCCGGGACAGGTCGGAGGTGGCGGCGTAGCCCAGTCCGCCGTCGCGGATGACGGTAATCATCGCGCCGGCGTCGTCGCTTCGCCGGGGAGGTTGGGGCACGTCCTGGCGCACCGCGAGGATTTCGTCGACGCTGCGCACATAACGCAGGGAACAGAAGGCCCCTTGCGGGGCTATCTCGCCGAATCGCTTTTCGAGGGTCGAAAGCATGCGGATCTCCTGGTCAGTCGATGGAGACAGATTGAACCCGACGGGCGGGGGGCAGTGCAAACGCAAAACGCCCGCCTGCCGCGCCGGGCGGGGGTAACTCCTACTCCGCCCCGCCGGAGAGGACCGAGTCTTCCTGCTCGCGGGCGAACTGGTTGGTGTACAGGCCGTAGTACCGCCCGCGACGGGCAATCAGCTCGCGGTGGTCGCCCTGCTCGACGATGCGCCCGCCTTCGATCACCAGGATGCGGTCGGCCTCGCGGATGGTCGACAGCCGGTGGGCGATCACGAAACTGATCCGCCCGTCGAGCACTTCGTGCAGGCCTTCCTGGATGAGCTTCTCGGTCTCGGTGTCGACAGAGGAAGTCGCCTCGTCCATGACGAACAGCTGGGGGTCGGCCAGCACCGCCCGCGCGAACGAGATCAGCTGCTTCTGTCCCGTCGAGAGGCGCCCGCCGCCCTCTCCCACCTCGGTGTCGTAGCCGTTATCCAACTCCTGGATGAACTCGTGGGCGTTGACCAACTCGGCCGCCCGGCGGATCTCCCCGGGCGTTGCGTCCAACCGGCCGTAGGCGATGTTCTCTGCCACCGTGCCGCTGAACAGGTGCGGGCTCTGGAGCACGATGCCCAGGTTCGACTGCAGCCAGTGCAGGCCCCGGCTGCGGTAGTCGACGCCGTTGATGAGAATCGCCCCGCCTGTCGGTTCGTAGAACCTGCACAGCAGCGAGACGATCGTGCTCTTGCCCCCGCCGGTGGGCCCGACCAGCGCAATGGTCTGACCGGCCCGGACCGTGAGATCGAACTCGCGCAGCACCGGCTCGCCCGGAAGGTACTCGAACGTCACGTCGCGGAACTCGACGGTTTCGATGCGGTCGGGGTAGCCGTCTTCGGCCAGCCCGTCGGGGCGCGGCGCGGAGGCGACCTTTTTGATCCGCTCGACGACCTCGGGGGCGTCTTCGATTTCCGGCTCGGTCTCCAGCAGTTCGACGACGCGCTCGGCTGCGGCGCGGGCGTTCTGGAACTCGGCGAACATCTGCGCGAGTTCCTGGATCGGGAAGATCAGCGCGCCGGAGATGTTCATGAACAGCGCCAGGCTGCCCAGCGTGAACTTATCGGGATCGCCCACCGGCAGCCGGAGCGTTTCAATGACGTCCACCCCGCCGTACCACAGCGCCATCGCCGTGCCGATGCTTCCGAGCGTCAGGACCAGGGGCAGGAACATCGCCGAGTACAGCGCGCTTCGGATCGCGGAGGTCCGCATGGTTTCCGTGAGGCGCTCGAACTCGCGCAGGTTGTCGCGCTCGCGGACGAGGGTCTTGGTCGTCCGCACGCCGCTGATGCCCTCGTTGTACGAAGCCGTGATCGACGAGTTGGTCTTGCGCACCTGTCTCGACGCGCGCAGGATCTTACGCTGGAAGTAGAGGCTGAGGATCGCCATGGGGGGCAGTACGCCCATGACGATCAGCGCCAAACGCCACTCGACGATCAGCATGATCGCGACCATCGCCGTGATGAAGCACATGCTCCAGGTCAACTCCAGCGTGCCCCAGGCGAGGATGCGCGAGAGCTTGTTGCAGTCGCTGGTCATTCTGGCCATCAGCCAACCGGCCGGGCGTTTGTCGTAATACGAGAACGACAGCTCCTGGAGGCGATCAAAGCCCTGCTTGCGGATGTCGTGGCTGACGTGGGTGGCGATGCGCCCGGCGAAGTGAATGAACCCCGCCACGCAGATGCAGAACAGCGTCGAGAGCCCGAGGTACATCAGCGCGGGGGTCATCAGCGAGGCCTCCCGCCCCGACGCCAGCAGGCGATCGATCACGAGCTTGGGCACCAGAAACATCACGCCGTCGACGGCGGCCAGGAGAATCGAGGTCGTCACCAGCGCAGCGAGTGTCTTCCTGTGAGGCAGCGCCAGGCCGTAGACCTTCGCCCACAGGCGAATGTCGATCTTGTCGGAGAATTCTTCTTCGTGTATGGCCGAATCCATCATCGTGTTGTCCTCGGAGCAGCCAGGCGGGCGGGTCAGGACGCCGGCGCCGGCTGCTCTACGTCGTCCCGGAGGTCATCCTCCAGGGAGTTCTGGATGGTCCACAGCCTGCGGTACAGGCCGTCGCGCGTGACGAGCTGTTCGTGCGTGCCTCGCTGCACGATGCGCCCGTGGTCGAGCACGAGGATCCGGTCGGCGTGCATCAGCGTGCTCAGCCGGTGGGCGATCAGCAGCGTGGTGTGCCGCCCCCGCCGCTGCTTGAGGGCGCGGAGGATCATCGCCTCGGTCTGCGTGTCGACGGCAGACAGGGCGTCGTCGAGGATCAGCACGGGCGGATCCTTGAGAATCGCCCGCGCCAACGCCACGCGCTGGCGCTGTCCGCCCGAGAGCGTCACGCCGCGCTCGCCGACGACGGTGTCGTAGCCGTGCTCGAAGGAGGCAACCGAATCGTGCACGCAGGCGATCTGCGTGGCCTCGATCATCTCGTCGTCGCTGGCGGCGCCGCGGGCGAGCTTGATGTTCTCCCGCAGGCTCTTGGAGTACAGGAACGGCTGCTGCATGATCACGCCGAACTGGGACCGGGCGGCCCGCCGGTCGAGGTCGCGCAGCTCGGCGTCGTCCAGGCGAATGCTGCCCCGCCGGTAGTCGTACAGCCTCAGCAGCAGGTTGATGATCGTGCTCTTGCCCGAGCCGCTGGGGCCCAGGATGGCGACGGTCTGTCCGGGCTCGGCGACGAAACTCACGCCGCGCAGCACGTGATCGGAGGAATCGGACGGTTGCCCGTCTTCGCCCGGGGCGTCCTGGGCGGCGGTCAGGCCTGCGGGCCTTTCGAAGGCGAAGTGCACGTCCCGGAACTCCACGCGCCCCTCGATGCGCAGGTCGGGCGTGGGGGCGTCGGTGTCGTCGATCTCCCGCGACTCGTGCAGGATGTCGCCCAGCCTGCCCACCGAAACCAGCGCCTTGCTGAGATCGGTCAGGGTCCGGCCCATCCGCCGGATCGGCCAGAGGAACTGGTCGACGAACCACAGGAAGATCACCAGCTCGCCGATGGTCATCCTGCCCCGCGAGACGATGTAAGCCCCGGCGAACAGCACCAGCCCGCGCTGGGCGAAACAGATGTAATCGGAGATCGACCAGTACCACGCCAGCAGCCGGATCAGCCGGTAGTCGAGGTCGCGGAACTCGGCGTTCCTTTCGGCGAACCGCCGGCTTTCGAAGTCCTGCCGGGCGAAGGCGCGCACCACACGGATGCCGGTGATGTTCTCCTGCAGCCGGGCGGTCATGCGTCCCTCGGCTTCGTCGGATCGCTGGAACGCGGTGCGGACCTTCAGGAAGAAGATCACCGTGCCGACCAGGATCACCGGGATCAGCAGCATCGACACGCCGGTCATCGTGACGTTGAGGTAGAGCATGATCGGCAGCACGGCCAGCACCTGGATGATCGCCCGGCCTACCTCGGTGACCTGCAGGGAGAGAAACACGTGGATGGTCTCGACGTCGGACGTGCACCGCTGGACGAGGTCGCCGGTGTCGTGGCGGTCGTGGAAGGTCAGGGGCAGGCTTTGGAGCTGGTCGTAGAGCCGGTCGCGGATCCGGCGTGCGATGCCCTCGGCTGCGCTGGCTGCCCAGCGCCCTTTGAGATACATGAACCCACCGCTGGCTGCGGTGAGCAGCACGATCGCCAGGCCGCACGCCCAGAGATTGCGCGCGAGCATGCTCGTGCCCCCCAGCCGCTCGATCGGCGCGGTGACCCAGCCAGGCCAGCCCGGCGGCTGGTCGCCGATGACGCTGTCGATGGTCGCCCCGATAATCAGTGGTCGGACGTAAGAGATCAGCACGGCAAACAACAGCGCAAGGATCGCCCCGAGGTACAGCGTGCGGAAGCCCTTCATGAACGCCCACAGGGTTGCGAGCCGGGACGGCTTGTCTTGGTTCGACGATGCGGAAGTCATGTTCGTTCTACCCGTCTGCTGGGGGCTGGCGAAGCGTCCGGCCGGCGTATCGCCGCCGGAGGGTATCCAGCCCAACAAGGTTCGCAGGCCAAAGTTTCATCCGTCGGGCGAAAAGCCCGAAGCCGGGCGAACGGGACGGGGCACACCCCACGAAAAAACCCGCTCGCGTGCGGCAAGCGGGTCGGAAGCAATTCGCAGAAACGCTCGCGAAGGTCACCCGCTCGCAGCGGCCGGGCCGCCAAACCAACGGCGCACAGCGGCGCCGCAGGTCGGCTTGGCTACGTCCACCAGGATGCGGATGATCGGGGTCATGCGCCGGGTTCCTTCGCGTGCTGAGCGGGCGATGGGCCGCCCGCGGAATTCGGATATACCCCCGTCCGGTGGCGGGGTCAACGGGAAAACGGGCGAAATCTCCGCGCGTCCGCGTGGACGAAAAACCGGACCGAAAGGCTTGCATTCGCGGGTCGTGGGGGGTAGGTCAGTTCGCTTTGAGTGCCCCGCCGGGGGTCGACCGGGGCGCAGTTCCGTTTGGATACACAACGCAGCAAGGAGAGAGACGTCCATGGCCAGGAAGAAGTTGAGGGTGGGGATCATCGGAGCGGGTGGCATTTCCCGCGTGCATTACAACGGGTACACCAAGAGCGGGCTGGGCGAGGTGGTCGCCCTGGCCGACGTGAGCGAAGAGAACCTCCAGTCGCGATCCAGGGAATGGGGCGTCGACGAGACCCGCTGCTTTACCGACTACAAAAAGCTGCTGAAGCTCGACGACGTAGACGTGGTCACGATCTGCACGCCCAACCGCTACCACGCCGGGCAGACCATCGACGCCGTCCGCGCGGGCAAGCACGTGATGTGCGAAAAGCCCATGGCCATGACGCCCGCCGAGGCCAAGCGCATGGTCGACGCGGCCGAAAAGGCAGGGCGGCAGGTGCAGATCGGCCTGATGCACCGCTACCGGCCGGAGGCGGAGTTCGTCCGCAAACTCGTGGACGACGGCTCGCTGGGCGACATCTACTACGCTCGCTGCCAGGCGGTTCGCCGTCGCGGCGTGCCGAGTTGGGGCGTGTTCGGCCGGATGGAAGAGCAAGGCGGCGGCGGGCTGATCGACATCGGCGTGCACATGATCGACCTGACGTGGTGGATGATGGGCTGCCCGCGTCCGGTGAGCGTCAGCGGCGCCAGCTACCGGACGATCGGCGACCAGCCCGGTCACATGGGCAGCTTTGGGCCCTGGGATCACAAGACCTACACCGTCGAAGACTTCGCCTGCGCGATCGTGCGGTTCGAGACGGGCGCGACGATGAACATCGAGTGCTCGTTCAACGTGAACCTGCCCGACGGCGGCATGAAGAACCACGTGGTGGGCACCAAGGGCGGGGCGGGGCTTTCGCCCCTGAACGTCCAGCTGGAACTCAACGGCCACCTGACCGACTGCACGCCCAACTACGTGCAGATGCTCGACCTGCAGGGCAAGCGAAGCGGCTGGACGCACCACGAGAAGCAGGTCGCCGACTTCGCCTGGAATATCCTGCACGACAAGCCCGTGTCCGTGCCCGCCTCCGAGGCGATCTGGACGCAGAAGATCATTCACGCGATCTACCAGTCCGGCACGAAGGGCAAAGAGGTGAAGATCAACTGACGCCCGACGTCAGGCAGAATCGGGCCCGGCAGCGCGTCGACGCTTCCGGGCCTTTTTCATGCGCCGCTGCCCGTGCGGACCCCCGGCGGGCGGGCCGTCAGATCCATCGCCGCAGCCACGACTGTACGCCGGTGACCGAGCGCGTCATGACGATGGGCTTTTCGCAGCGGCTGGCGACGGTCTCGGGCACCGGGTTGTGACCGATCCGCGCCAAGGCGGACTCGCGCGTGCAGCCCAGCACGACCAGGTCGTGGCTGTCAGCTTCGTGCAGGATCGCCTCGACCACGTCGCCGGCCGCGACGGTCCGCGTCTGCACGCGCTGGGGCGGAATCGCCATGCGAGGCTGGTTCTGCTCGACGAACGCTTCCAGGTTGAACTTCTGGTCGTGCCGACGAACGGTAAACGCCGTGACCTGTCCGTCGTCAGGGTCGGCCAGGGCAGCGGCGATCTCCAGCGCCAGCGCGCCGTTGGGCCCGCCGGCCAGGGGAACCAGCACGCTCTTGAACTTGCGGTTGCCCCCGCAGTTTTTCATGACCACCACGTCGCACGGCGACCGCTCGATGACCGGGTCGATCGTCGAGCCCAGACGGAACAGCCTGTGGCGCCGCCGGCCGTGCCAGCCCATGATCAGGAGGTTCACCTTCTTCTCCCGGACGGCCGAGACGATCCCCCTCGCCGGGGCGCGGCAGTAGCGCAGGTGCGTGGAAATCGGGAACTGTGGCGCGAGGTAGAGCATGGTCTCGAGAATCGCCTCGCGCCCGGCGAAGGCGTACTGCTCGGCGTCGGACAGCGGGACCTGGTCGGGCACGGGCACCATGTGCAGCAGTTCCACGCGCGGGTCCTGGCGCGTCTGGCAAAGGCGGTAGGTCGCCTGCACCAGTTCCAGCGCGTTGGCGGGGTTGGCCACGGAAACCATCACGCGCTGCCGGCCGGGCTCGGCGGCTTCGATCTCCTCCAGCACGTGGATGTCGTGCTCGCTGGCGTGGGCCCGGCTGCGTGAATAGACGTTGTAGAGCACCACACCGGCCAACACCCACGGAACGGCGATCGCCCATGCGACCCAGCTTTCCATCAGAATCCCGCCACACAGGGCGACCTGGCAGACAATCGCCAGGATCGGGAACAGTGGGAACAGAGGCATCAGGTAGCCGTACTCCAGTTCGTCGCCAAGGTTCCGACGGATGCGGATCACGCAGACGTTCACCACGAAAAACAGCAGCAGGAACATGATGCTCGCGGTGGCGGAGGCGTCTTCGTAATGCATCACCCCTGCGACGATCAGCACGATGACGCTGGTGAAGCCCAGCGCGCCGTAGGGCGTCTGCCGGCGAGGGTGGATCTTCGCGAACACGGGCATGAGCATGCCGTCGCGCCCCAGCGCGTAGGAAGCGCGCGTAGCGGAGTAGATCGTCGCGTTCAGCGCGCTGGTCGCAGAGAAAACCACCGCCAGGGTCACCAGCAACCCGCCGACCCCGGGTGTCAGCAGCCTCGCAGCGGCGGCGCGGAAGAAATCGATCCGCTCCATCTCGTTGGTTTCCATCCAGACGCGCACGTCGCCTTCACCCTTGATCGCCACGACCGACGCGAACGCCACGGCCAGGTACGTCAGCGTGACGATCATCACCGAGTAGAGCATCGCCTTGGGCACGTTCTTGCGCGGATTGATGGTCTCGTCGCCGGCCTGGGCGATGACCTCGAACCCCTCGAACGCGACGTAGATCACCCCCATCGTGCCCAGCAGCTTCCACCAGCCGTCCGGATGAATGAACGGGTCGAAGTTCTCCAGCCTGGCCGGGTCGAAGAACGCCACCGCGATGCCCACCACGCCGATGGACAGGACAAAGAGCATCTGCCCGATGGTGAACACCGCCCCGATCTTGCCCGTCTCGCTGGAGCCCCGGAAGTTGATGTAGACAAACAGGCCCGCCGCCAGCATGGCAACCAAACGGATGATGATTCCCTCTGCCGCGCCACGGGGCTCGAGCCCCAGCTGAAGCAGCGGGTTGAAGTAGCGCACGGTGAAGGTCGCGAAGACCACGGCGTAGAATCCCCCCGCAGCCGAGGACGCCAGCCACTCCATCCAGCCGGCCAGGAAACTCGGCCCGCGTCCGAATCCGATGCGGGCGAAATTGTATGCCCCGCCCGCGCGGGGAATGGCCGAGGAAAGCTCCGCGAAACTCATCGCCGAGAACAGCGCGATCAGCCCGTTGAGCGCCATCGTCAGCAGCAGGCCTCCGGTCCCTGCCCCCTGGATCGACAGGCCGATGCCCACGAACACCCCCGCCCCGATCATCATCCCCAGCCCCATCATGGTGATATGGAAGAGGTTCAGGTCGCGGGACAGTTCGGTGGTTACCTGGGGACGCTCAGCCACGCTTTCGCACCTTCAGGACATACTGGATCGCCCGGGCTGACCTGGCCGAGGTCCGCCCGATGCGCTGGATGATCGCCCGGCTCCAGAGGACCAGCGCGGACATCGTGGTGACTGCGAACGCCAGCACCGCCAGGCCGATGATGAGATTCCTGTCCATCGTTGTTTCCCGCCTCCACAGGGGGTTGGGACTCGCTACCTGTGTATCGTGGGGCCGGGGGGAAAGTCAACCGTCAACGGACGGGCCTTCTTTTTCCTTGCCCGAGGCATCCGATCGGGGAAAATGCGCGTCTTTCGCCGCAAAACACCCCTGACAGGAGACGCGCCTTGGCCGCCGATTGGAAGTCGTTCAGGACCAGCCCAGCAATTGCACGCCTGGAGGGCAATCCCATCCTCACCTCCCAGCACGTGCCCTTCGATTCCGACCTGGTGTTCAACGCTGGAATTGCCAAGTACCAGGGGCGCTACGTCATGGTCTTCCGCAACGATTACGGCTGGGACGAGCAGACCCGTTTTGAGGGCACGAACCTGGGGCTGGCTTTCAGCGACGACGGGATCTCCTGGGACGTTCAGCCGTCGGCGTGTTTCGACCTGCGCGATGACGAGATCCGCCGCGGCTACGATCCGCGACTGACCGTCATCGACGGTCGGTGCGTGATGTGCTTCGCGGTCGACACCCAACACGGCGTCCGGGGCGGAGTAGCCGTCACCGACGATTTCGATCATTTCGACATTCTGTCGATGAGCGTGCCCGACAACCGGAACATGGTGCTGTTCCCCGAGCGCATCGGCGGGAAGTTCGTCCGCCTGGAGCGGCCTTTCCCCGTCTACAGCCGGGGCGGGATCGATCGCTTTGACCTCTGGCTGAGTGACTCGCCCGACCTGGTGTACTGGGGCAACAGCGAGCTGGTGCTGGGCGTGGAAGACGTGCCCTTCGCCAACGACAAGATCGGCCCCGGCGCGCCGCCCATCCGCACCGAACGTGGCTGGCTGACTACCTTCCATGCCGTCATCCGCGATCCCCAGCGAGGCATCAACGGGTGGGAGCCCTATCCGTGGCAGAAGGTCTACTTCGCGGGCGTCATGCTGCTGGACCTCGAACAGCCCTCCCGTATCGTGGGGATGTCCCCGACCCCCCTCATCGCCCCCGAAGCGTCGTACGAGACGGAAGGCGGTTTCCGCAATGACGTGATCTTCCCGACCGGGATGCTGCTGGAGGACGGTGGCGAGGTCCGCATCTACTACGGCGCAGCCGACACGACGATGTGCCTCGCTACGGCGGATCTGGGAGATCTGCTGGACCTCTGCCAACCCGTATGATCCTCAAGAAAGGAGCTGTACCCCTTGCTGCTGAAACCCAACGACCACGTGCTTTTCTTCGGCGACAGCATCACAGACGCCGGACGCCGCGCCCAGGACAACAGCAACCACGGACTCGGCGTCGGGTATGCAGCGATCTGCGCAGCCGTTCTGGGCGGGAGGCACCCCGAGATGAACCTGCGGTTCTCCAACCGGGGCATCAGCGGAAACCGCGTCTACGACCTCGAAAAGCGTCTGGACGCCGACGTGATCGATCTGGAACCGTCCGTCGTGTCGATCCTTGTGGGAATCAACGACACCTGGCGGCGATACGACAAGGATCTGATCTCGCCCGTCGACGAATTCACCGCGTGCTACCGGCGGATTCTCGACCGCATCCGCGGCGAGCTGTCCGCCCGAATCGTGCTCTGCCAGCCCTTCCTGCTGCCGATCCCCGAAGACCGCAAGGCCTGGCGGGAAGACCTGAACCCGCGCATCGAAGCGGTCGACGCCCTGGCGGAAGAATACGCGGATGGGTACCTGCGGTTCGACGATCTATTCCGCGCAGCAGCGGAGAAGCGGGATAAGGGTTATTGGCTTCCCGACGGAGTCCATCCGACGCCGGCAGGACACGGCCTGATGGCCGAAGCGTGGATGCAGGCCGTCGCAGGCTGAAGAACTTTCCGGACCTGGCATTTTTCACCGCTTTTGGGGCAATGGGCTGAACTTCGGATCCGAAAGCGCGTCTATGGGGGTAGTCGTTTCGATCGGTACGTACATTTGGAGGCGGGCCATGGGTAGTCGGCTCAGCAGTTTGTGGGTTATCAAGGCTCTGGCTGTCATCGGGGTGTTGATCGCAAGTATATCTGGTTGCAGCAGTTCGGAATCCACATCCCGGACGGCTTCTGCCGAGGAAACCGTCTCAGACATGGGTCGGGAGCTCTCGGTATCCCGGGCGTACGCCCACGAGAACCTCACGGTTTTCGTCGTCACGGCGGATTCCTCCGAGGGGCAGGGCCTGGTGACCCTTCGCGACGCCTTTGAGCAGCAGAAGGTTGCCATTCGCGAAACCGACGATCCGACCGGCGTGGAAATCGAGAATCTCTCGGACCGGCCTGTGTTCATCCAGGCAGGTCAGATCCTGCGGGGAGGCCTGCAGGACCGCGTCGTACCGCGGGACGTGCTGCTGGCCGGCGAGGTCGAGCCGGCGATGCTTACGGTCCGAAGTGTCGAACGGGATCGCTGGGAGCCCGCCCCCTCCGGACCGTCCGATCTGCTCAGGCCTTCCGATTGCATGCTGTTCAGCAGCGCCCTCAGCGGCATTGCGCGTCGCAGCGACCAGGGCAACCTCTGGCGCGAGATCGCCAAGGTTCAGTACCGACTGGGCGCCAAGATCGGCAGGGCGGTTACCGAAACCGACTCCCCCACCAGTCTCGCCGAGACCCTTGAGCATCCCCAGGCCGCCCGCGCCGCCTCGGCGTACGTCGCTCCGCTGGTCGACCGGATGGACATGGAGAACGCCATCGGACTCGTGGTGGCTGTCAACGGCAGGATCTGCAGGGCCCACCTGTACGCGTCGACCGAGATGTTCTCCGCGATGGCACCGCAACTGCTGACCGCGGCGGCGATCGAAGCGGTTCTGGAGAAGGATGACGAGCTCTTCGCGCCGGCCAAACGCCAGGCGGCGCTGCAATGCGTTGCGGAGATGGTCCAGCCGGGCGGAGACACGCACGAATCTCAACCGACCGGCCTGGTGGAAGTGATTCGTCCGACGGAGGATGGTTTGATCATCCGGACACGATCGGCCGACGAGCCGGGCCCGGCGCTGCACGTGGAATACCTCCAGGCCTGATACCAGGCTGGAGGCTCTACGACTCGCTGCGGTAGTCGCCCTGGCAGTTGCGGCAGACTCCGAAGACAACGACCCGGTGAGTTCTGCTCTGGAAGTCGTTCTCTTTGCAGACCTTCTCGATGCGATCGGAGATATCGCGGTCGATGAACTCGATGAATGCCCCGCACTGGTCGCAGATCAGGTGTTCGTGCTCGGGCTGGCCGAATGCCGGCTCGTAATGAACGTGGACGTCGGTATCGCGGACCTCCCGGATCAGTCCGGCTTCGACCATCAGGGCGAGGGTTCGATAGACGGTGCCCCGACTCACGCGATCCGGGCCGTGAGACAGCGAACTGGCCAGATCGTCGGCGCGGAAGTGGTCTCTGCGGGTCAGTGCGGCTTCCAGGACAACCTTCCTCGCCTGGGTAACCCGGGCGCCGTGGTGCCGGAGAAACAGGATGAACTCGTTCCACGCCCGCTTGAGCAGCGATTCGGTGACCGGGGCTTTGTCGATGTTCACGCCGCGTCCGTGGGCGTGCTGCGGAGGGCTGGATTCTTGATCTTTCATTGCACTCTACGTAGATGTAGTATAAAGAGTTGTCGGCTGGGCGGTGTACTGGAATCGCCCGGCCGGACACCCTAGAGTAGGTTATGGGTCGGTCGGATGGACCGATCCGGTATCGTTAGCCTCCCCGAAACGAAGGAGCGACCCAAATGGCATACGTGATTTCCGATGATTGCACCATGTGCGGATCCTGCAAGCCGGTCTGCCCGGTGGAAGCCATCTCCGAAGGCGATCCAAAATACGTCATCGACGCCGACACCTGCATCGACTGCGGAGCCTGCGAAAGCGAGTGCCCCGTCGACGCCATCAGTGCCGGCTGAACATAGCAGGGACAGAATACCGCGGGCTGGGCGCCTCCTTTGCGGCGTCCAGCCTGCTGTTCTGAACGCCACCTTTCCTTTCCTCGCAGTCAATCATAGTCGCCCCACACGACGGATCGCAAACCGTTCCACCGATCCGGCCGCCCCCGGCAGAGGGAATCGCCCTTCCGACAATCCTTCCCTGAAGTCTTTCCCCTGCAATCGTCGATACTTCCGTAGAACGGGCTGGACGTCAGCCCCCAACGGAAACCTGCGAGATTCCTGTAGATGACAAACACCTCAGGCCGGGCCGTCACCTGGATTGTCCTGTTGCTCGTAATCCTGCCCCTGGCAGCGGCGGGAATAATCTACCTCCAGGCCAGCCGGGTGCCCGAGCAGTACCAGCCCCCCGAACTCTCCCAGGCCCAGCGCGAACAGTGGGTCAAGGATTTCGCCAACCGCCTGGCCAAATTCAACGAATACGCCCAGAACCCCGAGCCCTTCAGCTGGTCGATCAACCAGGACCGCGTCAACAACTACCTCGCCTCGATGGACGAGATCGTCGCCGTCATGCCGGGCCGCAAACCCGGCGAGGTCAACCAGGCGATGGCCCGGCTGGGCCTGGCCGAACCTGCCGTCGTGCTCGACGACGGTGCAATCACCGTCATGATCCGCTCGACCGAGTACAACAAGGTGCTCTCGGCGAAACTCGACCTTCAGCCGGTCGGCGACGGGCAACTGAGAGTCTCCCTCGCCGAAACCCGCATCGGCAGGCTGCCCCTTCCGCCCGGCATCGCCAAAGACAAACTCCACGGCCTGAAGACCGCGCTGGCCGGTCGACTCCAGCCCGGCCAGGATGAAGAGAAACTCGAAGGACCTGCCCACATCGCCGCCCTGCTGGCGACGATCCTCCAGGCCATCGACGGGCCTCCAATTTCCCTGAAAGGCACGTGGGACGGGCGGGTCATCAAAATCCGCAAGATCACCATCGACGACGGCCGGCTGACGCTGGAAATCGACCGCGTCCCGCCCGGCTAGGCCCTGCCCCCAAGCTCGCTCAGCAACCAGCCCTCGCTCTGGCCGCTGCGGATGAGCCGGAACTCGCCGCGAAGCTCCCGCCCCTCAAACCTCACCCGCCAACGATCGTCACCGTCCTCCAGCAACTCGCACGACCCTGCGTCCGCAATCCGGACCTCCCCCCGTCCCCGGCTGACCGGGCCTTCGTAGTCCAGGTACGCCAGACGATGATCGGCGATCCGCTCGCACGCCAACCCGCCGCGATCTGCAGCCCGAGGGTCATCCGCGAACTGCCACGTCGCCAGCGCGTCGCCCCGGCGGACCATCAGGTCGTAGTGGGTCGGTCCGTGGCCGGTGTGAATCTGGATGACGAACCGTGATCGCATGGCTATGATCGTAGCCGGACCAACGCGCGAAGAAAACCACCCAACCAGGCCGGAGGCCAACCATGCGAACTCTCGCGACTGTTTTGCTTGTCTTCCTCGCCGGCGGATGCCTGTCTCATCGGACGGTCCCGGCGATCGTCGAGTTCGAGGATGAGCACGGAATGTGGGAAGTCCAGACCCGCAGGCTGACCCTCCGCAAGACCGGCTGGCAGGTCACGCTGCGGGGCATCGAAGTGGCCGACACCACCACCCCGCCGCTGCTGGAGAAGCTCATCGTCGAAGTCGAGAACACCTCCGGCCTGCCGATCGCGCTGGACGCCGCGGGCATCAGCATCGCCGACGCGGGAGGCAAGTCGATCGAGCTTTCACCCGGCAAGGCCGTCCCGCTCGATCGCTACGAGCCCGTGCGGGTGGAATATGCTCCGGGCCTCCGGGCGGAAACGCTGCCGTACCCGTTCGAGGTCACGGTGCGCGTCCGGCGCGGAGACCCGTACAACGACACGCAATCGGCGGTCATCCGGCTGCGCTGAGAAGCTCCCGAACCGCCGGCCCGGCCAGGCTCCACAGACGCTCGAAGAGCATCAGCGTCTGCTCGTCGCGGTGGAACGTCTCGACCGCGCGGCGGTAGGCGGGAGTGTGGCGGACCGACTCGGCTGCCTGGTTGATCAACTGCACGTCGTCAAGCGCCGCAGCCAGGGACGGGTGCTCGCGTGCCCACTGGTCCCAGGCACGCTCCACGGCGAGGGCAACGATACGGCGGGGGAAGTCATCGCTGGTCATCGCGGATCCTCCTTTCCAGCCGCTCCCACGAAACGCCCATCCGCCCCAGCAGCAACTGCTGGCGGACAAGCAGCCTCCGGGCCATCTCCAACGCGTCGTCGACCGCGTGGAGGTTCTCCCGGCGAAGGGCGTGGTCCTGCAGTTCCCGGCGGATCTGCTCCTGGATGATCGACCGCCCGGCTGCGTAGCCCTTGCGGGACGAGATCACCCACTCGGGCGTCAATTCCAGTACCTCGCCGTCGGCAGCGGTGACCCCGCCGGAAGCAACCAGCCGCACGTCGGCGTCGAATGCGCGGTCCAGGGCGTCCAAATTGCCCTCCAGCTGACGGATTTTCTGCTCGTGCAGTTGCTCCTGCTGGTCGCCTGCCCGGGCGACACCCTCCCGCGCGACCGACAGCAGATCGACCGTCGCCGGAGGCGCGCCGCACCCGGCCAGCAGGCAGACCCACGACGAACAGACAAGCAGTCGCCTACGCAACATGGCCGCGCTCCTTGAGCATGTGCTGCAGGACGTCGGTCTGCAGCCGCTGGACCTCCTCGAACCGCGTCAGCGCGGTGGTGTTGTGCTCGACGACCTCGGTGAGCTTGTCGAGCCGCTGCTCGTCCCGCATGATCCGCTCGTGAGACTGCACGAGCTGCTGGTCGCGGTCGCGGCTGAGCTTTCGCTCCCACAGCCACATCGCTCCCATCAGCCCGGCCGCTCCGAGTCCTGCAAAGTCGGTGATTCCTGTCAACGGTTCCATGGTTGCTCCTTCCTCAGTTAGGGGGTGTGTTCAAGTCGAATTCGATTCGTGCGGTGGCCGATACGTCGATGGTGTCCGGGCTGGCGTCGGTCCGACGGATCAGGAAGTTCTGGGGCTCGCCGTCCACCATCGCCTGCAGCCCCAGGGCGAGTGCGGAGTTGCTCAGCGTGCCCGGCACCCCGGCCGCCAAGGAGACCTGCCCGAGGTAGACCGCATCGCCCGCGCCCGTTCCGCCAGGCAAAGCCCACGCCGATGATCCCAACGGGGCATACTCGTTCCAGGTCGGCGGGTCGGCGAGGAAATCGATGGCGCGACAGCACCGGTAGATAGCCAGGCTGCAGTCGTCCGACGCGGTCAGCTCCAGTTCGCTGGCGTCGCGGACGGTCACGTTCACAAGCCCCTGCGACGGCGTGGCCGGCGACCGCAGCCAGGCAAAGCCGACCGCGCGGAGTTCGTCGCTGCCGTTGTTGGCGACCGAGTCTCCGATCCACGGCGTGTCGGGCATGATCGAGAAGATCCCCCCGGCCAGGTACACAGGGAGCGTCCACCGGCCGCGAGAGACAATCGCAGCTGCATCGCGGAGTTCGTTGACGTGCACCGTCCGGACGGCGGTCTGCCCGGCCGCCAGCGTGGGGTCGGTCCAGTCGCTGCCGCCGTTGATCTTTGCGAACAGCCCGACCTCCCCTGCCCCGGGCGCAGAGGCGACGATCACCTTGCCCTCGTCCGCGTCAGCGACAGGCCACAGCCAGTCCATGCATGTCGGCGACGGCGGGTTGCCCCCCAGCGTGCCCACGGGCGCAGAGAGAATGTCGCTCGTCCACGAGCTTCGCAGGTTCTCGAAGGGCGGAGCTGTGGCTGCATCGATCACGGACGTGTCGATCCACCTGCCGGCCTGGATCCCGCCGGAGTAGTCCTGCGCGTCCTGGTAGGTCAGTTCCCGCCTGCGGTTGATCGCAGCTGCGATCTCGCCGACGTCCGTGGCGCGGACGGAATGTACCCCGCCCTGCAGGCCGGTGGCGTCGCCCTGGCTCCATGTCGGGTCATAGGTCATGGGTCAGTCCAGGTACCTGGCGTAGACGGGATGGTCGAAGAGGTACCGAAGCGTCGCGGGGCTGGCTGCGTCGGGTCTCGGGCAGACCAGTACGATCGCGCCGACATCGACTGCCCCCCCGGGCCCGAGGGTGAGTTCCGAGAGATTGCGTGCCGGGACATCAACGGCCCCGGCTGCGTCGGACAACGTGTCCGTACCACTTATCTGCTGCTCGCGAACCGTGTAGGTCGCCCCGCCATCGGCGGAGATCACCTTCGCGGGGAACACGCTGGTGGATGGCGGCGAGAGATGCACGATCCACCGGCCTTCGACGTCGACGGCGCATGCGTGGCTGCCGGCGGGAACCTGGCCTGCGCTGTCCGGCGTCTCGGCGATGTTGGTCACCGTCAGCGTCGACCCGTCGATGGTCGCAAGCTCGCCCGACGAGTCGAACTCCGCGGGTTGGGCCTGGTAGCAGTTGCCGCTGTCGACCTCGCCGATGCGCACGAGTTGCACGCCGCGAACGCCGCCTGCCTGGGCAAGCCACTGGAGACGGTCTGTGTATGGATCGATATCGGTCATGCTTGCTCCACGATGAGGGTGGTGGTCTGGGTGTCGCCGCACACGTGACGGACGCCGACGATCCGCCCGCCGGCTCCGCGTGCCGAGGGCAGGTCGAGGGATCTGCCCTCGACACGTTCGATGATGTCGCCGACGTGGTAACCGCCGTCGACCCAGCCGAGGGTCAAGGACGAACGGGACCGTTCGCTTTGATCGGCAACACAGGCCGCGGCCAGATCCTGCAGTCGCCCGGTGTCATCGGCCTGATCTGTCGGCCCGACGGCGCCCTCGCCGGAGAAGATGCTGCTGGAATGCACCGCAGCCCAACGCGCCTCCTGGTCACGCAGGATTTCGACTCCGTCGCCGTCCCGGCCGGGCTCGTGCCAGATCAGCGGCAGGTCGCCTTCCAGGCAGCCGGTGACACGGACCCGGACGAGCCCTTCGACGGCCGCGGCGAAGTAGTCGGCGGGCAGCGACGGATCGTCCAGGAAGATGGCGCATTGCTCGCGGGACACGCGCACGCGTCCCGGCCAGGGGGCGTAGGTCGAACCGCCATCGGTGCTGACCTCGACGACGACCCCGAGCGACCGTCCCAGCGCATCGCACGAGATGCACGGAAGCCATCGCCTGGCCTTGACCTCCTGGAAGTCCTCCGCTGAGATCGTCGACAGGTCAGTCGCATCGAGAGCCAGCGGAGGCCGACTGTACGCTCCGTGCTCGTTGAGCACCCATCGCCTGTACACAGACTCCAGCCGGGCGCCGGGCGAGGCGAGTTCCCGCGACGTATCGCGCCATCGCGAGGTCTCGTCCAACGGATCCCATCCGGGCTGGAGTTGCAGGGTCACTTCGAATCGCTTCTTCTGCCCGATGGCCAATACGCCGGGCTTTCGAGGGCGGGTGCGCGTGACGATCTCCGCCTTCCACAGGTTGGTCGTGGAGGGGTGAAAGTCGCCCCCGGGAGCCTGCAGCCGAACCTGGCGCGTTCGGCCTTCGCCGGCCTTGTGAATCACCAGGCCGCGGCCGCTTCGTGAACCACGGAGGACCAAACCCGCCCTTGCGGAGAGTTCTTCCAGCACGCTGCAGAGACCCCGCCCCTCAAAGCGGGCAGGCAGGAGTTCGCGCCGGCCACAGAGGTCGAGCAGTTCTTCGCGGGAAGGCACGTCGACCGATTCGGGCACGAAGACAGCGATCACGTAGGACAGTGCATCGGCGAATGTCCATCGCGTACCTTCAGGGGCGGAGGTGAACCTTCGAGTCACTCTGCCTGACGAGGTCTCGTGGACGTCCGGGGTGGCAAGTGTCTCCGGGCCGGTGTTGAAGTGCAGAGGCAGGTCCGATCGGTCGACCGGGCCGGCGGGAGTCTGAACCCATCGGCCGATCGCATGAATGTCCAGCAGCACACCCAGGCGATGCTTGAGCACGGCGACCAATCGCTCGCCGTCGTCGATACCGGTTCGGTGCTCGACAACGATGCCGGGGAAGCGCCACGAGTCCTGCCGATCGCCCGGAAGCAGGACGACTTCTTCCCCGATTGCCGGCAACCGGTGCGCCTGCTCCAGCCGGACGTCTCGGCCGGCAGCCAGCGGCGAACGCAGAACGATCTCGGCCTGTCCGAACAGCGGGGGGCCTTCGACCCGCCATCCGAGTGCCTGCAGGTCATATCGCCTGCGGCCAGCCACGAGGATACGCGGCGGAAGCGGACGAAGGACCGTCGCGGTGATCGGGATCTTCGGCAGCGTCCAGGTGCAGCTCATGAGGGACCTCCAAGGCTTGCAGGTGCGGGCAGTGTCGGATTGGCCTGGATTCGCAGCGGCTTGCTGAGACGCCCGGCTCGGCCTTGGGCGACGGCACGGACCGCAAGCCAGGGACCTTCTGGCAGCGGGTCCAGCTCAGCCACCAGGAAGGGGGCGCTCTCGGAACCGGGTACGGTGAGTACAGGGTCGCTGCCGGCCAGCGAGTCCGCCCGATTGGCTGCCAGAACCTGGTATTCGTCCGGCAAGGCGAAGCCCGGCTCCGACTGGTTCGTCCAGTGCAAAAGCCCCGACGTTGCGGAAAGCGGGGTGAACGACAGGTCGGCCGGCACGGGCAACGGTGGCGGAAGCAACTGGCCGTCTTCGTCGATGCGGGCGATGGCGACAACGTGGGTGCTTTGCTCCTCCAGGCCGGCCTGCGACACGCGGCGGGCGGCAAGGACGTGGTCGCCGGCGCCATCCAGCGGGTTGGGCAGCGTGACCTGCGTCTGGCCCTCCCGCAGATAGGCCACAGGCTGGGACCAATCGACCTGGCGGATCGACCCCCTGCCGCGGTAGATCGTCGCCCCGCCTCGGGGAAGTTGCGGCGTCGCCATCGGATACCCCGCCAGCACCAGTCCGTCATCGAGCGTCGGCGAGGAAACAGCCGCCGCTTCCGCAAGGGTTGCCCCGAGATGCAACATCGTCAGGAATCGGTGGGGGTCGAGTGCAAGGGCAGCTCCGACGGATCCGACCCCCGCTGCGTATCCGCGCGTGTGGATCGCATCGCTGACGGCGTCGGAGGTCGTTCGCAGCGCGGTCAGCGAGCCAGCCCGGAGATCGGCGAACAGGGCGCGGGCGCCGCCTTCTCCCCAGCCCGATGGGTCGGTCTGCGTCCAGGTGATCGCGTCGTTTTCAAGGAGGTCCAGTGGGTCCGCGTCAAGTCGGAGCGCCTGGGCGGCCAGGGACGCGCGAACGTCTCCATCGTCGCAGCAGAAGCGGTTGTCCTGCGGGATCGCATCGGACGTGCAGTCCACCCCTCGGTGGAGAAGATCGCACGCTTCGCTGAAGGTGGGCCCGTCGATCCGGGCGGCGAGATGGATCCCGTGCGATCGAAGCGTCGCGGGGTCGAGACGCCCGAGAGGCAAGCAGATCAGCGGGTTCGCGACGCTTCCGACAAACGGCTGGCCAAAGCGCATCAATCGTGAAGCGGTGGAGTGGGCGACCCCTTCGTGCAGAAAAGACCCGGGCACGCCCGGTCCGAGCAGGAAACAGCAGCAGCGGTCGGCGAGGTCGGGCCAGTTGCTGAAGAACTCCGCCAGTGGCGTTTCGACCTGCTGCTGGAAGTCGCTGTAGGAGGCAAGCTGCTCCGAGGTCGACAGCCCCGGGAGATGAAGGATGTTCGCCCGCGGAACGCCTGCGATCTGTGCGCACTGTTCGCCGAAGAGGTAGCCTTGCTCGGAATCGGGAATAAGCAGGATGGTGCCGTAGGTCGATGGGGCGCTGATGTCTGTGGAAGAAGACCCGGGCGATGGCCGGTCATCGGAAAAGACCAGGTCGTCGATGTCGAGTTCCGTTGCTGCGGTGACGGCCACGAGATTGCCGCACGTCAGCGCAAGAAGCCCGCTCGTGCTGTTGTAGTTCTCGATGCTCGCATGATCCCGAACGACGCCGTCCTGCCAGAGCGTGACTTCCCCGTCTGCTACCCCGGGCGCGGATGCTCTGCGGATACTCAGCGAGAACCGGTGCCAGCATCCCACGTGCACGTCGGCGACGAGGTCCTCGTACCCACCGGGATCCCTCGCTGCGCTGAAGCGGACTTGGTTTCCGAGCTCCTGCAGCACGCAGAGGGCTGTCCTCGCCGACGCCGTGAGAATAGCGAACACAGCCAGTGAAATGCTTCCGTGTGCATTGAGCGAGAAGGTCCACGTAAGCCGCTGGCCCGGTGCAAGAGTAAGCCCAAGTGACTTGTCGGCGTGGGCGACTGCCTGCGCTGCCGTGTCGATCCGCAGGCCCATGCCGGGCTGCTCCGGCCAGTTTGCATCCGGCGTCTGGGTCAACACCCCCGAGGAGGCGCCGGTGACGGAGTCCCACTCACCGAAGTCCGGAACAGAATTGTCGATGTGATGATAGATGGTCATGTTGAGTCGCTTTCGGAAGCGGGGGCTACGCCCAATCCACCGGGCCGCTGGAGTAGATCTTCCCGTCGATCTCGGCCATGAGGTAGCGGGTGGCGGTGGAGGTGATGGTGACATCGAGCGAGACCAGGCCGGAACTGTCGCTGATCAGCTCGTAGTCCGCATTGGCCTGGATCTGGCGAAGTGCAGACCCGGCCGAGACGGCTACGCTGTTGCCCGTCGCCGACGGGGCGGCGAACTCGGACTCCGCCAACCAGGTGCGGATCACGAACCGTCCAGCCTGGTCCGAGCCGGCAGCGTCGCAGACCTGCACCGAGAGGGTTCGCACGTCGGACACTTCGGCGGCTGCGGTGATCGACAGCGTCGGTATGAGGGAGACGGCCTGGGCTTCCAGGTCGCCGACAAGCCCGCCGCACGGGCGGTACAGCGCCCGGCCTCGCAGGTCGGTGATGTCGCCGTGGGCGTAGGTGCCCAGGCTGGTGGAGATCTTCGCGAGGGGCAGGTGGGGTTGGTCGACCGGATCGGGCAGGCCGGTGGTATTGGTCGTGAGCGTCCCGTCCGGCAGCAGGTAGATGTAATTGTCGAGGTTATTGGCCAGCGCATTGGCTTCGCTGCCGACGTAGACGACTTCGGCCTGGCCGTTCATCCAGCGACCTGGCCTGACGCCGAAGGTCAGATCTCCGTCCTTGTACACGCGCAGGTCGCCGGCCCGGCGGGAGACGTCCAGCAGCCGGTAGAGCATTCGGTAGAAGCTCGTGTGATACGGCGACTCGCCAATGGGCAGGAAGAGTACTTCCTGCTCGGGATCGGTGGCCCCGGACAGGGCGTTGAGGTCGGCGTCGGTCGGGTAGAGTTCAGTCATGGTGTTCCTCAGGAAAGGGAAAGGGTGATGGTTCGGGTCTGGGAGTCGTAGTCCGTCACGGAGAGAGAGCCCCCCGGCGGGGGCGGCAGCTCGACGTCCACGGTCTGCGGGTCGGCGCGAACGATCGTGCCGTCGATGGACAGGCTGGCGGGGGTCAGGACGTATCGGCCTGATTCCTGCAGATCCGCCACGAGCGACAGGCCGGCTTCGTCGAAGCCGAACGGACCCGCGCCGAAGTGCGCTTCGCCCATGCCGGGCGCCCGCGAGCCGCCCCAGCCAAATGCTCCCCGGCCGAAGGCGTCCTCGCCGAACGCCCACCGAGGCCGATCTGCAGGCCAGGCGATCTGTCGGTCGACGACGGTGTCGGCCGACGGGTCGCTGCCTTGCTCTCGCGCGAGGATCGCGACCTGGTCGCCGTCGCGAAGGGTCGGGGCGCGCGTCAGGAGGTACCCGTTCGTCCATGTCGGCGCTGCTGCGTAAGGCGGCAGCAACCGGGACAGGTCTCGCCGCATGAAGGGAACGTCGACGGCGACAACGGTGATCCGTGCGGCGCGGGATGTGTCGGGCAGGAAGAACGTGCGAGGCTCCCCCGGCTGGGCCCAGTCTGCCAGGCGCCCGTCGACGTACAGCTGGTGGGCGCGGCTGGCGTGGCCGGTCTCGTACTCAAAAAGCCAACCCGGCGGGCTGCCGTTCGGCGTGGCCGAAAGGAGGCGGATATCGTCGGTGTGCAGTTCGGGCGTCATCGCAGTTGCCTGTATTCGATGCGGTAATCGCACCACAGCCCCCGGCCGGTGCGAACGGGCGTCTGCAGCGAGAACCCTTCGAGAATGGTGTTGGGGAATTCCCGGCCGTGTGGACCGGTCAACGTGCAGACGTCGCCATCGGCGGCGGCTTCGATAGCCTGGATCTGCGAATCGAGAGCGTCGATTGTGTCGGCCTGCAACCGGCCGGTCTGGACGATCGCGCGCGACCGGCGGCCGAGGTCGAGCAGCAACTCGCCATCCTGGCCGGCGAAGCCCCTTCGGACCGTCTGCCGCTGCCAACTGTCCGGCTGGAGCGACGCGGGCCCCGACGAGTACAGGTCCTGCTGGTCGAAGAGGATCATGGCGTCACCTCCGTCTGGTAGGGGGTGGTGTGAACATCGTCGGCCTGGGCGCGAAGTCGCACGACGGTCTCCGCCGGTTGGCGCTGGTCGCAGCTTGTCCGGATGTCCACGACGACGGCGGAGTGAAGCGTCATCCGTCTCCCTCCTGAGCCGGAAGCGTCGCGAAGATCGATCACGCAGTCGCCCTGTTGACCGAGAGACAGGCTGTCGGCGACGGCCAGGCCTCGGCAGGTGAACTCGGCCGTTACCCAAGCGTCGTGCAGTTGTACGCTGGACTCGTGAAGACGGGTGTCGTCGCACCGCGGCGCGACGGCAGCCGAACGGTTGGTCTTCACCGACACCGGCAGGGGCAGCACCACGCCATCGAACTGGACGGACTCGATGCGGCTGTAGCGGGCCATCACGCCACCTCGCTTTCGCTGTGCGTTCGAACGACCAGGGTCACGGCCACGCGTCCGGGCTCGTCGACGTCGAGGGTCTCGAAGCATTCGATCTCGGTCGCCCTCCCGACGGGCAGGTCGCTGCAGGTTCCGCCCCGGTGCGGGTCGCCGAGAAGAGCCTGGGCAACGGTTTCAGCGAGTTCGGAGAGTCTTGCGAGGCCCGCGTCGGTGCGTCCCGCGTTGGTGACGATCGCGATGCGTATCGTCGTGCGATGCCAGATCCCCGTCGCGGAGTCATCCGGGGGGAAGGTCTCGCGCGAGAGCACAGCCACCGAGGCACGGGGCACCTCTCGGCTGGTCGGCTCACCGGCCAGCGAGACCGCGCGGAGGTCAGGAACACTCCGGAGCACCCCGAGGATATTGGCCAGCAGATCATAGAGGCCAGACATGACTACGTCCTCCGGAGGCGGACATTGCCCAGCGAACGAGTGCGTTCGGCGATGCCATCACCGTTTGCGTCCACGGTGAGTCGGATCTGGACGAGAGACCGCCGGAATTCGTCGCCGTAGTGGCGAACTTTCAGCCACGTCGTGTCGTCGACCTGCCCCTGTTCTGCGCGGCTGGTGAAGACCTCTGCCAGCACGCCACAGGTGACCGCATGCGTGAGTTGCCACGACGGACCGAAGTCTGATATGTCGACCCCTTCGGCTTCGGCCAGCGTGCGGAGCTTCTCACCCAGGTTGCTGCTGACCGCCTGGATCTGGGCTTGGTAGGTATGGACGAGGAGCGATGCGTCGGTGCATGGCTGGGGCGGGATGGCAGGCAGGTCGGTCCGGGGCCGAAGTACAGAAACGGTCAGCTGGGTCGGGCCATCGATAGAGATGATCTCCAGCCCGACGCCTTCTCCGGGATGGTCGGTGTACAGCGTGACGACCATTCCTGGCGCAATACCCGACTCGGTGAAGTCGGCGGAGCTGCAGGTAAGGGTCGTCCCGCTGACGTCGACGCCGTCGTGACGCGTCAGTTCCTGTCCCGGGGCGCCGCCGGCGAGGAACAGCGTCGGTTCCAGCCGCAACAGGTCGCGATCCTGGCAATAGGTTTCCATGTCGATACTCCGCGTATGCAAGCGCCCGGTGCGCCCCGGAAACGCTCCGGGGCGCACGTCGGGTCAGGGACCTCAGTTGATGTCCAGGCCGGTGATCAGGCCGTGGGCGTTCTCGTTGCGAAGCTCGAGGGTGTACTCGCCGAGGACTTCGCCGGATTCGTAGTCACCGGTCGACGCCAGCGACTTGTACTGCATGCTTCGCCCGGCCAGGGGCAGCACGCTGACACGCGAGCTGTCGAGCAGCAGGACGCTGTCTGCGGGCATCGATCGGCAGAGAATCACCCGGCAGACGCCGAAGTCACTCTCGTAGATGTTCACCAGGTCCACGAACCGCTCGTCCTCGGACCCGAAGCTGCGGGAGGAAAGCACGAAGCTGTTGATCCGTCGCTTCTGGTAGCCGTTGACAACAATCGTGTCGATGCGGCTGGACGACTGCTCCCAGATGCGTCGCAGGCAGTAGTTCAGCTGCGATTCGGACAGGTCCCCGCCTCCGGGCACGCTGTCGACGCCGGGCTGGAACACGTTGGTGTTGATGGAGGGAATGATCCCGCGCATCGTGCGACGAACGGTCGATGAGCCTTGCGGCGTGCTCTCCGGTGCGGCGCCGTTGATGACGGTGCTCTCCAGATCGCGAAGCAGTTCCCGCAGGCGTTCCTGCTTCTGGTAGTCCAGCTCGTCGGACACCGAAAGCTTCTTGACGGCCAGGTCGGACCCACTGACGCGAACGCCGGCGGTGAAAATCTGCGTCCAGTTGCCCTTCCGCACGCGGGTAGAGAACCGCGCCTCGGGAGCGTCGTCGCCTTCCAGGGCAGCATTGCCCAGAATGTGCAGCGTCTGGCCGTCGGTGAGATCCTCGGGCGTGGTACCGCCGTAGCCACGCACCACGGTGACCTGGTCAGTGGCGGTATCGACGGCCGTCACGAGCAGCAGTTCGCTGCTGCCGTTGGGCCGGACCTGGTCGCCCACGCGGAAGTAGGACACGTGGTCCACGCCGAACGTGGCGTCGGCCGATGCATCGGACCACGACGTCTGGTCGATGGTGTCGCTGTTGGGCAGCAGTTGGTCTTCGATCCATTCGTGGTAGGTGCTCGTAGCCGGGCGGGTCGGGTCACCGAAGTGATCCAGCAGCGGGGTCTCGTACGGTGAGACGATGCTCACGAGGTCGGCCACGTCTTCTGCGATTTCCGGCAGGGCGCTGCCGGCGTCATAGGTTGCTTTGCCCGTAAAGGCCATGGTGTTCTCCTGTCTCTGGCGGGCTTTTGTTCCCGCGGGGTGGTATTGTGTTCCTCCGTCCGGCTGCTGCCGGGGGCTGAGTCATCGCACCGCGCAATGCTCAGGACGTGCCCTGCTGGGTCAGGTCGAGGCCGATGCCCTCCGCCGCAGACGGAGGTACTCAGCTACATCGCGTCGGTCGCCCGTCTTCGAGGCACGCTGGGCTGCCTGGGTGAGCTGCATGGCAGGACCGCCTGCCTGGGCGGAAGCAGACGCCGTCGCCGACGGCAGAGCGCCGACAGCACGGCCGCAGAGGCTGGGCTTGTCGACCAGCAGTTGCTCAACGGCCCGATGAAGCTCGTCCGGCTCGAACTCACCACTCAGGTCCAGCCGCCGACCGAGTAGCACCAGCGCCGTCTCGGTATCGGTAGCGCCCGACGCAAGAAGAAGCCGTTCCGCCTGACGCTCGTTCTCCAAGGCCTGCAGGCGACCGGACGCTTCGTCTCGCATGGCGTCGGCCTGTGCGAGTTGCTCGTCTCGTTGTTGCAGTTCTCCGCGGAGATCTTCGAGTTCCTGCTGGAGCTTTGCGGCGGCCCCTTCCGCTTGCTGGGCCCGGCGGCGGTACTTGATCGACTCGCTGACGGGCACGAGTTTGTCCTGACTGGCCTGGGGCTCGGAAGCCTCCGGCGCCTTCTGCTCGCAGTCTGTGCGCAGTTCATCCGACATGGTGGTTTCCTTTCTGTGACTTCTGTCTGGGTGGTCTTCTTGCGCGAAGCGGGTCAGGACATGTCCCCGTACCCTAGCTCCGCAAGAATGCGTTCGGTGGGCACGCCCAGTTGGGCCTTGATCCGGGCGTTACGGAGTTGTTCCCCCTCGTCGGCCGGTACCGGACTGGGCCAGTGGATCTCCACGCGCCGTTCGTCGGGACGTGTGTGATAGATGCCTGAGACATCCAGCCAGTGCAGGACCAGCGACGCGATTTCTGCCAGGCCTTGGCCGAAGGTTTCGCGCTTGCGCACCGTCCGGGAAAGCAGACCGCTGAGCAGCACACGCAGGGCCGTGGCGCTGCTGAGGTTTCCGACGTTTCCGCGGATCAGTCCTGCCGCGAGAGGCGTGACCCCGGAGACCTTGTCCAAGGCTTCGCGCACCTGGGCTATGTGACTGTCCTCGCTGGGCGAGCCCTGGTCGGAGCCAAACTCCTCGATGGTTGCCTCGGGATTGGAAGTCGACCACATCTGCCCCGGCCCGACGGGGCGTTCGAGGAAGTCGTCGATCCCCTTGCCAAGGTACATCTTGAACGACTGGTACGTCACCCGACTGGCACGGTCGGAGAGGCGGGTGTTGAGTTCGTCTTGCAGGGGGATCAGGGGCTCGACATCGCTCGTGCCGGCGTAACTGCAAGGCTGTGAGAGATTCTGGATGTGCACCACGGGGATGCACCCGAGGGGGTTTGGGCCTTCTTCGACCAGCAGGCGGTTCTCGTACCTCTGCCACCAGCCGGCTCCGAGGATTTCGACGACCTCGACCTCCTGGGGTGTTCCCCCCCCGGCCTGCGTCCACGGCAGACGGAACCAGCGGGGCGTTCGTCGCTTCATGCGGGTGGTGGGTTTGACGTATCGCTGGATCCAGTAGCGAACCCGGCGATAGTCGTTCTCTTCGAGTACGGGCACCACGCGCGGAGCTTCGACGGCCTCCAGTTGCAGGGCGCGAACGGCTGCCATTGCACGGCGGAAGACCTCGTCCGACCGTTTTCCAGGATCGACAGAGGAAGGAAGGACCGGCCGGGGGTTCGACACCGAGGTCGGGCCGGAGGCGGGGGACGGGGTGGAGGCGCTGTCCTCCGGCCCCCCGGCCGGTGTTCGGAGTGCAATGTCAACGAACCCATACACCGCCCCGAAGACGGCCAGTTCGTGCAGCAACCGGGCGCCGCCGGAGGCTTCCAGTGCGCCGGAGATCAGTTGCTCGATCTGCAACGCCCGGGTTCCTTTGCAGGCCAGCGAACGGATGGTCGGGGGTGTACCGAACAGGTAGTCGACCATGGTGTGAACCCGCCAGGCGATGTCGTTCTCGATGACGACTTCCTTGCGGCAGTGTCCGCCGTACAGGCCGTCGCGGTCGCCGGTAATGCGAGGGGGAAGACCTGCTTCCTGCGCCTGACGGTAAGGCCGCGCGGTACCGGCTGGGTCCGTCTGTGCCGCCGGGGCGGGCAGTTGGGGGTTGCGATAGTACTGCCACAGCCTGTTCATGGCTGTGGCCCGCTCGGCGGCGTTTCGGTCCACCAGATGCTCCAGGTAGTCCACCTGGAGTTGCGAATCATCAAAGTGTGTCAGATCGAATCCCATGGTTTTTCACTCTCCTCACCCTCTCCCGTCGCGCCGCTTTCTGCGCGCGCAGAATGTTCCGAAAAACCGCGGGGGACCATCGCAACGTTATCTGGATTCAAGCGTTATAAAATATCTCAGAAAATCGACAGGCCGGTCGGGCTGGTGCGCGCCGGCGCGCGCGATGTGTTCCGCAACGACCTCTAGCTTCTGGGAATGAAAGAAGCTGCGCGAAATCCTGCTTTTCTCCGATAGGACAGTTGCGTAGTCTATAGAAAGGTGTGGAAGGGACTTACTCCCTTCTCGCCGACCAGGCACCTCACAAGAGATGGCCGGAGCACTCTCACAAGGAAGACGAGAGCCGGCCGGGATGAGTCGACAACTTTCCAGAAAGGCCAAGGACGATGACTGAACAACAGAACGACGACTCAGGAGCCCCCCAAGACCAGCCCCAGGGCCAGCCGGAACCGCAGGAGCCCGCCGCCTCGGCAGAGGCAGTCGT
Organism: uncultured Planctomycetaceae bacterium; assembly: GCA_964642855.1. Lineage (GTDB taxonomy): Bacteria > Planctomycetota > Phycisphaerae > SM23-33 > SM23-33 > CAZXSK01. Next base: position 34,310 of record CAZXSK010000011.1, on the reverse strand, counting down.
TGGTGCCCAACCCGAACCTGCCCCCGTGGAGCAGGACAAGGACGCCCGAACGATGGGGATGCTCGCCCACCTTTTGGCGATCTTCATCGGTTTCCTCGGGCCGTTGATCATCTGGCTCATCAAGAAGGAAAGCAGCGAGTTCGTGGATGACCAAGGCAAGGAAGCTCTGAATTTCCAGATTACGGTCATCCTTGCGATGATCGTTGCGTTCCTGACCACCTTCATTTGCATCGGGGTAGTCCTGGTTCCTGCTGTGGCAATCGCCAACCTCATCTTCTGCATCATGGGGACGCTCAAGGCCAACCAGGGCGTGAGGTATCGCTACCCGGTAAATATCCGCTTCATCAAGTGAACTTCTGATTACGACCGATCGCGGGCTCGCGCACGTTGCGCGGGCCCGTTCTGTTTTCCGGCCGAACACCTCGTCTCTGCGCTGACGAGGCACTCCCGGTGTGGTACACTTGCCGCGCCATGAACGACCGATACGAAAGCTTTATCTGTCCGCTGGAGGGTCGATACGCCAGTGAGGACATGAAACGGATCTTCAGCCCGCAGCGCAAGTTCTCGACGTGGCGAAAGCTCTGGCTGACCCTGGCCGAGTGTCAGCAGGCCCTCGGGCTGGACATTTCCGACGAGCAGATCGCCCAGCTCCGCGAGCATCTCGAGGACATCGACTTCGCCAAGGCGGCTGAGTACGAGAAGCAGTTCCGTCACGACGTAATGGCCCATGTGCATGCCCTCGGGGACGCCGCCCCTCTGGCCAGGCCGATTATCCACCTCGGCGCGACCAGCCAGTTCGTCGGCTGCAATACCGACCTGCTGCTGATGCGTGACGGCTTAAAACTGATCGCCACGCGGCTGGCGAATGTCATCGACCGGCTGGGCAGCTTCGCCCAGGAGTACCGTGACCTGCCCTGCCTGGGGTATACGCACTTTCAGCCAGCCCAGCCTACGACGGTCGGCAAGCGGGCGACGCTGTGGTGTTACGACTTCGTACAGGACCTTCGCGACGTGGAGTACCGACTGGGAAGCCTGGAGTTGCGAAGCGTCAAGGGCACGACGGGAACGCAGGCGAGTTTCCTCGCATTGTTCGACGGCGATCACGAGAAGGTGCGCAAGCTCGAACGCATGATTGCCGACCGCATGGGGTTCGAGAAGATCATTCCAGTCACCGGCCAGACGTACAGCCGCAAGGTCGACGCAGCAATCGCGCAGACCTTGGCGGGGATCGCTGCCAGCGCCCACAAGTTCGCCAACGACATTCGTCTGCTGGCCCACCGCAAGGAGATGGAGGAGCCGTTCGGCAAGTCGCAAATCGGCAGCAGCGCGATGGCCTACAAGCGCAATCCCATGCGTTGCGAGCGAATGACCGCCCTGTCGCGGTTCCTGATCGACCTCGCCCAGAGCCCGGTGCACACAGCAGCCGAGCAGTGGTTCGAGCGAACGCTGGACGACTCGGCCAACAAGAGGCTGGCGATGGGCGAGGCGTTCCTGGCGGCTGACGCTGTATTGATGATTGCGGGGAATGTTGCGGGCGGGCTTGTTGTCTACCCGGCGGTCATCGAGGCCAGTCTGCGCGCGGAGCTTCCGTTCATGGCGACCGAGAACATCCTGATGGAGGCAGTACGGATGGGCGGCGATCGGCAGGAACTGCACGAGAAGATTCGCGTGCATTCCCAGGCCGCTGCGGAGAACGTCAAGACGCGCGGCCAGGCGAACGATCTGATCGAGCGTCTCAAAGCGGACGACGCGTTCGCCGGGATAAACATCGATGCGCTGCTGGACCCGAGCGAATTTGTCGGGCGGGCGTCACAGCAGGTGGATGACTTTCTCCAGCAGATCGTCATGCCTCTGCGGGAGAAGTACGCTGACCGCATCGGCAGCCAGGAGGACTTGAAGGTCTGACGCCGCCTGCGGCTAGAGATCGCGAACGATCTGCACGAATTGCTCCCCTCGCTGCTCGTAGTTGGTGAACATGTCGTAGCTGGCACAAGCGGGGGACAGGAGCACGACATCTCCAGGGGCCGCAGCTCTCGATGCGGCGGTCACCGCCTGAGCAAGGGTGTCAGCCCCATGGATCTGCGGCAGCTCGCCTTGCCTGTGACTTTCGACCGCCTGGGCGATCTGTTCCCGCGTGTCACCCAGGACGATGACAGCCTTGGCTGCCCCCGCCGCGACCTCCCCCAGCTCGTCGAATGAAACGCCCTTGTCGTACCCGCCGAGTATCACGATCGACCTGCGGGCTGGGAAGGCCTGGATCGCCACGATGGCCCCGCCGGGCGTGGTGCACTTGGAGTCGTTGTAGTATCGCACGCCAGCCTTGTCGGCTACAAGCTCCAGGCGGTGCGGAAGACCGGTGAACTCACGAAGTGCCGCTTCGGCCTGCTCGCGGGATAGTCCCAGCTCCCGGGCTATCGCCCAGGCAGCGTGGGCGTTGCGCTGATTGTGATCGCCGGGCACGGACAATGTGAAACCGTCCTCGTCTGGATCCAGGATCAACACCCTGCCCTTTGCCTCGGCCGACCAGTCGCGGAGCTGAGTCGGCAGAACCAGTACATCTTCAGCCGATTGATATCGGAAGATGTTCTTCTTGGCGGAGGCGTAGGCAGCCATCGATCCGTGGCGGTCGAGGTGGTTGGGCTGGAGGTTGGTCACCAGCCCAACGTGCGGGCTGAGTTCGACCAACGGAAGATCTTCAAGTTGGAAGCTGGACAGCTCCAGAACGGCCAGGTGGTCGGGGTCGATGCTCTCCAACTCACCCAGCAGGCTGCGCCCGATGTTGCCGCCGACGTGGGTGGTCGTAAGCTTCCCCAGCAGCAGGCCGGTCATCGCCGTTGTCGTGCTCTTGCCCACGCTTCCGGTGATACCCACGACGGGACAGGGACACCGCTCAAGGAAAAGATTGATCTCGGTCGTTCGTGGCACGCCGGCGCGGATGGCCTGCTGAAGCAGGGGTGCAGTCTTCGGTACGGCGGGGTTCACGACCAGCAGGTCCGCTTGAGTGAAGTCCTCCTCGCGGTGCCCGCCGAGATGGAGGGTAACGTCCAACCCACGCAGTGGGTCGAGTGAAGCCGCAAGATCTTCCTCGCTTGCCTGGTCGGAGACCGTCACCTTCGCCCCCTGCTCGACCAGCCAGCGTGTAACCCCAAGCCCGCCGCCGAAGCGTCCCAATCCGATCACGCTTACGCGCTGGCCGGCCAGGTCGTTGGGGGCTCGAGAGTCGGATGCGGGCGTCATGTGTAGAACCCGTCCACGTCGTCGCGAGGTCCGAGCGTAAGCTGCGAGCAGGAAAGCAAATCGAATTCGCGGGCAACCGAGAGCACATCCTCAGCGGACACCGCCAGCAACCGGTCGAGCTCTTCCTGCAGCGTCACGTACTGCCTGCAGTAGGTCCACTCGGCTCCCAGCGAGGAGAGTCTGCCCATGGGCAGTTCGCCGCGCACAGTGAACGCAGTAGCAATCTTGTTGCGGGCGGCACGGAGTTCCGCCTCGGTCGGACCTTCCTCCAGAAATGTCTCGAACTCGCGACAGACGATCTGCAGGGCATGATCGGCCTTGGCGGGATCACAGAACACAAACGTCACCAGCGTTCCCGCCTGATCCATGGCAGAGTAGTTTACGGAGGCCTCATCAGCAATCGCCGGTTCGATGAGGGCATGCCGGAGTCGGCTCCCCGAAGAATCGCCCAGAATGCATGCAAGCACCTGGGCGGCATCGCGAAGCTCGTCCTGCGCGGATGGAGCTCCGGACATCAGGCCGATGTGCTGACGCTGAAGGTTATCGTCGGCGATGGCGTGTCTGATCCGGTCCGCACCAGGCGGCATCAGGGCGCGCGGGGCCTCACAGGGCGTCCAGTCGCCACACAATCGGCGGGCCTGACCCAACAGACGATCGACATCCACGTTGCCCGCAGCTACCAGCGTGAGGTTGCCCGGGGAGTACCGACGATCGAAATACGCCTGCATCTGGTCGCGATGCAATGCGGTGATCGACTCGGGCGTGCCCAGGATCATGTTCCCGAGCGGATGATTCGAGAAATGGTGAGTCATCAACTCGTCATACACCCGAAAGCGGGGCTGATCTTTGTAGAGCGCGATCTCCTCGAGAATCACCTGTTTCTCGATATCGAAGTCTTCCTGCCGAAGCGAGGGCCTGAGTATGTCGGCCAGCAAGTCCATCATCCGGTCCTGAAACTCCGGCAGAACTGCACCGTAGTAAACTGTATTCTCCTCGGAGGTATAGGCGTTGTAGCTGGCGCCAATGCGGTCGAACTCGAGGTTCACCTCCGCTGCAGAGCGCTGTTCGCTGCCCTTGAAGACCATGTGCTCCAGGAAGTGGCTCACGCCGAGAACGTCCGGCGTTTCGTCCCGGCTGCCTGTGCGCACGAAGAATCCTGCGGCCATGGTGGCAGCGGCGTGATTGCTCTCGACCAGGATCTCCAGGCCATTGTCCAAGGTAGTCCGGGTGAAGTTCATATCACCTGCCCCTCTCCTAAACATGACGTATCGATCGGCTCTGGTCCGATGGTCAGCATGGTGAACCCCCGGGCGGGACAGGAGCGAAGATGTTCGACCACGTCATCGCGCGTGAGGCTGTCGATCGCATCGGAGATTTCCTCGAGCGTGCGGATCCGCTTCAGATGGAACCAATCGCTCACCATCGAAGCTGCTCGCGACGAAGAAGACTCGCCCTGCATGACCAGCGCGCTTTTGGATTGTACCTTCGCCCTCTCTACCTCTTCGTCCGCCAGTTCGTCAGCGACCCGGCGAAGCTCTCCCACGATGACCTCAAATGTCTCCTGGGCTGCCTCGGGCCTGGTTCCGGCGTAGGTGAACACTCCGGCGTGGTCCTTCAGGCTGTGATACTGGGCTGAAACATGATACGCCAGTCCACGCTTCTCTCTTACTTCTGTGAACAACCTTCCGCTCATGCCGCCGGAGAGAACCGTCTCAGCCAGCCGGGCCGCGTAGTACTGCTCATGGCTGACGGGCACGGTGGGGTATGCCATCGCCAGATGCGTCTGGGCGGTGTCCCGAGTCACGTGCGTCACCCCGCCCTCGGCCGGCGCGATCTGCACTTCTGACATATCCCCCTCCGGCCAATCTCCCAGTAACTCTCCGGCTGCATCGCGCAAGCGGCTGAACTCCACATTCCCGGCCACGGCCAGGACAGCCATTCCGGGCTGGAGGCATCGCTCGGCGTGAGTCCGCAACTGTTCGGCATTGAGGCCCGCAAGGGACTGGGCGTTGCCATACGCGCACCGACCCAACGGTGAGGGATAGAATCGCTCCCGGAGCATGGTCATGCACTTGCGATCAGGTTCATCTTCCAGTGCGGCCACATCCTGAAGTGTCAGCGTACGGCAGGGCTCGAATGCCTCTTCGTCAAGGCGGGGCCTGCGGAGAATATCTGCGTAGACCTTCAGAACCTTCTCCAGGTGCCTGCCGAGCTGCACACTGGTGAACAGAAGGTGCTCGCTTCGGACGCTTTCGTGATGCTGGGCGCCGAGAGAGTCCAAGGCCTCTTGGAGTTCCCTGCTGTCGCGCGTTCCCGCACCGCGCATCAGCCATTCACTGAGTACCGAGCCTGACCCTTCCTGACCCGGCGGATCGTGGGAAGCCCCCGCGCAGACGGCAATCGCCATCGCGGCTGAAGACACTCCTTCCATCGGCAAGGCCAGCAACGTCAGTCCGTTGGACAGTGTCTCGGTGTGAACGTCTCGTCTCACGTGATCTCTCTCCTGGCATAAGGGGTTCGCCTTGGCCTCTCGGTGGAGGGAGCGGAAGGTCTACTCTACAGGCCCGAAAGGTCAGGGCAACGGGAAACTTACTCATTGACGCCTTGCCGCAACCTGCGCACCATGGCAAAGAGTTAAGGAGACCCTGCACATGAGATTTGGCGTAATCATGGCCGGCGGAGCCGGCAAGCGGTTGTGGCCGATGAGCCGGCTGGATCGACCCAAGCAACTGTTGCCCCTGGTGGGTGGTCAGAACCTACTGTCGATCTCTGTCGATCGTCTGAAGGGGGTAATGGACGAAGAGAATATCCTGATCGTCACCAATGCCGAATACGCAGACCAGGTGGCGGAATCCCTTCCGGGCCTGCCCAGAGAGAACATCATCGGCGAGCCGGAGGGACGGGATACCGCCAATGCCATCGCCCTGGCCGCGGAACTCCTGGCGGCGCGCGACGAATCGGCAACAATGTCTGTCTTCACGGCCGATCACGTGATCCGCCCCCAGGAGAAGTTCGCCCGGTCGGTGACCGCTGCGTGCGAGGCAGCCGAGAACCATCCCGACGCGCTGGTGACGTTCGGCATCCGCCCAACTTGGCCCCATACCGGGCTGGGTTACATTCACTGCGATGTCAAAGGCGGTGGGCCTGTCTATGAGGTGCTCGGGTTCAGGGAGAAGCCGGACCATCCCACAGCGAGACGGTACGTCGACAGCGGCGAGTACTACTGGAACAGCGGCATGTTTGTCTGGACGCTTCAGGCGATCCGCAAAGCCCTGAATGAGTTCCTGCCCGACTCCATGGAGAAACTGGCTGCGGTTCGCAAGGCGGCGGCAGGCAATCAAGACTACCAGGCGATCCTCGAGGACGTATACCCCAAGCTCGAGAAGATCAGCATCGACTACGCTGTTATGGAAAAGGCGCGGGAAGTCATGATGGTCGAGTTGGACTGCGAGTGGGTGGACGTGGGTTCCTGGCCTGCCTTGGGGAAGGTCTGTCCGACCGACGAGAAAGGTAATGTCGTCATGGCGGAAAACGCCGTGCTCGCCGAAAGCAGCAGGAATGTTGTGGTGACCGAAACCGGGCACATCATCGGGGTGGTGGGCATGGAGGACTGTATCGTGGTTCACACTCCCGATGCTACCCTTGTGTGCAAGAAGTCCGATGCTCAGCGGATCAAGGAACTGGTCGGCGAGGTCGCTGATCGCTTCGGCTCTGAGCACGTGTGAGCATGCCATGGGATGCTGGCTGGCTATCGATCACGGCAGCAGGCGCATCGGCATTGCGGTGGGGCGAACGCAAGACGGCATCGCTTCCCCGCTGGAGGTCTTGGAAGGGGCTTCTGAGGAGAAGCTGGCGGAGCGCATCGGCGATCTGGCTGAAGAATACGCTGCGGAAGGGGTCGTTGTCGGCTGGCCTTTGAACATGGACGACACAGAAGGGCCGCAGGGCAAGAAGGCTCGGGAGTTGGCCTCCTGGCTAGCCAGCAAGCTGGAGCTGGACATCCGTCTCTGGGATGAACGCCTCAGCAGCTTCCAGGCGGACCGCGATCTGGCAGGCCTCCTGACCCGCAAGAAGAAACGGCGGAGACAGGATGCCTTGGCAGCGGCGACGTTTCTGCGAGAGTTCCTCCATCAGTCCGGCCCGGATAGAGCTCCCAGGCCCTCTGACGTTGGGGAAAACGAAGACTGACTCACTTTGTCAAACCGCAAGGAAAAGGCCCGGCCTGATAGGCCGAGCCTTGGTTGGCTCCATCGCACCTGGGTGTGATCAGGCGTTCTTGTCTTCCTCATCGTCGGGCTCGGAGGCCAAGGCCTCCAACGCCGCGATCGGATCGATGTCGACCTCTTCCTCATCCCCGCTGCTGGAGGTAACATCAGCCTCCAGATCGACCACTTCGTCCATGCCGGGCTCGCCGGCTTCGGCAAGCCTCTGCCCGCGAGTCTTGACGGGTTTGATCTCTTCGGGCTGTCCGTTGATCTGGACGGTGAAGACGATCGGGCCGATCACCAGCCGATCCCCGGCCGACAGTTCCGCCTCATTGACACGCTGATTATTGACGTAGGTCCCGTTGGAAGAGCCGAGGTCCTTGACCTTGACGGCCTGGCCTTCGTTGGTAAGTTCGCAGTGCCGGCGTGATACGCTCATGATCGGGACGCGCAGGTCGCAATCTTCTCCGCGACCGATGACCGTCAGACCGTCCTTGACGGAGAAGTCCTTGCGATTACCGTTGGCCTTGAACATCACGAGCTTGGCGTCCATAATTCTTCCTGCTTCTGCCTGTTACCACAAGCGGACCACTGGATGACGTCTTTCCCGTCGCCCCTGCCCGACAGGTTCCCCCCACACGGAGGACTATTGTAAAAGCTGCACCATGCCCTGCAAGCAAAAACACACCGATCTTGCCCCTCCCCCCTGCCGGGCGCTCTACGTCCATGTGCCCTTCTGTATCCGCAAGTGCAGCTACTGCGACTTCTGCTCTGTTCCGATGGAGGAAACGCAGGCCGCAGCTTACCTGAAGGCAGTCCAGAGGGAACTTGCTGCGAAGTCGAGTATGCTTGCCCTTCCGGTCGGGTCCGTCTTCGTCGGCGGGGGCACGCCCACAGCACTCGAGACACCGCTTCTGCAGGACCTGCTCTCTGCGATCCAGCCGCTGTGCGGGCCGGAGACGGAGTTCACCGTGGAGGCGAACCCCGCAACGATCGATCGGGGGAAGGCTCAGCTTCTCTCCACCATGGGGGCCAATCGGATAAGCATGGGGGCACAGTCTTTTGTTGTCCGGGAGTTGGAGGTCCTGGGCCGGGCCCACAAACCTGAAGATGTCGCCACGACCGCAGAGATTCTTCGAGACGAAGGCATTACCAACCTTTCCCTGGATCTGATGTTCGGCCTGCCGGGACAAACCGTGGCTTCCTGGCAGCAATCGCTGGAGCGATGTGTCGACCTGTTGCCCTCGCACGTAAGCTGCTACGCCTTGAGCGTGGAGAGAGGCACAGAACTGGCCAGGGAAGTCCGGGCCGGACGACTCAGAGAGATGGACGACGATCTCCAGGCAGACTGCTACGATATGGCTGTGGATTTCCTCTCCTCCCACGGGCTATCGCCCTATGAACTCTCCAACTTCGCCCGGTCTGGCCATCGGTGCAGGCACAATCTCACCTACTGGCAGAATCTTCCTTATCTTGGCACAGGGCCCGCTGCATCGAGCTATGACGGCCGGACACGATCGACAAATGCCTGTGAACTCAACACCTACATCGAGAGTATACAAGCCGGCGAGTCTGCCGTGTCTTCGTCCGAGCAGCTTGAGGGCAGACGGAGACTGGCCGAGGGACTCATGCTGGGCCTGCGTCTGGTCGAAGGGATATCCCGCCGCGACTTCTTGCAGCGGTATGGCGCGGATCCGGCAGAGTCCTTTGCGCAAGTCTTTTCAAAGTATTGTGCAAACGGAATGCTGAAGATCACGTCAGAGAATGTCAGGCTGACGCGACGGGCATGGTTTGTCGCAAATTCAGTATTTGCAGACCTTTTCGAAGATATGTGATATTTCCGCCCCGAATGGCTCCTTATTTAACATCTCCCGTGCAGGGTCCGATACAGACATCGGTGAACCGTCTGGATCCCCATGCGTTTCTCTGTGTGCATCGTGAAACGTAAGCTACCTTTGGAGGATTTGCGCGGAGTGGAGGCTCCGCAAGCCAAAGCGAGGCTGGAGGAAGCAACGCCCCCAGGGAGGGAGGCCAAGCTGCCTGGGTTCCAGATCCCGCCGCTGCAACCGGCTTCGGCCGGGACAGCACTGCTGTATATCAGGATGTCTTACGAGGGAGTGCGATATGGCACTTGGAAAATCCTCCAATAACGCTCTGCCCATTGGGCTGGATCTTGGAACCAGCTCTCTGAAGATGGTGCAACTCCGCCAACGGGAAAGCGGGCTTGAACTCGTAGCTTTGGCTACCTCCGACATTCCCCACCCATGCCGAAGAGACTTCAAGCTTCGCACCCGCTACCTCGCCGAGACGCTCCGGTCACTGATGCAGACACACCCGTTTGAGGGTACGGAATGCGCCATCTCGCTCCCTTCCGACGACACGTTCGTCCACCCGGTCCGGATCCCGAAGAACTCGAAGCTGCCTATCGAGCAGACGCTGGAGTCGCAGATCGGTGAGAAAGTCCCCTTCCCACTGTCCAAGGCGGTCATTCGACACTTTGTCGCCGGGGACGTGTACAGCGAAGAAGGCGAAGCCAGTCAGGAGGCGATTGTGATCGCGGCCCCGCGCGACCGCGTGGATGCCTACCTGAAACTCTGCAGACGGGCGAAGCTGGATCCCATAGCAGTCAACGTCGAGCCGTGCGCAATCGCCGAGTGCTTCTCGAAGGTCGGTACTGAGGCCGAAGCGAATCAGCCGAAGTTGTTCGTCGACATCGGCGAGGCAACTACCCAGGTGGTTCTGGCGCGAGGAACGCAGATCCTGTTCGCGCACAATCTTCAGATCGGCGGCGACCAGTTTGCTCAGGCCCTGTCGAAGGGCATGGAGATTTCCATCGATCAGGCCCGGCAGCTTCGACGAACGCAGTTGCAGGCAGATCCCCAAGCTCCGGTAGTGGATCTTCTGGGCTATCTCGAGGAACCACTGACCGCATTCGGCAGCGAACTGACCCAGTGTCTTCGATACTGCGAGTCGGTGTTCAAGAATCAGGGCGTCGAGCGAGCGGTATTCGTCGGTGGTCAGGCAAATGACCGTCAGCTCTGCCAGGCGATCGCCAAGCGAATGCATCTTCCGGCCCAGATCGGCGATCCGCTTGCCCGTGTGCACCAGCCGGGCAAGCCACCTGCCGGACCGGATGAGAAGCCGATTCCCCAGCCGCGGTTTGCAGTCGCCGTGGGCCTGTGCCTCGGCGCGGCCCAGGCGGCATAGGCTAGAGAGGCGAGCATGAGTACAGTGAACCTGATTCCGGAAGACTATGCCAAACGCAGGGCACAGCGACGTGCGAACGTCCTCTGCTTTGTGCTTTTTGTGGTGGTGATGGCTGCGGTAGGCGGAGCGGCCATTGTCTCCGAAGCAAAGACGCGAAGGACGAAGCAGATTGCCGCACGAGTGAGCGAAGAATATGCCCGCGCTGCATCGCTGATTGATCAACTCCAGGAACTTGAGCTCCAGAAGAAGAAGCTCATCGCCAAGGCGGAGAACACCTCGGCGCTGATGGAACGGGTTCCAAGGAGCTACCTGATCGGCTTTATCACCAATGCACGCCCCGAGAATGTTGCCCTTCTTCGGGTGATCCTGGACAACGGAAAGGCGACAGCCCGTCGCAGGCCGGCCCGAGGCAAGAAATCACTTGGGCCAACGGTCAAGAGCTTCAGTCCCTCCGTGGACATCACGATCTACGGCCAGGCGAAGACCGACGTGGAGGTCGCTCTCTATATCGCCCGGCTTCGGAACAACCCCCTCGTCGACAGCGTGGACCTGATCTACAGCGTCGAAGCCCGCAAACGGAGCGAGGAGAATTCCGTCCGATCCTTCCATCTGGAAATGACGATCAAGCCGGGCATGGACGCAATCGAAGCAATCCAAGCCAGTAACGATCACTCGCCTTCGTTGACGGAGGTGGCACTGGTCAAGGCATGGGGGGCAGAGGAATGAAGTTCGGAATCCGAGAGATTGTTTTCATCGCGATGCTGCTGGCCATCCCGGTAGGCGCGTGGCAGTTCGTATTTCGCCCTCAGGACGCTCGCAACAAGGAGATGATGGGGCAGATCGAGGCCAAACAGGTCCGACTGGCACAGTTGAACCGGGCCACGGCGACCATAGGCAATCTGAAGGGGGAGATCGGGGAGCTTGAGGGCGCGATCGCATTCTTCCGCTCGAAACTGCCCAGTGAAAAGGAAATCGACAAGGTCCTGAAGGAGATCTGGCTTCTGGCAGAGGCCAACGATCTTCGGACCAAGAGTATCCGACCCCAGACAGGCAATGCGGGAAAGCGACTGGCTGCGGGAGGCAGGCATTCTGAGCAGCCCATCGTCGTCCAGTTGGAGGGAGACTTCATGGGGTTGTACTCCTTCCTGCAGGCCTTGGAAAACCAGCCTCGCATCACCCGTGTCACACAGATCAACCTATCTGCCGCAGGCGGTCGTGGGAGGCCGGCCGGGTATGTCAGCGCAACCTTCACGATGTCCATCTTCTTCGAACGAAGCAGGAGATGACGATGCCTGAATCCGCAAGCAAGTCCAATCAGGGCCTTGGCGTGTCTCCCGGTGCGGGTGTTCCCGCGAAACAGGGAGCCAGGTCGAACATGACCAGCCTGACCGAGAAGATCCCCCAGATCGGTGGAGGGAATCTTCTGCTGATCGGCCTGTTCGTAGCCGGCATCGGAGCCGTCTATCTGCTGAGTATCCGAGGCGGACCTGTCGAGGCAAGCGCCTCCGAGCAGCGAAACGAAATCCGCGTTACCGGCGCGCTGGCGAAACTGAGACAGGCCGCCAAGCCAAGCAAGGCCAAGGCCGTTGTGGAGTCCTTCTACTTCGAGGCACGCGATCGACAGATTCCGCAGGACAAGCTGTCCGGAAACCCATTCGTTTCCATCGCGCAGCTCATGCAGAAGCCCGAGGAGGAGAAGCCTGAAACCGACCAACCCGAAGCGCCCAAGGGCGACGAAGCCATGCTGGTGGCTGTGGATCAGTTGAAACTTGACTCCATCCTGACCGGCCCGAGCGGGAAGATCGCCATGATCTCAGGGAGCCTGCTTACGGAAGGCCAGAAGATCTCGGGCTGGACCGTTCGGCAGATTCGAGACAAACGCGTTGTCCTGGTCTGGAAAGATCACCAACGTGTGATGCAGCTCGAACAGTAGCGACGTAGGCAGATCTGACAGGAGAGGCTTGTCTTGACGCGCACCCAGCGCCAACCAGGAAATCAGCAGAAACCCGCCGAGAACGACTCCTCGACCAGGGGGCCGGACTTCGCCGACGTCTGGAATCCCGAGGACGCCAAGGACACCATTCGGGGTCCGGAGCGCGTTCTGCTGGACGCAGGACACATCACCCGCGACCAGTTGAACAAGGCCCTGCAGGTCCAGAGGACCAACCCCAGGCTCAGTGTTCTGGCGGCACTGGTCCAGGCCAAGTTCATCACCGAGATCCACGCTCTCCAAGCCGTAGCGAAGTACTTCGAACTCCCGTTCAGTCGGGTCAAGGCCGGGGACGTCGATCCCGATGTCTTCCAGGCCCTGCCCTCCGACTTCTGCAAGAAGAAGCGGGTTCTGGCCATCGGCAAGTGCGAGAAGGGAATCCGCCTGGGCATCGCTGACCCATCGGATATCTTCCTCATCGAGGACATAGGCCGGCGACTGAAGAAGCCCCTGAAGCTTACGGTCGTGCCGCCGGAGGACATCGATGCCGTTGTCGAAGAGATGTCGGCAAGCCCCTCAGAGCAGGTCGACGACTTCATCAAGGACATCTCCGAGGACGCCGTAGAAGTAGTCGACGAAAAGGCCGACGAGGTCGCCGACCTAGAACGGATCGCCGGAGAGAGTCCGGTTATCCGCTACGTGAACTTCATGATCTCCTCGGCAGTCAAGGAAGAGGTCAGCGACATTCACATCGAGCCCTGCGAAAACCGCCTGCGCGTTCGATGCCGTATCGATGGCGTCCTGTTCGAACAGAACGCCCCGCCACTTCAGATGCACGCAGCAATCATCTCGAGGCTGAAGATCATGGCGAATCTGGATATCGCCGAACGCCGACTGCCCCAGGATGGCAAGATCCGGGCCACCGTCCATGGCCGAACCGTCGACCTGCGTGTCTCCACGCTCCCGACCACCCAGGGGGAAAAGTGCGTGATCCGTATTCTCGATGGTCGTTCGATCAACGTGGGCCTCGAGAATCTGGGCATGAGCAAGGAGAACCTGGAGACCTTCAAGGAACAGATTCTCCAGCCTCACGGGGTGGTCCTCGTGACAGGCCCGACGGGCAGCGGCAAGAGTACTACCCTGTATTCCGGCTTGGCGATCATGGATGGGGATACGCTCAATATTTCCACGGTCGAGGACCCGGTCGAATACGAGGTACCCTACGCCAACCAGGTTCAGGTGCACGACTCGATCGGCATGAGCTTCTCGGCTGCGCTCCGCTCGCTGCTGCGCCAGGACCCTGATGTCATCATGGTCGGCGAGATACGTGACGAGCCAACATCCCGGATCGCAATCCAAGCCGCGCTGACCGGCCACATGGTCCTCTCGACGCTGCACACCAACGATGCACCATCGAGTATCACGCGACTGATAAACATCGGCGTCGAACCGTTCCTGATTTCCGCAGCCGTCAATGCGGTGCTGGCTCAGCGACTGGTTCGCCGGATCTGCCCCAACTGTCGCGAAGCCGTCAAAGACATCCCCGCCAAGTATCGAGCCCTGCTGGAGCAATCGGGCTTCCCGGTCAAGGAACTCTACCAGGGCAAGGGATGCGACAAGTGCCGCGACACCGGCTACAAGGGGCGGACGGGCATCCACGAGTTGCTCGTGCTCAGCGAAGAGATCCGCAACGTGGTGACGGGCAACCCAACCCTCAATGAGCTGCGATCTGCCGCTCGGGAGGCGGGAATGAGAACGTTGCGCGAAGACGGGCTCGCCAAGGCGATCGAGGGCCACACCACCGTAGAAGAGATTCTCCGTGTCACGGAGACCTGATCGAGGAGAATGCCCGTGGGCTTTCTGGATAAATTGCTGACCAAGGCGCTGGAAGTCGGAGCGAGTGACGTGCATATCGTGCCGAACATGCCGCCGCTATTCCGCATCCACACGGTTCTGGAGCCCGTGAAGGGAGCGCCCGAAATCCCACCGGAACAGTCGATCAAGTTCGTCATGGACATGGTCGGAGAGAAACGGTTCAAGGAGTTCGAAGAACACCGCGACCTGGACTTCTCGACGGCTGTCGAGGGAGCGGGACGTTTCCGAGTCAATGCGCACTTCCAGCGGGACTCTGTCGCCATCGCCTTCCGGTCGATCAGTTCCAATGTCCCGGCCCTGGACACCCTGAACCTGCCCCCCGCAATCCAGTCGCTGGTGACGCTGCCCCGCGGGCTCGTTCTGGTTACCGGCCAGACGGGCTCGGGGAAGAGTACGACACTGGCTTCGATGATCAGTGCAATCAACAAGGTCTACAAGCGTCACGTGATCACGCTTGAGGACCCCGTCGAGTATGAGCTGTTCAGCGACAAATGTATCATCGAGCAGCGCGAACTGGGCAGCGACGTACCCACGTTCGCAAGCGGGCTGAAGCACGCCCTCCGGCAGGATCCCGACATCATCCTGGTGGGCGAAATGCGTGACCTCGAGACTACCTCGGCTGCGATCAGTGCCGCCGAAACCGGCCACCTGGTACTCTCGACCCTCCACACGCAGAATGCCTCCCAGACGATTGAGCGTATCATCGACATCTACCCATCGGAGCAGCAGAACCAGATCCGGGCTATGCTTTCGAACACGCTGCAGGCAGTCATCAGCCAGGTGTTGTTCAAACGGGCAGACTGTCCGGGCATGATCCCAGCGTGCGAAGTCATGCTCTGTTCGTCAGCTATTCGAAACTGCATCCGCGAGAACCGGATCCACGAGATTCCCAATGCCATCGAGACGTCTCGCCAAGCTGGCATGTGCACGCTGGATGATTCGATCAAGGCGCTGGCACTGAACGGACAGATCTCCCGAGACCAGGCCATGTCGCAGGCCCAGCGTCCCAATAGCTTGAAAGATCAACTGGCAGGAGTCGTTTAGCCAGGAGGTGACCCATGCCCATGCAGGCATACCGTTACGAAGTTCGAAACGACAGTGGTCAGGTTACGACCGGAATGGTGCAGGCGGCATCACTCGCCGACGCTACCGGTATGGCCAAACAGCAGGGAGGATACCTGCTGAGCGTGTCGCCCGTGGCGGGAAGCAGCCTGCTCGAGAAACTCCAGAGCATTCGCCTGGAGAGTGGGCCGGGCCTGAAGGATGTCATGGCCTTTACCAGTCAGCTCGCGGTGATGATCCGGGCGGGCATCAACATCCGAACCGCGATCGAGTCCATTGCAGAGCAGACCCAGAATCAGAAATTCCAGAAGGCCCTGTTCGACGTCAAGAACGACGTGGAGGGAGGCAAGACCTTCTCCGAAGCGCTGGGCAAGCACCCCAAGATCTTCTCCTTCCTGTATGTCAACATGATCAAGGCGTCAGAGCTGAGCGGCAATCTCGGGCATATGCTTGACCGCATCCGGGCCTACCTGCAGCAGCAGATGGAAACCCGCCGAATGGTCATCGGCGCCATGGTCTATCCGATGATCATTTGCATCCTGGCCATTTCTACGGTGGTCTTCATGCTCACGTGGGTCCTGCCTCGCTTCACGGGCCTGTTTGCCGGCAAGGAAGATCTTTTGCCCGCGCCAACGGTCCTGCTGTTGAACCTGAGCGACATGCTCCGCAATGACTGGCAGATCATCCTCGGCGTGCTGGGTGCCATAGTCATCGGCCTGACTGTCCTGATCAAGAAGACAGACCAGGGCCGACACGCCTTTGACACATTCAAGCTGAAGATGCCACTGTTCAAGAAGATGTTCCGGGCGCTGTACATCTCTCGCGGGCTGCAGACGATGGGCGAACTGCTGACTGCGGGCGTGCCGATGTTGGAAACGCTTACGATCACCTCCGACGTTTCGGGCAACGTGCTCTACAGTGACATGTGGACGCGCGTGCATGACGGGGTGAAGGAAGGCACGAAAATCGTCGATCCCCTGACGCGTCAGACCCTCCTGCCCCGCAACGTGGTGCAGATGGTCGGCGCGGGTGAGGAATCGGGTAACCTGGGCGAGGTGCTGCGGGAAGTGTCGGATTACTACCAGGAGGAACTCAAGTCCACGATTAAAACGGTCACGTCGATGATCGAACCGCTGATGATCGTGGTCATGGGTGCCGTCGTGGGCTTCATCGCCGCGGCTATCATGCTGCCGATCTTCAAGATGTCCGCGGTCGTGAAGTAGGACCCTCCACAGGAGGAAACCGATGAAACGCATGCATCGTCCCTGCCGGCGCGAAGGATTCACGCTGGTCGAGGTCGCCATTGCCACCGTGATTCTCGCCATCGGCGTCTGCGGATTGCTGCTGGCGTGCGCGTCCTCTTCCAGCATCAATCTCGCCGGGCAGGAAATGACCCAGGCGGTCTTTCTCGCCCAGGAGTATCGCGAGTATACCGCCGGACGAGATCCCAACACGCTCTCTGCAGCTACCTACAGTCCGCCGCGGGACTCCCAGCTCAACGAGATCACGCATATGAAGGGCTGGACGCAACAGATCTCCCTGGCCTGGCTGGACCCCAACGGGCTTGTGGAAGATCCCAACGACACCAAGCACGCCTGCCGACGGGTCTCCGTGACGATACTCCACGGAAACAGGGCCGTTCTGGAAACCGGCTGGCTTGTCAGCCTCGAGTAACGGCTCGGTGCACCGGCGTATCACGCGCCAGGAGGGATTACCATGACTCGACACAGAAGACACGGCTTCACCGTCGTCGAGCTGATCATCAGCGTCGCCATCCTCGCAATGGTCATGACCGCAGTGGCCACGGCGTTTCACTCGTCGATGACCACCTACGAAGAGAATGACAAAGTCTCGTCCGCGATGCAGGTGGCACAGCGGGTGATGGGGCAGATCAAGCGGCAGATTCGCACGGCGAGCGACGTCGACTCGGCTGACCCCAACACGGTCCTGAGCATCAAGAATCCCGCCGATCAGAGCAGTCTGACGCTGGCGGAATACCGCTATTACAGCGGATCCGGCCAGCTGAAGTACAAGATCGCCCCCGCCCTGTCCACCGGCGACGACACCTGGGTGCTGATCGGAGACAACGACGACGACATGACCGTCACCGACTTCAAGGTCACCATCGCCAACGACACAAACGGTTACGCGCTGGAGGTCGTCGTCAAGCTGACCTTCAAGGTTCGCGGGAAGTCATTCACCATGACAGCCTCCGGTTCACCCCGACGGAACCTGTAGCTCAAGCCGGCGGAGCACGGATTGATTCGCCCCCGCCCGGCCGCTATCATGCCCGCTCATGCGAGCGGTTATCACAGGACAGGTCGGGCTGGACAAGGAAGAGCTTCTTGAAGCCGTCGTGGGTATCGCCCGGGACAAAGGCTTCGACTGCACCCTCTGCAACGTCGGTCGGCGAATGTACGCCGAAGCGCCCGACGTCGCGCCGGGCAAGATCCTCGACCTGCCCCTCACACGCCTGCAAAGCCTTCGGCGGAGCGTCTTCAAGGACATTCTCACCGAAGCGGACAAGGCCCCCAATCTACTGGTCAACACTCACGCAACCTTCCGCTGGCGACACGGGCTGTTCTATGCCTTTGATTACGACCAGATGAAACAGCTCGACGCCGACGTCTACGTGACCGTCGTCGACAACATCGACAGCGTGCATTACAGGCTGCTTCGAGACGGACACGCCAACCACACGCTGAAGGACTTGATGGTCTGGCGGGAGGAAGAGATCCTCGCCACGGAGCTTGTCAGCCAGATCACCCAAGGCCATGGCCATTTTTACATCTGCGCCCGGGGTGACGACCCGATCGAATCGGGCACCGCCAAGGCCCTCGTGCGCCTTCTGTTCCGCCCCGAAGTGCGTAAAGCATATCTGAGCTTCCCGATGTCCCACGTCGGAAGTCGCCCCAGATTGCTCGCTGAAATCGAGAGCTTCCGCCGCAAGATGAAGCAGTACTTCACCTGCTTCGATCCGGGAGACCTCGAAGAGAAGTACATCGGCGACAAGGCCCTGAAAGCCGCCCGCATCGGCGAGCGGACCATCGAGATTGGCCCCGCGAACCACCGCTCAACCGTGGACACAGCTGAAGCGTTGAGCATCATTCCTGATATCGATGGCCAGATCTATGCGCGCGATTTCAAGCTCATCGACCAGGCCGATATGATCATCTCCCTCGTACCGGTCTTGGAAGACGGCATGCCCGGACTCTCCAGTGGCGTGGAACGGGAACTCCAGCACGCCCACGAAGCAACCAGAGACGTGTTCGTAATCTGGCAGCCCGAGACCGATCCGTCGCCGTTCATCACGGAAACGGCAACGCGGGTCTTCCGCTCCACCCGAGAGGCCGCGGACTACTTCCTGCAGAACAACTACGTCCCATCCGCTCCGCGCGGCTCGCTCTTCCAATAGCCCCCATTCCGGCTTTGCCCGGCGTAGTAGTTTCGGATGAGTTGCCGGTATCGCATCGGTATCGAACCCGTTCGGAGGCCCTCGGTCGCCTGCCTTCTGGCGTCCGCCCAGGCATCTTCCGCAGGCCGCCAGAACCACCCTGAACCGGGATCGATTGCCGCCTTCGCGTTGGTATCGTACGCCGGGTCGAACACTCGCACCCCGCCCGGACTTGCGTCGAACGAATCGGGACGGCGGGCCAGATCATTGGCGTCGGTCCCTCGCTCGCCACCCCCGCCCCCCCCACCGCGAAGGCGTGCCTCAGCCGCTGCAAGCACGTCGGCGGGCAGCATGTCGCGGACCTCCACTCCCGCTTGACGAAGTTCTTCCAGTAGCTCACGGAGGCGCTGCGGATCGTCCCCCTGTAACGCAACGACGGCCGCTTCTCCCAGTGTTTCGGAAACGCCCCTATCATCGCTCGCCCGTCGCGCCTGTCGAAGCGATTCAGCCAAACGAGCGCGTTGATCAGCCGGCAACTGATCCAGCATACCGGCCAAGACCGTGGAAAGATCCTCTCGGTGATCCAGCCCGATCGGTGCCACCGACACCCCCACCGTCACCACAATGGCAAGTGCCAGCGACGCCCACGTACCTGGACCACGTTCCCACAACCGGGCCGATGGAATGTCGGCCGCACTGATCGCCTCGACCGCCTGACGGGTAATGCAGCGAGTGACCTCGCTGTCTTCTCCCCGTCGCCTGGCCGATTCCAATGCAGCCGTCGCACGGTCCTCGAGACCAAGGCAGCTGTCACACCAGCGTGCCGCGTCCGTCAGGCTGGGCATGCGAATGATGCCAGCAACAAGACCACAGACTCCGCCCACGATGAGCATCAGCAAGGAAACCAGCAAACGGGACGGGATGCCTGCCCCTGAGCTGACAAGAAATGCACCCGCCAACCCGTTGCCCGCCGCCGACAGCCCTGCTGCGAACGCCACAATGGAAGAAGGGTCGAGCCGAGCACGGAACCAGACTATCAGCCCTCCCACGATTACCCCGGTCAGTAGAGGAACCAGGCCCAACCACGGCATTTCGCGGGCATAGGCTAGCGAAAGCCCGGTCGCAATCGCAGCCGGACCTGCAGATGCGGCGCAGATGGCCGCGGACTCGACCGCTCGCCTGCGCCCCAAACGACCAGCGACAGCAGCCACCATGCCTCGCAAACTGTCCGTCAACTTAGACGTCACGCCTCTTCTCCGATTCGGGCACGTGGGGCTGCTCATCACAAGCGGGGCGCCCAATATCTTGGACGCCCCGCATAATGATCCGTTCCCTGGCGGGCGGGCTACTTCGCCTTCTTCTCCGAGAACGTAACCTTACCGTCCTTCGTTACGGTTTGAACAAACTCATACCCGCCTGCCTTGACGATCAGCTTGCCTTCCTTCCAGCCCAGTGAGACAGGGCTCTTCCCGACGTCCATCGGCTTGTAGATCTCTTTGTTGTCCATCCAGACGTACTGCTCTCCGTCACGGTAGAGTTCGGGCAGGTTGTCATCCCGATTGTAGATCACCTTCAGCTTTCTGCCATCGACAGACGCAAGCTCGTAGCCCTTCCCGCCTTCGACGGCGGACAGCTGGCCCTTGGCCAGGACCGCCTTCCTGAAGTCCTCGAACTTGGTCGGCGCCTCGCCGATCTCCATGGCAAACCCGATCAGTCCGTCGCCCTTCCCGCCGCTGGCGGTCATCAACTGGGCCTTGGGATACTGGCGTGAGTCTCGGCCCTTCATGCCGCCGAGCTTCTTTCCGTCCAATCCGATCGGCCGGATCGCGAGATACGTTTTGTCGAACCTAACGAACCACACCCCTCCTTGCTCTGAGACATCGACGCTCTTGGGGATCTGGAAGTGGAAGGTCGAACCGTCAGCAGGCCGGAGGAACAGACAGAGGTTTTCATACTGGGCGATCTGGTCGCCTCCACGTTTGGTGTTGAACTTCTTGCTGGAAGCCGCCACGAAGTACTCCACGCCTCGGTCGGCATCCCAGGCCATCATCTTGAACGGGCCCACGTCGTATGCGCCGCCCTTGGAAACGACCGATCCCAGAACGCAGGTGTCCCCGAAATAGAGCGTCTCCCAGAACTCCGGCGACTCGCTCTTGCCGGGCAGCCAATGTGAATAGGTCGGCTTGGTGTTGTGCATCTCCAGCGGCCGATCGAACTCCTTGCGTGCCACGCCCACCACGGCAAGGGGCGGCCTGTATGCGCTGGTGATCGCATGCACGTCGTCGTAGTGGGGGCTTGGATCTTCCATCGGCGTGTCGCCGAAGTACAGGTACATCATGTGGCTGACGCCGGCACCGAAGGGTTTGTTTGCTCCGCCGTAATCGCGTTTTACCGGCCCGCCGTGACCGCCGCGGTAGTACTTCAGTGCCCCGGCGGTGAACAGCCAGTCAAGGGCAGCCTTTCCGAGAAGCTTGACCTGCTCGTCCTTTGCGAAGTCATAGAGGTTCAGGTACGGAGCGATCGAGTGCGCGTGATACGCTTCGGAATCCCACTCGCCCATACCCACGTGATACAGCCCGGTCACCGAGCGGATCAGCTTCTGCTTGTACAGCCGCCGAACCTTTTCATTCCCGGTCTCTTCGGCAAAGAGGTACACGCTGCATTCACGCATCGCCCGGAGGTTGTCCGTGTTGCGGGCGTCCACCCACCCTCCGCGTGTGCCGGGGTCCCACGCGCCGCCGACAGGTCCGCTGCCCACGCCGTGTTTCGGATGCCCGCGAGGGTTGACCTGGCGCTCGAATTCCTCGAACACCATCCAATCGCCGTCGGAGATGATCTTGTACCACTGGCGCCACTTGTCGACGTCGTCTCGGTAGTTGCCTTCCGGAATCTCGTCGGCGATCTTCAGCATGTAGTTGCCGAACGCCTTGCGGACATTGTTGTCGCTGGCAGCCGCCTTCTTGCCCATCTCCTTCATCTTCTCTGGCGGAACACGCATCTGCTGGAGCAGCTCCAGAGCATACTCCCGGACGACCTCGTCCTTGCTATCGAGCGCAAGCACGAGTTCCATCGTCGGGCGAGGATCTTCCTTAGTCCACACCTTTGCTGCGTTGTACATCCGGCGCTTGTAGCTGGGATCCAACTCGTCGCCGAAGTAGAAGTACTTCCGCATCTGGTTCTTGAGCGTGAAGCACCAGTAGAAATCGATCCCCGCCGTGTGAGACTGCTCCCCATCGATGACCTGCAGACCCTTGAGGCAGTGCGCCTTCTGGCCAGCGAGGTAATTGAACATCAACTTCGGGTAGTTCCATTTCTCATGCTCACCGGTGGTCGCAGCGATGGAGGGTTTCGTGTAGGCGTCGATGGCGTGGTTTGCCCGCTTCCAGAAGCCCTTCTCCATCTTCTCGGTCCAGGCGGTGTTGCGGAACTTCTCGTCCACCTTCGGCGGGTGCACCTTCGTCAGGCCATCTTCCTTGTAGAGCTTGTCGCCAGCTGGTGCGTAACAAGCTGTCACCAGCACGACCAGGCCAATGCAGAGATACGACAGAGTCTTCATGAGTGTCTCCAAAATCGAAGCGGGGAGAAAATGAGTATCCAGTCCGTAAACCCTTCGCGCGGAGATCGGTTCCGGCGACAGGAGATTATCCCATGGCAATCAAGACCATGCAAGCCAGCCTGCAGCCCGATCGTGTCAATGGCTTCGTGTGAGTTCTGGCTTCCGCCATTGCCGGAGTTGCTCAAGGGCATGCATCTGGGATCCATGGGGTTCGGGTTCGCCGATCATCTGGTGGTGCCATACGTGTCGCGGGCAACGCAAGGCCGGCATTGTCGTTCCTTAGCGAACTCCTGCGCCGAAAAAGCGGGCGACCCGCCTCGGGCCGCCCGTTGTCTTCTTCGTGCGTTAGCTGGCTGGTGTGGCTGAGCTGTCGTCTCGACAAGAGACTTACTTCCCCCGTCTGCGTCTCAGCATTGCCAGTCCGCCCAGACCCATCAGGCTGAGAATCGTCGGCTCGGGAATCTCGTCAACAACGCCGAGATGCAGGCTGTCCAGCAGGACCCGCTTGTCCGCCTCGTCATGATCGAACGTGATCCGCAAGGCAGCGTCGCTCAGGTTGTACAGCGACGGGTCGTTCACGAGATAGCCGTGGCCATGGTTCACCCACGTGGCATCGGGCTTGGATGCGGGACCCAGGACCTCCAGCTCCTGGCCGTTCAACTCCAACAGGAGCGTTCCCCCGGCATCGAGGAAGCGATAGTCGAAGGAGATCTCGAAGCTTCCGTTCGGCGTGTCGACCAGTTGCTCGATGTACACGGGCGAGGCCGTGGTCATCTGCAGGCAGTTGTTGCCCGCGTCGTCTGGGTCTGTCACCACCTCCACCTCGCCGCTGGTCACCAGGCCGTCGGTCGTATCGAACTCCGGGTTCGGCACGACGTTGTCACCCGCCACGGGGAACAGCAACACGCGCGCCCAGTCGCCGGAATACATGCTCTCCCTGGCCATGCCGATCATCACGCCGCGTGAGTTGATATCGCGGATGCCGAACCAGCCGTAGCCAGTGCCGGGCACGACCAGATCGGAGATATTGCTCACCGTGCCGTCGTGATAGAGCTGATTGCCCGAGGCCACCCAGCCGGCGTCGTTCACGCCGCCTCGCTCGGAGTTGTATGCGAGGCCTGTGTCCGTATACCCTGACTCGCCGATCTTCTTGACATAGACTGTGCTATCGTCGATCGCTCCAGCGACGTAGCCATTTTCGCTGAGGTCCCAGACCTCCAGGTCCTTGGCGTACACCTTCACGCCCAGCGAGGCCACTCCGCTACCGGGCGTGTGTACGAATCCGTCCCGGTACCAGCCGTCGATCACGTTGCCGACAACGATGCCGGCGTCATTGACGGCAATGGCGTTCATTATGTCTGCCGGTTCGCCGTCATTGTCGAGGTCCATCGGATCGATGAACGTCGTGCTGCCTGCATTCCAGTCATGGATATATGCGGCGCTCGTGCCTACTCCGGACTGGGCCGCGCCGACCATGATGCCGCGGTTGTTCACGCCGTACCCCTCGCTCCACGGATAGGGGCCCTGCGTGGGAACGTTGAGCTGCCGATAGGTCACCCCGCCGCTCGTAACGTGCCAGCCCACTGCCTGTTCCGTGGCAATGTCGCGCCCGACGACATAGCCGGTCGAGCTGGCGGACTTGGGCGAGCCGCTGTCCGAAAGCTTCGTCCATCCGCCACGGTACCACCAGGCATCGCCGTTGTACCCGGCGAAGCTGATGCTTCCTTCGGCCATCGATCCGATCGGCGCAGAGCCTGTCGGCGGATCGGGAATCTCCCACACCTCGTACCGCAATCCTGCAACCGCTGTAGCGCTCAAGGCCATCAGCGCAAAGACCATACACACAACGTTGAAGTGCCTCATGGGCCTCTCCCTTCTTATGAACTGCGAGCAATCGGTACTGAGCAATACGGAGACCGGTCCCGAAACGAGAAATCCCCCTTGTTCCTTAAGTGACTGGTCTCCCACGGCCCGGAACAATGCGGACCAATGGAAATCATACCCGAAATCCTTGAATCGACAACAACAAACTGACACCCAAGCCGAGCGTTCTTTCTCACCATCAAGGGGCAGAACTACACCCCGGAGATACCAACCGGCCCCTGGGTCGCGGCGCTGCCCTCTACCTCACAGCGACAAGGCCCCCGACTTCGGTGTATCTCAGGACAACCGTCTCGTCAGTACGTGGGAACTTGAGAGATCGGAAGATGAAGACTCGACCCATCTCTCAGGGAGCTTCATCAGCCGGTGTCTGCGAGGCAGGTTCCCGCCGGTCGCCAGCAATCCGCCTGACAGCCACGAGAAGACCAAGTCCGATCCCGCCGACAATACTGGCCTTCACGGTCAGCGGCCCGAAGAACCAGGGCAGAGCGCACATGAGAAGCGCATTGAGCAGCGTCAAAGCAGCAAGCACGCGCCCGGGCTCGAATGCCAAACGAGACAGAAGCCGCAAAGGTCCTCCACCTGGACGGGCGACACTGCTCAGCATGAGGCCCAGGAACAGAAAAGCAAAGGATCCGCCCATCAGGATGCAGAGCAGATTTTCTGCAGGCCACTCGAGTTGCAGAATGGCTCGTCGCGGGTCCGCCGGATCGTAGTAAACGGGCACGTTCGCACCCTTGGGATACTTGTTGAGCACTACATCGACCGACCATTTTGTCGGTCGGATGTTCTCGCCAAAGTCCAGGAGGCCCCCGGTGTAGCTGTTCCCGTCGACCTTGTATTCATAGAGTAGATCAAGGTCCTGATAGGTTGGCCCGCGATGCGACCTGCCACCAGTGTGATGATTACTGCGAGTTCGGTAAACTCGGACCTCTTGGGCCCCAGTGGCGACGATCTGGCCGGTCGTTTCCTTGAAGATCTGCTTCGCTTCGACGTGTTCGAAGATCGCTCCACAGGCCCACAAGATCATCGCGATGCTTCCGCTCAGGAAGATCAATCCTGCCGGCAACATGATGGACACCGGTGGGGCTTTGGCAACGTTCTCGCTCAGACTGTCTTCGTGGCCTGTCCCCAAATCCTTGGGTTCCGTCGAATCGGCAGGGATATCGTCGCGCACTGTATCCTCCTGGTTTGGGTTTCATCGAGTTAGACGTAGCAGGCCAACCGTCCTTCGCAGCGTATTCTGTTGCGGGCATGGATATTCGAGTCGCCAGGGACTGTCAACTCGTTGCTCGGATCGTCTTTCGATGGGGATCGTCTGCGTTCTGGGTAGCCCCGCCAGACGCACCCGGTCGAATCGTCGCCAAACGATTGATTTCCCCTTGCGGGCCGCGGCACTTGCAGCTAACATCGCCCTAACGATGGCAGAGGGTGTCCCATGATCGCTCGCGTGCACAGTTCCATCCTGCAGGGCATCGATGCGGTGGCCTGCGAGGTCGAAGCCGATGTGTCGCTCGGCAAGAACGGCGAAGTCAAACTCGTCGGGCTTGCCGATGCAGCTGTACGCGAAAGCCTCTCGCGCATCCAGGCAGCGCTGCGGAACTCTGGCTACCGCTGGCCGGGGCCAAAGGTCATCATCAACCTTGCACCGGCCGAAGTTCGCAAGGATTCGTCCGCCTTCGACCTGCCCATCGCCATCGCCTGCATGATCGCAGGAGGCCAGCTCGCCAGCGACTTTCTCGACGACTACATCGTGATGGGGGAACTCGCACTGGACGGTCGCGTCAGGCCGGTGCGCGGAGCCCTCGCTGCAGCGATGCTCGCCCAACAGCAGAATCGCCGCGGGTTGATCCTGCCTGCCGAGAATGCCGCCGAGGCAGCCGTTGTCGAAGGCGTGGACGTGATTCCGGTGAGCTACCTCACGGAAGCGGTCGGCGTGCTGACCGGCGACCTGCCCATCGAACCGGTCTCGGTGGACCTCAACGAGATCTTCGCCACCGAGGGGAAATACGAGGTAGATTTCGCCGACGTCCGGGGGCAGGAATCCGCGAAGCGCGCGCTGACGATCGCAGCCGCTGGGCATCATAACATCCTGCTGATCGGCCCGCCCGGTTCGGGCAAGACCATGCTCGCCAAGCGGATCCCGACGATCCTGCCTGCTCTGTCACCGGAGGAGTCGCTGGAGACCACACGGATCTACTCGGCGCGCGGGCTGCTCGGGGCGGGACAGTCGCTCCTGGCCACCCGCCCGGTGCGCATGCCCCATCACTCATCCAGCTCCGCGGCACTGATCGGCGGCGGAGCCATTCCCCAGCCCGGGGAGGTCTCACTGGCCAATCACGGCGTGCTCTTCCTCGACGAGTTCCCCGAGTTCGCCCGGCCGACCCTGGAGATGATTCGCCAGCCTCTGGAAGACCGCTGCGTTACGATCCCGCGGGTGCACAGCACGATGCGCTTTCCCGCGAGCATTATGCTGGTAGCTGCAATGAACCCATGCCCCTGCGGGTATGCGACCGATCCCAAACGCCGCTGCAACTGCTCGCCGCTGATGGTCGAGCGATACATGGGACGCGTGTCGGGCCCTCTGGTCGACCGCATTGACATCCACGTCGAAGTCCCGCCCGTTCCCTGGAGGGACCTCCGCAACCCGACCGGCGGCGGGTTGTCCTCGGAGCAGATGCGCCAACAGGTCCGGCAGGCGCGAGAGATTCAGCGGAAGCGATTCAACGGCCGGGGCGTAGTGACCACCAACGCCACGATGTCCTCACCCGAAGTCCGCCGGTTCTGCCAGCTGGATGAATCCGGAGAAATGCTCCTCAAGCAGGCGATGACGGAACTGGGCTTGAGCGCCCGCGCTCATGACAAAGTCCTGCGGCTTGCGCGAACGATCGCTGACCTCGAAAATGAAACCGCCATCGCTGCCCACCACCTGGCCGAGGCCATTCAGTACCGCAGACTCGATCGAAAGCTGTAGTTCTCACTCCGCATTGAGTCAGGCCATCAGCAATAGGCTCATCGCCATCACAGCCATTCCCGCCAGCAGCCCATAGAGCGAATCGTGCCCCTTCCCGTAGGCCCGGGACGTGGGCAGCAGTTCATCAAGTGAAATGTAGACCATGATCCCCCCGACCGCTCCGAACAGCGCCCCCATCATGCCTGGCCCGATGAAAGGCCGGAGGACGAGGTAGCCGACAAGCGCCCCAATTGGTTCGGCCACCCCCGAGAGCACCGAGTAGAGAAAAGCCGGGCGTCGCTTGCCGGTGGCAAAGTAGATGGGAACCGATACGCTGATTCCCTCCGGGATATTGTGCAGGGCGATGGCGATGGCGATCGCCAGGCCCAGGGCGGGATCGCTCAATGCGGCAAGGAAAGTCGCCAGCCCCTCAGGGAAGTTGTGAATCGCGATGGCAAGCGCCGTGAACAGCCCCATACGGTGAAGCTTCTCCGGAGAGGTCTGCAGCAGTTGCTGGGGCGAGGCCCCATCGTGCACGGCATCGACCTGACTGTTCGACCGGACCTCGTGCGGATTCTCAGCCGAGGGAATCAGGCGATCGATCAGCAGAATGACCATGATCCCGGCAAAAAAAGAGGCTGTCGCCCACCACCCAGCCGTGCTCTCTGCCCCCGCTTCGGCGATGCTCTCAGCGGCTTTGGGGAGAATCTCGACGAAGGACACGTAGAGCATGACCCCCGCGGAGAAGCCCGTCGCCACGGACAGGAAACGAAAGTTGGTGCGCTTGGCGAAAAAAGCGATGGCGCTGCCGATCCCCGTCGAAAGCCCCGCAAAGGCGGTCAATCCCAAGGCTACCCAGAAGTTATCCATACAGAGATGTTCCCGGTGGAAACGTCAGGTTCTTTTGAGAGTCTATCATAGACGGCGAGGTCGAACTTGCGAGGGAATATCGACAAGCTTCCGGTGAAGCACACAACTACCCTCCGGAGGAGTCCATGCGATGGGCGATCGCCTGGCGCAGACGAAGGTTCAGGCTAGGGCTGCTCGAAAGGCTGGCCAGGAATGCCCGGCGGTAGCGGCAGCGAAGGGCGCAGGGATCGTCAGGCAAGTCATTTGGGCAATCGCACTTACCGTTGATGATTTTCGGCGGATTGTCGGGGTCTCGAAACGGACAGCCCTCAATACTCATGCTTCACTTCCAATATGGGAATCGTGCCTGCTATCCCTCCGTGCGTATGCAAAAACCTGGCCAAAGCGCTTCGGGAGCCACGCTTGCCCATGTTGTGCAGCTCTGGCGACATGCCGAAACCTACGAAGGCGAATGTCGTTGACAAGACATTCACCCGAGTGGCCTCCCCGCGCCAGGTCTCAAAACGCTTTACCTTGCAGAAACGATCCACGAAAATCAGGAAATCGTGATTTTTGTCACAACGTAGCTAACCAGCTTCCCTGAAACGATGTATGGCAACACACCTGTCAAAGGCTGAGTGACTCGACCTCCCGCCCTGCCATCAGAGTCCATCAATCGCATCGGAAGTTGGCGTCACCGCCACGTCCACGCGATCAGCGACCGTCGACGTGTAGACCACGAGCGAGCCGTCTGCAGAAAAGTGGGGGTGCGGATCCAGATGATACGCCCGCCAATGACCTGGCGGTAGCGGAGCACCGATCATGCTCGAGACAATCGGCACGTACTCGCCACGTGTACGGTCGTAGAGCAGCACCCGGCAGGGAGCCTTCTCGTTTCGCTTGTACGGGTTCTCGTCGGCAACCGAGTAACGCAGCGTCTTCTCAGTCTGCCCGTGGCAGAGGTCCTTGTGCTCCCAGAACAGCTCGCGCTTACGCGGATCGGCATGCGGGTCCACCTCGAACAGACCATTCCAGTAGTCCACCCACTGGATCTTGCCGTCCGCGGTGAACCATTCGTGACAGCTCATGGAGTTCCTTCCGAACCACATATCTTCCTGCAGAGGCTCGTAGTACGTCCGTTTCGTGTCCATGATCCACAGCCGGATGTCCATGTTGCCCTTGTCACCGGTGACCGCGTCCACGTACGGGCCCTGCCCCACCAGGATCTGCTCGGGGTCGGTCGGCGAGAAGACCGCGTGATGATGGCAACGATGGAACCATCGAAGCGGGGTGATTTCGCCCGTCGCGATCTCGACGGTCGAGATCAGCCAGCGATTGCCGATCCTGCTGTCCAACACGAAGTACTTCCCGTCGGCCGAGATACTCAGATCCGTCACGAGCGTGAACAGATGCCTGCCCTGTGTGACGTCGCCTGGCATCTTGAAGATCAGCTCCGGCTGGCCGTCGAGAGGCTGGCGGTAGATCTCGTCCTTTGAGGTGACATACGCCGCCGATCCTCCGTCGATCAGCACCGGATTGCCGCCTCCGACAAATCCTGGAAACGTGCGGAACCGGGGATCGTCCGGGTCAAGGCAGACAGCTGCGGGGAACCATTGCCTCGAAGGCGGAAAAGAAGCGTAGAACCAAAGCCAGCGGTTGTCGTCAGAAACACTGGGCGTATGGTAGTACCAGGCCTTCTGCAGGGGAGCGACCCGCTCAGACAGCAGGTAGCTCGTGATGCCGCTCTCGGGGTCGACCCAGGGCTGGAAGTATGGATGCCTCGCAAGGTCGGGTGTCATGCCAGTTATCTCCTATTGTCTGCGTCGCATCGCGGTGCGAGCGGGCCCGGCGGAGAGACGCAGGATACCAGAATCGAGAGAAACGGCAAGTATCCGCAGAGCAAATGGGTTTTGCCCCTTACCCGCAACAGTACAGGCACCTGCAACCGTCGAGAGGGTTCAATGATCGGCAAAGGGCCCGCATTGCTCAGGTCGGGCGGCAGCGGGCGACAGGTGTCGACGGGATGGCACAGATGGACAAGACGTAACACTACGGAAGGATTCCGCCATGCATACGTGGTTCACAAGAAGATTACTCGGCCTAGCACTGGCTGCTGTATTTGCGCTGCCCCTGCCCTTGCAGGCAGCCGATCAGGACAAATCCTTTACGGGCATCCTCGAGGTAACCCTCCGCAAGGCGGTCTACCACAAGGGCAACCAGGCGGACAACGGCCAGCACGTGATCCTCCAGGCGGAGGCGAAGGAAGGGAAATGGGCTCGCGCCCACGCGATGGCGCTGGGGTTCTCCAACGGCAACCACTCCGGGTTCATCGACGAAGCCACCATCACCGACGACCACATCGAGATCGTCGCGGACATGCACATGGCCCGGGATATCTGGGTGCCCGGCGGGCGAGGGCGATGGACCGTCAAGCTCGATCGCACAAAGGACGGCGGGTGGGCGGGTACGTACTCCGGGACCTGGCGAGGGGAGAAGGTGTCTGGCAAGGCGACCGGTGAGATCAAACCCTACCGGCGGATCCTGGAGGAGGACTTCCAGCCGGTCACGCCGGACGAAAGGCCCCGTGTTCTGCTGCGGGCGAACCAGTTGGACCATTACCGCAAGAAGCTCAAGACCCCCTTCGGTCAGGCGTACTACAAGAAGGTAGCCGGAGGTGCTGACATCGTGAACCTCGCCCTGCTTTACAAGCTTACCGGCGAGGAGAAGTTCAAAATCCGCATCTTCAAGCTCATCCGCGATTTCAAGGGCGACTTCTCGTTCGATGACTTCAACGGCGGGTTCGGTAGCGGAGGATTCGGCCACCGGATGGTCGCGCTGCTGATGACCTGGGACCTGTTGCACGGCGAATGGCCGGAGGATCTGGAGAAGGAGTTCCTCAAGTTCGCCAGGCCCTACGGACACTACTGGCTGAAGTACCTCATGACCGCCCACCCGAACTACCACCCGTGCAGCAACTACTACGGGCCCTGTCGGGGCGCAGCCGGCATGACCGCCCTGACGCTCTGGGGCCTGGACGGAAACGAGCCGGTCAAGCCCGCCGACCCGCAACAAGGCGCGCAGGAGATCAAACCCGACCGTTCCTACAGCCGGGGCAAGGGCGTGCCTTTGGTGACGTTTGAGGCTGGCAAGCCCATCGGCGATTGGATCATCGCCGGACCCATGTCCGCCAAAGGTTCGTCCAACGTGCTCCGAACCATCGGCGGATACAACGGCGCCCGTCCGGAGATCGGAACCGAAGCTTCGTTCCTGAAGGTCAAGGGAGGGGCGAAACTCGTGCGCGAATCGGTCAAGTTTGCTCCCCTGCCCCGGGCAGCTGGCGACGAGGAGGGCATTCACCTGGACAAGCTTGAGCAGGTCGATGGCCCGATGCGCGTCATGCTGTTCACCGCGATTAAGGTGGAGAAGGACCAGGTTGTCGGCTTCGTGCCCGATGGCCGGGATGTAGAGGTCTGGGTCGCCGGCCAGAAGCTCGACGACAAGACCTTCTACCAGCTCAGGCAGGGCATCTACCCGGTCATGATGCTCGTGGAGACGGGAAACACCAAGCGAACCGTCGCGCCGCTGCTGGTGTCTCTGAAGCACGAAGCGATGGCCGATCGCTTGGCGCTGTATGAGCTCCAGCTTGCCCAATGGAAGCGGGACTACGCGTTCTGGAAGGCCCATGGCGGAGCCGATCCATCGATCGCACAGATGCTCGACACCGCGCGGTGGACGAACTACCAGCACTATCGCGTTGGCATTGGCGAAGGAGGGTTCCAGGCGGAAACAGGCGGCTATGCCAATATCGCCAGCTGGTATCCGCTGGTCTTCGCCACACATTACCGCAAGATGTTCGGACGCTATGCCTCGCCCGACCCCGACGTGAAGCTGCTCATGCCCCGACGCATGATGCAGGTGCTCTTCCAGAAGAATGGCGACACGAAGGTACTCAAGCTCAACAGTGCCTGCGGCGTCGACAGCCGATGGATCTCCGCAGCGTTCCCGATCGTACCCCAGCAGTACAAGCCGTACCTGCTGTGGGCGTGGAACCACATCTACGGGGTCGAAGACGCCAACTCCGCCGGGAATGTACTGGTCGACAGCGGCATCCAACTGGCGATGGAATTTCTGCACTACCCGCTGGAGATGGAGCCGAAACACCCGTCGAAGGGCATGCCGCTGACATGGCATGCGCCGACCTTCGGCTTCCATTGCCTGCGAAGTGGCTGGGACTCCGACGACGACTTCATCGCCCAGGTGTTCCTCAAGGCAAGCATGGTCGGCGGTTGGAACCACCCCAATGCGGGTACGTTCCGGCTGTGGGGGCTGGGCCACCCGTGGGCGACCGGCTCGACCTCTCGCAAGGGCATCCGCGAGCAGGAATCGGTCGTGCTCCTGCCCGAAGACGAGAAGATCAATCAAAGCGGCTGCGGCAGGCTGGCGTTCCGTGATATCGATGAGCAAACCGGCTCCGGCCGGCTGACCATCGACATGAACGACGTCTACGCCGGCAAGAAGGGCAGGACATATGACGGCAACTTGATCCGCTGGCCGGAAGGCTTTGCCGACCTGGGTATCACCGGCAAGCGAGCCTTCGCCTTCGATTACTCCGGCAAGAGCGGCGCGCCCTGCCTGATGGTCCTCGTCGATCGGATCGAAGGGGGCGGCCGGAAGGAATGGCTGTGGCAGTTGCCGACCATGCCCAAGACCGATCTCAATTACAAGGTCACCGTCGACCACGACCGCCCGGGGTTTACCATCGACTACGGCGACGCGAGCCTGCAGGCAACTTTCATCGCGCCTTCCGACGTCAAGATCGGCCGGCCTAACAGGCAGTCGGTCAACAAGTACCACGGCGTGGAGAAAATCAACTGGAACGCCATCGTCGCCACCGGCGGGGACGATTTCTTCGTCGTGGTTACCATCCAGAAGAAGGACGCCCCGGTGGTATCGGCGAAGGGCAAGGGCCTCGACGCCGAGGTGACCGTCGGGAAGCAGACGATTTCGTTCGACGGCGAGAAGATCATCCTCGGCGAGAAGTAGAACGGCGCGCGGGTGTGGTCCTCCAACGCCCTGGACGACCGTCGCGAGTCAATCCGTGCTCTGACTGACGGATACGGCCGGTGTGAAGACCGCGCGGATCTCGCGGGCGGAGTGGTTGAACATGCTCTCGATCTCCGCCAGCCGATCGTATTCCGACAGATCCACCTCCAGCAGCACGCGACCCTCAAAGCTGACGCCCGACAGCAGCGAAAGGTCTTCTCGCCAACGCGATACGCCTTCGCCCAGAGGCCTATGGTCGCGCAGCCACTCGCCCTGCCGGGCTACGTCGTGGGCATGCACGTGCCCGACCCAGCAGACGAACTCCGGCGGAGGAACGGCTGTGTGCTTTCCATATTCAGCAGCGATGAACGCGTGCCCGAGATCCCAGCAGATACCACACGCCGTCTGCCGTACGAGCTTCAGACACGACCGCCACGTCTCTCCCATCCGCACGATTCCCCGGTTGTCGGGGGCGTCGGGCACCTGGGTTTCGAGAAAGGCTTCAACGCCCGATCGGCGCGACGCCTGATCGCCCAGCCATTCGGCGAACTCCCTTCCCGCCTGCCGGGCAGCAGCAATCGAACGCCCGTGAGGCTCGTGCTGGGCAACCCCGCCGTGGAAAACCAGCGTTACCGCCTGGCCTGTACGATCGACCATTCGGCGCGCTCGATCGAGAATCTCTACGTGGCCTTCGGTCGGACCGGTGCGATCGAAGATCTCCGGGGCCAGATGGGAATGCAGGTACGGGTGAAGTG
The DNA here is from genome assembly GCA_964642855.1 of uncultured Planctomycetaceae bacterium. GTDB lineage: Bacteria > Planctomycetota > Phycisphaerae > SM23-33 > SM23-33 > CAZXSK01. The sequence continues at coordinate 363 of CAZXSK010000011.1, read as the reverse complement.
ACACGCCGATGCCGACGGTCCCGCAGAGATCCACCAGGCGTTCGACCGGCTCCCAGGGGCGGTCGTCACCCCACGGAATCTCGACGAAGTCGACACCCCACCCCGCCATCGCCTTGAGCAGACGTTCCGGCGGAGACAGGCCGGCAGGCCAATCGCTTCCGAACAGCGCGCCCGGGTCGAGTTTCAGGCCGATCTCTATCGCCATAAACTCCTCCTTTCTCATTGTAGGAGGAGTATCCCACGCCCTGCCTGCAGGGGGCAGATTCGTCATGCAAACCCAACCGGCCGGAACCCGCCGTTACAGCACGCTCAGGATGTCGACGAACAGCTCGTGGGGCCCGCAATCGGCGGCCTCTTCGCCCA
>CAZXSK010000010.1:0-76670 GCA_964642855.1 uncultured Planctomycetaceae bacterium | reverse complement strand
CTAGCCACGGACCTCAGGCCATCAGGACCATACCATGAACGCCGAACCATCCGCCACGACGACCCGTCCGAATATCGTACTGATCATGGTTGACGACATGGGTTTCTCGGATATCGGCTGCTACGGCGGAGAGACCGACACGCCCAACCTGGATCGTTTGGCAGGGGGTGGCATTGTCTTCCGGCAGATGTACAACTGCGCACGTTGCTGCCCCACCCGCGCCAGCATCATGACCGGGCTGTACCCGCACCAGGCCGGGGTAGGCGGCATGGTCAACGACTTGGGCTATCCGCAGTACCAAGGCTACCTTAACGACAGCTGCGCGACGATTGCCGAGGTCCTGAGATCCGGCGGCTACCGAACGTTCATGTCGGGCAAGTGGCATTGCGGCGGGGCCTACAACGTCCAGCGGCCCGACACATGGAGCCCCGGCGACCCAACGCACCCGACACCCGTGCAGCGCGGCTTCGAGGAGCACTTCGGCACTCTCTGCGGCGCGGGAAGCTACTGGTTCCCGCCCACGCTGTCCGAGAATGACAGGTTCCTGACCCCCGAAACCGCCGATTTCTACCTTACCGATGCAATCAGTCAACGGGCGGCTGGGATGATTGATAAGTCGCGGAGGCAGACGCCGGATCAGCCGTTCTTCCTCTACGTGGCATATACGGCTCCACACTGGCCATTGCACGCATTCCAGGAGGACATCGAGAAATACCGTGGCAAGTTTGCAGGGGGCTGGGACCAGATTCGCATTGATCGTCACGAACGTCTCAAGGAGTCCGGTATCGTGGATCCGAAGTGGGATATTTCGCCCCGCGATCCGGATGTTGATCCGTGGGACGAGATTCCTGACAAGGACTACCAGGACGCGCTGATGGCGACGTACTCTGCGATGGTGGAACGCATGGATCGCGGTGTCGGTACCATCCTCGAGAAGCTTCGCGAGCAGGGAATCGACGACAACACACTGGTGTTGTTTCTCTCGGATAACGGCGGCTGCCACGAGTTCATCCGGCACGAGAGCAGCTGGGCTTCCCGGTTGGAACGCCAGACGCTCGATGGCGGGAAGGTCGTTGTTGGCAATGCCCCGGGTGTGATGCCGGGCCCGGACACGACCTACCAGAGCTACAACCGCCCGTGGGCAAATGTCTCCAATACGCCATTCCGCATGCACAAGCACTGGGTGCACGAGGGGGGTATCGCCACCCCGTTGATCGCCCACTGGCCAGCCGGTATCGATAGGCCCCGGCAGACGGATCGCCTCTCCCACGTGGCGGACATCATGGCTACCTGCTGCGACGTCGCCGGTGTGCAGTATCCCTCCGAACTGGACGGCAGGGCGATTACCCCCGCAGCCGGTGAGAGCTTCGGCCCGACGCTTCGCGGAAAGCAACAGGACACGTCCGATCGCCTGGTGTTCTGGGAGCACGAAGGAAACTGTGCTGTGCGCCACGGCCGATGGAAACTCGTGCAGAAGTTTGAAACCGCAGGCCAGTGGGAACTGTATGATATGGTCGAGGACCGCACGGAACTGACCGATCTCGCCGAGAGCAAATGCGACGGGAAAGAGCGGCTCGAAGCCATCTACAGCCAGTGGTCGGACTCCGTGGGCGTGATCGACCGTCAGCGACTGATTGATGAAAACTGGGGCCGCAGAAAGTAGCTTCTGTCGGCGGAAGGTGCTTCCCGTATGCGACCCCGGAATGCAACGGATGCCGTGCGATGGACTGCGATCACCGGAGTCGGCGGGGCATTGCTCCCCCCCCATCCACTGCGCGGTATAATCGACGGGCCTTTTCGAGGACGGGCCTTTGGATTCCCAGACGCTGACCAAGATCGAGTTTGATGCCATCCGATGCCTGCTGGGTGAGTACTGCGCCTGCTCACTTGGGCGTTCGCTTGCCGCACGGATTTCTCCGTCGCGCAATCCCCAGACAATCGTCCACTGGCTGGAGCAGACCACGCAGATGGTCGAAGCCCTGCGAGATGTCGGGCTGCCGCCATTCGGCGGGATTAGCGACATACGCGCGCCTATGCAGCGAGCCGTGCCAGGCGGAGGCGCTACCCCCGAGGACTTCGCCATCATTCTCGCTGCCCTGCGAGGGGCGGCGAATGTTCGCGCCTTCCTGACAGGCCTTCCCGAGTCCCTGGACAAGCTGCACGCCATGGCTGGCCAGATCGGCGCCTTCGACGGGGAGGTCAAGGCCATTGAGCGGGTCATCGGGCCTGACGGGGAGGTCCTCGATAGCGCATCTCCTCGCCTTGGCGAGCTTCGACGGGAGATTGAGGCAACCGGCAGCCGAATCCGTGAAGTGATCTACGGGTACCTGAAGAATCCGCAGGTGACGCGGCTGTTGGAGAATCAGGCTGTTACGCTTCACGGGGACCGATACGTCCTGCCCGTCCGTGCCGACAATCGTGGCAGGTTACCCGGCGTGGTGCACCGCGCCTCCAATACCGGCCAGACCGTCTTTGTCGAGCCGAACGCGTCGGTCGAACTCAATAACAAGCTCGCCGACCTTCGCGATGACGAACGTCGCGAGATCCGTCGGTTGCTCAATGAGTTGGCCGTTCGCATCCAGCACCGTGGCGAAGAAATCCTCTCGACGATGCGGATGTTGGCGCACGTCGATCTGCTCTCTGCGAAAGCGCAGTATGCCTACCAGTTCGAAATGACCTGTCCCGAAGTGGCTGAGCGCATTGGGCTTGAGCTACACGACGCCCGCCATCCGCTGCTGGTCGACCAGGCCCATCAGCAGGCCCGTGCGGGCATTGGGCCTGAGAAGCGCCACCCCGTTGTTCCCATCGACGTGCGACTGGGAGACGATTTCGATCTGCTGATCATCACCGGTTCCAACACGGGCGGCAAGACGGTGGCGCTCAAGACAGTGGCTTTGCTGACGGTGATGGCACAGGCGGGGATGCATATCCCCGCGCGGCGTGGCTCGAAGCTGCCCATCGTACGCGATGTGTTCGTTGACATCGGCGACGAGCAGTCGCTGCAGCAATCACTCTCCACCTTCGGGGGGCACATCAAACGAATCCGCTATTGCCTTCAGAAGGCCGACCGAAACTGCCTCGTCCTCCTCGACGAACTGGGGGCGGGCACGGATCCCGACGAGGGCGGCGCCATCGGCCAGGCCGTGCTCGACGAACTCCGGGAGATCGGGTGTCTGGGGATGGTTACCACGCACCTGTCGGTGCTCAAGGCGTATGCATTCACCCACGACCGCGTGGACAACGCGTCGGTCGAGTTTGACACGAAGACCCTCTCGCCGACATACCGTTTGCTGATCGGCCAGCCGGGCGAGTCTCACGCGATCACCGTCGCCCGACGTCTGGGTATGCCCCGCAGGATCACCGGGGCCGCCAAGCAGTACCTGTCGCGGCAGGGCAAGCAGTTCTCCAGGGCGATCAAAGCCACCGCGCAGGTCCGCAAGACAGCCGAAGAGGCCCGCGCCGAAGCTGCCAAGGCAGAGCTCGACGCTCGAAACCAGCAGGAAATCTACGAATCCAGACTGGCCGATCTGCATCGCCTGCGGGAGCAGTTCGAGCATTGGCTGGCCCGCCTGCCGGAACTCCAGGCTGGGGACGAGGTCCACGTGCCTTCTCTGAAGAAGGCGGGCCGACTTGTACGGATCGAATGGAACAAGCAGGCGGCGCTGGTGGACGTCGAGGGCAAGACCGTTCAGGTGCCGCTGCGGGAGTTGATGCCCGACCTGGGCCAACGAGCCGTGCGCGAACAGATGGACTCGCTGAAGCAGGAGATCCTCCAGCAGGCCCAGCAGGCGAAGAAGGTTCGATCCGAGGCAGAGCATGCAAAGCAGGAGTACCACCGCTCGCTGGAGCACCACAGGGCCAGAGCAAGGCAGTTCGAACAGTGGCTCGAGGCGGTCGGCGAGATGAAGGTCGGCGATGTCGTGCCCATTGCAGGCAAACCCGGGAAGGGCCAGTTGCTCTCGGTTGACCTGCTGGCGATGAGGGCTACTGTTCTGGCCGGAGATCGGGAGCGGGAGATCCCTCTGCAGGATCTGTTCCCGGGCAAAGGCGCGTTCCGAAGCGGGTCGGACAAGGGGCGAGGGAGCGGAAGCCGGGCCCGATCGGACAAACGAGGCGGCAGGCACGCAGCCAGGGAGAAACCCACAAAGGACCGGCCGATTCCGCGGCGAAGCCCACAAGGCGCCAAGGCACGCAAGGCCCACGACGCACTGCTGCACGTCAAGCCCGGCGAGCAAGTCTTCGTCGTACCGTTCAACAAGCGTGCGACGCTCGTGAGAATTGACGAGGACAAGGACCAGGTGGTCGTGCAGTCAGGCGTATTCGAGATGGAGGTACCCCTTGCGGACGTGGAACCTGTCCGTTCGGGCAGGTAGCTCTGTCGCTCAGGTCTTTACGGAATCGACGCAGATCAGGGCGATGGGGGTGAAGATTACCACGGGTAGCCAGGCCGACCAGATTGGCGTCAGTCCGATGTACCGTGCCAGGTATACCGACGCGAAGAATATTCCAAGCATCAGCACGCCCAGTCCAACGGAGGATTTGATGTTCCTCTCTCGCGAAAGAATGAACGGCAGCACGAGCAGCAGCTTCAACAGGTTCACCACCGGCTCGGCGAAGCGGATATGAAGCGACGTCTCAACAGCCGTTCGGTTCGGCACGCGATCGCTTTCCAGCAGGCTCAGCAGCTGACGGGTCGAAAGGTAGTCCAGCCATCGGCCCGACTGGCGTAGCACCAGGTCCGATGCGGTCAGGTCTGAATAGATCAGGGCGCGGGGCTCGTCCATTTCCCAGTACCCTACAAGTTCCTCCGTCTGCTCGTGGAATGTGGCTGTTTCTGCCCCGAAGACCATCAGCGGCCGTCCGTCCGGGAAGTGGAAGGTGAACCGAGGATGAACCAGCACTCCGGGCCGGTCGCCTTCGGGCGGTCGAAACGATTCGGCCGTGAGAACCATGTCATTCTGCTGGTCAGTTTCTCGCAGTCTCTCTCCAGCCCGGCGTCGCTTGACGAGGACGTCCGGGGAGAGTTCGGCGGTGTAGATTCGGTTCTTCGGGCCCTGACGGTCTTGGGTGAGTTCCGTGCGGGCAAGCTGTCCGTCCTGAAGACGCCAACCTTGCGCTTCAGGTCCTTCGCGGTATGCTCTCCGGGCGGTGATAGTGCAGAGCATCGTGTCGTTCGCGTCGCGAACCATTGCGACCACGTCGGTCATCTCGTTGCGGTCGGGATAGAAATCGGGCGACCACCAGACGGTTCGGTTGCCGTCCGGAACGAGGCGAACCTGGAAGGAGTCTGCATCGAAATCGGTAAGCTGGTCCTCGCTTCGGGCGAGCTTGGAGGCTACTTGCGGCAACACGAATTCACGGTCGAGTACGATGAGTCCACCCAGCAGAAAGGCCGCTGCGATCATGGGCACAACGACGCGGCGAAGACTGACACCCGAGGCCATGATGGCCGTCAGCTCATTGGTGTGGTTCATGCGTGCAAGCGTGAAGGCTGCTGCAGCTACGATGATCAGGCCGCCCAACTCGATGAAGTAGACCAGGGACTGGTAGCTGTAGTAGCTGACGATGTGCCCGAGCACCTCCCCCAGGGGGCGGTTGCCCTCGGCGAACTCGTCCATGTAGACGAACAGGTCTCCGACGATGCGAAGCAGCATGAGCACCACGAAGAACAGCACCGCCGACAGCAGGAAACTTCGGATGACGTATCGGTCCAGCGTTCTCATTGGGTCGTTTTCTTTTCGCGTTCCACGGTGTCAACGTCGCATGTGGGTGGCATACAGTACCGCATTGGCCCCCAACAGGAGCGCCGGTCCCAGCCAGATGATCGAGATTCCCGCGATGGCTGAGACGTCGGGGTTGGTGAGCATCTGCTTGCCGGTCATGATCAGCAGGCCCACCGTAGCGCCGGGTATGGCAGCCAGCGCGAAAGCGACCACCACCTGGCCGCCCCGGAACATCAGGCCAAGGGCCGCACCCATCGCCACCATGAGGAAGCATCCCAGTCCGTAAGAGAACCGCGAATGCAGTTCGGCCAGGATGTCGTCGATCAAGCGGCGAATGCCGTATCCTTTGAGGTTCTGTACGTCCCGGATGATGTTCCGGTCCTGGGTATATCTGCGAGGAGCGCGAGCGAGTTCCTCCAGTGAGATGGTCTGCGCCTGCCGGCTGACCGTGTCCGGGATCGCAAGCCTGCCTATTCGCCAGTCGCTTCGGCGAAGACTCTCGTCGGGGGATTCGCCTGCCGATCGGGCCTTGACATTGCCAGACAGCTTCACGCTCAGGAATGACTCGTCGGCAAAGGGGGACCAACTCGCCTCGACTGTCGCGAGATCGGCCGAATAGGTGCGTTTCAGGACGCCATCACGATGCAGCTTCACCTGAACCGACTGGGGCTCGCCGTCCCGGCCCATACCCGTCAGCAACTCGACGCGATCCGTGGCAACCAACTGTGCCGCTGGCGCGCTGATCTCGATCCGCTCCCGCCCTGACGACAGCCAGTAGCTCTCGTCGCTTCGGACTGCCTCGGCGACTTCCCGCACGGCGGCGTTGTGAAGGATGTCCTGCTGGATCTCCATCAACTGGTTGCGGATTGTCGTGCTGCCCGAGGGGTCTTTCAGTGTGCTCATCAGCCTCGACCAACTGTAGGCTGAGGGCTTTTCCTTGATCTGATGAACCAGGCTGGGAAGGGGCGGGGATTCGAATCGTACCTGTCGGATCCGGTACACGTCACCTGAACCGGTCTCGGTGACCACGGCATCTTCCAGAGAGACCGTGGCGTACATCCGCGAACCGTACTTCTGGAAATCGATCGTTGACGTAGAAGCCGCTCCCAGTCTCACGGTTTCCGGACGACGCATGTCTGCTGCGACCACGCCGATCAGTCGATTGTCTTCACTGTCGACCTTGTCGGCATACAGCAGCCAGGTTCCCTGGTGGAAATAGCCTTCGGTTTCGATGCGGTGGAAAATAATGCTACGCAGGCTGCTTTCAGCGGCCTGTGCGCCCATCTCTGCCAGGGTCGGCGCCACGAAATTACTCAGAATCAACGTCAGGACCGTTACGAGCGTCCCCAGTACCAGCGCCGGATGCAAAATGCTCATCGTGGCGAGGCCGCTGGCTCGGCAGGCCAGCAGCTCGTTGTCTTGTGCGAACCGGCCATAGACAAATGTTGCCGCGAAGAGCGACGCTATCGGCAGCGTCAGCGAGAGGACCCCCGGCATGGTGAACGCGAAGAGCGCAAGGGCCTGCTCCGCGCCGAGCCCTCGTTTGCGCAGCGGTTCGAGCACCACGACGACCGTCATGATCAACGTGAGGATTACCAGCGTCAGCAAGGTATTCCGCACGAGTTCCTTCATCAGGTGCCGCCGCAACGTCGACCAGCAAACCCAAGCGACCATGCCTGCAAGCATGCCGGCGGCGATCACCGCGATTAACTGCCAAGGCAAGGGGAGTCCGTCGAGTTGCCCCAAAGATGCTGCTGTTGCCATCTGCACCGTGCTGGCTGGTCTCCTTCGCCCGCGTTGCCTCGGTTAGCGTGGACAGAGCCACGCCCTGTGCCCCGGGCTTCCCTACCCGTCGGCAGGGGGCATTCTAGCCGCATTCAGTGCGCAGGGGCAAGGCGAAGAAGATCGAATGATGTGGATTCCCCAGACGCCTTCGTAGCCTGGAGGCGACCTCAGCGATCGGATTGCCAGAGACCCTCGTCGGACATCTCCTGATGGTCGCGATAGACGTCGGCAGCGTGTCGCATCAGAAGACGCATGCGATTGAGATGAGGGCGAACCTGCACCTTCAGTGCATGGCTGGCAGGAACAAGAACGCCAGCCTGGCCATGTGCTGCCAGCGATTGACGGGCTCGGGCGACGATACGTCGGGTGAACTCACGCGCCTCGGCAACCGAAGGTCGGATGTCGCCGTCGTCAGCGATGTTCGTCGGGATGGTTCGGCACTTCTTCAACGTACCGGCTCCTCATTACACAATGGTAGGCCTCTGAGGCCCGCGATTCCCCACCAGCCTGATAGCCAGCGGGTTTCCCTCGTTCGTGTAGTTCCATCCTAACCGATATCGGTATGCCTGCAAGGGTGAAAATGGCTTGTCATGCAGAGCAAGTTGATTCATAAGTATATCTTAAAAAATGATTTAGAGTGTGGAGGGAGGGGTGGTTGACGTTGTGTCGCACATGGATGTCCTCATCAGGCGCAACATGCAGCGCCAGGCGGGCATCGGAGGTCAAAGGACCCTGCCTTCGAGGACAAGGCGTATCACGGCAGTTGGGGGGTCGTAAGGGACTCGGCCACTTTCTCGCCGGCCTTTCCCTATCGGGCGACCGAGATGCGTTCGATAGGCGTGGCCATTTCGGCCAGAACATGCCAGGAAACGGCACGATCGTCAGAGGCATACAGCACGTTGTCTATGGCGGCGAAAGCCATGGCCGGTTCCGGTCTGCCTTCGACCCGGCTGAAGGCCAGGCGGTGCGTGTCGATGTTCTGCGGTGACAAGTCCGGCAGGGGGTCGCCTATCTGTTGCCACGATTGCCCCGCGTCCTCGGAGCGGAAGAGCTGAGCATGAACGTTGTCTCCGTGCGGCCCGTCCGAGACACTGGCCAGAAGCAGATTGCCATCGTCAGGGCAGACGGCGATCGCCCGGCCGTAGCGGTTGGCAAGGCCGGTCCCGCGGTGTTCCCAACTCAGGCCCCGGTCCGGGCTGACCCAGACCGAATCAGCGGTATTGGCATAGACCCAGGTGGGTTTGGCGGGGCAGGTGACAACCTGGTGAACGTCCTCGTGGAGTTCGGGTTCGACCGGTTCCCACGTGCGGGCGTCGTCGGGCGAGTGCATGATGCTGCCTACGTGGATGTCTGCGTATACGTGTCCGTCAGGGGTTCTGGCCATCGACCGCACAGCGGGAGGCCCGCCCCAAGGCGTATGCCATTCCTTTCGGCATTTGAGTTGGTCAAAGGCGTCGATACGATCGGCGTGATCATCGTTGATCAGGAACAGGTGTGCTCCTTCCGTTCCGACCAGCAGCTTGGGCGGCGCCTCCTGTAGCAGCAACAGTGACGTGATCGGTTCGTCAATCTCTGTGTCCACCGTGCGCGAGTAGGCCGTGGGGGCCGGGGTAGCCGGTGCAGAAGACGGCGCAAAAATCAGTGCGCCGTCGCGATTTGCTGTGACGGTAAGACCGATCCCTTCCAGCGCAAATGCGGGGGCTTGATCGTCGCGTTGGACGGGTTCTACGTCAGGCCTCGCGGGATCGAAGAAGTGGAGGCCACTGGCCGTTGTGATCAACATCATAGTCTCCGGTGTTCGGGGCAATGGCTTCTTGCGCCAGAACTCTATCGCTCGTGTTGGCTGGTTCACAGATCCAGTGTGCTAAGAATGGTAATGAACCTGCCCCGGGCAGGACGATGAAGACAGACAGAGGCCGATGCGGGCTTCAAGGCGAATGCGAAAGACAATCGATTGTGGACAGGCGTTTCTGCAGAATTCTCGGAAGGCCGGGGAGCACTTCTCCGTCAGGGCCCCCAATTGCTAGGGGCTTTGCTGGATGTAGGCCCAACCGGTTGGGTGGATATGAGAACATGCTTTGCTTGCAGCGTTTCCAGCCGGATGACTTTGCAGGCGGAGCGTTTTTTTTGCTTGCCTTGTCCCTGTTTGTAGCTAATAATCCCTGCATATCCCAGGTTATGGTGGCTAAGACCAGGATGTGCCCAAGTTGGGCGGTCAGAACCGGCTTGGGCGAGTGACCTGTCGCGGCAGAACAAGGACCGGAACATGCCGCTGTTTGTCGGAGAGTTCGAGCAGTCCATCGATGCCAAGAAGCGTCTGGCGATTGCGTCGGCCCTTCGCGATGGGATGGATCCGGACGAGGACGGGGAGAACTTCTACCTTGTGCTCGGACCGGACCGTCATCTCTGGCTGTATCCGGATCGGTACTACCGCAAGCTGGTGGCGACCCTGAAAAGATCGCCTCTTCCGAAGAAGCAGGCCGCGGGAATCAACATGCTGTTCGCGATGGCTAGGATCGTCAAGACTGACGCCCAGGGGCGCATCGTCGTTCCGGAGAAGTCCATGCAGCGAGCCATTGTCGACAAGAAGGTCACCTTGGTGGGCAACTACGATCATATCGAGATCTGGCCCACTTCCGAGTGGGAGGGGCAGATGGAATCGGCCTTGCCGGCCTACGGAGAGATGTTGGCCGAGGCGGCGGATCGCCTCGATGCGGCTGGCGGGGAGCCCGGGCTGTAGGCATGGATGCCCGCACCCGGCAGATGAACCAAGACAGAGAAGTGGTCGCTACGGTGCTTGGCGAAGGAACGCTGGGCAGGTGGCGCAAGAGAGAAAGAGATCGGGGCGAGAAAGGATTCGCAATGCCAATCCCTCAGCAAGTCCAGGGCGAGCGGAACGGGCGGCAAGGACGTCGCCGGGTGTCCCTCGCGGAACTCCGGGACCGGCTGAACGACCCGTCGAGGCTGGACGACGGGTCTCGTCGGCGCCTGTCGGAGCTGGCTGAAAGGCTGGTCCGGGTTCAGGCCCTGGGGGATGGCTACGCCTCGATCGACTTTTCTGCCCGCGTCAGGGCGGCCTTGGGCTCCAGTGTTGCGGCGACCTAGGAGACGGAACTCTTGACCGGTCGCCACGCGGGGCACATTCCGGTTCTATGCCGGGAAGTGCTTGAGCAGCTTGACCTGACCGGCCGGTCGGTGCTGGTGGACTGCACTATCGGGCTGGCAGGACACGCAGAGGCGATGCTCGAGAAGGCTGGGACTTCGGCAAGGCTTGTCGGCATGGATGTCGACGAAGCGAACCTCCGGAAGGCGAAGGAGCGCCTCAAGAGGTTCGGCGACCGTGTTCGGTTGTTTCAGGCGAACTTCTCGGAGTTGGCTGAGGTGTTGCGGCAGGTGGGCGTTGCCCGGGTCGATGCGATCCTCGCGGACCTGGGCATCGCCTCCACGCAACTGGATGATCCTCGGCGGGGTCTGAGCTTCCAGGCGGACGGGCCTCTGGATATGAGACTCGACGAACGGCGAAGCCGCACCGCGGCCGACTTTGTCAACGACCTTGGCGAGAAGGAACTCGCCGACCTGATCTACCGATGGGGCGAAGATCGCTTCAGTCGGCGGATAGCGCGGGCGATCGTCCACGCACGGAAGCGCGGACGGATCGACCGCACATTGCAGCTGGCTGAGATCGTCGCGTCGGCTGTGCCGGTACGGGCTCGGCGGTCAAGGCGAGGCGTGCATCCGGCAACACGAACCTTTCAGGCGCTTCGGATCGCGGTCAACGAGGAACTCGACAGCCTCGACAAGCTGCTGGCGACCCTTCGGAACGGGCTGGCTGTCGGTGGCAGGGCGGCGATCATCAGCTTCCACTCACTCGAAGATCGCCCCGTCAAACGGGCTTTCATCGAGTGGGAGGTGCAGGGCGTGATGCGGCGGCTGACGAAAAAGCCAGTGACCGCCACCGACGAAGAGACTGCAAACAACCCGCGCAGCCGGTCGGCCAGGTTGCGGGCCATCGAACGAATCGCCTGACTGGCAAGGAAGCCAACACAGCAGCAAGGGAGTGCACGATGACGCGAGAGACGAGAGTTGGACTACTGATCGGATTGGTCTTCATCTTCGCTTTTGGGTTGGTGCTCGGGGAGCTGACCAATGAGGCCGGTGTGCCACGAGAGATGGCTGCTTCGCTGCGTGGTGCAGCCGATCTGCAGGACCAGCCTGAGCCGCAGCCTGTGCTGGCCGGTTCGTACGAGAGGGCACGCCGGGCGGCTGAACGTGCCTCCGTTGAGAGAACCACTCGGCGCCGTGACGAGCGATCCGAATCGACAACCCACCGACAGCCAAGTCAGCCTCGTCGACGAACCTACTTGACCCGCGACGGTGACACGTTGATCGCAATTGCCCGTCGTCACTACGGGCCCGATCAGGGCGGTCGGTACCTGGACATCTTCCGCGCAAATCGGGATGTAATCAGTGACCCCGGCGTAGTGCCCGTGGGTGTGAGGCTGGTGATTCCCTGAGCCACTGACGCATTCCCTCGATTCTACGGAGAGAACGATGCGCCCGAGTTTTCACACCATATTCGTATCGGCCGTCGCCGCGATCCTGCTGGTCGTCGGGGTTCAGGTGGCAAAGGTGCACTTGGTGCGTCGTGACATGGCGATGCGCCATGAGACTCAACGCCTCCAATTGGAGCGGGTTGCATTGCGTCGCGAACTGGCCGACCGACACGTACGCCTCGGTTATGTGACGTCGCCCGATGCCGTCATGGAGCGGGCCCAGAGTATGGCGCTGGACCTAACCGACGAGATACCCGTCGAGGGTGAGTTGGCATCCGTTTACGCAGAAAACGACTAGCTGGTCGCGACATGAGTGACCTCGGACCGGACCTGATGCCTGGGAGCCTTTGGTGGTAACCTTCCGCAAGACATGGCGATTCGATCTGACATTCGGCCTGCTTGCCATTGCGCTTGCAGGACTGGGCCTGAGACTTGCGGTGCTCGTGCGGGATGACCGCCCCGAGATGGTCGCCAAGGCGGACCGACAGGAACGGCTGGTGGTTCGGCTGCCCGGGCGGATCGGAAGCATCTACGCGGCCACGCGGGGCAGGGGGGTCCTGTTGGCTGGCAGCAGGCAGGTGCCTTCCTGCTTCGTTGACCCTTCTCTGATCGACACGAAAGATCTGGCCGAAACCTGTGAGAAGGTAGGTCAGGCCATCGATGCCGACCCCTACGAGATCCAGATGGCAATTCTTCAGCGTCGCGACAGGCAGTTCGCGTGGCTGAAGCGAGAGATCACGTCCGATCAGGCCCAGGCCGTTCGCGATCTGGGATATCGGGCGGTTGGCATCCAGTACGAATGGCGACGTGAGTATCCCAACGACGGGCTTGCGTCTTCGGTGGTGGGTTTCCGCCTGCGAGACGGAAGGCCTGGCGGCGGCATTGAGTTGTCAATGGAGACATTTCTTCGCTGCCAGGGAGGTAAGCGGGTGATGCTGGCTGATGCCCGAAGGCGAGCGATCTGGCCTATCGCGGATGAATGTGTCGCTCCACGGGACGGTGGCAGCGTGCATCTCTGTATCGATGCGATGATCCAGTCGAGCCTCGAGCGAGCGGTGTCTGGTGCTGCCGACCGGTATGGTGCCCGTTGGGCGGCGGGGGTTGTGATTGACCCGTACACCGGCGCGGTACTGGCATTGTGCTCGGCTCCCGCCTTCAACCCCAACGAGTACAGCACTGCCGACCCGAACGCACGGACCAACAAGGCCGTCACAGCGCCATACGAACCGGGCAGCATATTCAAGCCACTGATAACGGCTGCCGCTGTCGAAGCGGGGATCGTCAGCTACGATACCGTCATGCCCATCGGCCAGTATCACGGGGTCTACCGCGCTCATCGCGGAGGACGAATCAGTGATCACGGCAAGGCCTACGACGACATGACGGTTGAGGATGGCGTCGTGCATTCCAGCAATATCCTGATGGCCAAGCTCGGCGAGATGATCGGCAACCGCCGGTTGTATCGCATCTGCCGACTGTACTCATTTGGTGAGCGTACGGGCGTTCGGCTGTCGGGCGAGAGTCCGGGCATTGTCCGGCCAGCCGATCGATGGGACGGATACAGTCTGCGGCGGGTGCCGTTCGGGCAGGAGATCTCGACGACGTCGATCCAACTGGCCATGGCCTACAGCGCGATATGCAATGGCGGGTATCTGATGCAGCCTCGTTTGGTCAGCCATGTTACGGACCCCAGCGGCCAGGTTGCGTGGCGGAACAACCCGCGCACGATCAGGCACCTTCTCAGTGAGCAAACGTCTCGTCGCAGCCGAGAAGTTCTGGCCCAGGTCGTTGAGCGGGGCACTGGCAAGAGATGTCGTCTCGATCAGTGGACCAGCTTCGGTAAGACCGGTACGGCACAGATTGCAGGCCCCGGGGGATATGTTGAAGGCGCCTACGTTGGTTCGTTTGTGGGCGGGGCGCCGGTTGATAAGCCCGCCGTGATCTGCCTGGTATCGGTCTACTGGCCGGACCGCTCAAAGGGTTACTACGGCGGCACGGTAGCCGCTCCGGCGGTCAGAGAGGTGCTGAAGGAAACGCTAACCTATCTGGGCGTGCCTCCGGACCGCGAGCCGGCTGGTACTGTTGCCCGAGGTTGGTGAGGCAGGCCCTCCTCTGGGGCGCGGAACGTGGTATGTTGGAACCCAGCGTTGGTCCGGGGTCCGTCGTGGACGGTCCACGACGGCCCCGGACGGCGATATGATTACCCGCTCTCGCGTGGTTCCTGGCGTAGACGGGATGTGGTGATGCGGCTTTCCCAGTTGCTTCAGCAGGCGGGCCTGACTCCCGCCGAACTCTCCGGAGACGCCGACGTCTCGGACGTTGTGATCGATTCGCGCGCGTGCAGGGCAGGATCGTGCTTCGTGGCGGTTCGAGGGTGGGCCCGAGACGGGCACGAGTTCATCGAAGCCGCCATTGAGGGCGGCGCGGCGGCGGTCGCATGTGAGGATCCATCGCGAGTGCCGGAGGGCGTGCCGCACGCAATCGTGGCCGATTCCCGATCGGCATGCGGTAAACTGGCGCAGGCCATTCTTGGCTGGCCTTCGCGGAAGCTCACGTGCGTCGGCATCACGGGAACCAACGGCAAGACTACGGTCGCTCACCTGGTTCGTGCCATCCTGGAGGGAGCAGGCCACCGGGTCGGGCTTCTGGGAACTATTCGCTACGACACGGGCGCTCGAGTCCGTCCGGCGGGGACGACCACCCCGGATCCAGTATCTCTGGCGGAGTTGTGCGATGAGATGGTCCGGACGGGCAGGACACATCTCGTAATGGAAGCTTCGTCCCATGCTCTGCATCAGGACCGAACGGCTGGCGTGGGTTTCGACGTTGGGGTATTCACCAACCTCTCGGGCGACCATCTGGATTACCACGAGACGATGGAGAACTACCTTGGGGCCAAGCGGCTCCTTTTCGAACGTCTGTCGCCTCGGGCCGCGGCGGTAATCAACCGTGACGATCCGGCTGGTGAAGCCATCGCGCAGGCCACCCCTGCGGAGATAAGCTGGTACGGTCTGAATCCGCTTTCACAGGTTCGCGGGCGAGTCCACGGGATGGATGCCACCGGAAGCAAACTGGATCTGGTGACGCCTCTCGGTGAGGTCCGGGTGGTTACGCCCTTGATCGGCCGTCACAATGTGTACAATGCCCTCGCTGCCAGTGGTGCGTCCCTTGCCCTCGGGGTGGGCCTTGAGACTATCGCCGACTCCCTGGCCAACGTTTCCTGCGTAGCCGGGCGGCTTGAGCGCGTGCACAATGACGCCGGCTTCGACGTGTTCGTGGACTATGCCCACACCGACGATGCGCTGCGGAATGTGCTGCGGTCTTTGAGGCCGGTTACCCGGGGACGGCTGATCGTGGTGTTCGGATGCGGAGGCGACCGTGACCGCACGAAGAGGCCAAGGATGGCGCAGGTGGCCGAGGATCTTGCTGACCGGCTGGTGATTACCAGCGATAACCCGCGCAGCGAGGATCCTCGCGTGATCATCGGAGAAATCGTCGGCGGATTGGACTCCGACGGCAGAACGCGGTCCGATGTGCTTGTCGATCGAGGCCAGGCGATCGCCCATGCCGTGGCCATGGCCGAAGACGGCGACGTTGTGCTGATCGCCGGCAAGGGCCACGAAACCTACCAGGTGGTGGGCGACGAGTGGAGCGACTTCGACGACGTAGCCGTAGCGTCTGAGGCATTGCAGCAGCGAGAGGAGCGGGCATGAAGCCCCTGACGATGGAAGAAATCCGGAAGGTGGTCCGCGGGTGGCGATTAAGCTCCGGCGGGGACCTGATGGTGGGCAATGTGAGCATCGACAGCAGAACCGCAAGGGACGGTGACCTGTTCGTTGCGATTCCCGGCGAGCACTTCGATGGCCACAACTTCCTGCGGGAGGCCGGCGAGAAGGGGTGCGTAGCGGCGGTGATTCGTCGGGACGTAAAGGTGCCCGATGAAGTGTCCTGCCTCTTTTATGGCGGGATCATCGGGGTGTTGGACACTCACCAGGCACTGATGGAACTGGGGGCGGCCAACCGCAAAGCGGGTTCTGCCGACGTCGTTGCGGTGACCGGTTCCAATGGCAAGACCACGGTCAAGCGGATGATCCATCATGTCCTCGGCAAGAAACTCAAGGGCTCGTGCAGCCCGATGAGCTACAACAACCGGATCGGCGTCCCATTGACCTTGCTGGATGCCGGTCTGAGTGATGATTACGTGGTCGTCGAACTGGGCACGAGCGCCCCGGGCGAGATCTCCAGACTTGCTGCTGCGTGCGAGCCGAACGTGGCTGTGATTACGTCCTGCTCGGCGACGCACCTGGAGGGGCTGGGCAGCGTGGATCGTGTCGCCAGTGAGAAGGCATCGTTGTTGGGGCGACTCCGGCAGCGCGGCATGGCAGTCGTCACGGCGGACAGCGATGTGCTTCGTCGCAGCTTGGGAGCCTACCGTGAGCGGGTGATCCTTTTCGGCGAGGCTGAGGAAGCCGACATTCGTCTGACCGGCTACGAACCATCCGGACGAGGCGTGCGGTTTGAGGTCAACAATCGCCTCTGGGCAGACCTTCCCGTTGCCGGGCATCATAACGCACTCAATGCGCTGGCGGCTATTGCCGTTGCCCAGCGGTTTGGGTTCTCTCAGGACGAAGCCGCCGAGGCACTGGCGGATTTCACCGGCGAAGCAATGCGGCTGGAGTGGACCGATGCCGGTGAGGTGACCGTGATCAACGACGCCTACAACGCCAACCCCGCCAGCATGGTCGCCGCGGCGGATGTGCTGGTCGACAACGACGCGAAACGCCGGGTGCTCATAGCCGGAGATATGTGCGAACTCGGCGACCAGGCGGAGCAGTTGCACTTGGAGACCGGGCTTGACGTAGCCCGGCGCGGGCTGGATCTGGTCATCGGGGTCGGTGAGTTGGGGGTGAAGTTGGCGGAGGGAGCAGCGAAAGAGGACCAGCAGACACGGACCTACTTGACGGTGGAGCAGGTCATGGACGACGTGTGCGATTGGCTGAGGCCCGGTGACCTGGTGCTGGTGAAAGGCTCCCGTTCCATGCGAATGGAGCGGGTTGTCCGGGCGATCGCCAGCGAGATGGGCGCAGAGGATACTCAGCGGGGAGACCAGCGAGGCGAGGAGGGGACGCACGCGTGATCTACTGGGTACTGGGCGGCAAGCACCTGCTGTTACGTATCACGGGAGCGGCGGTTGTATCTTTCGCCCTGGTAATGATCTTCGCGCCAAGGCTGATTCGTGTTCTGATCAAGATGAAACTCGGAGATCGACCTGAGTTCGACCATGCAGACCTCAATGAACTGACTCGCCACAAGTCCAATACGCCCACAATGGGCGGGGTCCTGATCGTTCCCGCGATGCTCGTGTCAGTGTTGTTGTTCGCGGACCTCTACAACATGTACATCCGCATGGGCGTGCTCGCACTGATCTGGCTTGGGACGCTTGGGGGACTGGACGACTGGCTGAAGTTGCGGCATCAGGCGGGTAAAGGAACGCGCGATGGCTTGAAGAGTTGGGAGAAATTGCTGTTCCAGATCGGCGTGGCAATCGTGCTCAGTCCGTTCATGTACAAATACGGTGGGGCGTCTCATGTGTACGAAGGGCAGGAGCTCATCAACCCGGCGCATGGATTCTACCTGCCGTTCCTCGCTGAACCGATTGCCCTGAGCAAGTGGATGTACATGATTTCCGTGGTGCTTGTGATGGTCGGTTCGTCCAATGCGGTGAATCTGACCGATGGGATGGACGGCTTGGCAGCGGGGTGCCTGGGCATCGTCTCGATGGTATTCCTTCTTCTCGCGTGGATCGTAGGTGTTCGAGCCTGGGCGGCTTTTTTCGATATGCCTTTCGTGGCGGGATCAGCAGAGATGACGATCTTGTGCGGGGCCATGCTCGGAGGATGCCTTGGTTTTCTGTGGTACAACGCCAACCCGGCCCAGGTGTTCATGGGCGATACCGGATCCCTGCCATTGGGAGGCCTGCTGGGATTCATCGCCGTGGTGACCCGTCAGGAGTGCCTGCTGTTCATCGCTGGAGGGGTATTTGTGATGGAGGCTGTCAGCGTGATTTTGCAGGTGGGCTACTACAAACTCACCAAGGGGCCGGGTGGAATCGGCGGCAAGCGGATCTTCCGCTGTGCACCACTTCACCATCATTTCCATCTGGGAGGCTGGGCGGAGAATAAGGTGGTTACAAGGTTCTGGTTGCTGAGCATCGCATTTGCAGCCATCGCTCTGGCGACGCTTAAGCTCAAGAGCTAGGGCGTCCGGTCGAAGGCGGACCGGTCGAAGGCGGACAGGAACGAAAGAGTTGATGCGGTGGAGAGAAATCCCTGCCGCTGACGATACAGAAGAAGGACCATGGCACGGAGGCCAACGCCGAACCTGACGCTTGCCCTGCGGAGCAATCCGGCGGGGCAGGCACTGATTCTTACGACGCTTGTGCTGCTTGGCATTGGCGTGGTGATGGTTCATAGCGCGCTGGCGTCGGTGGCGTCGGTTCCCGCCCGCTGGTATCAGCGAGTCGACATGCGCAACACAGTCTTCGCGGGAGTTGCCGCTTTGGTGTTTCTTCTTAGCTGGCGGCTGGACTATCGGAAGCTCAATTGGGGTAAACGCCTGCCCTGGATTCCCCTTGTGGGTCTGGTGCTGGCCGTAGGCTGCGCTGCCTTGGTCTATGTGCCCGGAATTGGGAAGGAGATCAACGGAGCTCGCCGGTGGCTTCGCGCGACCGTCGCGGGGGTGAGTATCGGCTTTCAGCCTTCAGAGTTGGTCAAGCTGACACTGGTGGTGTTCCTGTCGGCATGGCTGTCGCGGGACTCGACAAACAAGAAAGATTTCCTTCGTACGTTTCTTCCCGCTTCTCTGAGTGCCGCTGTTTGCGTCGGTGTGGTGATCAAGGAAGACTTCGGCACGGGCGTGATCATCGGCGCAGTTGCCTGCGTAGCCATGTGGATGGCCAGGGTGCCCTTGTTGTACCTGATGTCATATCTTCCCCCCGCCGCGGCGGGATTCTACTTTCTGGTCTACCGCAGCCCCCATCGATGGGCGCGCATCATGGCCATGCTGGACCCATGGTCACAGGACAACCATTCTTCGTACCAGGCTGGACAATCGCTTATCGCACTGGCGAAGGGAGGCTGGCTGGGATGCGGTTTGGGAAACGGCACACGCAAGCTGGGATTCTTACCTGAGGACAGCACCGACTTCATCTTCGCCGTATTCTGCGAGGAGTGGGGCTTTGTCGGGGCCGCCACATTGATGGGCCTGTTGCTGGTGTGGATCTTCTGCGCTCGCTCGGCCGCGGCGAAGGCGGGTGACCGGTTCGGGGCTGTACTCGCCGGATCGCTGGGGTTCCTGATTGCACTCCAAGCCGTGCTGCACGTAGCTGTCGTCCTGTGCGTGCTTCCTCCCACGGGCATCCAGTTCCCGTTCATCTCGGCTGGCGGAACGTTGCTGATCATGATGGCGGGCGCGACGGCGTTGATCGTGTCGGTTTCGGCCCGTCCCGATCCGGACTCGCTGCAGGTTGACTGATCAGCAGGCGGGGCAGCACCATTTCCTGCTGTCCGTCCAGTGGGTTCGATGTATGCTTACCCGAGGGGTGAGTGTCGACACTCGTGCAGGAGCGACCATGAAGCGACGGACCGGACTGATCGCAGCTGTTCACACACCCATGAGCGCCGCCGGGGAGCTTGCGCTGGATACGCTAGAGAACCAGCGAGAGGTACTGGAGGAGAACGGCGTTCGCGGGGCGTTTGTATGCGGGACCACCGGCGAGGGACTCTCGCTTACCGTAGACGAGCGAATGAGGGTGGCGGAACGCTGGACGAGACTGGCCTCAGAAGACTTCCCCGTGATCATCCACGTGGGAGCCAACGCTGCCGGCGATGCCTGCACGTTGGCCCGGCACGCCGCGGAGAACCGTGCAGCGGCGATCGCGCTGGCTCCACCCAGCTACCACAGGCCCGCAGATGTCAGCTCGTTGGTGGTGTTCATCGCCCATGTATCGGCAGCGGCCCCTGATATGCCACTGTACTACTACCACATTCCTTCTCGAACGGGGGTGGACATCTGCCTGCGCGATCTGTTCACCGTCGCAGCAGAGACTGTTCCGACGCTGGTCGGAGCGAAGTTCACCCATGAGGATCTCATGGATTTCGGTCGTTGCGTACAGTTGGACGAGGGACGGCTTGACATGCTGTTCGGTCGCGACGAGTTCCTTCTGGCCGGACTGGCGCTCGGTGCCCGCGGTGCCGTGGGCACAACGTACAACTTCGCCCCGGGGCTGTACCTGCAGATCCTCGATGCGTTCGAGAAACGTGAAATGCACACCGCCCGCAGGTGTCAGCAACTCGCCGATGAGATGATCGCGGTGATGGAACGCTACGGCGGAATGCGGGCAAGCAAGGCGATGGTCAAACTCGCGGGCCTGGACTGTGGGCCGGTCCGAACGCCCGAACGGAGTTTCTCTTCCCAGGAACTCACATCGCTTCGTGGGGAGCTGGAGGCGATCGGATTCTTCGACTATTGCCTGAAGGTCAAGGCCTGATCAGGACAGAAATCGGATGCACGAGGCGATCTACATCTTCGCGGGGGGCGGAACGGGAGGCCATCTGTATCCGGGGCTGGCTGTGGCTGACGAACTGCTTCGGATCGAACGTGGCGTGCGGGTCGTGTTCGCGTGCAGTGATCGCGAGATTGACCGGCGGGTCCTGGAAACCACGCCCCACGCGATGGTCCCTCAGCCTGTGGTCCCCGTGCCGCGCGGTTTCGGTGGATGGGGACGGTTCCTTCGCCGTTGGCGGCGTTCACGGAAGCAGGCGCGGCAGATGCTCTCGGACCTCGACCCCCGGGCCGTGCTCGGACTGGGGGGCTTTGCCGCCGGGCCAATTGTCCGTCAGGCCCACAGAATGAACATTCGGGCAGGCCTGCTGAATCCCGATGCCGTCGTCGGCCTTGCCAATCGGTTCCTGGCGCGGCATGTCGAGACGATCTTCACGCAGTTTGAGTCTACGACCCAGCGGTTCGGGGTGTTCCGCAGCAAGGTTCGGAGCGTGGGTTGCCCGGTCCGACACAACTTCGCGTGGGCCTCCAAAGACGAAGCTCTCGGGCATTTCGGCCTTCGCGCCGACCACAGGACGCTGCTGGTGTTCGGCGGAAGCCTGTCGGCCGATTCGATAACGAATGCTGTTGCTGCCCTTGCCGGCGACCTGGCGAAGTACGCGAATCATTGGCAGGTGCTGGCGATCACTCGTCGCGAGAAGATGGCTCGCCTGCGAGAAGCATTTACCGATAGAGGCATTCACCTCGTTGTGCAGGACTACTGCCATCGTATGGATCTTGCCTATGAAGCTGCGGATCTGGCGATCTGTCGATGCGGTGCGGGTACGGCTGCGGAACTTGCGGTGACGGGAACGCCGGCGGTCATTCTGCCCTATCCGTATCACCGTGATCAGCAGCAACGACACAATGCCGCTGAGCTGGTCGAGACAGGCGGGGTTGTGCTTGTCGACGACGCCGTTGACCCGGATGAGAATGCGGCCCGACTCTGGAAGGTACTGCTCCCGATCCTGGATAGCGACGGCGTCCTGGGAGGTATGCACGAAGCTGCCGGGCGGGTGGCAAAGGCGGGAGCGGCCAAGGAAGTAGCTCGCTGGCTCGTGGAGGGTCACCGCGCGTCGTCGGGATAGAGTGAGGATGCCCCGGCGGATCCCTTGGATGGGTGTTGGTCGCGGGGCAATCGCTAAAGCTCGTGCTCGTCAAGAGGCGATAGGATACGTAGAGGCGCGGAGCAGGGATTCTCTGCGCCGGCACGATCGAACAGACGAAAGGCGGAAGCGATGGAAACCCGCAGTCAGCACGGACCAGCCGGTCGCCAGGGCGGAGAGTCCTTCGCGGGAAAGCGCATTCATCTTATTGGTATCGGCGGGTCGGGCATGCGCGCTATCGCGACCATGCTCCGATCCAATGGGGCGAGGGTGAGCGGCTCGGACATGGCCGAGAGTGCCGCCGTCCAGCGGCTTCGCGATTCCGGGGTGGATGTGCATGTCGGCCAGTGCCCTTCCAACATTCCCGATCAGGTCGATCTGGTGGTCTACTCCGCTGCCATCCATGGGGAGAACCCCGAACTCGTCGCGGCGATCGATCGGGGCGTGGAGGTTCTGAAGTATTCGGAAATGCTCGGGCGGCTGATGGCCCAGCGTGTGGGTATTGCGGTGGCGGGAACGCATGGCAAGAGCACGACCTCAGGAATGGTGGCCTTCGTTCTGGACCGCGCGGGAACCGACCCGAGCTATGTCGTCGGTGCGACCGTTGAGCAACTCGGCGGGCCCAGCGGCGTCGGCGAAGGGCGCTATTTCGTAGCCGAAGCGTGCGAGTACGATCGGAGCTTCCTGAACCTCCGCCCGCTTTACGCCGGCATCCTGAACGTGGAGGAGGACCATCTGGATTGCTACGCCGACCTGTCGGCGATTATCGAGGCGTTCCGAGCCTTCGCGGCACGCATGGATCCTGCCGGTGTGCTGGTGGTCAACGGAGAGGACCGCAGCGCGATCGAGGCAGTTCGTACGGCCAGTTGCGAGGTGGAGACGTTTGGCTTCGCCGAGGATTGCCACTGGCGGGGTGTGAACCTGACGTCTGACCGAGGTCGCCTGCGGATGGACATCGAGAAGGGTGGGCAGCATTACGCTCACCTGGCAGTTCCACTGCCGGGCCTTCACAACGCGTACAACTCGCTGGCGGCGGTGGGGCTTCTGCACCATGCGGGTATTGAGCCCGAGCGGATTGTGACGATCCTGGGCAACTACACCGGACCTCGCCGCCGGATGACACTCAAAGGCCAGGTCGGGGGCATTACGGTTGTCGATGACTTCGCGCACCATCCCACAGAGGTCCAGGCCACGTTACGGGCCCTTCGTGACTTCTATCAACCCCGGCGGGTCCGGTGTGTATTCCAGCCTCACCAGCACAGCAGGACGCGATTCCTTCTGAAGGACTTCGCGCGCAGTTTTGCCCTGGCTGATGAGGTCATTGTGCCCGACATCTATTTTGTGCGGGACTCGGACAGGGAGAAGGATTACATTTCCAGTGAGGACCTCGTCGCGCAGATCCGTCTGCATGGCGGAGCCGCCAGCTACGTCGAGACGTTCGACGAGATCGTTGAGCGTCTGGAGGATTCGCTTGCCCCGGGTGACCTGTGCGTGACGATGGGGGCAGGGAACGTGTGGAATATCGCCGATCGGATCGTGCGTTGGCTGGAATGCGAAGACTGAGGCCAAAGCACGTCACAAGACAAGGAAGTGCTGCAGATACGCCGATGGGACTGTTCGACGAATACAAGGAAATCGCGAGGCAGGATGTTCCTCTTGCGCCGTATACCTGGCTGGGTATCGGTGGCAACGCCCAGTATTTCATGGAACCGCGGACGATTGATGAGCTTCGCGAACTGACGATTCTCTGCCACGAAAACGAGATCCCTACCCGCGTGCTGGGTTCGGGTGCGAACCTGTTGATTGACGACGCCGGAGTGAAGGGTGCGGTGATGCACCTGACCGAAGGGGCGTTCAAGAACGTCACTCTCGTCGACGGCGGGGTGCACGCCATGGCCGGGGCCGACATGGGTCGACTGGTCCTTCGGTGCGTACGGGAAGGGCTTTCCGGGCTTGAGGGGCTGACGGGTATCCCGGGCAGCATTGGCGGGTGCGTGCGAATGAACGCGGGCGGTGCATTTGGTGATATCGGCAACGCGATCGCCAGCGTCCAGGTCATGACCGAAGAGGGTGAGGTATTCACCCGTTACTCCGACGATCTGGCCTTCGCCTATCGATCGACGAACATTACGTCCAAGTACGTTCTGTCGGCGGAGTTCAATCTCGCCGAGGACGACCCTCAACGGATCCTTCGGCAGGTCAAGCAGATCTGGATCTACAAGAAGAACACCCAGCCTCTGGGCAGCAGGAACGCTGGTTGTGTGTTCAAGAACCCGCGTGGCCTGTCGGCGGGTGCCCTGATCGATCGGGCAGGTCTGAAAGGAAGACGGGTCGGGGGCGCGTATGTCTCGGAGAAGCATGCGAACTTCATTCTGGCCGATCCGGGCGCGACGGCGTCGGACGTACTGAAACTGGTCAACACGATTCGAGATCAGGTGTACGACAGTGCCGGCGTCTACCTGGAACTCGAGTTGGAAGTGTGGTAGGTGTCGCAAGGAAGTTGCCATGGAAGGCAGTGAAGCCCTTTTCAAAACGGTCCGCCCCCTGGACGTCACGGTCCTGATGGGAGGGCCTTCGTCGGAGCGGCAAGTCTCATTGATGAGCGGCCAGGCCGTCGCATGCGCGCTCGAGCAGGCAGGACACCAGGTCACGCGTGCCGATATTGCTCCTAACGACACTTCCGCGCTGGATCGCGCGGGCATCGATGTTGTGTTCATTGCTCTGCACGGTGTTTTCGGCGAGTCCGGGGAAGTCCAGGAGCTTTGCGAGCAGCGGTCGCTTCCGTACGTGGGGTCCGGGCCTCGGGCCAGCAAGATGGCTATGGACAAGGCCGCTGCGAAGCAATTGTTCCGCGTGGTCGGTCTGACCACCCCCGACTGGATGATCGTCGAGGAGTATCACGACCCGAGCACGGTCAATCGATGGCTGGACGAGATACCCCCTCCCGTGGTCGTCAAGCCAGTCGACGGCGGGTCGAGCGTGCATGTGACCATTGCCCGCGACGATCGACAGCGACGCGAAGCCATCGAGGAACTGTTCGACCTCTACGGCAGGGCGATGCTGGAGCGATTCGTACCCGGTCGAGAGATGACCATCGGCATTCTGGGCGACCAGCCTCTGCCTGCACTTGAGGTTTGTTGCCAGCGACCTTTCTACGATTACCCCGCCAAATACGAAGACGGAGCAGGCACCGAGTATGTCTTCGATCACGGCTTGGACGCACAGGTCGTCGGTCGCCTCCAGCACGACGCTCTCGAAGCTCACCGCGTGCTGAACTGCCGTGACCTCTCTCGGGTCGATTTTATTCTAGCCGCCGACGGAACACCGCACGTGCTGGAGATCAACACGATCCCGGGCTTTACCGGTCATTCTCTGGTGCCCAAGGCCGCTGCGAAGGCGGGTTGTTCCTTCCCAGAACTGGTAGATCGATTGGTCATGATGGCGATGGATCGCCGGAGCGATCGGGTTCAGAAAACACCAAACTGACGCAGGATGCCATGGCAAGGAAGCAGAAGAAGCCAGCCGAGAGCAAGCGCAGGAAGAAATCTCTTCATGACGTGTGGGATGCAGACACGTCGGGCAGGCGCAGACGCTTGGTCAAGGGTACGATCTGGGCACTGCTGGTAATCGTCTGCGGGGCGTCGGCTGCATGGGGCATGAAGGTGTTGGAACACCGCGTACGGACCGGAGAATTCGGCCGGACGCCGCCTGCGTTTCGCGTGACACTTGCCGACACGCCGATGTGGCTTCCGCCTTCGGTCAATGCGCGCATTTGCCGGGAACTCGCACCGGAGGGGATGACTTTTTACTCGCGCAATCTCGTTCGCCGGGTGCACGCCCTGGCCGAGAGGCACCCTTGGATCCGCCAGGTCCATTTGGTGCGGAAACAGGAAACAAGCGATCCCAATCTCGGGTTGGTGGAGGTGCAGGCAACCTTCCGCCGGCCGGTGGTAGCCGTACGTTTTGAACGCCAAATCTACTTCGTAGACGAGGACGGCGTGCTTCTACGCGACGGGAGGGCCTACGCAACGCCTACCGGCGCGGTGCAGTACTACGAAGTCCCCCGGCTGGTTGTTGCCCCCTTGGGTGGGACCAAGGACGAGAAGTATTGCCTTGCCAATGGCAACCAGGTTCCAGACTGCGGCGTGCAGGTCGGTAGCATTCATTACATCCTGATCGACGGCGTCCTCAGTGCGCCGCCTGATCCGGGCGAGCGCTGGCCGGGGGAAGACCTCCAGGCCGGCATTCGGTTGGCAAGACTCCTGCACTCCCGGCGATACTGGAGGGAGGTCACGTGGATTGATGTCAGCAACTACGGCTGGAGGGTAACGCCGCGTACCCGTCGCGAGCCACAGCTGAAGTTCTGCGCCCAAGAGGGCAAGTCCCGGCCTACGGTAATTGAGTTCGGCCGATTCCCCGATGCCGGCGGTGACTGGGTTGTGCATCCGGATCGGAAGATGGACAATCTCGACGAGTTCGTCCGGCGTCATGGCGGGCAGCTTGCCGGGGAGGCCCGTACGATCAATCTGCGTGGCGACAACTTGACGTACGACCCCTACTGATTTCGTGTCGCGAGACCCCTGCAATCAACGGTGCTTGCTGGAAGCCCTCTGGAGGCCCGCGGGTGTCGCGTGGATGGCGGCTTGCCTGGTTGGGATGGCTGCTGGACTGTTCCCCGACGCGGTCTATGAGGCTCGGAGTTCTGCTCGCTCCGCAGCGCTTCCCGCGTTACATACCCTCGCCATTGCCCAGGCAGCATTCCTGCTTACGCTCTATCCGGCGATGCTCTATGCGCGACGTCGAACCAGCTGTGGACTCAACGTGCTGTCACTGGTCGAGCTGGTTGGCTTTGCGGTGACAGCCTGTCCGTTCTATGCAACGGCTACCTACCTGGGCGATGCAGTGGCGACAGACGCATTTCGTGCGGGGCTTGCCGTGCTGGCGGTGGTACCACTCTCACTGGCAGCGGGCCTGTTGCCCTCGACTCCGGCTGCAAGGGCTTCTTCGCTTCTGGTCATCCTTGTCGTTTTCGCCGGGCTGCCTGTGTGCTGGTATGTGTCAGCAGACTTCCTGTCCGGCGCGGGCTCGTCGACGCTGTGGCGATTGTCCCCGTCCTTTTTCGTCTGGGCGGCTGCCGGTGCCAGGCAAGGTCACCTGCTGCCGAAACCCATCTGGGCCTGGCTGGCTTGGCCTGGCGTGGCAGCCGGGTGGTGGGTTGTGGCGGCTGTTGCGGGCAGGGGGAAGGCCTGACGCCGATTCTTCTCCATCCGAGCCAAGCGCGCAGAGAAGCCGGCGTGCCCGCAACGCAAAGGCCTGCAGACACGCCGGTGGTGATGACCTGACGTACCCGAAGCAACGTCTTCGGTTCCGACTGTCTATTGCTCCGGGGCGGAAGACGTGGACTCTTCAGTCAGAACCGGATCCGATTGCCCGCTTCCGGGAACCGGCGGGGTGTGCCCATCCTGTTCGCCAGGTTTTCGGGAGCCGAACACTTCGAACCAGTTGACCCGTCCCGTGGCCTGCATGAGTACCAGCAGCGTCAGAACCGCGCCGATAGTGATCGCAAGGCCCGTCATACCCTTCCAGAAGAACGCATACGAAAAGCCCACCAGGTACACCAGTTGAGCCACGCCCACGTAGACCGCGGCGAATGTGATCCCGGCCACCAGCCTCATGTAGGAGACCACAAGCAGTCCGCTGACCGCGGCACAGATCCAGAAGGCTGCGTAGAGGTCGATGTGATCAGTCAGGTAGGCCAGCAGAATGTGGAAGGCGAAGAATCCGGCGGAAACGAACAGGTAGTGCATGGGATGCAGCGGTATTTTCTTCAGGACAACGACGGTGAAGAGCACCGTCAGGAAGAACAGCAGGCTGACGGGGGCAAGCAGCGTCATCTTGCCAATGATCGGTCCGGCGTTGGGCTTGGCGGGCATGGTCACGCCGATCGGTTGACCGGTGATGAGGCTGTCGTATTCCCACGTTGCAGCCAGACCTCCATTCGTCGGACTCGCCTCGCTATTGGGGCTTTGGGCTCCTGTGGGATAGTCGATGGCCTTGAAGTCGGTAGTGACCGTCAGCGAGAAATTGCGCAACTCTCCCACTCCGGCGTCGCTCTGGTTGAGCACGAGGTCGCTGTCGGTTTCATCGCGGTCCCACACGCGGCCGCTTCCCCGATGGTATTCCACGCCGGCGGGGAAATACAGCCAGTGCAGCTGTCCTCGGGCACGGAAGGCGACAGTGACGGTCCGCGCTTGGCTTCGAGCGAGTGGTACGGCGATCTTCCCGCTGACGCGCTGCTTGTAAGGCAGATCAATGGCGTTACCGTCGACATGTACCTCCAGGTCGATTGGGGTGGCGCCGTTGGGGAGGTCGAAGTGGAAGAAGCCACGATCTCCTCCGTCTTCTGCGGCGGGGATGGTGTACTCTCCGCGGAAGTCGGCCGTGAACATGCTGTACCAGAGCAGGCCCTTGCGGCGGTTCTCGTGCGTTAGCTTGACGTTGATATTGCTTGCCTCGGGCACGATCACACTGTCGGACGACCAGTCAGTTTCCGGACCCGTTCCCCAATAGGGATGGGCTTGGGCAAGTGTCTTCGGCCCCCAGAGGCTTCGGACTTCCTGGGCGAGTTGCTCGTCCTGCTGATCGGTGCGAACAAAGACCGTTCCGGCCAGGATCATCCAAGCTACCGACACGCAGCCAAAGATCAGGATGATCGCGAAAAATCGAAGTACACTCATGTCAGTCTCCTGTCCTCTCGTATATGGTGTTGTCGACTCGTCTGTCTTCCGTTCAGCCCTTGGCCTGGTCCAAAATGCCCTGCAGGAGGCGAACATAACTTTCCATGGCGCGCCGTCCTGTCGGCGTCTGCCGGACCGTGGTCACAGGCTTCTTGCCACGGAAACCCTTCTCGATATGCACGTATCCAGCCTTTTCCAGCGAACTGAGGTGGGTCGAGAGATTCCCGTCGGTCAGCCCCAGTTGGGCCTTGAGCTCGTTGAACTCCATCCCGTCGACACCCGCCAGCGTGGCCATGATCGCCAGGCGCGTTCGCTGGTGTATGGTGCTGTCGATCTGGTTGTGTGGTCTCTCGGCCAGGGGTGTGTCTCCCTGCTTCAGCCGCCATGGCGGATCAGGACGGCCACGCCATAGACCAGGTGGAATCCCCCGAACGTAGCACCCAGCGTGATGTACGGCATCCAGACGCCACAGAGGAACCCCACGGGGAACAGCAGCGCGGTGACCAGTCCTGCAGCGATGAACGCCGCTCCCATTACACGGATTTCTACGGTCGAGAACTCGCCTACCTGCCAGCATGCCACGCCGTAGAAGAGCATCCAGACAGGCGGGATCAGGTGCCAGCTGTTGGGGGTGTCCTGAACGTACCAGTGGTAGACGATAGCCAGGGTCAGCCCCGCCCCTGCGACGAATGGCGGAAGGATGGTCAGGAGGATCCGCTTCTTGACCGACGACCAGATGGGCATCCCTTGTCGCCTTTCGCGGATCCGCGTCAGCGCGAGCACGGCCACCAGCGCGGCGACGAAGACCCACGCCCACATACCCATGGTTGCGAGCAGGCGAGTTTCAAGGTCGAGGATGGATGTGTACAGAAGCCAGTCGCCCGCCAGGCCACACAGGGCAATAAGCCCCGCAACGATACCTGCCACGCCGCTCTGGGTGGAGTAGCGGACCGGGCGCTCCATCAATGCCCGGATCGTTTTGATTTCTTCCGCAGCTTTCTGTGGATTCATGCGTCTCTCGCTTGTCTTCCAGTGATTCGGTCTGTCTAGCTCTTTCCTCGCTCCAGCAGGACCTGGCGGACCGCCAACACGCCGGAGTGGTCGGCGACGGCGATGACCGTCTTAGGAACCAGTACAGCTGCAATCCCTGCTACGATGAGCTTCAAGGGTCTTGGGGACAGGGCAAGTGCTGACGCGGACCATCCCGCAAGGAGGCGAACGGCCAGCCACAGCAGGTGTGGGTGAACCTTGTGGAGGCCCTCGCTAGTCCCCAGGCGTATCCGCAGTGTGATCAAGCCGCTGATCAGCAGCGCCCCTGAGATCCCCACGATGGTTCCGGCCGTCCAGACTTCCCGTAGAAGCAGGCCTACTCGTTCTGCCAGTTGGTCCAGTCCCGGGTTTCTCTCAATCAGCTCATACATGGGTTGATTCTCTTGTTGGGGGCTTGAGATTCCGGCCTGATCGTCGGGGTCTATCTCGGCAGTCCATGATGTCATCGGTAAATTCCGACATTCACTTTGTACAACAAAGTACTTTGCATGTAAATAGGGAAAGTTCGGAAAATCTTCCGTGCCAGGCGGAACTCCCACCCAAGAGCCCCCCTCGGCTGGACGCGCAGCAGCGGGAGCGATAGAATCCCCCCGACGGGGTAAGACAGAAAAAGGAGCGACATCATGGATG
The DNA here is from genome assembly GCA_964642855.1 of uncultured Planctomycetaceae bacterium. GTDB lineage: Bacteria > Planctomycetota > Phycisphaerae > SM23-33 > SM23-33 > CAZXSK01. The sequence continues at coordinate 46,485 of CAZXSK010000010.1, read as the reverse complement.
TGCTGTTCATCCGACACGCAACCGCAGAGCCTGCTCGGGAAAACGGCGATGCTGCGCGGGAGCTCACCGATGCGGGAAGGGAAGAATCCCGCAACACCGCCCGTGCCCTGAAGGTGATCGATTGCGTTCCCCAGACGGTGCTCACCAGCCCGTTGACGCGCGCAAGACAGACGGCTGAGATCGTCGCCGAGACCTGCGGGTTGAACGGACCGAAAGAGGAAGAAGCGCTCAGCCCGCCGGGGAACCCAGAAGCCCTCGCCGATCACGTGCTGCGGCTGATGGACGAGAAGCTCGACGTGGTCGCTGTCGTCGGCCATGCGCCGTCCCTGGACCATTGCCTGGCCTATCTTACCGCCGCGGCGGACGATATCGGCACCTCTCTAAGCAAAGCGGGGGCGGGGTGTGTCAGGCTCCGAACCAAGAAGATCGGTCTCAAGACCCAGTTGCGCTGGCTGATGCACCGCGAGCAGCTGGCCATGCTGGCCAGGCTTGCCTGAGTGGGCCCAAGACCTCGAGGAGATGTCATATGGAGTGCAAGAAACAGCAGAATCTGGAGTTCTGCGGATGCACGTATACCTCATGCGGGCGCCAGGGCGTTTGCTGCGATTGCCTGCAATACCACCTCAAGAGCAGGCAATTGCCAGGATGCTGCTTTCCTCCCGAAGCAGAGAAGTCCTACGATCGCAGCTTCGCGGCGTTTGCCAAGGCATGGAATCTGTAGCGGAACTTTTCAGGTAACAGGATAGAATTCGCTCTTCCTGGCCCCGCAATCGGGGCATGTCCAGGTCTGGGGCAGGTCGGCGAACGCAGTGCCAGCCGGCTGACCGTGTTGGGGGTCGCCCTCGGCTGGATCATAAGTGTATCCGCACGATCTGCAGCGGTACCTGCGCTGTTCAGGCGGGACGGTGTCATTGGGCGGCTTGGGTAGTTGGCGGGGAGGGTCTTCCTCGCTGCAACCGGTCAGCCAGCGTGCGAGCAGGGCGGCGACAGTCACCTTTGCCGTCGCATTCAGGAAGCCTCTTCGAGTGACGCGGTGACCTGACATGATCAATGCCTTCAGTCCTCGACGGCCTCTTCGTCGTCGCTACGGGTTTCGCCAAACAGCGGCTTCGCCGGGCCCGGCAGGTCCGCGGGGGGCTTCATGTCGAGATGCTTCCACGCCTGGCGGGTAAGCTGCCGGCCTCGACGGGTTCTTGCGAGCATGCCCTGCTGCAGCAGGAACGGTTCGACGACGTCTACGAGGGTGTCGGTTTCCTCGCCAAGCGTTGCAGCGACCGCTTCGATGCCCACCGGCCCGCCGTGGTACGTGGTGGCGATGGTACGCAGGAACTTGCGATCGAGTTCGTCCAGGCCAATCTCGTCGATGCCTTCAAGCTTCAGAGCGGCTTGGACGCTTTCGACGGTCAACCTGCCGTTGCCTCTCACCTGGGCATAGTCCCTGCAGCGTCGAAGCAGACGATTGGCAATCCGAGGGGTGCCGCGAGCCCGTCCGGCGAGCATTTCCAGAGCAGCCGGATCGGAGTCAATTCTGAGCATGCCCGCGCTCATCCGACAGCGGGCGAGCAGGTCTTCGGACGACCAGAACTCCAGGTGATGGTTGATGCCGAATCGCGTCCGAAGAGGCGGGCTCAGCAGGCCTGCGCGGGTGGTTGCGCCGATCAGCGTGAACGGCTGGAGTGGAAGGTTGATCGTCCGGCTGTGCATGCCGGAGTCAACGACGAAGTCGACCTTGTAGTCTTCCATCGCCGGATAGACGTACTCCTCCACAGCAGAGGAGAGACGGTGAATCTCGTCGATGAACAGTACGTCTTTGCTTTCGAGATTCGTCAGAATGCCGATCAGGTCGCTGGGTCTGGTCAGCGCCGGGCCTGAGGTAACCTTGATGGTCGAGCCCATCTCGTGGGCGATAACGTAGGCCAGAGTCGTCTTGCCCAGGCCCGGCGGGCCATGCAGGAGCACGTGCTCCATGGGTTCCTCGCGCTGGCGCGCCGCCTGAATTGCGATACGGAGTTTCTCCAGAAGTTCCTCGGCCCCAATGCATTGGTCCAGCGTTTCGGGGCGCAGCGCGACGTTGAGCTTCTCGTCGTCTGCGCCGGTGCTCTGCTGGGAGAGGATCTTCTGCCGGGCCATCTATTTTGCTCCTGCCTTGAGTCGGTAGACCAACTGGATAATCTCCTGCGGTTCGGAGGCATCCGGAGAAACATTCATGACCCGCTCCACCAGTGCAGCTGCATCGGCATGGCGCTCCCCGAGTTGGACCAGAACAGAAATCGCCTCCTGGGCGGCTTCACTGAGTTCGCCCGCTTGTTCGCCGGTTGAAGCAGTCGTCCCAAAGGCTTCGACTTTGTCATGGAGTTCGGTAATGATGCGTTCTGCGGTCCGCTGACCGATTTCGGGCAGAGATTTGAGGAACTTGGCATCCTTACCTCCGATGGCGCCGGCTACTTCAGCGGGGGGGCGCACCAGAGCTCGCAGCGCCTTACGAATCCCGATGCCTTTGACCGTTGTGAACAGGCGGAAAAAGTCGCGATCGGTATCGTTCAGGAAGCCGATCAAGCGGGGCGTCTGCTGGCCGTGGGAAGGGTCGCCTTCGAAGTAGTGGATCGTGAAGAGCACGACCTCCTGGCCAAGGCGCCGCGTGAGTTTCTCGATGTCGCAGGCGGGAGCAAGCACTTCGTACCACAGGCCGCTTCCCGTGTCGAGCTGCACCGCTCCGTCGGCGATTTCTTCCAGTCTTCCCGATATGCGTGAGATCATGCCTGGCTCCGTTGGAGCCTATCCTAACAAAGTGCGAATCGTTTTCAACGCTTCTGAAGCCGATCCGTGGGATTTCGCTCCGCTTCTCTGCAGAGTCACTAGACCTTCCTGCACGCACACAGCGCGACCGCCAGGGCGTCGGCCACGTCCGGTGGGCTGGGCAGCTCCTGCAGCGACAGTGCCGACTGAATCGCCCGTTGCATCTGGTGTTTGGTGGCGTGCCCATTGCCGGTGAGGTTCTTTTTGATCTCGGTCGCGGGAAGATCTCGCAGGGCGACATTCGCCTGACTCGCAGCCAGGAGAATGACCCCGCGCGCATGGCCCATGAGAATCGAAGTCCGGGGATGCCGGTAATGTGCGTAGAGCTTCTCGACGGCCATGGCATCGGGCTGGAGGTCACCCAGGATTTCCGTCAGGTCAACGTGGATCTGTTCGATTCGACGTGCGAGGGAAGCCTTGCGGTCGGTCTGAATGGTCCCGGCTTCGATGACGCGGAAATCCCGGCCGTCGAAGTCGACGGCCCCATATCCGGTGATGTTCAGGCCCGGATCGATCCCCAGTACGCGATAGGTGCTCTTGTCGACCATGGGGTGGTTGTACCACAGGCATGGTCTGGTCCGGTAGAGCTTCCTGAGTCCTGAGCGCCCGCTATTTCTGCTTCCAGGTCGTGCCCTCGGGAGAATCCTTGATCTCGATTCCCTTCTCGGCGAGTTCGTCGCGGATGGCATCGGCCCGGGCGTAGTCTTTGTTGGCTCGGGCCTGCTCTCGCTCGTCGATCAGGGCACGGATCTCGTCTTCGCCGATACCCAGTTCGGTTGGTTCCATTACGGCCAAGCCCAGCCCGAGGACTTCGTCCATTTTCAGAAGGGTGGCGTAGAGGTCGTCACTGGATGCGCTGGTGTCCTTGAGGGCGTTCCACATGGCCGCCAGGGCGCGGGGCATGTTCAGGTCGTCCTTGACCGCTTGGGTGAAGGCCTCCATGTGTTGGTCTATCGGCTGGCCCGGGCCGGTCTGCTCAGCCCGAAGCTCGCAGACGGCCGATCTTAACCGAGAGTAGGCGCTTGTCGCGGAGTCGAGGCCTTCCCACGAAAAGGCAAGTTGCTGCCGGTAATGCGCGCCGAGAAGGAACAGGCGGTACGCCAGCGGTTCGTAGCCCCTGTCGACCAGCAACTGGAGTGTCAGGAACTCGCCTGACGATTTGCTCATCTTCTCTCCGGAAGTCAGGAATTCGCCGTGCATCCACCAGTTGCACCACTTGTGGCCGATCGCTGCCTCTGCCTGGGCGATCTCGTTGGTATGGTGAACCGGGATGTGGTCGATCCCGCCGCAGTGAATGTCCAGCCTCTCGCCGAGATACTTCATCGCCATCGCGGAGCACTCGATGTGCCAGCCGGGGAACCCCTTGCCCCACGGGCTGGGCCATTCCATCTGACGCTGTTTGTCTTTCGGCGAGAACTTCCACAGGGCAAAGTCCGTGGGGTTTCGTTTCCCCTGGACCATTTCGATGCGGGCGCCGGCCCTGAGGTTCTCTATGTCCAGCCGGGCAAGCTTGCCGTAGTCGTCCAGCTTGGACGTGTCGAAATACACGCCATCGTCGATGATGTAGGTATAGCCTTTCTGCTCAAGGGCTCGGACCTGGTCGATCTGCTCCTCGATGTGTTCGGTGGCCTTGCACCACACGGTCGGCTCGATGACGTTGAGTCTCTGGAGGTCCAGCCGGAAGGCCTGCCAGTACTCCTCGGCGATGTCCCAGACCGTCTTGCCCTCGCGCTGGGCGCCCTTCTCCATTTTGTCTTCCCCGGCGTCGGCGTCATCGGTGAGATGGCCTACGTCGGTCACATTCATCACGTGGTGGACCTCGAAGCCGACCAGCTGGAGGGCTCGCTTCAGGACGTCTTCAAATACGTACGTCCGCAGATTGCCTATGTGGGCGTAATTGTAGACCGTCGGGCCGCAAGTGTAGAGGCGAACCTTGCCTTCCTCGATTGTTTCGAGTGGGTCCTTGCTCCGGGTGAGGGTATTGTAGAGCTTGATCGTTTCCATCTTATCGGTATCCATGTCGCTGCATTGTAGGCCGCTGGGTTGCTATCCTGAACACAACGGCTTGGCAAGAGGGGGATTATACAGGATCCCTCCGAGCGTGGAAGGGGTGAGTCATCCGTGTTGTTCGAGGAGGACCGCCGCCATCGCTACGATCCCTTCGCCTCGCCCCACCGCGTCCATGCCCTCGCCGGTCTTGGCCTTGACGGACACGCAGCCGGTTGAGACGTTCAACAGCCCTCCGATGCGGTCGGCGATGTGCTTCTTGACGGGTCCGAGTGTGGGGGCCTCGGCCAGGATGGTGATGTCGGCGTTGGCGACGGTAAGCCCTTGCTGCCAGGCCAGTTCAACTGCATGGGCAAGGAACTGTGTCGAGTCAGCGCCTTTCCAACGAGTATCGGTGTCCGGGAACTGCTGGCCGATGTCGCCAGCTGCGATGGCTCCAAGGATTGCATCGGTCAGAGCATGGAGCACCACGTCGGCGTCGCTGTGGCCTGCAAGTCCCTGCTCGTAGTCGATTGTGACCCCGCCGAGAACCAGGGGCCTGTCGGACGTGAAGCGATGGGAGTCGTATCCGAATCCGATGCGTGCCATGGGTGGGAATGTACCTTGGAAGGCTTGCAGGGGCAATGGGCATGACAAAGAATCCCTATTCCTTGCAGCGACTTAGTAAACGTAGCCCTTTCCGATGTCGATAGCTCAGGCAGGAGGGCAGGAACCCTCCCGGAGGATCCGTCAATGCTCTACGCATCGGCCGCAGGCTCGTGGACCTTCGCGTATGCAGATGACTCGCTCGTAAGTGGCAATTATATAGGGGCTTATAAGGGAACCGGAGGACGATGTCCATACGCACCAAACTCGGTCTTATGATTCTTGGCGTCATTGCGCTATGCGTCGGCGTGGAGCTGCTGCTGAACCGCTGGGCATTTCGTCCGATCCCTCCATTACTGATGACTCTGGCCATGTCCGGAGTGATGCTCGGTACACTGTATCTTCTGCTGCGAAGAACCGTTGTGGTTCCGCTCGCCCGCCTGAGTGACTTTGCCGCCGATGTCAAAGGGCAGGCCCGTCGTCAACGCGGAAGATATGGTTGTTCCGACGAGATCCGCCAGTTGGAGGAAACGCTCGATGGTGCTGCCCAGCGTATTCGCCAGAGCAACCGACGCCTGACCACCCAAACTCGCCAGCTCAACCGGGCCGGGGTCTCCTCGCGGTTCCTCCACGATATCTGCAACGCGCTGACTCCGCTGGCCGGACGACTGGAGATGCTTCGCGAAGACCTGAACTCCGTGCCCTTGGAGCATTTGCAGGAAGCCAGGCTGGAACTGGCCGGTAATGAGACCGACGCCTCCCGCAAGGAGGACCTGCTGGAATATCTGGCCCTTGGGACCGATCGCCTGATGCGAGTGGTCGACCAGGGACGAAGCCAGATGGACCTGTTGATCAATATAACCCATGAGGTCGAGGCGATGATCCGCAATGCCAGCCCGGAGGTCCGGGCCAGGGGGGTCGTCGAGTCGGTCCCGCTGGCCGAACTGGTGAGCGAGGCGGCCAGGATTGCCCGGGAAGAATCAGTTCGGCCCGGGGTGGTTCACGTGGACCGGTCCGTTGAGCGTGTCGGAGAGGTCAGGGTGGAGATCGCTACGGTTCGCGAGGTGCTGGTCAACCTGCTGGAGTTCGCCTTCGATTATGCCAGGCGCACCGGACGCGGCGAGAGAATAGCCTCCGTGTCGGCCAAGTTATCTGAAGATGGAGACCTGGATCCCTGGCTGGTTGTGTCGGTTCCGGCCGGTACCCCAGGGCAAAGCGATCTGGACTGGATCTTCGACGAGGATCAAAGCGGGAAGAACATTCTGGATCGCGTTGACCTGTCCTGGGCGAGAAGAATCATCCGGGCTCTGGGCGGTGAGATCGAACTGCAGGCAACCGACCAGCAGTTGGAGATTCAGGTCGCCATGCCCGAAGCGAAGGCGAGGTCTGGCAAGTGAGCAGGAACAGGACAGACCATCGCGTCCAGCCGATCCGCGTGCTTGCCGTCGATGACGAGCAGCCCACGCTTGACCTGTACCGCAAGGTCATAACGCGCAATCTCGCAGGAGACAGCCAGGACCGGGACAAGATGGAGGACCTGACCGACAGGCTCTTCGGCGGCCGAGGCATGGTTCCGCAGCTTCCCGAGGCGGAACTGACTTGCTGCCGCCAGGGCGACGAGGCCATCGAGGTAGTTCGCAGGTCCTGCGATGACGGCAAGCCGTTCGCTGTGGCGTTTATCGATCTGAACATGCCCCCGGGCCCGGACGGCAAATGGACGGCCGAGCAGATCCGGATCATCGATCACAACATCCAGATCGTACTGGTCACCGGTCACTCGCTTGCCGACCCGATGGAACTGATGTACCGGGTGCCTCCGCCCGATCGGCTTCTGTTCGTGGAGAAGCCCTTCCATGCCCAGGAGATCCGTCAGTTCACGGTTGCCCTGGGTACCAAATGGCGCGTGGAGCAGCAGCTGCGGGTCGGGCAGGCATGGATGCTTCAGCAGGTTCGTACCAAGACCGAGGAGCTGCGCCGGACCAACAACGATCTGGAAGAGCGGATCGTGCATTCACAGCACGTGCAGGACCAACTCCAGGAGAAGATCGCTGAGCTCGAGCGGTTCAACCGCATGACCGTCGATCGCGAGTTGCGGATGATCGAGCTCAAGCAGGAAGTCAACGAGATGGCCCGCAGGGCGGGTGTGTCGACTCCATATGAGCTTTCTCCGGAGATGCTTGACGGGCTCCATTCGCGCGATACGAGGTGGTCGCCCACGGAGCCGAAACCATGAGTTCCGAATCTCCCAAGGATGCGCATTCCGCGCGCGGGCTCAACCATGGGGTCGGCGTGGTCCTGCCATGCGTCTTGGGCGCAGCGACCGGTGCGATGGGCGCCTGCGCGGCGTGGCCTGTGACCGGTGCGATCGGGGCTTGTTGCGCAGGGCTTGTGTTGGCTGTCTGCGTAACGGCGGCTATGACAAGGAAACTGACGCCGCCGGCTGTCCCCTCCGAACAGGGCCCGGCCGATCTACCCGCCGATGCCTTCGATTGGTTGCCAACGGGTTTGATCGAGGTGGGCATGGACGGTCAGATTCTGAGGACGAACCGCTCCTTCCGTGAGACGTTTCGGCTGGGTGAAGAGCACCTGTCCCGGGGTGTGTGGCTTGCCCAACTGATCCACCTGCGCGACCGTGGCAGGGTCATGCAGAGAATCTCCAGGATCGCTTCCCGCGGTGAACCGATCGGCTCGACGGAGTACAGTGCAACTCGGACTGACGGAAGCGAGTTGATTGTTCTGGTCAACAGCTATCCGCTGAAATCGCGCGAGGGCGAAGTAGTCGGCCTGCGGTGTGCTGTGTCGGAAATTCTCGACCGCCAGATGACCAACCATCAACTCAACGAAGTGCTTCGTCGCCAAGAGGCCATCCTCGAGAATGTGCCCGCAGGTGTCTTCCTGAAGGACACCCAGGGGCGGTACACCGCGGTGAACCGGGCCTTTCTGGAGACGCTGCCGCACGGTGTGGACGATCCGGTTGGCAGGACCGACCAGGAGGTGTTTTCCCCTTCTCTGGCCAAGCGCTTCCAGCGCGAGGACGCCAGGGTGATGCAGGAAGGGGAGAGCCTGGAGATGGAACGGGCTGCGAGGCTTCGGGACGGTTCAGTGGCGCTGTTTGCGATTTCGCTGTCTCCCGTGCGCGACTCCCACGGTCAGATCACGGGCATGGTGGGTATCGCGTTCGATGTAACGGAACGCAAGCGAGCGGAGGAGGCGGCGCGAAACGCCCATCTCCATGCCGAGCAAATCAGCAAGGAACTCTCTGCCCGGGCAAGGGAGTTGGAAGACGCTCGACGCGCGACGCTCAACATGGTCGACGACCTCGAGCGCCGCGAACGCGCGCTTCGGGCAGCCAACGAATTCCAGGAGAAGCTCCTGTCCACTGCCGCCGGCGCAATGCTCACCGTGGACAACCAGCTGCGGATCACGAGCGTCAACGAGGTGTTCTGCAATCTCACCGGTTACTGCGAGGAGTCGGTGTTGGGTCGGTCCTGTAACCTCCTGCAGCCTGATCTGCCGGCAGGTGATAACGCCAGCGACTGGGAGATCGCCAAGGTAACTCGTCAGGAAGCCCGGGTGGTCACTGCCGGCGGGAAGGAACTGGCGATTATCCGGTCAGGTGACGAAGTCCGCGACGAGAACGGCAGCGTGGTGGGCGGGATCTGGTCCTTTGTGGATGTAACGGAGCTTGTCCAGGCCCGCAGGGCAGCCGAGGAAGCCAGTCGAGCCAAGAGCGACTTCCTGGCGAAGATGTCCCACGAGATCCGCACACCCATGAACGGAATCATCGGGATGACGGACATGGCGCTGGCTACCGAACTCAGCGAGGAGCAGCAGGAGCACCTTCGGACCGTCAAGGAGTCAGCAGACAGCTTGCTGACGATCATCAACGACATTCTGGACTTCTCCAAGATCGAAGCGGGAAAGCTGTTGCTTGAGGAACTGGATTTCTCCCTCCGCAGCGCGATCCGATCGACGATCAACGGCATGCGGATCAAGGCCGCCAACAAAGGCTTGGAGCTGGTCTGTGATGTGGATCCCGCTTGCCCGGACAGCCTGGTCGGCGACCCGGGGCGGCTGCGGCAGATCATGGTCAACCTCGTCGGAAATGCAGTGAAGTTCACGGAGATCGGCCAGGTTGTTGTTCGCGTCAAGGTCAAGGAAACCACCGACGACGGCAGGGCGTGCGTGCACGTGGCTGTCGAGGACACCGGAATCGGCATCCCGAGCGAGAAGTTGCCGATGATCTTCGATGCGTTCGAGCAGGCCGACGGGTCCACCTCCCGCAAATTCGGGGGCACGGGCCTGGGGCTTTCGATCTCGGCGCAGCTGGTGCAGATGATGGACGGCAGCATCTGGGTCGAGAGCCATCCCGACAAGGGCAGCACGTTCCAGTTCACCGCCTGGTTTGGTCACCGGTCGCAGCAGAAATTCCCCAGGTCCGAGGAGACCGGGCTCTCGTTGGATGGCCTGAGGGTTCTGGTCGTTGATGACAACCGCGCAAGCAGAGACGTGATCGAGCGGATGCTGCAGCGGTGGAACGCGGTGGTCGACGGCGTGGAGTCGGCCAGCCTGGCGATGGAGTTCCTCGACAGGGCGAGCACCAACGCAGATGGGTACGACGTGGTCGTTGTTGATGCGGGCATGCCCCGCGTCGATGGGTTCCAGTTGGTCGAGCAGATGCGCTCCCGCTGGCCCGATGGGCACAAGGTGATCCTGATGCTCCCCGCCTGGGGGATGGGAAGAGACGTTTCCCGGTGCAAGGAGGTCGGCGTGGATGCCCATCTCACCAAGCCGATTACGGCTTCGGATCTGCTGGACTCGCTGATGGTCGTGCTGGGCCAGAGAGATCCCTCCGGATTCACCGATGATCGGTCCGAGATCGATCCATGCGGGGAACCCGGAAGCGGCCGTCCTCTGCGGGTTCTGCTGGCAGAAGACAATCCCGTCAATCAGCGCGTGGCTGCCCATCTGCTCAAACGGTGGGGACACGAGACGACCGTGGTCGGAAACGGTCGTCAGGCCATTGAAGCTGTGGAGTCCGGGGGATTCGACGTGGTGCTGATGGACATTCAGATGCCCGAAATCTCAGGCCTGGAGGCGACCGAGGCAATCCGCAAGAAGGAAGCCGGCACCCGTCGCCACATTCCCATCATCGCGATGACCGCCCACGCGATGAAGGGGGATCGTGAGCGTTGCCTGGATGCGGGAATGGACGACTACGTCTCCAAGCCGGTCAACCCGCCGGACCTGCAGGCTGTACTGGACAGACTCTGCCGGGACGTCGAAAGCGAGAAGGAGGAGGAAGTGAGTTCGTCGGAAGAGCGAGGCGGTAGCGGAAAAGAGGATAATATTGCTTCCATTTTTGATATGGAGAAAGCCCTGGCGCGGACCGATGGTAGTAAGGAGCTGCTTGGGGAAGTTCTGGACATTTTCGAAGAAACCAGCCCGGAGTTGCTGCGGGAGATTCGTGGAGCACTTGCTGCTGGAGACGCCGAGAAGCTTTCACGAAGCGCGCACAGCCTGAAAGGCGCCGCGGGAAGCGTAGCCGCGGGGCGGGTGTTTGACCGTGCTCTGGAGCTGGAGGAACTGGGCAAGAGGGGAGATATGACTCAGGCGGTCGCCAAGACCGAAGAACTCGAAGACCAGGTTCGCTGTCTACGAGAGGTCCTGGCTACCGTGCGAAAGGAACAGATTCCGTGCGAGTCCTGATTGCCGAAGACGAACCGGTTTCCCGACGTCTGCTGGAGGGTACCCTCCGCCGCTGGGGCTACGATGTTCTGGTAGCCTGTGACGGTCAGGAGGCGTGGGAGCTGTTCAACGAGGAAGACTCCCCCAAACTGGCGATCTTCGACTGGATTATGCCCCGCATGGATGGCGTTGAGTTGTGTCAGCAGATCCGCAGGAAGCAGCAGGAGAACTACACGTATGTCATCCTGCTCACCGCGCGCGATCGGAAGGAACACATCATTGAGGGGCTCAACGCAGGGGCGGACGACTACGTCACCAAGCCCTTCGACTCGGACGAACTGGAAGTCCGCCTTCGTGCAGCCCGCCGGATCATCGATCTGCAGACCAAGCTCCTGGCCGCCCAGTCTGCCCTGCGCCAACAGGCCACCCACGATTCACTCACCGGGTTGCTGAACCGGTCGGCCACGCTGGAGGTGCTTCAGAAGGAAATCGACCGCGTCGGCAGGGAACAACAGCCTCTCAGCCTGTTGCTGGTGGACATCGACTTCTTCAAGAATGTCAACGACACGTTCGGCCACCGCGCCGGCGACGTCGCGCTCCAGGAGATATCCAGGCGGATGCTGAAGACGATTCGCCCCTACGATTCGCTGGGCCGATACGGCGGGGAGGAGTTCCTGGTCATCCTGCCGGGCATGGACGCAGGTTCGGCCATGGAGCGAGGCGAGGCCTTCCGACAGGCCGTAGCAGCCAAGCCGATCGAGATTCCCGGGGGCGAGCTTCCGCTGACGGTGAGCGTGGGTGTATCGACGACGGCTTCGGGAGAGCCCTGTGACGTGGAGAAGCTTGTCCATCAGGCGGACTCGGCGATGTACCAGGCCAAGTCTGCCGGCAGGAACCGCGTGGAGGCGGCATTGGAGGTCCCGGAAGCTGCAGAAGAAGACAGCCCGGCCTGATCGCCTTCTCTCGATTCGCTCCGGCTGAAGGTAAGCTCCCATTTTGACGACTGAGTGGTGGCTTCCGTCCTGTGAGCCAATATACCCCATAGCCCCCATCTTATCTATTTTACCATTTCGGCTGGAGATTTTCGGGCTTGATTGTCGATGGATGTACTACTGCCCGACGGGTCCACCGAAGTCCGGCCTTCTGCTGGCTAGCCCGTGTAACTCATGTCGACCCGGCAGGGCAGCAGCGGTCTCGGACGGGCCTGGATGGAGCCTTGCCCAGTGAACCCGTCGCCCTTCCATGGCAGGGGATGCTACGGAGGCGGCCCAGACGAGGATGGGCAAGATGACCATCGCTGAACTCTTCAAGCAGTACCTCGAACACCTTTTCGCAGGCAAACGCTGCCAGGCCAGAGAACTGATCTTTGCGGCACAGGACCGGGGAACCCCTGCAAAGAAACTGCTGACCTCCATCATCTGGCCGGCCATGGAGCAGGTTGAGAAGCTCTATCGAGAGAACCACATCTCGCGGCTTAGCGAGCACATGGCCACGCGGATCAACCGCATGATCGCCGATCAGTTGCACATGTTCCTTGCCCGAGACCCCAAGACAGGCCAGCGCATGGTCGTCAGTTGCGGCGACGGTGAGATTGAGGAACTCGGTGCCCAGATCCTGTGCGACCTGTTCGAGGCGGTCGGCTGGAGTGTGTGGTTCATCGGGGCGGGTGTTCCCAACGACGAGATCCTGCAATTTGTCGGCGACCTGGAGCCGGACCTGCTGGTGATCTACGGCACCAAGCCCGAGGGCGTTCCCGGTAGCCGGAAGCTCATTGACATGATTCGCGAAGTCGGTGTCTGTGAGGACATGCAGATCCTGGTAACCGGCGGGGTATTCAACCGCGCAGAGGGCCTGGCCGACGAAGTTCGGGCCGACCTGTTCGCCCCCACCGCCAAGAGCGCCCTGAAAACCGTCGAAGAACACCCGGTACGCATCCCCAAGCCTGACCTGCCGCAACCGGGCAGGAGACGGAAGAAGCGCAAGCGAATCGGAGGCCGGCCTGGCCCGAAACGGAAGGTCAGCATGAAAGACTGAGACGGCTGCAATCATGCCTGTGACGGCGGGCTCATGGCAGATACAAAACGCAACGGCCGGCGACTCGAAAGGCGCCGGCCGTTGCAATGCGCAGTCAAGGGCGGAACGGTTCGGATCAGAATGAAGCGTCATCCGGACGATGAGACGCGTGAACGGGCACGGGTACCGGGACTTTGGATTCCATATCAAGAACAGGAACCCGCACGAAGTTGTCATCTGTCCTGGCAGACGGTGTTGCGCAAAGCAGTTTGGTGGTTCGTGCGAGAATGGTCGCAACGGTCTTGTGTATATTGTGACTTGCCATTTCCGGTACCTCCGAAGGCAACGTCTTCCCTTAGGAAAACTCTTCAACTATCGATACGTCTCCGGGGACGAAATTGTTCCCTGCGGAATCGGAAAAACCAGAAAAGACGAGAAGAATTATCGCCAAAGGAGAAGTGCATGGGCCTCTGCTTGTGCTGCCTTCCCGTCGAGCCTGGTTGGCCGTTCTGCATTCCATCAGTCGGCAGGCATTACCCGCCGGCAGGGCGTTGAATGTGACAGCACGGTCGGGATCCGAACGAGATCTGCTATACTGACGGGCGATGACTTCCGAGGATCGATGCGAGCTCTGTGGTCGGTGCGTCCCCCGATTGACCAAACACCACCTGATTCCGCGCATGCGTCACAGCAATCGGAGAAACAAACGCGAGTTCGACCGTCGGGAGGTCAGAGAGAAGCTGCTGATGGTCTGCTGGCCATGCCATAAGACGATCCATGCCAACCTGACCGAGAAGGAACTCGAGCGCGAATACAACACGCGGGAAGCTCTTCTGGGCCATCCGGGAATTGCCCGTTTCATCGCGTGGGTGCGTAAACAACCCCCGGGAAAGAAACTTCGGGTTCACAACTCTCAGTCCAAGGGGTCACCCGGAAGCGTTGACATCCGTCGGGCCCGACGCCGCAGCCGCAAGAGATAGGGTCAACTGCACGCCCGCAGCAAACGGCCGGAAGCTGTCGGAGCAGCCTCCACATGCCGGAGCCGGGAGTCGGGCGAACCGGCCTAGCCTTGCTTGCCCTTTTCGATGCCGGCCCGCGCTCGGAGTTGATCCATCTTCTCGCGCACCTCGGCGGCCATGCGCGTGTTGGGATACTCGTTGATGATCTGCTCGCCGGTGGCGATGGCTTCTGCCCAGCGTGCGTCGGTCACCGAGATGGCAAACTGAACGCCGAGGTTGTGGAGTTTGGCCCGGAACACACCGCGGGCGGATTCTTCCAGGGCGGCAGCTTCCTGAGGAGTCAGGTACAGGTCCAGTTCCTGCAGGAGCTCAATGCCCCGGTCTACGTCATTTCTTCGAACCGCCTCCCCGTACTGCTGGAGCAGTCTGCGCTTGTGATCGTTGCGGGCCTCTTCGATCCGCTGGGGCAGCGAAGAGACCTTCTCGTTATCCGGGAACAGCTTGATGATGCGGTTGGCTTCACGCAAGGCCTGGGCCCAGTCGCGTCGAGCCAGGATCGAGTCGATCCGCTCGATCGCGGCGTCTATCTTCTCCTGAAGGGTCGCTTTGCGGGACTCCTCGATCTCCTGTCGAAGCCGCGAGGCCTCCTCGATGTACCCAAAGCGGCTTTCCACAGCGTCGGCCAACGCCTCGGCCGTCTTGTAGTCCTGGCGCATCAGGTCGGCATGAATCGACTCCCGGAACGCCTCGACTTCACGCTCCCGGAAGATCAGGCTCTTGGCCTGGTCCGACAACTGCGAGAGATCCGCAAGCTTGGCCGTATCGGTGTGGACTTCCCCCGTCAGCGATTCGATCCGTCGGAGGCGGCTGGCCGCCGATGCAACGGCCACTTCGTTGGCGATCACAGCCACGATCACTCCGTACAACAGAATGGTCCACACGGCTGCCACGAGCGAGCCGAGAGCCATCGCAGCCCCCCAGTAAAACTCTGTCTCGCCCGAGTCCCAGTCGATCAGGCCTACCACGGTGGTTGCGACGCCCGCAATGAATGCTGCCGCAAGAACCACCAGCGTGAGGATCATCGTTACGCGGGCGAATCGGGTCACCCAGATGAAGCGGCCTGCGTGATCGGCCATTGCCAACTCCTTACGACAAGACATGCGGATTTCCCAGCGGCGAGCGAGTCGCCCCCGCTACTTCTAAATGTATGCCGCCGAAAGGCTAGAGTCAAACCCTCGTCCGCTTCCCGGCCGGAGGCCCCCAGGGGCCCGCCTGGATATCTGATCGGCATTGCGGGCCGACGGACACAAGGGAATGTCCCCGCAGGCACCCCAGCCGAGACTTGTGGAACTACTCTTTCGCAGATAGCATCAGATAGCGCCCCCGTGAGTTCTGAAGGAATCCGATCCATGCCACACGAGCAGATGGATGAACGCCAGGTCGCAGCGTATCTTCACATGGACCTTCGAGAGGTCCGCAAACTGGCCTCACGCGACAAGATCCCCTGCAGGCGGGTGGGGGGAGAGTTTGTCTTCACCAAGAGCGCGATCGACCACTGGGTCGAGACACGCATGCCCGAGCTCGACCCCGAAGAGCTGGCAAGGATCGAGAGAGGCGTCTCGCTGCATCACGGCTTCCCGTACGAACGGATGCTCGTCAACGAGCTGATCCCGGGCAAGGGCATCGGTGTTCCGATGGTCGCCAAGACCCGAGAGGCCGCGATCCGGGCTTTGGTGGACCTGGCCGAACTCAACGACCTGGTGTATGTCAGGGATGAGCTGCTCAACGAAATACGCAGCCGCGAGGAACTTTGCTCGACGGCCATGGTCCCCGGCGTGGCGATGCCCCATCCAAGGCACCCCGTGCCCTATGATATCGCCGACAGTTTCGTGGTAGTCGGCCTGACACCCAGCGGCATTCCGTTCGGGGCCGAAGATGGCTCCCTTACGAGGCTGTTCTTCCTGATCTGCTGCAAGGACGACCGGACGCACCTGCATGTACTTGCCCGGACCGCTCAGATTCTTCACGACGATCGGTTCGTTGCCGAACTCATGGAGGCTGAATCCCCGGCCGAGTTGGGGCGGATGCTCTTCGAGAAGGAGCAGGAGATCACCGGTGAGTAATCGGCATCGCGAACTGTTCGACGAGGCGTTCATTGCCCGGCTGGAGCGCCTGAGGCTGGTCGCCAAGCGGATGGTTGCCGCCGGGCAGGGCGGATCGAGGCGCTCGCTGAGGATGGGCGATGGGCAGGAGTTCGCCGACCATCGCGACTATGCCCCCGGCGACGACGTACGGTTTGTCGACTGGCCGTACTATGCCCGGATGGAGAAGCTGTTGCTGCGGCTCTTCCACGAGCACAGCGACGCAAGGGTGGCGATTCTGCTGGACGTCTCGGGCTCCATGAATGCCGGCCAGGACGGCGGGGAGAAGCTCAACTACGCCCTTCGCACCGCTGCGGCGCTGGCATTCGTGGCCATGGCCGGTCTCGACCGCGTCGCGCTCCAGCCATTTGCTGACGACCTGCGGAACCCGATGAACTGCGGCAGGGATCAGTCGCAGTTGCTGTCGGTGCTGGAGTACCTCTCGCAGCTCCAGGCTGGAGGCAGGACGGACCTCGGTCAGTGCCTGCATCGGTTTGCCCGCGCTTCGGAGGCCCCGGGTACGGCGCTGATCATCACCGATCTGCTGGACTGCAGCGAGGATCTGTCCGACGGCCTTGCACTGCTTGCCGGGCGGAACTGGCAGACCACGCTTGTGCACCTGGTTTCACCCGCGGACGCCGAGCCCCCTATCGAGGGTGCGTCCGAACTGGAGTCCGCCGAAACCGGTGACCGGATGACCGTCGATGTCACGCCCGATCTTCGACACGCCTATCGCCGGACGTTCGAGGACCTCATTGCCGGAGCACGTCGCACCTGCTCATCCCGGGGGGCTACGTATGTCTCCGCTCGCACGGACCAGCCCTTCGAGCGGCTGGTGCTCCATACGCTGCGCAGGTCGCGCGTGCTGACGGGCTAGAGCGTAGCCGGGCCGTTGGACCAATGGCTGCCAGCCGGTTCCGCGCAGCGATCGCCAAGCCCGGGCTGTCTGTCTGCGCTGGGGATTCTGGCGGAAGGCTCAGGAGGAAACGAGGAACAAAGACCAAACCTTCTGTGTTCCTGATCCGTACAGAAGATTCCGGATCTCAACCGATAGAATACATACGATGTCGCCAGCCAGGGAGAGCAAAGCTGGCAGGTCCATCAATAGGGAGTCCGCCTATGAACCATCAGAGAATGATCGCATCGACCGTTCTGATACCCGTCGTAGTCGTCGTGGCCGTGCTGATGCTCGGATTCCTCCTCGGCCCGATGGTCGCCCATCGGGTGGCCTTTGCCGCCCAGGCGGCCCGCAACGACGCCGACCGTGAGATGCTCCGCGACGTGGGCGAATACGACACGATGTCCAAGCTGTTTCGGACGGTGTCTCGTGTCGTCAGGCCTGCCGTGGTGGAGGTGCAGGTCGCCAAGAAAGTGCGCGTCCCCCAGAGCGGGCCGTTTGGCCGTTTCCAGGACAACTGGCCGTTCGGCGGGAACGAAGAGGACATGCCCCAGGTGCCGCGCGAGCGTGAGTTCATCCAGCGTGGCCTCGGAAGCGGCGTGATCGTCGACAGCGAGAAAGGCTTCATCCTCACGAACCATCACGTCGTGCAGGGCGCCAAGTCCGATGACATCGAGGTGGTTCTGCACGACGGTCGCAAGATCCAGGCCGAGTGGGTTCGGTCCGATCCGCCCACGGATCTGGCGATCGTGAAGATCAAGCCAGACCGCCTGATCAGCGCGCCCCTGGGAGACAGCGACAAAATGGCCGTCGGAGACTGGGTGCTGGCGATCGGGTCGCCCGAGGGCCTGCACCAGACGGTTACCGCGGGGATCATCTCCGCCAAGGGCAGGACCACCAACGGCCAGAAGTACCAGGATTTCCTCCAGACCGACGCGGCGATCAACCACGGCAACTCGGGCGGTCCGCTGGTGAACATGAAAGGCCAGGTCATTGGCATCAACACAGCCATCGTTTCGCGCACCGGAGTGAACGAAGGGATCGGCCTGTCGATTCCGTCGAACATGGCCAGGAACGTGATGGACCAACTGGTCTCGACGGGCAGGGTGGTACGGGGGTACCTGGGCGTGCGGATCGACGATATCGACGAGCGCTTCGCCAAGAAGTTTGATATCCCCACCACGAAGGGTTCGCTCATTCACCAGGTGGTGGAGGGAAGTCCCGCTGACAAGGCGGAACTGCGCCCCGGAGACTTCATCGTGTCGGTCAACGGCAATGAAATCGCCAACAGCAACGATCTCCGCAACGAGGTAGCCGTCCTCAAGCCGAACCAAACCTATCCGTTCGTGATCTACCGGGACGGCGAGAAGCAGACCGTGAAGGTCACCATCGACGAACAGCCCAAGGACATGTGGACCGCCGCTCGCGAGGGCGTGCAGACGCCGGACCAGCCCGACCAGTTCGAGAAGCTGGGCCTGGAGGTCCGTACCCTCACGCCGGAGCTTGCGAAAGAATACGGCTACAACGACGACACCGGTGGCGTGCTGATTACGGGCGTGGAAAGAGGTTCCGACGCCGCCGACCGTGGCCTGCGCCGTGGGTTGGTAATCTTCGAGGCAGACAAGAAGCCAATCAAGGACACCGAGGATCTGCGGGACGCGATCGCCGATTCCGACGGCGGACTGATCCTTCGCGTGATGGATCCATCCGGCTCGAAGCGGTTCGTTCTGCTGACGCCTGAGAAGTAGGGCGGTTCCCAACGGCCCGGGAGTCCGGTAGAATGGAAGCGACGGGTCCGGTGTCGCCCGGGCCCGTCGCTTCCATTTTCTCGTGGCCGGTCATCGTGGCCGATTGCGTGGCAGGTCACTCATTGATGCTGGGATGGTGCGATGAAACAGTCTCTGGCAAACCGAAACGAAGACGAGTTCACCTCCATGGCCAAGAAGATGAGTGCCTGGGTCGACCAGGTTCTTGGTCCGTCCTTCCGGCACTACACTCCCGCCCAGAGTTGGTCGCCCGCGATCAACCTTTATGAAGATGCGTGCTGCTACTACGTGATCGTGGACCTCGCCGGTGTCGACGTCAAGAGGATCGACCTGCGGACCGACGGGGGCGTGCTGGACATCCGCGGAGTGCGCGAGATGCCCAAACCCCCCACGGCGGAAGGTCAGGTGAGGCTGCACATGATGGAGATCGACCACGGCGAGTTCTCCCGCAATCTGGAACTGCCCGAGAATGCAGACACCGACGATATCGCCGCTTCCTACCGCGGCGGATTCCTCTCGGTACGTATCCCCAAGAAACGTCTGGCAGACCATGGCTGACAAAAAGACCGAAAAGCCGACGATCACCAACGGTGACCCGGAAGAGGTCGTGATCATCCCCGACAAGCCAGAGACGCAAGCCACGGAACAGAGAGAGCTCGTCTCGGTGCCGAACGAAGTTGCGGTGCTCCCCGTGCGCAACATGGTGTTGTTCCCGGGCACCGTGGTTCCGCTCGCGCTGGCACGGGAGAAATCCCGACGACTGGTCAGCAGTGTTCTTCCCAGTCAGAAGATCATTGCTTGTGTCTGCCAGAGGAACCAGGACACCGACGAGCCCGACCCGGAGGACCTCTACGACGTTGGCTGTGCCGTGACGATTCTCAAACTGATGAAGCTTGAGGACGATCAGCAGGGCGTCATCGTCCATGGGCTCAACCGGATCGCAATCAAGGAATGGCTGTCCACCGACCCGTACTTCACCGCGACGATCGAAGTGCTTGAGGATCAGGACAGCGCGTCCAAGCGGGCGAAGGCATTGGAAGTCACAACGCGCGACGTCGCGTCGAGGGTCATCGACCTCGCTCCCAACATCCCCGACGAAGCCCACATGCTGCTGGAGAATCTCGAGGATCCCGGAGCGTTGGCCGATTTCCTTGCCTCGAACCTGCAGATGGACATCGGGCGAAGGCAGGAGTTCCTCGAGGAGCTATCCGTCCAGCAGCGGTTGGTGGGGATCAATGAAGAACTCCAGAAGCAACTGGAGATTCTCGAACTGTCCAGCAAGATCCAGTCTCAGGTCAAGCAGAAGATCGACAGGACCCAGCGAGAGTACTACCTCCAGGAGCAGCTCAAGGCGATCCAGAAGGAGCTCGGGGAGCAGGACGAACAGTCGGCCGAAATCGAGGAGCTTCGCGAGCAGATCGAGGCATCGGGCATGCCGGACAACGTCTTGCAGGAGGCCCGGCGGCAACTGGGGCGCCTGGAGAAGATCCCGGTCGCATCCCCGGATCACAACGTGACGCACACGTACCTGGAGGTGCTCAGCGAGCTGCCCTGGTCGACGTCGTCCGAAGACCGCCTGGATGTGAATCTGGCTCGGAAGGTCCTGGACGAGGACCACTACGACCTCGACAAAGTCAAACGCCGGATTCTGGAGTACCTCGCCGTGCGGAAGCTGGCCCCGGAATCCCGCGGGCCGATCCTGTGTTTCGTCGGCCCTCCGGGCGTCGGCAAGACGTCGCTGGGCAGGAGCATCGCTCGCGCCCTGGGCCGGAAGTTCATCCGCATGAGCCTGGGCGGAATGCGCGATGAAGCCGAACTGCGTGGCCACCGCAGAACATACATCGGCGCCATGCCCGGGCGGATCATCCAGGAGTTGCGCAAGGCAGGAACCAATAACCCCGTCTTCATGCTGGACGAACTGGACAAGGTCGGCCAGGATTTCCGGGGCGACCCGACTTCGGCGTTGCTCGAGGTGCTGGATCCCGCCCAGAATTCCAGCTTCCAGGACCACTATCTCAATGTGCCATTCGACCTGAGCAAGGTGGTCTTTATCGGCACGGCCAACTATATGGCCCCGGTTCCTCCGGCCCTTCGAGATCGCATGGAGGTCATTGAACTGCCCGGCTATACCCAGGCCGAGAAGCTTCACATCGCAAAGCGCTACCTGGTGGGCAGGCAGGTGGAAGAGAACGGCCTGACGCCTTCGAAGATCAAGTTCAATGACAAGGCATTGAGGGTTGTTATCGACCGCTACACGCGGGAAGCCGGAGTGCGCGAGTTGGAACGGCAGATCGGCACGCTGTGTCGCGGCGTAGCTGCGATGATCGCCGAGGGCAAGGCCAAGAGTCGGACCGTCAACGAGAAGCTGGTGGAGCAACTGCTTGGCCCGGCGAAATATGAAAGCGAACTGGCGATGCGGAGTCCGGTTCCCGGCGTGGCGACGGGCCTGGCGTACACCCCGGTGGGTGGCGAAATCATCTTTGTCGAGGCCACGCGGTATCCGGGCAAGGGCGGCTTGCTGCTGACCGGGCAGATCGGCGATGTCATGAAGGAATCGGCCCAGACGGCGTTGAGCCTCGTCAAGAGCCGCGCCAAATCGCTGGGGCTCCATGGAGACGGTTTCGGCAGCAGCGACCTGCACATTCACGTTCCGGCCGGGGCGGTGCCCAAGGACGGGCCATCTGCCGGGACGGCCATGTTCACCGCGCTGGCCAGCCTGTTCATGGACACTCCCGCCCTGGCCGACGTGGCCATGACGGGCGAAGTAACGTTGCGTGGCGTTGTCTTGCCCATCGGCGGGGTGAAGGAGAAAGTCCTTGCCGCCCGACGCGCGGGAATCAGGCGGGTTATTCTGCCGGAGCGGAATCGCAAGGATCTGGTGGATGTCCCCGAGGACGTGCGGAAGAAGCTGGATTTCCGGTTCGTTCGGACGGTGGACGACGTGCTCGATGTCGCCCTGGAAGGCCGGGCGGGAAAGACGCGGAGCAAGCCCGCCAGCAGGCGAAAGGGCGGTCGAGGGCGGAAGAAGTAGCCCAGGCCAGCCCGGGTGGGACGAAACAGCCTTGCAAAGCGGCCCTGCATTGTGCGAAAATACGCAGGTGACAGGTCCATTTTGAAGAACACACTTCCAGATACAGGAGTTCCAGGATGCACAGGAATAGACCCTTTTTCTCCAGGCGTCGCCGACTTCACCTGGGGGGCGGTGCGGGGGGCGGTTTGAACATGGACTACGTTGTAGCCGGTGGCCTTGCGCTTCTGATTGTTCTGGCGTTGGGGTTTGCTGTTTACGGCGCCTTTTTCCGTACGCCCGGCACGGACTTCGGGGGAGACGGCAAGAACCATTTCATCTGCGATGAATGCCAGCACGAGGTGGTTCTGACCCAGGAGCAGACGGCCCAGCGCCGTCGTGAGAGCCGCTCCGAGGAAGAAGTCCTCTTGCTGGATTGTCCGAACTGCCAGGCGAAGAAAAGCTGCTACCCGGCCGTTCACTGTCCGGAATGTGGTACGTACTACGTGCTGAATGATACAAAGGTGCGTGCCAGGATGCAGGCGGAAGAGCAGCGGCTGGGAAGGCCTCTGACAGAGCGGGAATACGAACGGTTCGAGAGCGAGTCGAAGAAGACCAACTGCCCCAAGTGCGGCACGAACCGGGCAGACTACTATCGCGAGCACGCGAACGACTGAGGCGGGCCGGGCGCAAGCGGCTGACCGGGCGCAGACCCCAGTGGGTTGACTGCAGGCTCAGGCCCGCCGGTTGAGAAGTCCGCATAGCCGGGCCGGAGATGCGCAAGCTCTGCGAAATCTTAAACTGGTTTTTCCGGGCAGATCGCTTGACTTGTCGACGGGGAACCGGATAATTGAAATTGATGAATTGCTGGCGGGTTGTTCGTGGAAGGGTTTCGCGTCCCGCCGGTACCTTGCCCGGCTGGCGACCGGGCAGATTTGCAGGATCTGTCAGGCGGTATCAAGTCTTTGAGAGAGTTACATCCCATTTCGGGCCCTCCCTTCAATGCTGATCCCAAGTCGTGCCTGCTTGTCTCCAGCAAATTCGAGGCGCCAATTTGCATGTAGGAGCTTCCGATTATGGCAAGCGGAAAAGTCAAGTGGTTCAATGACTCCAAGGGGTTTGGCTTCATCGAGTGTGACGACGGCACTGACGTCTTCGTCCACTACAGTGACATCGACGGACAGGGGTTCCGATCCCTCTCCGAGGGTGAGGCAGTCGAGTTTGACGTAACCCAGGGCCCGAAGGGTCTCAAGGCGGCAAACGTGCGCAAGCCTCTCTAAAAAAGCATGTTACGATGAAAGCAAGGCGGACGCCTTTTCGTGAGGCGATCCGCCTTCTTTTTGCGCTCCGCTCTGCAGGCAGAAAACCCCAAGCCGTTTTGGCTTCCTCCCCGGCAAATCGTACCTTCCCCCTGTAGCACTCGAAAAGGGCTGTGGCTGCTGCAGATCTGCAGGCGGGTCGCGTGTGTAGCGCGGGGCGTGCAGTTGATGCCAGCAGGCCAGGGAGCTTGGCGATGAGTCGATTCGTGCGTGTTTCTGTGGTATCACTCTGTGTACTTGCGGCTGTCTCGTCCGTCTACGGCGATTTCGTGGAGACCTTCGACCAGGGAACGCAAGACTGGCAGGCGTGGGAGATCAACAACGGCGGCCGGGTCCGACAGCAGGCCCCGGAGTGGAATGAGTCCAGTCGTGCCGGTGGGTACGCTTCCGCTGACGTTCGCCGCGGAGGATGGAGGCTGTACGGCATGCAGCCTGCGACGGCCGATGCCTACGGCGACCTGACCGGAGGCACGCTCAGCCTGGACTTCCTGCTCGAAGGTTCCGTGGAGTCCCGGGGCGGAAGCCCGACCGTGCGATTCTACGTGGGCGCCAACGACGGCGGCAGGAACGACTACTTCGTCTCCTCCGACCTGGTCAGTTGGAACCCCAATCACGATACGGGATGGACCAACCATACCATCGCCTTGACGTCCTCGAACTTCATCGAGTGGCCGAACCAGGCCGCTCACAGCAGAACATTCGAACAGGTGCTCGCCGATGCCGACGATATCGGCCTGGTCTTCACGGGCGGGATGGACTCCTTCCGTTCCTCACGGAAGCTGGGCTTCTCCAGCCGGCGCGGAGCCACGCTGTCGGTGGACAACTTCTCCGTGGTCACCTCGCCCAGTGTTCCCGAACCCGGCACCTGCGCGGTGATGGCCTTGGGCGGGCTGGGATTCGTCCTCCGGCGTCGACGGCGGGCAGCGGCACAATAGGTAACCAGACCACCCCCCTATCAGGCACGCGTAAAGCCTGAGGCAGCGGGCGTCCCACGGAGGGGCGCTCGCTGCTTCGCTATACTCTCTACTCCCTTCCTCGCTCTGTCTTCCGTGGCGGGACACCTCCTTTTCCCCATCTCCGGAGTTGCTTCGTATTGACGCCTCCAGCCTTCCGCTGGATAATGCATGCATCATTTCAGCGGAGTTGCCGACTGCTCGTCGAGATCGAGGTCCCGAGGGCGGACGGCTTTTCTACCCGGAGGCGAAAATGGAACCGAAGGCCAGCCCGTGTCCATCCGTATTCTCTCTCGAATCTCTGGAACCTCGATTGCTGCTGTCCGGTACCGTCCTCGTGGATTGGGGCGGCGACTATTCGGGCACGCCCAGTCTCGATGCCTATACCGCGTACGCCGGCGATTTCGACGGCGACGGCCTGGCGGACGATCAAGCTGCAGGCCGGCTTTTCAGTGACTCGGTCGCCTTCCGTGAGGGTCAGCCCAGCCACTTGGGAACGAGTTCCCGCTTCTATGGTGGTGTTGTGGGGATTGCGCACGACGGGACTGCCACGGAGAACTTCGACAACTACCGGGTGGAAGGTGACGGGCTTGTGAATATCCGGTTCCAGACGTCGGAAGGGACCGCCCGTTCCTATCACTCCCTGTTCTACTGGAAGAAGGAAGACTTCCTGAATGACCCCGGCCAGCCGATCACGTTCGACAGTGATACCTACCTCCGGCTGAACGTCGTCTATCCGGGCGGGACCGGAAGGTGGGTCGTGCGGGATGGCAGCGACTTCTACGTCTCGCAGGGCACGTTCGGGTCAGGGGTCAACTGGCTGACCGGCGATGACCTGATGAACATGAGTTGGGCGGCCTATGCCCCCACGTCCGACGTGGCGGGGCTGGACTTCGATCAGACAGGTCCCTTCAATGTGGCGACGGCGGATTTCACGGATATCACCGCGGTCGGCATACTGAACGACGCGGACACGTGGGGCTCCACACGGCTGTGGGAACGGTGGACGGAGTTCACCGTGGATCTGGACTCGTACACCGCTCTTGCGGACATGACCCCCTCAGTCACCGTGGCTTCCGGCGACGTCGACCCCAACAGCGGGGTCCATGCGCGGCAGTGGTGGGACGGCTCGCAGTTCATGACGCAGTCCGGCCAGGCCTACAGCGAGGGCGTGGGGTTCTATTACGGCGACGGCTTCTACCCCGGGCTTTCAGCCACGTATGACCTGACGGAGCTTCCGGAGGCCAACCGCGTGCTCCGGTTCGACCTGTTCGCAGACGCCGGCGCAGGCGACTTCCCGGCGATCAGCGGCGAACGGATGCACGTCAGGATTGTCTCCGGGGGGTCGGTTCTTTTCGAGAGCAACGTAACGCTCGGGGCTGACGATGCCCCGTTGCACGACGACATCTACGTGGATTTCGGAACGCGGACGTCCTTTACGATTCAGCTGGATACCGACACGTTCGTCTCGCCGGGGCTTCACGGGGGGGTGGTCTTTGGCGATGCGGAGTTCGTGACGTCGAACCCGAACGAGCTGGCGGGAGCCGGCCGGGGGTTGGTCGCCTCGGCCATCGGTGGAGATGGCAACAGGACGGGCCTCTTCTGGTACGACGATGTCTCCGGCGAAGATGGTTTCGAGATCCATCGCAGCGCCGATGGCGGCCAGACGTGGGCACTGCACGATGTCTCGGGTACCAACGGGGGAGTTGTGAACTGGGAGACATGGCAGGACACGTCGGCTGTGGCGGGCAATACCTACTGGTACAGGGTCCGTGGATACGTGGACACTGACAACGACGAAGTGCCCGACGGGTGGAGTCAGTTCACGCCTGTGGTCTCTGCGACGGCCTCCAGCCTGCCGTCGCCGGCAGTTCTCACTCCCATCGTCGAGGAGTTCGGCAGCGACGGGGAGCAGCGAAACGGCGTATACGTGGATTCCTGGTACGATGGGTCGAGCTTCCAGAGGCCGGACGGCACGAGTGCGTCGGGTGGCTTGGGCTTCTACGGAGGCATCGCGTATACCAATCCCGACTCCTATTGCACGTTCTTCGCTCCCTCGGTTGACAGCGGCAAGCAGGTACTGACCTTCGATGCTTTCCTGGACCCCAGCCGGGGAGATTTCACGCAGGCCACGGCCCGGAATCTGAGGCTGAAGGTGTTCGGGAGTTTCGTCCGGGGGGCCGATGGCCGCTTCGGGACGAGCCCCGAACTGCTCTATGAGGGCAATCTCTCCTACGGGGCCGGCGACGCTGCTGTGCTGGAGGACGTGTACGTCGATCTTGCGGGCCACGAAACTTTCACCA
This sequence comes from uncultured Planctomycetaceae bacterium, assembly GCA_964642855.1. Classification (GTDB taxonomy): domain Bacteria; phylum Planctomycetota; class Phycisphaerae; order SM23-33; family SM23-33; genus CAZXSK01. The sequence continues at coordinate 20,050 of CAZXSK010000010.1, read as the reverse complement.
TCGCCGTGTACGAGGATCACTACGACGGATCGCATCCTCACTTCGGGCTGGTGCTGGCGGACACGTCATTCGCCGCGTCTGTTCCGTCAGGCCCTGCCACCCCCATGAGCGTGACAGCGTCGGCAGTGTCGGGTGATGACTCAAAGATCGTGCTCTCCTGGACGGACATGTCGACCACCGAGGACTACTTCCGGATCGAAAGATCTCTCGATCACGACGTATGGACGGAGATTGGCACACACTCCAGTGCCACTACGGGCGACACCGGCGATCGGATCTTCTTCATCGATGACGTGCCCACCGCGGGCATGCCGTACTTCTACCGGGTCCGGGCGCATCAGACATTCGGGGATCCGCCGACGGATCTGAACTCGTCCTATTCGGCGGTGGCAAAGGCCATTCCAAGCGCCAGTCGTTCACTCGCCGACCTCGGGCCGATCGCGATCGACATACCGCATACCGTAAACCCCGCCGCAGGAGCCTACGAAGATTCCTGGTTTGACGGCTCGGCGTTGCAGGCTTCCGACGGGACAGTCTTCTCCGACGGCGTGGGCGTGCTGTTCAGCCTGGCTCCGTTCAGCGGGATCGATCTGACCTACTACGTTCCCGAGGGAGAAGACATCTTCCGGATGGACCTGTTCAGCGACCCCGCCTTCAACAGTGGAAACCGTCCCGAGGTGGAGATCTACGGCGACTATGGAACGTCGAATCAGACGCTGCTTGCCTTCTACACCGCAGCTACGAGTGACGTGATCGAGGACATCTACCTCGGCGTGGACGGCTATACGTCCCTGACATTTGCCTTCGGGGCGGATCAGTGGGGCTGGACGTCCAGTTACCGGAACATGGTCATGGCCAATGCGGGTTTCGTGGACTCCTATCCGCCCGGACCTCTTCCGCCGTCGTTCCTGAAAGCGGGGGCAGCTCCGGTCGAACGGATCGAGCTCCGCTGGCAGGACAATTCCACCGACGAGGACGGATTTCTCGTGGAACGGGCCTATCTGGATCCGGACGACGGGCTGCAGCCCTGGGAGCAGATCGCCGAGCTGGCTTCGGACACCGCGTATTACAATGACACCGGCCTGCAGGTGGACTCGACCTACTACTACCGCGTGCGTGCGTACAACGGCGAGGGACAGTCGCCGTGGTCCAACATCGCCATCAATACCACCAATGCCAGGACCGACGACTTCGACGTTCTTACCAGCACCTACGTGGGTGGCGACGGAGAGGACGCAGGCATGGCGGTGGACATTCAGGATGACGGTACGATCGTCTGGGCGGGCATCCTGGACGAAGGCTTCGCGCCGGGAGGCCTGGTAGCCACGGAGTTGCTCGGCGGGGGGGACAGTGCAGTCGTCCGCTACGACCAGACGGGCACCCAGTTGCTTTCTCTCACCCGGCTGCCCGGCACGGCGGGTTTCTACTACCAGGACGGCGACAAGACGTCCTACGCCGCTCCAGACGGCATCTGGGACATGGAACTGGCGGCCAGTGGTGACATCGCGCTGGCCGTGCGCAATACGGGACTGGTGGTTCTCTCAAGCGACGCTTCCAGCGTTCTCTGGTCGGCGGGCAACCCAACGTACGGCGCCGGAGAGGATGCAGCTTCGTACAGCATCAAGAGGGTGGCTGCGGGCGACGGCGTGGTCGCCGCGATCTATTCGAACCCGTCGGCGGGATACGACCACTACGTGCTGGTCTTCGAGAACGACCATGACGACACCGACGGCGTTCTGGACGGCGAGCTGATCGCTGAGCGACATCTTGGCGACACGGCTTTGGAGGACGTAGCGATCCATGCCTCCAGCCAGTTGGTCTACGTGTGCGGGTATAACAACAAGTTCACCTCGGCTGAGCCGGCTCAGGTGAACTTCGTCCGCGCGTTCGACTACACCGGTGACATGAGCAGCTACGAGTGGAAGCTTTACGATTGGCCCGGTTCGACGCTTCGGCCCGGCGTGCAGGCTCCCAACGTGGCCGATAGCAGGGGCTATCGGATCTCCATCGGACGGGACGGAAACCTGTATTATCTCGGCGAATCGGCAGGCGGGAATTCCACCTTCCTGTTTGATCCCCAGGACGCCTCCGTCCGCCTGGACGGCTCGGTGTTCTACCAGTCCGATGCATACAACTCTGCCTACAACACCGCGAGCAATCACATTACCTTCATCGGTCGCTACGACGCCTACACCGGCGCCATTGACAAGGCGACCTGGCTGATCGCCCGGTTGAGCGGGGGAGCGGGCAATACGATCCGCTCCCGCGGAATCACTGCGGACGAAGACGGGAATGTGTACGTTGCGGGGGTCAGTGCTTACGCCATCGAGAATCGCAACGGGAAGATGGTGGAAGGGCAGGCCACCGGAAGCTACTCGGGCGACGGGTTCCTGCTGCAATTGCACAGCAGTTTCGCCTTCAGAACGATCTGGACTTCGCTGGCCGAGTCGGGCAATTCCGGATGGAGCATCAAGAGGCCGGGCGGGTATGGAATCGCCACGCGGAACGGGTTGACTGCAGCGGCGATTTCCCTGGACAGCGAGGACGGGCGCGTCATTACGACCGCCAACGCAGCCCAGCCGGAGCGGGGTTCCAGCGACGAGTCGTACCTGGTGACGTGGGGCGGATGGGCCGACCAGATGTACGCCCCGCAACTGCAGGCCTCTCAGAGCGGCGCGAACACCGCGTCTTTGGAGTGGGTCGACAACGCCAGCCTGAAGAACTACTTCCTGGTGGAACGCAAGGAGGAGGGAGGGGCCTTCCAGGAGATCGGGCAGCTCGGGAAGACGGTCTTTGCGTTTGAGGACATCGATCTGACAACAGGCACCACCTACACGTACCGGGTCCGAGCGCACCGCCTGAGCGGAGACGTCTACTCGCCGTACTCCAATGAAGTGTCCGTCACCGTGCAGCAGTACCAGCCCGGTGATCTCGATCGGAGCGGATCGGTCTCCTTCCTGGAGGCGGCAACGGTCGTTGCACGGATCGGCAGAACCCCCGCTACCTGGGAAGACGGCGACAGCGACGGCGACAGCGTCGTGACGGTCATCGATGCCGACGCTGCGGTGGCCAGCTACCTGTCAGAGACAATCCCTCCCCGGGCCCCCTCTTCCTCGACGGTTCTGACGGCTTGGCAGGAGCAACCGATGGCTGAGGAAGACCTGCACGTCGAGATGATCGACGCGGCGGGTGCAGCAGGCGACCAACAGGTTTCGACCGCCTCGGAACCCCTGGGCTTCCTGACCCACCGTCCGGAGATTGCGCCAGGCCTTTCAGGGAGCGGACGACACGCCCAACCGGCAGGCCGGCAGCAAGGCAACCGCCACGCGATCGGAGCCCCTGACGGAGCGGCCTTTCGACCCGATGCGACGAGCGAAGACCTCGTCAACGTTCTGGATCTTCTGGCACTGGAAGTCCCCCTGGGGTAACCAGCCGTATGGCTGGGCGCCTGGCGAGACGAACAAGGAGTAAGCGAGAGGTCGGCCTACCGGCGGGCCTCTCGCCGTATGCAGGGGTCTGCTGATTCCGGGCTATTCTGCCAAGGCGGAGGTCGCCTCGCTTTCTTCTGGACGCAGAACGAAGTCGTCGACCAGGGCTGTTCCGTTCTCGCAGACGAACACTACGTCGATGAACGGCCCCCATCTGGGGGTGGTGAAATCGAGCGTGACTTTCTGCCAGCCCTTGCCCGGCAGGGCGTCGGAGGTCTGCTGACGCTTCGCGCGGTCGGGGCTGTGGGGCGTCCACTGGTAGAAGTCGCCGCGGATGTAAGCCCGGGCCTTGAGATCGTCGATGTCCGGGACCTCGCGAAGCGGCTTGCCCTTCTCCTCCCGCTTGAGATTGTCCTTCCTGATCTTCTCGAGGTGCTGTTTCTTCTGTGTCTCTGACCAGGGCGTGACCTTGATCCAGGCTTCCATGTGATAGCGGGTATTCGGCTTGAGGGCGATCTGCGGAAGGTTCGGCCAGACGCGACCATCTACCACCATGGATCGTTTGCCCGAATGGGCGTCGTCCGTGGTGATCTTCGGGCCGGGGCCGGCGAATGACAGGCCGCGGACGCGGGTAGTCAGGGGCAGCGGCTGATCCTCGAATGTTTCGGTGTCACCCAGGCGGATCGCAACCTTCCGGAGGTCCTTGAAGCGGACCTCCATGCGGTCCCAGACGTGCCTGGTGAGCTTGGGCGGCAGGAAGAGCAACCGATGCTTCACCACGAGGTGCCCCATGCCCTGGCCGTCCGGTTTGACCTTCGGCCACTGTACGTCGAAATCAACGTCGGCGTGGGCATTGCAGACCACCAGGTTCGCGACGCCCCCGTCCAGGGTGGTCGTCGGGCTCCAGCCGGTCTTGTCGTTGAGGAAGGAGGCGAAGCCGCCATCCCGGCAGCGGAACTTCTTGCGGTTGTTGTCGCACAGGTCGATCGCTGCGAGGTTCAGGTAGTACCCGCTGTAGCCTTTCTCACCCTCGGGCGTGATCGCCGTACGATAGCAGGTCTCCGTGCCGGGCCAGAGTGAGTACCTCCCGGCCGGGGCGGCAGAGACATACTCGATGCGTCTGGGGATCGGCTTGGCCTTGGAGTCGAAGGTGGCTTCGACCACGTACCCGAACACCGGGTCGCAGCGAAGCACGATCGTGTTGGTCGTGTCGATGGTCTGGTCCATCTTTCTGCGGTGGGCGTTGGGCCACTTGTAGTACTTCGCCTTGCCCTTGAACCTGCGGACCAGCGTGAGGGTCTCCCCACCCTTCGACCAGTCGTAAGTCTTGTCCTTGTCGCCTTCGCTGGGCGGGATGAAGCAGTCGGTGCGGATCTCCGACCCGATAGCCGTGTCGATGTGCCACCGCTCGGTGGGCATCTCGAGCTTCGTTGACGCCTTGGTCGGGTCATGCGTGAGAAGGTACACCGTGCCGCTGTGGAAGCCCTTGATGCAGACAATCGCCACGTGCTTCCGGCCATCCTTGATCACCCAGAACGGCCATTGCGTCTTGCCCGACGGGTTGTTCTCGGTCGGCATCTGGTGGAACGTGAAGGTCTTCTTCTCGACGGAGAAGTCCGGCGTGTGGTCCCGGAACCGGACCTCGGGCTTGAGCTTCGTGACGAGGTCGTCGACTTCGTCCGCCCGCCCGGCCGGGATGATTCCGCCGACCAGGCAGAACACGGCGATCCATCCGATCGTGCGATCCATGCTGATTCTCCCGTTCTCTTTCCACGTCAGGCGGCCCGCCCGGCCTTCGATGCGTTGTCGATCCTGAAACCCCGGCCGATGCGTCTCGTTCCGGCCCGGTGGGCTTGGGGTCTTCCGGGCGAGGCGCGGTGTTCACCCCGGCCGGCCCGTCGTCATGCGTAGCTGTGCAGTCCCGAGAATGCCCGGGACAGGTTGGCCCACGTGAGGGTGATCAGCACCAGCAGCAGCACGAGCAGGAGAAGAACGGTCCGCAGTCGGGCCAAGCCGTCGGGCCGGAGCAGGCGAAGCTGGAACGTACCGACCAGCACCAGCCAGGCCGCCAGGGACCACATCTCCTTGGGGTCCCAGTTCCACCAGTCGCCCCATGCCAGCTTGCCCCACCAGGCTCCCAGGACCAGGCCGGTCGTCATGAAGGCAAGCCCCGCCGAGGCGAGTCCATCGGCCGCCCGGGCCCCGGCTGATTTCGCCCTCCCCAGCCACGCGCCGACGGAGGCGAATGCAGCCTTCGTCACGAGCACGTAGGACAGCAGATACGCCAGCACGTGGGGAACGAACAGCGGGCTCTGCAGCGCGGGCGGAAGCTCCTGGACCTCTTCGGAGAACACGAACCCCGCCGGCACCAGGACCACCGCGGCCAGCAGGCAGTCCAGCCATTCCTGCCGCAGCCCAGCCATGCGCAGCGCCAGCACGCTTACCGGCCAAAGCAGCGCCGAAAGCACCAGGAACACCTCAAACAGGTTCTGCATGGGGGGGTGCCCGGTGTGCAGCCCTCGCCAGACGATCGATGCAACCGCGGCGGCGAAAGCTGCAGCGTATGCCGACCAGGCCAGACGGCGTCGCCGCAGAAGGAACAGCAGTGCGCCCACAAGCAGCAGCCCCATCGTCAGGTAGATCAACAACCCCTGCAGCGAGGTCTTGACGGTGAACGCGGCGAGCATCACGGTTGCCTCCGCCGGAGGAGCCAGGCCGCAGCCGGGAGGATCAGCAGTTGGAGCACGAGCCCCGCTGCCCCGAGAAGCAGCCCCGCCAGCACGATCGGCCAGCCGGGGTCTCGAACCGCCTTGACGACCGCGAAGTCCTGACCGATCGGGTCCTGCTGGTACAGGTGGTAGTTTCCGTAGCGCAGAGGACGGTTGACCTCGATGGTCCGGTGAACCTTCTCCTGGTTATCGTCCAGGACCGTCAGCTCCGTCAGGTAGTCGCGAACGGCCGGGGGCGGCCTGGTGACGAACAACGTGGGCGAACCCGCCTTCCTCCAGGCCTCTGTCGATGGGAAGACTTCGGCAAGCTCCATCCGCCCCGTCGGCGAGGACGCAGGTGCCGTCAGCACCGTGTAGACCGTTTTCCCTCCCCGACGCAGCTGGACGGGGATCACCGGCGCCGGCCACGGAGAATCCCCGTCCCAGGGCTCCCACGTAATCGCCTGGACGACGATTGAAACATCGACTGCGGCGGTCTCGTAGGGCGGGGGGGGGAAGGCGGTCGGCTCGCCGACATCCACGGGAATGGCCCGAAGGCTCCAGGCGTCCGGCCTTGAGGCGTTGGCATCCTGCAGATACCCCCCGAGCAGCCGCCACGGACGGTAGGGGGGCACCGGGTAGTACTCGGTCCAGAACCGCTCGATCCGCAGTGAGAAGGGCAGTTCGCCCCGAACCAGCAATCGGTTGTCCCGGAAATCGACGATTCTCCGGGTTTCCTGGCCGGGCCCTGCCACCAGGTAGCCTTCGATGGGGTTCGATCGGCCGCTGCGCTGCATCAGGAATCTCTGGGTTTCCTGGGCCCCCAGCATTCCCCCGGCCATCACGGCCAGCGCTGCCCAATGCGCCATCAGCAGGCCCGGCTTGCGGAGTAGGCGCGGATACAGAAGGAACACACAAAGCAGGGCGCCGAGAGTCACCCCCCAAAGCGGCAGGCCGGCCGCGGAGTGAAGAAAAGCGGCTGACTTCTCGGGTCCGACAAACGCACATGCAACCGAAGCGGCTGCCAGGAGTGTCGTGGCGGCGAGGCAGAGTACGATGGCTGCCTGACTTCTGGGTCTGGCCGTGCTGCGATCGGAGCGGGCAGGGCAGCTCTTGCTGTGCGTATCGGGTGCGGGCATGGACCCAGCATACCTTCCGCCCGTTCCGCCCCCAAGACTTTGCGCCAGCGGATTCTGGAGCGAGTTGATTGGGTGCGAAAGAAATTCGGCAGTTAGGAAAGTATCGCCCTGAGATTCCGATATTGTCCTTAGCGGGGTCCTTTCGACGGGGAATGGACTCGCGGGGGTTCTCCTTTCGTACGTCTCGGGCATTGTGCTCGGGCGCCGGCGGGTCACCCTCGTGCTGTTTTCAAGAGCTTGCGTGCGCCCGGGGGGTGTCAGGCAGCTGTGCTCTTCGTCGGGGAACTCCGCCAGCGGTACTGCTCTTGGCAGCTAGCGCCGCCAAGCCGCGCATGGGGTAGGCACGGATACGCCTGGCCGGGCATGTTCACGGACGATCTGATCGAGAAGACCTCTTAATGAGGGGATTCAGATGGCTGAACAGGAAGCTGGCCAGTCGGTAGCCGACGTCAGGAAGCGCGAGGGGAAATACCTGACGTTCTCACTGGCGGAGGAAGCCTACGGGCTGGAGATTCTCCGGGTTCGCGAGATCATCGGAGTGATGGAAGTGACGGCCGTGCCCCGAACGCCGGAGTTCATCAAGGGCGTGATCAATCTTCGAGGCAGGGTGATTCCCGTGATGGACCTGCGACTGAAGTTCGGGATGCCCGAGGCGGAACACACCGAGGAGACCTGCATCATCGTCGTGACGCTTGGCGAGGTGGACATGGGGATCATCGTCGATTGCGTCAACGAGGTGCTGGACATCGCAGAAGACGACATCGAGGACTCCCCGAAGTTCGGGGACGACGTGACCACCGACTACATCCTTGGCATGGGCAAGACGGAGGGGAAGGTAAGCATCCTCCTGGACATCGCCAGGGTACTCAACGCAGAAGAACTGGAAATCATGCAGGATACAGCTTCCCAAGGCTGAGATCCGGGGAAACTACCAACGGGAGACTGAAATGTTCAAGAACATGAAGCTGGGAACGAAGATCGCAGTAGGCTTTACGTTGCTCGTAGCCGTGGCTGTCACCTTGGGTGGCTTGGCCGTCTGGAGCATGAAGGGCGTCGAGACGCAGTCCAACATGCTCGCCAAGGAATACGTTCCTGAAGTAGACCTCTGCAACAACGTCGAGCGCAACTCGCTGATGACCATGTACGAGATGCGCGGGTACGGACTGACGGAGGACAAGGCCTTCTACGACCGGGGCATGAAGTACCTCCAAGAGGTGGACAACTGGCTTACCAAGTGCGAACAGCTTGCCAAGGAAGCCAAGAATCTCACCAAGCTTGGCCCGGCCGTCAAGGAAACACAGGCCGCGGTCGGGAGCTACAAGGACCTGGTCCAGCAGACCGTCGACCTGAACGCGAAGCTGGATATCAACCGAAGCAATCTGGACGAAGCTGCCGCAAAATACATGTCCAACTGTGCCGAGTTCCTCGAAGGCCAGAACAAGGCCTTCCAGAAGGATCTCACCGAGCGCCAGACGAAGATCGAACTCGTGACCGACATCGTCGCCATCGGTACCAAGACCCGGGTGCTGAACTTCAAGTCCCAGGCCCTGGGCGATCCGAAGCTGATGGAACAGGCCATCGAGAATCTTGCCAACGCGTTCAAGAAGACCCAGGCCCTGCGCCCCATCACGCACGATGCCGAAGACATCCGGCGCATCGATCAGACCGAATCCTCCGCGAGGGGGTACACCAAGGCGATGGAAGGCTTCCTGGCCGAGTACAAGAAGGGCCAGGCTGCCGACCAGAAGGTGCTGGATCAGTGGCGTGCCGAAATGGACAAGAACGCGGGCGTCTATGTTACCTGCTGCGAAGAGTTCCTCAACAAACAGCAGGAAGCGCTCACCGAGGACATGACCGAGCGCCAGCAGAAGATCAATCTCGCCCAGACGATCGTAAGCGTCGGCAATGAGACGCGCATCGCGTGCTTCAAGTCGCAGGCCTTGCGGGATCCGGCGATCATCCGCGAAGCCAATGCGAATTTCGACCAGATGAAGGACCTGTTCGCAGACCTCAGGAAGATCACTCGCCTGAAGGTGGACCTCGAACGCATCGATAACACCGAGCAGGCAGGGAATCATTACAAGACGGCAATGAACAACCTGCTGACCAATTGGCTTGCCCGGGAAGAGACCTCCCGCAGGCGAGGCGAGGCTGCCGACGTGGTTCTCGCCCAGGCCCAGGATACAGCCGCAGCCGGGATGGAAGGTGCCCTCGAGGTGGCTGACGGGGCCGCCGGCGCACTGAGCCTGGCGTCGACGACGATGATTATCGGCCTCGGTGTGGCCGTGGCTCTCAGCATCGTGATGGCCGTGTTCATCACGCGTTCGATCACCGGCCCGATCCATCGGATCATCTCCGGGCTGACCGCCGGTTCCGACCAGACGGCCAGCGCTTCGGGTGAAGTGTCCTCGGCCAGCCAGTCGTTGGCCCAAGGCGCCAGCGAGCAGGCAGCCGCCGTGGAGGAGACCTCCTCCAGCGTCGAGGAGATGACCTCGATGATCCGGCAGAACGCCGCCAACGCCCAGGAGGCCAAGAACATTTCCGCCTCTGCCAAGGGTTCGGCAGAAAAGGGTACCGAGGCGATGGGCAGGATGAGCAAGGCCATCGACGACATCAAGAATTCGTCGGACGAAACGGCCAAGATCATCAAGACCATCGACGACATCGCGTTCCAGACGAACCTGCTGGCCCTGAACGCAGCGGTGGAAGCCGCTCGTGCAGGCGAGGCGGGCAAGGGATTCGCCGTCGTCGCCGAGGAAGTCCGGAACCTGGCCATGCGGTCGGCCGAAGCGGCCAAGAACACCGCCAACATGATCGAGGAAGCCGTCAAGAATTCCGACAACGGCGTCGCGATCAGCCAGGAAGTCGGATCGGCCCTCAGCGAAATCGCCGAAGGATCCCGAAAGGTCAACGACCTGGTTACCGAGATTGCCGCCGCCAGCGAAGAGCAGGCCCAGGGAATCGAGCAGATCAACCAGGCCGTCACCCAGATGGACCAGGTGGTCCAGAACAACGCCGCCAATGCCGAAGAGTCCGCCTCGGCGGCCGAGGAACTCAGCGCCCAGGCCGAGGAACTCGCCCACATGGTCGAGGAACTCCAGAACATGGTCGGCGGCTCTCACAAGGTCCAGTCGGGCCCGACGCAGTCCAAGGGCGGCTCCGGCCAGGGCGGCGGGAAGTCCGAGTTCAAGCCCTCCACCGCACAGAAGCAGCCTTCCTCCCAGGGCAAGCCCAAGAGCAAGGCGAACACTTCCGGCGGCGAGGTCGAGGAAGACTTCCCCATGCAGGACGAGGAGCAACTGGCCAAGTTCTGAGTCGGTTCGACAATCGCTGAAAGCAACTGCGACGGGGACGTCCTTCGGGGCGTTCCCGTCTTTCTGCGCTGTCCGTAGTACCTTGGGGCCCCAGAGGGGTTGTACTAGACTGTGCTTGCCGGGGCGCAACCGAGGTGTGATTCCACAGGCTGGAGGCAGCGATGTCACGGATTCGGATGGCCAGCTTCAGACGGTTCCTTGTTGCAGCGATCGCAGGCGGTCTGGCCGTCGGCCTGATCGGCGGGTCGTCGTCCCTGCATGCAGCCGACGCCAACGGTGTGCCCCGCAAAGCGAGGGAGTTTTCGGACAGGGAGATTGCCCGACTCGTCGGCGGGCGCGTGCGGTTGGTGTGGGTGCAGGCTACCGACGGACGCAACCGGGACGTATTCGCCGAATCCACGAAGTTCAGGCTCATGGCGTACGATTCTTCCGACGGGAAAGGCGAGCGGGTCCTGCTTGCCAGGGAGCGGAACTACTGCAAGCCGTTGCTGACCCCGGACGGCAACGGTGTTGTCTACACCGACCGCGTGAAGTCCGAGGTCCGCTTCGTGAATTTCGACGGGAGCGGAGACCGGAAGCTGACCGACGGCTGGGCGGCCGACGTCTGGATGGACCCCAATAGCGAACAGGTGTGGGTCTACTACCAGAAGAACGCGAGAAACTGGAAGGGCGAAAAGGCATACATCCATCGAACGAAGCTCGACGACCCGAACGACAGCGAGGTGGTCTGGAACAAGACCGGTGTGACCATCGATAACTTCCAGCTCTCCCGTGACGGCAACATGGCAAGCGGGCTGTTCCCCTGGCCCCATGGCGGGGTGGCGTTTCTGCCCAACGGAAGGCTGGAAAAGAGGGGCAGGGGATGCTGGACGTCGATGGCCCCGGACAGCAGCGGGATGACGTGGATTTTCGACGGCCCGCACCGCAATGTCATGATGATGCCCCCCGGCTCGGGCAGGGGCTGGAAGGTCAACATTAACGACGCTCCCGGGATTGGCGGGTATGAGGTGTACCATCCGCGGTGGTCCAATCACGTGCGGTATCTGGTCATGACCGGGCCTTACAAGGTCGGCGGCGGGGCCAATCGCATCAGGGCGGGAGGGCCGTTGGTGGAGGTATATCTCGGCCGCTTCGAGAGCGACTTCAGCGGTGTGGAGAAGTGGGTCAAGATCACCCACAACCGGGCGGGAGATTTTTACCCCGATGCCTGGATCGAGGGCGGCGACCGGTCGACCGTGGAAGCCGTTCTGCAGAAGTCGCTGCCCGAATGGAACCCCGCGGAGCGGTCCAGGCAGCAATGGCCCGGAAGCAGGGAGGGGTTGGTGTTCATCTGGGACCACGTCGGCGCGACCAACCAGATCGTCAGCGAGAAGGGAGACACGCGCCGCACGTGCAACGTGGTTCCCCGGGGCAGGGCGATTTACGGTCGATACGGATCCATGGACACCGCGGGAGGGAGTTTCGTTTCTCCGCAATCGGACAAGCCCTTGCTGGAGGCCTGCCGCAAGAGCAACCAGTTGACCATCGAGGCGGCAGTCTACCCCGGCCAGGCCAAACAGGACGGCCCGGCCCGGATCATCTCGTTCTCGAAGGACAGCCGGCTGCGCAATTTCACGTTGGGGCAATCCGGCGACAAGCTTGTCCTGCGACTTCGGACACCAAAGACCGGCAAGAACGGCATCGATCCGCAGGTGACGCTTGGCACGCTGAAGGAGGGGCAGTCGAATCACGTGGTCGTGTCCTACTCGCCGGGGCTTCTCTACTGCTACATCGATGGCAAGCTTGCGACCGTCACGCGTTCGGTAGGGGGCGGCTTCTCGAACTGGGAGAAGATGCATCTCGTTTTCGGCGACGAGTACGACGGTGACCGCGACTGGTCGGGCAGGATCGAGGGGGTCTGCATCTACAGCCGGTTCATGGGACCCGGCGAGGCCAGGAGGAAGTACAAGCTCTGGCAGAAAAAGACAGCCGGCCGGGCCAGGAACGCCCCCAAGCCCCTGACGTTCCGCGGCAAACTGGTGGAAGTTACGCAAACGCCAGACCCCAAGGACATCGGCGACTACCGGCGTGCGCTTGCGGTCTACACCTACGAGGTCGAGAAGGTGATCCGTGGCGAATACGAAGGCAAACGGATCCTGGTTGCACATTGGGTGATCCTGGACCGCAAGCAGCGCGATCCGGGCAGGGAAGTCGGCGAGGTCTACCAGATGACCGTCGAGCCGTACGACCAGCGGGAGGAACTCGAAGGCGAGCGGTTCTTCTCGGACAGCGACGAGTTCGACCTCGAGATGTACTACGACCCCAGCCGATAGCCAGGGGCGGTCAGTCCTCGTCAAGCTGTTCGCCGAGAAGGCTCCAGGCGTCCATGCTCTCGGTCAGTGCGGACTGGACCTTCTCGAATTCCTCGCCGAGACGATGGACGGCATCCAGGTCGCCGGCTTGGCCGGCACGTGAGATCTCGTCGGAAAGCTCCGACACACGGCTTTCGAGCTGTTCGATGTCGACTTCCAGTTTCTCCATCCGGCGCTCTGCCCGCCGGCGTTCCTTCTGTTGCCTGCGCTGCTCGCGACGGTCTTCCCTGCGCGTATGTTGTTCGCGGGCTCTTTCGGGGGAGGTGCTGGCCTGGCCGGCCCGGTGGTCCGACCGCCAACGCAGATACTCCTCCCACTGGCCATGGATGCGATGCACCCGCCCGTCCTCGACGGCCCAGAGATCGGTAGCAACGGACTGGACGAGGTAGCGGTCGTGGCTGACGAAGATCAGCGTTCCGCGGTAGTTCAGCAGGGCTTCCTGCAGCACTTCGCGCGAGGGCAGGTCCAGGTGATTGGTCGGCTCGTCCAGCATCAGGAGATTCGCTCTCAGCGCCGAGAGCTGCGCGAGGATTACCCGGCTTCGCTGGCCCCCGGACAGTTCGGAGACCTTCTTGAATGCGTCGTCGCCGCTGAGATGGAAACTCCCCAGCAGCGAGCGGGCCTCCTGCGGCTTGAGGCCGGTCACGCCGGTCATCGCGTCAAGCACGGTGCTCTCCCCCCGCAGATTCTCGTGCGTCTGGCTGAGGTACCCGCAGGTGACGTTCGCCCCCAGCTCGACCTGTCCGGCCAGCGGGGGGAGCTGCCCGAGAAGTGTCCTCAGCAGCGTGGTCTTGCCCGTGCCGTTGCCCCCCACGACAGCCAGCCTCCGTCCGCGACGAAGTTCCAGCCGCTCCGCCGACACGATCGGTTTGCCCGGCTGGTATCCCGCCTGCAAGTCGGTCGCACGGAGAACCAGGTCGCCGCTGCGGGTTTCCGGCTGCAGGCGTATGTTGATGGTTTCGTGACGCCGGGGCCTGGCCATGGCTTCGGTCTTGATGAACCTCTCCAGGCGGGTCCGTCTGCCCTGGGCTTCTTTCGTTCGCTGGCCGGAAAGGTTCCTGCGGATGAACTCCTCGGTCCTGGCGATGTACTCCTGCTGGGCCTGGTAGCGTTTCATCCGCTCGTCGAAGCGCTGCTCGCGTTTCTTGAGGTACTCGCTGTATCCGCCCGAGTAGCTCTCCAAGCTGCCAAAGGCGACTTCCCAGGTCGTGTCCGTCACGCGGTCCAGGAAGTACCGGTCGTGCGAGACGATCAGCGCGGCGTTCGGGTAGCCCTGCAGGTACTTCTCCAGCCACTCGACCGCGTCGAGATCGAGATGGTTCGTCGGCTCGTCCAGCAGCAGCAGGTCGGGCTCTTCCACCAGCAGGCGGGCGAGCATGGCCCGGCTTTGCTGTCCACCCGAGAGCTGCCCCAGCGGCGAATGGTACTGCGGCTCGTCGAACCCCAGGCCGGTCAGAATCGCCTTCATCCGCGTCTCGTAATCGTAACCGCCGCTGGCTTCGAAAGCCGTCTGCAGGCGGCCATACCGCTCGAGTGTCTGCTCCTGGTCGCCGTCGCCGGCCAGGGCTTCCGACAGATCGTGAAGCTCCTGCTCCATGTCCAGCAGGTCCCGGCGGGTCTGGAGCAGCGACTCCCACAGCGTGGTGTCTCCCAGGGCTGGCGGGTCCTGGGAGAGGTACCCTGTCCTGAGTGCCTTCTTGCGATGGATCTCGCCGCGTGTCGGCTGGTCCATGCCCCCCACGATGCGCAGCAGCGTGGTCTTGCCCTCGCCGTTGGGACCCACCAGGCCGATCCGCTGGCGCGGACCCAGCCGGAAGGCAACGTTCGTCAGAACGTCCTTCTCGCTGTAGCTCTTGCTGACGCCTTCACCGACCACCAGTGACACGGTTTCCTCCTGCGGCTGGGGCCCGATCCTGTCGGGCGCAGATCGCGAATGATATACTCCCGGGGCAGGTTTTGCACGGTACTCGTTGCGCGAAGGAGAGCCCATGACCAACGGAAGGCTTCCGGCGATCGATCTCTGGCCGGACCGCGACCCCGCGGACCTTCGCTGCGACCCCGGCGATCCGCCCCGGCTGACGCCGTTCCTTTGCGAGTCGGATTCTCCGTCAGCGGCCGTTGTTGTCTGCCCGGGCGGAGGCTACGCCCGGCGGGCCGAGCACGAATCCGCTCCGGTCTGCCGCTGGCTCAACACGATGGGTCTTTCGGCCTTCCTCTGCGACTACCGCGTGAAACCAGCCCACTACTCGCATCCGCTGAAGGACCTGGCCCGGGCGGTTCGCATCGTGCGCCACCGATGCGGGCAATGGCACGTGGATCCGGGACGCATCGGGGTGCTGGGTTTCTCGGCAGGGGGGCACCTGGCCGGGTCGCTCGCTGTTTTTCACGACCAGCCCGAAACCGCAGGCGATGCCGGGGATCCGGAGATTGGATCGGTCTCCGCGAGGCCTGACCTTGCGATTCTCTGCTACCCGGTGATCTCCTTCGGCCCGGCCGGACACAAGGGGTCTGCGCAGATTCTTCTTGGTACGGACCCGCCCGAGGAGCTTCGCGACCGGATGAGCCTTGAGAATCACGTATCGTCCGGCACGCCTCCGATGTTCCTGTGGCACACGAGCGACGATCCGGCCGTTTCGGTGGACAATTCGCTCCTGATGGCTTCTGCCCTTCGGCGATGCCACGTTCCCTTTGCCCTGCACGTTTACCCCCGCGGAGCCCACGGCGTGGGCATCACCAAAGACCCGGCCGTCTGCCCCCGGTGGATGGCTGCCTGCCGAGACTGGCTTGGCGAGCAGGGCTTCCTGCCGTAGCCCCGACCAACAGGCCGGCGCTTCGCCTGCGAGGGTATCTTCATCGCCGCTTAACCATTCCCTTGCATCGATCACGATCTCTGCGTGAGAGGTTCCACTCACTGCGTGAACGGGCTTCTTGCGGCGATGCGGCGAAAACCCCTCCAGGCTGTGCTTCTGGCGCTCGATGACGCCCCCGTGAGCTGAGCCCGACCTTAGCGACAGCGAAACATCGATTTCGCCTGCCCTTTATCCAATCTGCAGGCTTGGCGTTCATTCTCTTAGGCGTGCCGGGCGGCAGTCCCGGGTTTGTGTGTGGTTTCTTACCACGGCACTGCCTCTCGGCGGACATCGACAGGCACCGGTTGCGAGATAGGGCGGCCGGCGCACCGAAACAGGATCGCAGAAGAATCGTCAAGGAGCCGCATCGAATGGAAAGGACACACAGAATGGAACGGGAGAATCGGCGGAGCCGAACGGGTTTCACACTCATTGAGTTGCTGGTGGTGATCGCCATCATCGCGCTGCTGGTAAGCATTCTGCTGCCCAGCCTGTACCAGGCCAAGGAAATGTCACACGCCATCAAGTGCATGACAAACCTTAAGGCGCTGGGAACGCAGCTTCGCATCTACACCACCGCAAACAAGGTCTATCCGATTTCGTACGTGTATCTGAAGGGCGATGGCAAGACGTGGAACATGAACACCCCGTCGCATCCCGGCGGGTATCTGCACTGGTCATACCACATCCTCGGCCAGAGCGAATCAGCCGACGAGAACTTCAGGTGCCCTTCCATGGAGAACGGCGGCCATCCTCGGACCAACCCGGGCGACGACGGCGAGGACTGGAACTCCGGCCAGGTCGATCAGACCAGCACCTCGACGCCGAAGGAACTGGAAGACAAGCAGGCCCGGCGTGTGGCCTATACCGCCAACGCGGGCATCATTCCCCGAAACAAGTTCACAACGTCCATGTCCGGCGGGTCGCGCACGAACCGCTGCGTGTCGCCGACGAAGGTCTGGAACGAGAGCAAGACCATCCTCGCCACCGAGTTCCACCAGAACTGGAAGGCGATCACCACCAACGGCAAGCTCTGCAAGAGTCACCGCCCGATCAACCCGTTCCACCACATCGGTTCGGGCACCAACGAGTACCAGGCCAGCGTGAATTCGCCCGGCTTCGTCTACGGAAACGGCAGCGACGCCGACACGTTCGGAATCGTCAAGGCCCACGATGTCCGCAAGAAGTCCGGCCTGATCGAAGGGCTCAACGGCACGGAACTCAACGCCGTAGGCCGTCACCACTTCGGCGGCAACGAGGAGTGGGGGGGCACCGTCAACTTCCTGTACTGCGACACGCACGTGGAGCGCAAGCAGATTCTGGACACACTCAAGGCCAAGGAATGGGGGAACGCCTACTACAGCATCAACGGGGAGAACAAGGTTTTGAACTACTGATTCCGCGGGAATGCGAAAGGAGGTGAGCTGGCGCAGAACGTGTATGAATCGCTGACACGTAACCCTGTCTGAATCAGAAGTACGCCCCGCCCCTCAGGTTGAGGGACAAGTGAGGGTACGAACGGAGCAGTTCCATCTTCCAACAAGGAGAGTCAAATGGTATTCGCGAAGAAGAGTCTCATCGCCGCAGCGGCGCTTACGATCGCACTCGTGTCGATCGCCGGTACCGCCCAGGCGCAGAATTACACCCCGGCCCGGCAGATCAGTATCGCTGGCGCCACACTGTTTGCTGACTTTTTCACCTCCCCCTCGTCGACCAACGACTACATCGACGTCGACGGCGACGGCGTGTATGGCTTCGATATCGGCGGGCCTCCCTTTGTCGATCAGCTCGCACCGACCGCCTCGCGAAGCGAGTGGCTTTCGGGCAGCTTCTCGAACACCCCGTACTGGACGGTCCAGTACCGCGGCGTGGGCTCGGGCAACGGCCTGAAGGAATTTGCGGCCCGCAAGTCGCAGAGCCTCGGGACGCCGTCCGACTTCGGCCTGCTGAACGCCGACAAGTTCTGGGACGAGGATCTCGGAGGAAGCGCCCCCCTGTACTACGGCGCCCACAACGACGACTCCAACCCGGCCACGGATCTCGGCGGCACCCCCGTCAAGCCCCAGACGACCGATATCGGCGTCATGGACGTTCCGACCACCTGGTTCACCGTCGTCGGCACCGAAGGCGAGGCCAGCTACAAGCGCGCCCCCGGCGACAGCGGCTATGGCATGAATCCGACCAATTCGTCGGACACCCCCGGCCGTAACAACAAGCTCAAGGATTTCCCCGCCGGCGGCGTGGACCGCGCCGATGTGGTCGACACCACCATCGCCTGGGTCCCCATCGCCATCATCGCCAACGCCGGCGTGGGCGGCCTGAAGGACTACGACGGCGACGCCAGCGATTCCGATGGCGACGTCAAGGTCTCCGAACTGCAGTACCTCTGGATCACCGGCCGCATGCCCAACGGTGAGAACCTCAAGGCCTGCACCCGTGACAGTGGCTCCGGCACCCGCAACGGCGGCATGACCGGCCTGAGCATCGACCCCTCCTGGGGCATGGGCGACAACGTGGGCGACAAGATCAAGGACAAGACCGTCTCCGGTCCCCTTGGCCCGACCCACCAGACCAGCAACCTCGGCGGCTCGTCCGTGATGGAAGAGACCGTCCTCAATGATCGCCTGGCCGTTGGCTACACCGGCCTTCTCGGTGGATCGCGCGCCGCCAAGGACGCCGATGCCGGCAAGTACGAAGTGCTGAACGTGATGAAGGACGTAGCCGGCTACAGCGGCCCCGCCGATCCCAACAGCTGCAACACCACGTACATCCGTCCGACGACGATGACGGAAGTCCTGCACAACGGCCCCAACGGGTACCAGATCGGCGGCCTCGAGACGTTCGCCACCGAGGGCGACCCCCTTGTGACGGCCGTTGGTAACTTCGACCCGAACGACTACCCGGCCCTGGCGACCCGCCTGGCCAACAACGACCCGATGGCCAACTCGGCTGCCGCGGCGTACGTGGCCAATATCTGGGCTTCGATCCAGGCGTTTGACGGTCCGGATGACCCCGCGGATCCGAACAACAACATGCCCGCGTTGGTGATTGCCGAGAACTTCTCGGTCGTCGCCTCGGTCGATTACGTTCCCGGTTCGGCCCGTCCCTCGGCCATGGTCGAGAACACCGAACTGTCGACGGACGTCCAGGACTGGATCAAGAACAACGGTCAGCTGGCTGTGGATCCCCTCAATGCCTACGGCAGCTATGGCGCTGGCGCGGGCAAGGTTCCGGCCCGCGTGCAGGGCGATTACAGCTACTGGACCGGTTCTGCGTGGACGACCGTCACGGCCGGTCTGGCCCTGAGCGAGCGCAATAAGGTGCAGGGCGACTTCAGCGGCGATTCCAAGCGAGACGCCCGTGACATCGAAAAGATGATGCAGTATCTCAATGACGCCGACTACGTGAAGACCGACCCCAACGCCAACGGCGGCGGTAGCACCGGCGACATGGACGCCGACGTCATCATCGCCGACGTCATGGGCGACTTCAACGGCGACGGGCAGTTCACGATGGACGACGCCCGTTACTTCGCCGATGGCCTGGCGATCGATCCGAACACCGGCAAGCTGGATCGCAAGCTCGGGTTCGAGTCGGTCGACAACAGCTGGAACGCGATCACCGGCGGCTTCGCTTTCGCGAGCACCACGATCGGCGACAGCGGCACGATCGCCTACCAGGCTGGTTTCGCCCGTGCCGACGTGGCCGGTGGTACCCCCACCCGTGGCGCCAACCCCAACGGCCACGATGGCGTTGTGGACGTCAAGGATGCCAAGTACGTGTTCCAGAACATCGGAACCGACTTCTCCACCGGCAACCTCGACGACGTCTTCACCTCGGCCGACGCCCAGAAGGTCGGCGATCTGTCCTGCGACATGGACGGCGACCTGGATGTCGACAACGACGACCTGAAGGTCGTGGTCAAGGACATCCTGAACTTCGAGACGATCGTCAAGGGCGACACCGAGTTTGATGGTGACGTGGACTTCACCGACTTCAACAATCTGTCCAATGGGTTCGGCAGTGGCACGACCTGGGCCGAAGGCGATACCGACGGCGATGGCGATGTCGACTTCACCGACTTCAACAACCTGGCGAACAACTTCGGCGCGGCGTATGCTCCGGGCGTTCCTGGCGATCTGGATGCTGACGAGGTCGAGCTGGTCGTGGACATCACCACCGGCGAGATGAAGCTGGTCAGCGGCGGCGCTGTCGAGCTGAACGGGTACTCGATCACGTCGGCCAGCGACGCGTTGGTTGC
>CAZXSK010000009.1:0-78588 GCA_964642855.1 uncultured Planctomycetaceae bacterium | reverse complement strand
TGACCATCTGGGCGCCCATGTTCTCGTTGGCGTCTTCCAGCTCGATTTCCTTGGCCACCGAGACGCCGTCCTTGGTCACCGTCGGCGAGCCGAACGACTTCTCCAGCACCACCACGCGCCCCGTGGGCCCGAGGGTGACCTTCACGGCCTTGGCGAGCTTGTTGACGCCGCGCCGGATCGCGTCGCGTGCGTCGACATCGAATACGATTTTCTTCTTAGCCATCTGTCAATACTCCCTGGAATGCATCCATGTTGGTTTGCCTGTTCGATCGCCTCACCTGCCGGCGAGGAACTCAGTCCATGATCGCCAGGATGTCCGACTCGCTCATCAGCATGTACTCTTCGCCGTCAATCTTGACTTCCGTGCCGGCGTAGCTGGTGAACAGAACCCGGTCGCCTTTCTTGACCTGGAAATCCGCCCGCTTGCCGTCGGCCAACTGCTTGCCGTCGCCCACCGCCAGCACCGTGCCCTCCTGGGGCTTCTCCTTGGCGGTATCCGGCAGGACGATCCCGCCCTTGGTGACCTCTTCAGCCTCGAGTCGCTTGATCAGGACCTTCTCCCCGAGGGGACGAATCTTCGGTTTGGCCTTTGCCATCTGCTGCTCCCTTTCCTTCCTTGTCTCGAACGATTGGTTCGGTCTGTGACGACTTACGTAAACCGACCGGTCCCCGTCAAAGGCCGGCCGGAATCCTTTGTCAGTTGTCGCGCGCCTGCTGGTCGAGCACGCGATTCATCCGTGTCATGATCCGCTGGACCTGCCGCAACAGCGCCTCAAAGCCCAGGGGCTTGGTCATCACGCTGAAAGCCGCCAGGCGAAGCGCGTCTTCCAGCACGCGCCGGTCGGTCCGGGAGGTCACCACGACTACCGGGAACCGATGATTGATCTTGCGGATCAACCGGAGCATGTGCATGACGGGCACTTCGTGGCTCGGGCCGTCGTCCAGCACCGCAGCGTCCACCTTGCCCGCCTCGACCACGTCCAGCAGCTCGCGGTCGTTCCGGACCTTATAGGGCTGGATCCACTGCCTGCCCACCACGCAATCCAAGGCGTCCAGCCAGGATTCCGCCTCGCCGGTCACAAGCAGGCCGAATGGGTATCCGCTTTGCCTTGGTTCGATCGCCATGGGCTGGTCCACGTTGTCTGCCGGGCCTGTCCGCCCTGACACAAGGCGGCAGGCCGAGGGGCAGGTACGGTTCTGCACCCAGAATAGCTGCAAGGCGAATGCCACAGATCGTAAGCCAATTATTGGCATTGCCTTAGTGGTATTCCAGAGCCTGCAGGACAGTCCGATTTCCTGCCTATCGGGGAGAGCGGAAGGCCCACGAGGACAAATTGGCAGGCGAGCGAAGCGAAAATGATGATCCAAAGAGTGCAGCAACTGCTCTCGGGCGGCGCGCAGCAGATACCCCCACTGCACCAGTCCCCTGCTCAGCTTGGTCGACGACCCAACGGAGGGGTCAGTCTCCGGAAGATCCGTCCGTCTCGGCGCTTCTGGCCTTGGCCTTGTCCAGCATGGAGGTAACGAACTTCTCCTTCTCAGCCTCGATCAGCTCGACGACCTCGTCGGGCAGCTCGCTGTCCCTGATGAAGACCATCATCTGGGAGTTCTCGTCGAGGTCGACTTTGAGCTGGACGAAAAACGAAGGCCGCTCGCGGCGGGCGGTCGACCCGTCGCTGGACTGCTTGAGCGTCTCGGAAGGCTCGACCCGCACCCCGGAATTGGTCCGCTGGAACTCCAGGCCCGTCGCGCCGCTGATGGCTTCCAGGGCCTGGGCGATCGTTACGTCCTTCATCACAAGGTTCGTGCTGTCCTGGACCGAGGCAGGAAGATACGTCAACACCCCCGGCGAAAGCGTCAGCCGGAAGTGTCCCTGGTCGGCGAGATCAAACAGCACGTCCCGAAGGTTCGCCTTCTTGTACTGAAGGGTGACCTGCTGCTGGAGCTGTCTCTCCAACTGCGACTTGCGGTCGGTGACGACGATCGTGTCGCCCTCGACGTACCAGGTCCACTCCTGGCCGAGACACAGCATGTTCAGCCACGCCTGGCCGCTGCCCGGCAGCGCTTCTTCCGCACGCTTCATCGCCGCATCCTGGGTCTTCCGGAAATCCTCCGGCTGCACGTTGCGGACCTTGAAACGCAACTTCAGATCTTCGTTGTCGGTCGACTTGCGAAGCTGCTCGATGACCTCGCCCTTCTTGGATTTCGGATACAACTGGACCGAGTGAATCACGCCCAGCACCTTGAGCTCGTCGAAGCTCACCCGCCGGACCGAGCGGTACAGCGCGTCGGAGGGCAGGATGACGATCTGGCCACCCTGGACCTTCCACTGCAAGGCGTGCTTGCTGAGGACGGTATCCAGCGCCTTGCGAAGCTGGATGTTCTTGAGCGTAACCTTCATCCGCGTCTGGCTGCCGTAAGGGAGCATCGCGAGGGTGTCCTCGTGCACCTCGATGCCCACGCCCGCGGTCTTCGCGAGCCCCGTGAAGACCTCCTCGATGGGTGCGTCCTCGACCGTGTACTCGACGGGCTTGTCCAGGGCCTGCTGGACCTTTACGTCGTCGGACTGGCCGGCCGCCAGCGCCGGCACCAGAAGCCACGCCCCGGCCGCAGCCAGGATTACCATGGATCGAAAGCTCATCTGTGCGTCTCCTGCAGGTTTCGTCACCGGGTGTTCTCCATCCCGCCGGACGGGTCTGTTGTGTGCGTCGGGGTCATTCCATCATCACGGGCATGCCGCCATGGATGTCCTCGGGCGTCTGCTCCGACCCGATCGAAAGGATGATCGTGCCCGAAGGAACGTCTTCGTCCATCGTCGTCTCGTCGATCTCGGCCGAAAGCGAGAGCTCTTCCCAGCCCATCTCGCGGACCGACGCGGAGGCCTGTCCCTCTCCGCCACCGGAACCCTCTGCCCGGAGCATGTCGCTGCTGGCGACCGGCTGACTGGACGTTTCTTCTCCGCCGCCGGGCATCAGGAACACCACGCTGACCACGGCAAGCAGAATCGCAGCCGCCGCAGCCGCTCCCACACCCAGGCGGATGATCCAGGGCCTGCGCTTCGGCGGGCCCTGCATGATGATTTTCCTCTCCACCGCCGCGAGGACGTCGGTTCGCATCGAATCGAAGTCCATCCCGACGGGAGTTTCTTCGCCGAGGTCGGCCAGGTGGTCGTCGAGAGTCTGGTACTTGCGGAGTTGTTCCCGCAGTTCGGGCTCTTCGGCCAGCCGGGTCTCCAGCGCCTGCCGCTGCCTTCTCGACAGCTGATCGTCGAGGTACTGGCACAGCAGGAATTCAACATCGTGGGTATCCGGTCGTTCGCTCATCTTCGCATCACGCTCCCGATCACAGGATCTCGTCGAGCTTGCCTTTGAGTTTCTTTCTCGCCGAGAACACGTGCCATTTCACCGCTTCCACGCTCAGGCCGAGGATCTCGGCCACGTCTTTCTGGGGCATCTTCTCGATGCTGAACAACACCAGCGCCTGGCGTTGGGTTTCGGGCAGTTCGGACAGTGCCCGTTCGATCAGGACCTTGGTCTCATGGCCTCGGGCGACCTGTTCGGGCCCGTCCTCCCGCCGGTCGGGGCGGTTGATCTCGCCCCGTCCTTCATCGTCACCGGGCGATGCCTGCTCCAGCGGAGCCATCTGTCTCAGTGCCCGCGACCGCCTGCGATTCAGCGCCAGGTTGGAGACGATCCTCAGCATCCAGGGCCCGAAACGCTCGGGTTTGCTGAGGGTTTTCAGCTTGTCAAAGGCCTTGAGAAATGCGTCCTGCGTCACTTCCATGGCGTCGTCCCGGTTGCTCAGGAGCCGGTAGGCCACCGCGACCGCCCGCCGCTGATATCGCTTCATCAGCGCGTCGAAGGCACTGAGCTCTCCGGCAAGGACAGCGCGTACCAATGCGGCGTCTTCGGTGCCTTGTTCGCCCGCTCCGCGATGCTCCATGGAATCCAGACACTCACCAGGACTGCTCGTTAGGGCGCAAATTTCGCCCCTTTCACGAATTTACCTTACCGCAGCGAAGGCGATCTGTCGAGCGCGGAAGTCTCCGCATGCCAGACGGTTGCCGAAAGCCGTGACCTCCCCCTCCGGATCCGCCCGGCCGACACTCAACCGCCCGTGATCAGCTTGACCTTCCCTTCCTTGGCCAGACCGGCCTCCTTGATCGCCGCCATCACCTTCGCCGCGGCGGAAAAAGGGGCATCTTTCTCCAGCCGCACGATGATCGGCAGGTCCGAATTCCCCTTGGCGAGCCGGACCATCCTTGCACGGATCTCCTTTTCAGAAAGCTCTTTACCGTCGATCGCGTAACCCCCGCTACTGTCGACGCAGATGACCAGCTCGTCGGAAATCCACTCCTTGTCGACCGGCCTGCTCGCCGTGCTCTGCGGCAGCAGGTCGCTATCGGCCAGCAGGTTCATCACCTGCCCCAAGGCGTCCGGACCCTTGCAGGAGATCAAACGCTCGGCCGTGATGCGGACGGGGTCTTCGGAATACCTGCCCCCCGTCCGGCCGAAGCTCCAGACCGTCTGGTCCGGGGCGGAGAATTTCTTGCCCTTGAATTCCTTGTTCCGGCCGATCATCAAGCCGTCGTACCCGACGGTAAGCAGCGTCGCGCCGCGGTCCCACCGGGCGAGCAGCCAATCGATGCGCTGCCGGTCGAGCTGGTCCTGAGCGGCGACCCACTCGGGCTGGTCGGCCTGGCGGGCCTTGCGTTTCTCCGGGTAGTATCCGCCCGGGGCCACCACCAACAAGCCCTTGTCGTCGCCGGGCTTCTGGTCGTACGTAGCCGTCGGCACCAGCGTCACGCCATTGACGCCCGTGACCGCCTGCTTGTTGTGGTGCACCAGGGCAACCT
The DNA here is from genome assembly GCA_964642855.1 of uncultured Planctomycetaceae bacterium. Classification (GTDB taxonomy): domain Bacteria; phylum Planctomycetota; class Phycisphaerae; order SM23-33; family SM23-33; genus CAZXSK01. The sequence goes on along the minus strand of CAZXSK010000009.1, from coordinate 73,733 downwards.
TGTGACCCGCGCGGGAAAGAGCTGTCATCGCGCCGAGCACGGTCTGGCCGTCATAACCCGACCGCAGCGCGATCACGGCCGTCGCGTCGGAGAGCTTCACGGGCGCGGCATCGACCGCCTTGCCCAACTCATCAGCCGCGGCGCGAAGGTCCTTCCGCATCGCTTCGAGCTTGTCTTCGGGCAGCTCGCCGTAGGTGATCAGCACGGGAATGCCCGCGATCTTCAGCAGGTCGGCCGTCCGGGTCATCGAGAACTGCTGGCCCTTCTTCATCTCGCGGGTGTGGACGGGCAGGCCCGCCTTGCCCGTAATCCAGCCGCCGCGCTTGCTGCGGACTTCGGTGACCTCGACGCCATGGCGACCGAACATCGTCACCAGCCCCGCCCAGGCACGATCGCTGAAACCGCTGTCGAGTTGCACGATGGCACGCACGGGGGACGGCCCGGCTACCACCTGCCGGCCCGACGAGTGCTTGCCCGCCTCGGTGAAGATTGCCCGCAGCGCCTCGCCGTCTCCGTCGAAACGCCGGACCTTCGCTGCCTTCTCGCCCGATTCCGACGCCTTCAGCGCCGCCGCCATCGGCTTGCTGACCAGGATGCCGGTGGTCGACGACTTGCCGGCGAATTCATTCAGCAACTTGCCGAACGCCTCGCCCTGGGCGAGTTCCTGCCCGCCCTTCCCGCCGAGGACCACCAGCAGCGAAACGCTCTCGCCGGCTGCGAAGCCTTCGTCGGCGAGGAGCTTGGCGATGTCCTTGTCGTTCCGCACGAGTTTGGCGTCGACGCCGAGAATGTCCAGCACACGCGTGTACAGCCAGCGGTGATGGCCGTCCATCTCGGGAGCGACCACCACAGCCCCCCCGCCGACCTGCGACGCCTGCAAGCCCCCCGCCTCGGCGAACGTCTCGAGCATTGTCCGGCAGAACGGCTTGAGGTCGCCGGGGTACCGGCTGGTCACGAGGTTACCGTCCACCACGACGGCTTGGTCGAGGTACTTGCCGTACTCGCCCTTTTTCCAGGCGTCGGCGAGTTCGTCCTTCACACTGGCCAGGCACGTGCCGACGCGGCTTTTCATCACCCCCGCCCGCATCAGCAGACGCGGGCCGTGACAGATCGCAGCGATCGGCTTGCCCGCCTTGTCGAACGCCTTGCAGATCTCCAGCGCCCGCTCGTGTTTCTCCAGGTTGCCCGGCGAGTATCCGCCCGGGATCACCAGCCCGACATAGTCGCCCGGCTTGACGTCGTCCAGCGAGAGATTGGCCGTGGTGTCCTGGTCGCGGCTCTTTCTGCCCGCCTCGATCGTGCCCTTCTCCGGGCCGGCGATGTCGACGGTGTACCCCGCCGCCTGCAGCGTGCGGTACGGCAGCCAGAATTCTCCGGAGTTGTATCCGTCGGCCAGCAGGATCAACACCCGATCGTTTCGTTCGTCGTCCGCCGCCAGCGCCCCGGCTGCCATGCAGCAGACCAGCGCGATGGTAACTACGCCCTGTAGCATCTGTTTCATTGCTCTTCTCCCGGTCCCTCGCCTGATTCCGATCTCGATTCAGCTACTTGCAGCCCCTGCTCAAGTATAAGGAATCGCCAGAGAATTTCCCCGCGGTCTTTGGGCGGGTCGCCGGGCAGGTCTGCTGCTCCAACGACCCGGGCCGAACGCGGGAATCCTCATTCACCGCCCAGCAGCGACGAATCGGCGATCTCCTGGTTGCTCGCGTAGTGCAGCAGATTGGCCATGATCGCGGTTGCGGACTTCGGCGCGTACCCGCGGATTCCCGCATGACGGTAGCCCACCAAGCCGGCCGTCAGGTCTTCGGCCGAGTAGAAGATGACCATCCGCCCTCCGCTGGCGACGCCGACCACCCGGGGCAGGTTGCGGGTTCGCTCGCTCATGCGCAGGGCAACGTCGCGCCGGTAGGTCACGGACTTCATCGGCATTAGACCCCGGGAGAAGACCTTATCGCTGAGCAGCAGGCGCGTCTGCGCGGCGGCGTCGGGGAGCGTGAGAATCTGCTCCTCGACGGAGGTGGCGAACGGCTTCGATCCCCCGGCTGCGTCGACGATCAGCGTCCCGCCCTTCTGCAGGTACGCCTTGAGCGCCCTGGATTGCCCAGCCGAGAGTTTCAGCGACCGCGTGCCGGTCATCACCGCCAGCGGATGCTTGCCCGGGTCGAGCTTCTCGATCGGCACGCCACCGGTGACCTTCAACCCCACGCCGTGGTCGCGCCGGAGAATCCCAGCCAGCCGATCGAACGCCAGGGGCTCGGGGTTCCAGTTGGCCTCGTGTTTTACCCGCGCAACCGTGAGGGTCTTCCCGGGCTTTCCGTTCGGGTCGGCCGGCCAGGCGGGCACGTCGCCGGGCAGGCGGATCTCGCTGTCGGTCGCAGCCATGTACGCGTTGGCCAGCGTCTCGAAAATCTCGCGGTCGTCCTCCTCGCGGTAGAAGTGCAGCGCCAGCGACAGCTCGCGCGGGGCGTGCACCGCCAGCGTGCGAACGCCGTTGGAAATCGCAAGCACGGGGGGCTTGTCCAGCTCGTACTGCACGGACCGCAGCGCGGAGTCCTCGGCCACGGTCGTCAGTTTCCACTCGGGCAGGATCTTCTCATAGATCCGCTGCATGTCGAGCGTGAAGTCGCCGTTGCCGCACGCCGCTTCCGAGACGATCATCCCGCCGCGAAGCACGTACCGCCTGAGCCTAGCCAGTTGCGCGTCGGTCAGTTGGATCGGTCCGGCCCCGGAGACGTACAGCAGCGGCGCTTCCTGCAGGTGCTCCAGCGGCGAGTTGGCGTCTACCACGTGCCAGTTCGTGGGCGTCTCGAAGGCGTGTGACATCCACCGGGCGAAGTTCGATGCGTCCCGCGGACGCGTGTTCCATCGGCCGGGGTACTGCAGCTTGTTGACGATCACCGGCTGCCTGCCGCGCGAAAGAAACAGCAGCGCGAAGGCGGTTTCGGCGATACGATCGCCCAGCCCCCAACTGCCGTCACTCCGCTGCCGGGAGAGCAGCAGCTTCGCCCCGTCGGCGTACCAGTCCTTCCCGCCGAGGTACCGCCTGCCGCTTGCCTTGCCGACGCGCTGCAGGCCCAGCAGCCAGTAGTACTGCCACTGCACCCCCTTGCCCGGATTCTCGCGGACGGTGTAGTTCTTCTCCAGCCACCCCATTGCCTCGTCGATCGACTTGTCCGCCGGCGAGGCGGCACACCGGACGACCTCCCGGCTGGAAAGATGCTCCGAGCAGATCAGCAGCGTCGCAAGCCCGGCCGCGGTCATCGACCCGTAACTTTTGACACGGAACGTACCGCGCGGCACGCGATAGGCCCACCCGCCGTCGGGCTGTTGCTGGGCCTGCCACCACTGCCGGACGCGCTGCCAGTGTTTCAGCGGCACGTCGACCACGTCGGCAGCCGCCCCGAGCGCCATCGCGGCGATCTGGGCGTTGGAGTTGTCGTAGAAATCGCTCTCGGAGCCGTTGAGCGGGCCGTAGGTGTACTGGCCCTTGTCCCCCGCAGCTGCGACAAGCCACTTGGCGTCGCGGGCGATGAACTTGCGGAACTGCCGGAGTCTTTTGCGCTCGACCGAAGCGGCCAGGGCGCACGTGCGCATCGCCACGGGGTACACGCCGTTGGGCTCCTGGCGGACGAGCCACTCCAGCGCCTTTTCCAGCTTGGGTTCGTTGCGCGGCTTGACGCCCGCCCCGGCCAGGGCGTACGCGCAGAGCGCCGTCCTGCCCGGGTAGCGGACATTGCCTGGTTTGAACTCCTTCTTACAGATGCCGTTGCCGTCGAGCTGATCCAGCAGGAAGGCGGTGGCTTTCCGAACGGCCTGGTCGACCTCCTGCCGGCTGGGCGGCACGGATGGGCGCTGGTCGGCGTGGGCGCCACGTGCCGTCCCCAGCCACAGGGCCACCAGGATCAACGCGCACAATAACCGGGCCCGCGCCACGATGCGTCCGTTACTCCGCCCGCCAGAGCATCAGCAGCCTCGGGGAACGGAACCGATCCAGCGTCTCGGGCGAAATCGAAAGGTCCGGCGGGCTTGGGGCCTTACCCTGCGGCCCGAACAGCAGAGCACCCATCACTCCCTGCCGCATGCGGTACTCAACGACCCGCGGCTCGGCGAGCCCGGCCAGCTCGGCGGCCTTTTCGATCGCGTCGGGCTCGTAGCCAGTTGCATCGACCAGCCCCAGTCGGATCGCCTCGGCGGTGCGATACACCTTGCCGTTGAACGGTTCGGTCTCCTTGCGGGTGCGCTGTTTGCCGGTTTCCGCGTCGGTCCAGGTCAGCGTAACTTCGTTGGGTTCGAGACGGTCGCCGCGCCCCTCGCGAACGAACTTCTCGAATTGCGCCTGCGAAGCGTCGAGGATCTCCTGGATGTGCTGTCGCTGGAGTTCGTCGGGCTTGTGAACCATGCTCATCGCGTCTTTCCATCGCGACGCATCCGAGGACTTCATGACGACCGGCTCGGCTCCGATCTTGTCCAGCGTGCCCTTGAGCACGAACCATTCGGCAATCACGCCGATGCTGCCGGTGATGGTGGACGACTCGGCCATGATGTAGTCGGCCGGGGCGGAGATGTAGTATCCCCCGCTGGCGGCGACCGATCCCATCGACACGACAACCTTTCTGCCGGACTGGCGGATCCGCCGGACCATCTCGCCGATCTGGTCGGACGCGCCGATCGTCCCGCCGGGGCTCTCCACCCGAAGCACAACGGCCTTGATGTTCTCGTTCTTTTCGACAGTGCGGAAGAACCTGCGGAACTCCGCCGCTGAGCCTGCATGGATGATTCCCCGCACGCGGTAGACAGCGACGGTCTGCTCGGGCGTGCCGTCCTTGAGAACCACCGTCTCCAGCGGACCTGCGTAGGTCTGGGCGATAATCGCAGCGAGGTACACGTTCATCACGATCGAGACGAGGAACACCAGCCCGAGCAAGCTGATGAAGAACTTCTTCAGTATCCCGCCTGACTTCTTCTGCGGGTAGTGCACTTCCCGCACCGTCTGGGCGGGCGGAGGGTCAGCCTGCCCGCCCGAATCGCTGGTATTGGCGTTGTTCTGTGTTTCCATGGACATCTCCTGAGTTGGTCAGCTCGCGGGGAGGATCTGGGGCTCCGACTCCCCCGCCTGAACCATTCGTCGCTTGAGGGTCTCTGCCAGTTCGCTACGAACCTGCTGGAGATCCGGTTCGTTCACCAGGTCGTGCAGTTCGTTCGGGTCGGCGTGCAGGTCGAACAGGTGCTTCTCGTGGTACACCGCGGACGTCGAGCTGCCGCGGTCCGACCAACGTTCGTCGGATGGCACCCAGACCTCGTACTTCCAGCGGTCGGTGCGGATCGCCCGCCCGACGTGATCTTCGCTGATCTGCAGGAATACTTCCCCTGGCCAGTCCTCTGCGCGCCCGGCTGCGAGATCCTGCAGCGGCCGGCCTTTCATGCTGGAAGGTACAGCCACCCCACCGGCTGCGGCGATCGTGGGAGGAAGGTCGATCAGGCTGACCAGTTCGTCCCGAACGATTCCGCCCTCGAACCCCCGGCCCTGAATGACCAGCGGGATGCGTATGGAGGCTTCGTGACACGATCGTTTGTATTCGCGGTTCCGCGTGCGGAAATGACTGCCGTGGTCCGAGGTGAAGATCACCAGCGTATCATCGGCCAGGCCGAGGGTTTCCAGTTCGTCGCGGAGGCGTCCGAGATTGGCATCGAGGCTGTGGATGCACCCGAGATAGTCCGGGTAGCTTTCGCGCCAGTCGCCTTGCTCGCCCATGGCTGCCAGGTCCGCAGGCGGGACGAAATCGGCGAATGTCTCCTTCGACCCGTGCGGGCCTTCGTACCGGTCGTTGTCGTTCTGGTGGTGCGGCTCGATGTAGGACAGGAAGAGGAAGAAAGGCCGATCCGGGTCGCGTTTCTCGCGAAGGAAATCGATGGCGAAATCGGTCATGGCGTCGGCGCGGTACCGTCCTTTCGGGAACTCCACGCGGTTGCCATCGCCGTCGAACATGTGCCCGTCGTAGCCATGGGAGGTGAACTCCAGCACGTCCGACGCCAGCCAGTAGTCGTCGTACCCGCCGCGTCGTTCGGGGGGCACGGGACTGGTGCGGTAGTCCGGATCGTCGCCCGGGCCCGACGCCAGATGCCATTTGCCGATGTACCCAGCCTGGTACCCCTTCCCGCCGAGCAGGTGTGCGAGGGTGGTTTCGTCGGTGGGCAGGGCGATGTGATTGCGGACGCAGCCGGTTTCGGTGGCGTACTTGCCGGTCTGCAGGCATGCCCGCGCCGGTCCGCATACCGGCTGGCAGGTGAACGCGCGGTCGAACCGCACGCCCTCGCGGGCCATGCGGTCAAGATTCGGCGTCACGTCCAGCGGCTGGCCGTACGCCCCGACGGTGTCCCATCGCTGCTGGTCGGTGAAGAACACCAGGATGTTCGGTTGGTTGCCGTTACTCATGGCTGCCAAGGCTACCACACGCACCGCGCGGCAACCAGCGTCCGGGCGGAAGGATCACGCCGGCGGGGCGGATTTCAGTCCAGCCCGCCCTTGAGGGGCTTCTTGCGCTTGCGTGGCTTGGATTGGGGCAGGTTGAGGGTCGTCTCGGCCTGGCCTTCTTCGGTGGTCTGCTTGATCGACAGCGCGATCCGCCGGGCGTCTTCGTCGACGCTGAGCACCTTGACCTTCACCAGGTCGCCCTCACGCACCGCGTCGCGGACGCTGGGAACGTGCCCGGCTGAGAGTTCCGAGATATGCACCAGTCCCTCAACGCCCGGTGCAAGCTGCACGAACGCCCCGAAATCCGCGGTGCGGACCACGTTGCCCTCGACGATGCTGCCTTCCTGCCACCGCACCGACGCACCGGTCCACGGATCGCCCTCGACCTGCTTGATCGACAGGCTCATCCGCTTGCGGCCTGGTTCGACCTTCAGCACCTTCGCCTTGATGACTTCGCCTTCGCTGACGATCTCGCGCGGGTGGCCGATCCGACGTTCGTAAGTCATCTCGCTGATGGGAACCAGCGCTTCGACGCCTGTATCGAGCTCGACGAACGCACCGAAGTCCATGAGCTTGACCACCCGGCCGGTGACGATGGAATCGACGGGCCACTTCTCGGCTGCGTCTTTCCACGGGTCGGCCTGGAGTTCCTTGAGACTCAGGGCGATGCGGTCTTTCTCGGTATCGATGCCGACGACTTTGACGGTGACGTTCTCCCCGGGCTTGACGACGTCCTCGGGCTTGTTGACGTGCCCGTGGGACATTTCGCGGACGTGCACCAGCCCGTCGACGCCGCCGATGTCGACGAACGCACCGTAGGGCATGATGGTCTTGACCACGCCCTCGACCACGTCGCCTTCGCTGAGCGACTCCATGGTCTGGCGGGCCTTCTCGGCCTGCTCGCGCTGGAGCATCGCCCGCCGCGAGAGGACCACCTTGTTGTCCTTGCGGTCGAGCTCGATGACCTCGGCCTTGAGCTTCTGGTTGAGATAGGGCGTCAGGTCGTCGATGTGTCCGAGTTCGACGTGGCTGACGGGCATGAAGGCGCGAATTCCGGAGAGGTCGATCTCCAGGCCGCCCTTGTTGAGCCCCGTCACCCTGCCCTCGACGGCCTTGCCGACCTGGAGGTTGTCCCAGGTCGCCTGCAGGACCGCGCCCTTGCGCGAGAGGATCAGCAGCCCGTCGCGTTCGTCGACGCCCTCGACGGTGAACTCGATGATGTCGCCCTCGGAGGGGAGTTTCTCCTCTTCGAACTGCGAAACGGGCAGGATGCCCTGCGTCTTGCCGCCGAAGTCTACGAAGATATCGCCGTCCTGGATCGCGGCCACCCGTCCTTTGCGGATGCCCTCGATCGCCCCGCCCTGTGCCGGCGAGCTTTTCTCCTGCTGCTCGACCAGGTCCATGAGGCTGGCCTCTCCCAGGGCGTCGTCGAGTTCCTTCTGCAGGTCCGCGTCGAGCGATTCCTCGGGGCGGTACTGCCTGTCATCGTCCATCGGCTGAATGGGCTCCATCGGGCATTTCCTTGCGGCTGAGGCGTACGAAACCATCGACAGCGAACGGGCTGGCAGCGACCTGCGACCACCCCGCGAATCCCGACCGGCCCGGACATCGAGCCGGACAAAGGGACGTTCAGAATAGAAAGTCCACCGCTTCCCGTCAATGCTATCGTAAGCGTTGTGGCGATGCGATCTTGACTTTCACGGGCCCGTGGTTCTACCCTCACCGGATCTTCATACCCTCGGCCGAAAAGGACCTGCCCTTCCATGCGTATCGCGATTGTCCATGAGTGGCTGACCACGTTCGCGGGCTCCGAGAAAGTGCTCGCGCAGATGCTCCGGGTCTTCCCGGAAGCAGACCTCTTCGCGGTCGTCGACTTTCTGGACGACCGCACACGACGCGAGCAGCTGGGAGGCAGGCGGGCGCAGACCACGCTGATCCAGAAGCTCCCCCGGGCCCGATCGAAATATCGAAGCTACCTCCCGCTGATGCCCCTGGCGATCGAACAGCTCGACGTGTCCGCCTACGACCTGGTGATCTCCAACAACCACGCGGTGGCCAAGGGTGTGATTACCGGCCCGGACCAGCTGCACGTCTGCCTCTGTCACTCGCCGATCCGCTACGCGTGGGACCTCCAGCACCAGTACCTCTCCGGTGCGGGCCTCGACCGCGGCCTGCGAAGCCTCGTCGTTCGGTGGCTTCTGCACCGGATGCGCAACTGGGACGCCCGCAGCGCAAATGGCGTGGACCGGTTCATCGCGATCAGCCGGTTCGTCGCCGGTCGCATCCGCAAGGCGTACCGCCGCGAATCGACGGTGCTGAACTCCCCGATCGACATCGACCACTTTCGCCCCGGCGGATCGAAGGAGGGCTTCTACCTCGCCGTCTCGCGGATGGTGCCCTACAAGCGGACGGACCTCCTGGTGCGCGCGTTTACGGATATGCCCGGCCGCCGGCTCGTTGTCATCGGCGACGGCCCGGAGATGCCCCGCATCCGCCGGATGGCACGCGGAGCGGGGAACATCGAACTCCTCGGGGCCGTCGACGACGAGGCCGTCGTGGATTGCATGCAGCGGGCCCGCGGGTTGGTGTTCGCCGCGGAGGAAGACTTCGGCCTGGTGCCCCTGGAGGCGATGGCCTGCGGAACGCCCGTGGTCGCCCTGGCCAAGGGCGGAGCGCGGGAAACGGTGATCCACGGCGAAACCGGCGTGCTGTTCGCCCAGCCCGACGAGTCGTCGATCCGCCAGGGCGTGGAGCAACTGGAGAACATCCTCGGCTCGTTGAACGTCCAACAGTTGCGCAGCCACGCCGAGCAGTTCAGCTCCGCGCGGTGGCGGAAGCGATTCGAGAAGATCGTACTCAGCAGTTGGGATGAATTCCGCGAACGGAGAGGAATCCTGGATGTGCAGACGTAGCCGTAAGGGCCGCCGGCCGGTAGTTGTGCTTCTTGTTGCGCTGTCCTGTGTCGTGATCTGCCGGGCGCACGCCCAATCCGCCGACTCGGTCAACATCGAGCCGGCCGTCGTAGCGGACAGCGACGACGCCAGCGATCCGAACTCCCCGGAGTCTCTTGGCCTGGTCCTCGCCAAGGGGCCGACGAAGCTCATGCCCGACCCGAATTGCATGGCCTGGCGTAATCGGTTCCTTGTCCGCACCCAGAGACCCTCGTACTTCGATGCCAACGGCAAGAAGGTGGAGAGTCCCGTATTGTATGGCTACATCGATCGAAAAGGCACGGTCACCTCAACGCTCACCAGCGACCGGGTATGCGAGGAGTTCCGCGCCGCCCGTGCTGCCGTCGGCGAGAAATCCGGCTTCGGGGTCATCGACCCCAACGGCAGGTGGGTCGTCGAGCCGGTCTTCGATGCGGTCCGGCTGTCGAGATACAGCAACGCGCGAATCGGCGTGTCCATCGACGGCAAGTGGGGCCTGGTCGACCCCAACGGGTCGCTGGTGGTGTCCCCGCGGTTCGATCACGTCGGCTGGGCGAGTTGCGGCGCGGTGCCGGTCAAACAGGACGAGAAGTGGGGATTCATCCGTGCCGACGCCAATTCGCTGAAGTGGATCGTCAAGCCCGTATTCGACGACTGTTACTGCTTCACCCAGGGGCTGGCGGCCGTGAGCGACGGGAGCAAATGGGGATACATCAACACGCAAGGCGAGCTGGCGATTGCCCTCAAGTGGGATCAGGCCTACAGCTTTTCCCAGGGACTGGCCGTTGTGGGCAGGACGACCGATCAGAACGAGCTGCGCTACGGCTACATCGATCCCAACGGCAGGCTCGCAATCGAGGCGAAGTACCAAGGCGCGTACTGGTTCAAGAACGGCCTGGCCGCTGTGGAAACCGACCGCGGCTGGGGGTACATCGACAGGTCCGGCAAGTGGGTTATCGCGCCTGCTTTCGACAACGCGGGTAGCTTCCACCACGGGGTTGCTCCCGCCGGCCGATCCGGCAAGTGGGGGCTGATCGACCGCAAGGGCGAGTGGATCGTCAAGCCCACGTGGGATATCACTGGGAACATGCGCTCCGGCCTGATGCGGGTGGAGATCGACGGCCGGTGGGCGTACGTGAACCCCAAGGGCGAGTACGTCTGGAAGGACCCCGACTTCCCCGACAACTAGCCGCAATTCTCCCGCCCGTCCCGGGGTTGCCTGTTCCCGGGCACGGGGTCGTAGCCTCCCCTGGCGAAGGGATGGCATCGCAGGATCCGCCAGACGCCCAGCAGCCCGCCGCGGATGGCGCCCCACCGGTCCACGGCTTCGATGAAGTAGTTGCTGCAAGTGGGCAGATACCTGCACTGGCGCCCAACCAGGGGCGAGAGCGTCATCTGGTAGATCCTCGCCAAAACGATCAGCGTGCGGGCGGGAAGCGACAAGACCGTCCCGGCCAGGCGACCCAGGGCGGTGCGGGTCTCGCCGGGGCCCGGCATGTCGTCCGAACCGGTCATGACTCCGATCCTTGCGAATCATTCTTCTGGCCGGCAAGCCGGCCAGCGAGCACTCGCAGAGATTCTCCGACGCCCTCGACGGTAAGCGTGCGTCCGCGCCGGGGAATGATCACGTAATCCCACGGCTCGGGGAGAACCGGTCTTGTCAGCCGGAACGCCTCGCGACAGATTCGCTTGAGGCGGTTCCGCACGACGGCCTGGCCGTGACGTCTACCGACCGCAACGGCGCAGCGCGAGGGGCCGGGCGCTTCGCGCGGCATGGCCTGTAGCGTGATGCGCGCGTCGTTGGTACGGCTGCCGGCCTCGAAAACCCGGGCGATCTCGCCGGGCTTCCGCAGGCGGTACCAGCTGGAAAATGGAAACTTCTTCATGGTTCGACACGTACGTTCTGCATCGGCCCGGCGGGCAACTCTGCTTCTGGAGCGGGCAAAATCGCAATGTCTTGACGCGTGTCCGTCCGATAGTTACATACGTGCTGGACTTTGACAAGCCCGAGAGAGAGAAGTTCATGTCCTATCAAAGACAGGCAACCTGGCTCACGACCGTGGTAATCTGCGTCGGTTGCGTGGCGCTCGGCGTGGGCGGGTGCAACCTGCCTGCGACGCCGAGCGATACCGATATAGCCATCGAGCACTACGTCCAAGGCCAATTGCACCGCGAGCGCGGCGAACTGGGCAAGGCGTTGGTAGAGCTCAACCGCGCAGTGCAGGCCGATGACACCCTATCGGTCGCCCACGAAGCAATGGGTGACATCCACCGCCGTCGGGGCAGCAACAAACTCGCCGCCCGAAGCTACGAGAAGGCCTGCGAGGTCAATCCGTACGCGTTCCGGCCTCACTACAACCTCGGCGTGATGTACCAGCGACTCGCCGAAGCGGCCGGGGCATTCGAGAAAGCCAAAAAGTACCTCTCCGACGCCGTGGCGATCTATCTGCGGGCACTGACCCTCGAGCCGGATGACTACGACGCCAACTTGAACATCAGCGCGTGCTACTTCCAGATGGGCAAGTACGCCCAGGCGGAGTTCTACTGCAAGCAGGCGATCGAGGTCCAACCGAAGTCGGCCGAGGCGTACAGCAACCTCGGCACGATCTACGACAGTCAGAACAAGCTCTACAAGGCCCTGAACGCTTACAAGAGATCGCTGGAGCTGGACAACACCCAGCCGGAGCTTTATCTCAACCTCGGCTCGACATGCATGAGACAGGGCACGAAGCGTTCCTTCGAGATCGCGATCGAGCACTTCGAGAAAGCGGCCAGTCTCGCCCCGGAGGATTCGTCTCCCTGGGAGCTCAAAGGCCTCTGCCAGTTCTACTTGCGGGAGTACGAGAAGAGCCTCGAAGCCTACAACCGCGCCATCGAGATCAACCGCGACAGCGCCCCGGCGTACCGGGGCATCGGCGTGGCGTACATGAGCATGTACCTCCACGACCAGTCGCGCAAGGAACTCAAGGACAAGGCGCTGGACGCATGGCAGCGGTCGCTGGAGTTGGACAACACCCAGCCCCGGCTGCAGAAGCTCTTCGAGAAATACTCCGATCCGGTCACGGGCCCGGAACTGTAAACGCCCTCCGACAGCGGGTTGGGCTGGCTTTTGCGCCTGCGGGGAAATTCCCCCTTCCCACCCGCAGAGACCGTCGATATACTACGCAATTCCCCACGGGGCCGTAGCTCAGATGGGAGAGCGCTTGAATCGCACTCAAGAGGTCAGGGGTTCGAATCCCCTCGGCTCCATTGGAAAAGCCCCTGGAAAGGGGCTTTTTTCAACAGAGCAGGAAAGCAGTAGTGATTGGAAAGGATAGCAAAGGTGCTGACGCCCGGTGCCAACGCCCCTGCAAGCCCTACCCTCCGCCGCTCTCCTAGGGTCTCCTGAGCCCGAAGGGCGCTACCTGCTCAGTTCTCCGCCGGTTGGCTGTGTCGACGGCCATCCCTCCCGGCAAGAGCTTTGTCTCGCCGCCACCCAGAGTAGACATCCTCTGGATTCTGTTACGATGGGAACTCGCGCCCAATCTGACGCGTCGTATTGGTCATGAACGGCTGCAGATCAAGTACAACCGTCGCCCTGCTCACCGCAAGCGTCATTGCACTCTGCCTCCCGGGGGGTTGCGGACACCGCTTGACGTCACCCAATCGCCCAGGTACATCGGTCCATCAACCTGCCCATCGCCAACGCCTGGAGCATCTCAGAGAGGTCATAACCCAGGAGGCCTGGGTCAAAACGCTTGGGGACGGGCCAATGGCCGAGGAGGTCGTGTATCGTTTCCTTGCCACGGGCGAATACCACAAAGATATCGAGTCCGATTACGTATCACCGACCGAGATCGGCCGGTGGAAGTTGAGTCTGGGCGATGGGGGGCACGTTCATCTTCTGCTGGATTCCCCGCAAGACCAACCCTACTGGCTTGGGTGCGACAGCATCATCGAGTACGACGCCAAGGGGGACCGTCTGCTTATCTCCGGCCCTGGATACGTTGGCAAACAGCCTTTGTCTCGCCGCCATGTTCCGAGGCAGGCAGGCTGACGTTCGTGGGCGTTGGTGATCGCGTTCCACAGATGACAAAAGCCCGCTCCGAGGGGCTTTCTCATGCCTCGACGATCTGCAGATCGCCGCCCTCGACGTCGACCGGCTCGGCGTCTTCGACCGATCCCGTCAGGCCGCGGATGTCCGCCCTGCCCGTGACATTGCGGGCCCAGAGAGCGCCGAACGCAGGGGCGGACTCGCCCGAGATCACCTTGTCCAGGTCGCCGAAGTACTCCGGGTTGGCATTGCGGTTGTCCGACCGAAGCAACTCCACGCGCCCCGGGTCCACGGGATACGCAGGCCAGTGCACGCGGTAGTCGGCCACGCGCAGGTCGCTGATGTTCTCAGCCACCATGGCATAGCGAGCGTTTCGCAGGTCGTCGAACTCCCTGTAGAAGGTCTTCGACCCCGCCCGGAGCCCAAGCGGATGAGGATCCTCGATCATCGGATAGCGAAGCCGGATGTGGTCGAGAGAAATATCGCTGACCTGGCCCCCACTTCCAGCGGCCATCATGATCCGCCCGCACGTTTCGAGATCCAGGTTCGTGACGGTGATCCCGCGGATCTTCCCGGCCGATCTGTCCGGGTACTCCCTGCCACAGTTTGGATGCTCCGGAATGCGGCACTTGTAGGGCGTGGTGGTGATCGACGAATAGATCTCGATGGGTCGGTCCAGCGGCCAGCCGCTCATGCACCGCCCGACGATGTTCGTGAAGCTGCAGTACTCGATATCTCCCCCGGCGAACGTCACCAGGTCGATCGCCCGCGAGCAGTTCTTGATCGTGATGTTGCTGAAGCTGCAGTTGCGGAAGTCCTGGTCAGATTCAAATCCCAGCCGCAGGGCAGCGCACGACGTCTCCAGCACGCAGTTGGTCACGGTGATGTGCTCGCAGCTTCGGCTGTCAATGGTGGTCTTCAGCGCGATCGCATCATCCCCGGTGCGAATGAGGCAATCGCTGACCATCGTGTCGTGACAGCCCGTCAGGTCGATGCCGTCGCTGTTGGGCCAGAACATCGAGTTGTCGATTGTGACGGCGTGGATGAATGCCCGGTCGCAGTCGTGCAGGTGCAACGTCCAGCCGCCCGGATCCCGCAGACGAACCTTCTCCACCCGCACGTCCGTGCACCGTGAGATCTCCACCATCGGCGTGGGCCTCATGGGGATCTCGCGATAGAACGCCCAGTCGTGCTCGCGGTCGGGCTCCTGAAAATGCCCGCCGTTGCCGTTGATCTCCCCCTCGCCGGTAATCGTCACGTGGTGGGCGTCCTCGGCGAAGACCAGGTGATACGGCGTGCGGTCGTCGTGGTGGCCCCAACTGTGGGCGGTGTAGTCGTCCAGGTTCGGAGACCCCAATACGGTCGCGCCCTGGGAGAGTTCCAGCGTCACGTGGCTGCGGAGTTCGATCGTACCCGTCAGGAAGGTTCCCGGAGGAACCACCACCGTGCCGCCCTCAACCGCGGCTGCGTCAATCGCCTTCTGGATCGGACGGGTATTGAGGGTTTCGCCGTCGCCGACGGCACCGTACTCCAGTACGTTGAACACATTCATCGGCTATTTCACCTGTTGTGAGGGGTCGGGCAGGTCCAGCTTGTCGTCGGTCTGCTCCTGCCAGTTGCGGATCCGCGCGAACATCTCGCCCACGCGATCCGCCTGACCCGGGTCCGCAATCCGGTTCGTCCGCTCGTGCGGATCGGAGTTCAGGTCGTACAGTTCATGCTCGCCGGCGGTGGAGACGTTCAGCTTCCAGCCGTCCGGGGAGATTATCGACCGCACATCGGCGACCATGGAGGCGGCGCAGCGGTCCTTCGGGCCGAACTGCTCGGCGAAGTCGGGAACGCGGACTTCGTCGGGATCGGTGTCCTTGTTCCACTCGACGAACACGTCGCGCCGGCAGGCGGATTCGTCGCCTTCCAGCGCCGGTCGCAGCGACCGGCCCTGCAGGTGGTCGGGCTGGGGCTGGTTCATCAGGTCCAGCAGCGTGGGCACGAGATCCACGTTGCTTACGGGCGTGGAGACCCGGCTGCTGCTGGTCTGGCCGGGCGTTCGTACCAGCAGCGGCACGCGCACCGACTCCTCGTACATCACGCCCTTCCCGAGCAGATTGTGGCTGGACATCATGTCGCCGTGGTCGCTGGTGAACACGACGATGGTGTTCTCGTCCAGGCCGGTCTGTTGCAGTGTGTCGAGAATCTTCCCAACGGCGGTGTCTACCAGCGAACACATGCCCCAGTAGCGGGCGACGAGATCGCGCCACTGCGCCTCGTTCGCCAGCTGTTCCTGGTCGCCATACCCGTTGCGGCGATATTTCTCCGCAGCTACCTGCAGCCGCAGGGGCGTATCCTCGGCTGGTGATTCCATCGCGTTGACGGGCAGGTCCACGTCTCCGGGAGCGAGCTGATCGTCGCGACAGCTGTGAAACGGCATGTGCGGCTCGAGGAAGTTGACGTAGAGCACGAAGGGCGAGTCCATGTGCCCGCGCAGGAAATGGCTGGCCGTCTCGGCCAGGTAGGTCGGTCGGCAGTGCTCCTCGGGAAACTGGTGGATCTGGTTGCGGAAGAACCGGTTCCGCACGACTTCCGCGTCGGCGCCGACGCGATCGACCTCCCAGGGCTTGACCCCCCTGCTGGTCAGCCAGTGATGGTACGACGAGCGATCGGCATATTCGTCGTGATCGTTGGAGTAGAACCGGTGGTAGGTGTCCTCGGTCCCCATCCACTCGGGAAAGCCGTGCTGGGCGTAGATCTCGTTGCCGAGATGCCACTTGCCGTGATGCGCGCAGATGTATTCGCCGCCAAGCATCTCGGGCAGGCAGGGCACGCTGTCGGGCAGCGGTATGTTGTTCTGCACGCATGTGTGGGAGTGCGGGTACAGGCCGGTGTGGATGGTACCCCGCGAGGGCGTGCACACCGGCTGGGTGACATAGGCCTTCTCGAACACGGTCGCCGACTCGGAGAATCGGTTCAGATTGGGCATGGGGATCTTCTGGTTCCCATAGCAGGCGAGCGTGTCGAACCGCTGCTCGTCGGTGTAGATGAACAGCAGGTTCGGCGGTCGACGGTCGGGCATGACGGCTATCCTTTCTGAGCTTGCAAAGAGGCTGGCCCGCGGCGTGTTCGCCCCGCAGCACGAGAGGCTGGCGCTCGGGGAATCAGTCACCATATCGCCTGCGGGTCCAACGGGCAACCCACACCTGCAAAAGAGATCCGCCCGCGGGAAGACTCATGATAATTCCGCGCACGACGCGGCGCGATTTGCGTAACAGGTTCGGAACCAGCGCCCGTTTTGTGGTATTCATGGGGTGCGATCCACGCAAGATGCACACGCTGACAACAAAGCACTCGAGGAGTGAACGATGAAACGTTTGGGAATGCTGACGCCGGCGCTTCTGATCCTGCTGGGCACCTCCGTCTGCCTGGCTGACGATTCAGCCGATGATGAGAAGAAGACCGCCCGAGGCTGGGAGATCCGGTTGCTGGGGCTTTTCAAGGGCGGCAAGAAGCCGCTTTCGATTTACACGCGCGAGGAAAACGGCCAGTGGCTCGGCTGTGTAGGCTCCAGCCGGGACCCCGACAAACGCGGCGCGAAGAAGACCTACAACCGCAGCTGGTACTACGCGGACCTCTCCGACGTGCCGATCAAGGACGGCCGGGTGAAGGGCAAGTTCAAGGTCCACTTCACCCCCGACCTGTGGATTCCGATCGATCACAAGCCGTTCTACATCACCGTGGACATCGACGCCAAGGTCAGCGACGACCATAAGATCTCGGGCACCTACGAGGTCGTCGAGATCACCAGCGACGACGCCAGCGTGCAGGATTTCAGCAGGAAGGGCAAAGTCACCGGCTGGAGCAATCCGCAGGAGCCCTTCACGCTGCCCGAAGACGTGACGCTGACGATGAACATGCAGGGCGCGCTGGTGGGGGGAAAACCCTCGTACGGCAACCGCTGCATGGTGGTCTGGGTCAGCGCCGACGACGGCGAGAAGATCCATTCCCTCAGCCACGGGCTGCTCAGTCAGAAGTTCCGCGCCTATCAGCGGACGCCCGTCAAAGCGGCCAGCAGTGAAATCTCGATGACCCGCAACCGGTTCGAGGGCAAGGTGGTCATCCCCACGATGACCCTCGACATGGTGCCCTGCGTGTACACCTACGAATTCGAGGGCAGGTATCTCAGCAACCTGATCGTGGGCACCTACAAGGCCACCGTTTCCATCGAAGGCAAGGAAGACCAGGTCGTGGAGGGCAGCTTTGACGGCACGTGGCGGGAAGGGCTGGACACCCTCGCCGCGCCGGACAACAGGCCTTGGTATCGCGAACTCAAAGGCCACGATGCTCCCAAGGCCGGCGAGCACCCGCGGCTGCTGTTCCGCCGGAGCGATCTGGGCGCACTTCGCAAGAAGATGGAAACCTCCGAGGGCAAGGCGATCCTCAAGCGTCTGGGCTACCTGCTGGACGGCAAGGAAGGCGAGACGATGACGAAGGTCTTCTCCGACGCCACCCACGCCTACATGGGCGGCGGGTACAGCAATTCCGTACTCGACAAGCCCGGTGCGTATACCATCGGACATGCCGCCGGCTACGGGCTGCTCTATCAGCTCACCCAGAAGGACAAGTACGCCGAGTTCGGCAAGATCTGCTTCGAGAAAGCCCTCGAGGGGCAGCGCGATCGCGACGACCGCTACAGCTTCCGCAAGCCCGGCGGCGCGCTTCGCGCCGGTCCGTCGATCGGCTGGTATGCCGTCGCCTACGATCTGCTCTACGACGCCCTCGACGAGAAAACCCGCAAGAAGTTCACGCTCGCCCTGGCGGAATACTCCGAAGGCGGCAAGAAGGACAAGGAAGAAGACGAGGAAGACTCCGGCAAGGCGATCGATCTGGAAAGTCTCGCCCGGGGAACGATGCCTCCCTCCAGCAACCACTTCGGCATGCAGGTCGGCGGCGCGTCGCTGGCGCTGCTTGCTGTCACCGGCGAGAAATGGGTCGACCAGGACAAAATCGACACGCTGCTCAAGGTCGCCCGATCCAGCATGATCCGCAACCTCAGCCAGGGCTTCGGCGACGGCGGATTCTTCGCCGAGGGCGACGGCACGGGCTCGATGTCCTCGCAGATCGCATTCATCAGTGCCATGCAGGCCTGGAAGAACGTCGCCGGCATCGACTTTGTCAACGTCGAACGCTCCAACGCCCGCATGATGACCCTCAAGTGGATCTACCAGACGGTCATCCGCAACGGCCGGCCTGACTTCTGGCCGATCCGCGGCAGCTACGGACACAATGTCTGGGCGCGCAGCGGACAGAGCGGTGCAGGCTACTTCGCCGTGGGCTTCGCGGGCGTCCAGCCCGACGAGAAGTCCGCCCTCAAGTGGTACTACCAGCAGTTCCTCGCCGAATCCGATGCCCAGGCAGGCCATCCCTACGACACCGCCAGCAAGTACCCGCAGTTCGCGGTATCGGCTTTCGTCAACTGGCCGACCGACGTCAAGGCCAGGAACCCCGCCGAGGTCCTGCCCCACTGCTTCCGGGACAGCCACTGGGGCTTCTACGCCTGGCGAAATCGCTGGAAGGACGGCAAGGACACGGTCATCACCCTCCTGACCGAACGAACCAGCGGCTACATGGCTGCCAAACCCGACAAGGCGCTGCGCATCAACACGATGGGCAAGCACATCAGTTGGGGCTCGGTCAAGAGCGGACGCGTTCGCCACTGGTCGCACACCCCCCAGGGCGATACCAGTTCGCTGACGGTTGCCAACGGAACCGCCTTCGGCGTGGACTTCACCGGCAGAAGTGGCGCCGACGTGCTGCTGGTGACCACCGGCAAGGCCGATGGCCAGCGCGTGAAGCTCGACGGCAAGACGCTGACGCTTTACTTCCCGACGGCAGACGACGCCCCCAAGGCGGAAGTCAAGGGCGGGAAGGTAGTGGTCGGCGATCAGGTGATTTCCCTCGACAAGGACGGGAACATCGAGTTCGAGAAGATGGGCAAGTAGTACTCCACGCCCAGACACACCCGGGCCGGCGGGGCTTTCCCGTCGGCCCGTTCTCATGCGAGCAGAACAAGTCAGGGGGTTCACGCGTCTTACTGCTGAAGGTTCTCCTTGCCTGCCCCCCGGAGGCGTGCATAATCCGGTATGGCACGCAGCGGGGATGCCTTCGCATCGAAACGGCCCGTCCGGGAGCGTTCGGGCCGACTCAAGTTCTCGAACCTTGCTGACATGAAGGAGCGGCGTATGAGCAAGCGCGGAATGGTCCTGTTTGGGGTCCTGGCCGGGGGGATACTCTCCCTTTCGACAGGCTGCGACCCGACCGGCAGGAAGCAGGTGAACCTGGAGGAAGCCAAGGCCGTCGCGAAGGACCGCGTGTATCCGGCGCTTGTGTTCGTCAAGCCGATCCAGGAAAGCTTTGAAGGCGGCGAGATCGAACGCATGGAGGTCTACGGCTCGGGTGTCATCATCGACGCCAACGGGTACGTCGTGACCAACAACCACGTCGCCGAAAAGGCCATCGAGGTCAACTGCGTGCTGGGCGACAAGGAGCAGGTCCCGGCTGTGGTCGTCGGGCTCGACCCCGAAACCGACCTGGCGCTGCTGAAGCTCGAGCTGCCCGAAGGCCACGCCCCCCTGGCCGTTGCCAGGTTCGGCGACAGCGACCGGGTCGAGGAAGGCCAGGTCGCCATGGCGCTGGGCTCGCCCTTTGGGTTCCAGCGGAGCATCTCCCAGGGCATCGTCTCCAATACCCGGCGGTACCTGGGCTTCTCGTCGCAGCACAGGTTCAACCTCTGGTTCCAGACCGACGCGCCAATCAACCCGGGCAACTCCGGCGGGCCGCTGGTGGACATCAACGGCCGGATCATCGGCATCAACACCCTGGGCATGGGTGGCTACGCCGACGGCATCGGGTTCTCGATCCCCTCCAACGTCGTCAAGGACGTGATCTCCCGCCTGCGGGCCCGCGCCGAGAACACCGACCCCAACGAATGGCCGGTCAAGGTCCAGCGGGCCTACACCGGCCTGCAGCTGCAGGCACTGAACGACTTCAACTCCAACACGTTCACCAACTCCGACCACGGCGTGCTGGTCCGCAGCGTCGACAGTGATTCGCCGGCGATGAAGGCCGGCCTGCTCGACGGCGACATCCTGCTGCTGGTCGGCGACCGGACCGTGGAGGGACAATACGTCGAGAATCTCCCGGCCATTGAAAGAATGCTGGCCGACCTCTCGGTCGACGATCCCGTTGGCGTGGTGGTCGCCCGCAAGAGCTCCGCCTCGGCCGATGCCAATGTCATGGTCAGGGAGTCCGGAGCTTCGGACGAAGCCGGCACCGATCCCAATGGCTCACCCGCACTGACCGTGGAGGAAGCGATGGCGATCTCCGATCGCGTCAAGGGCTGGGACCTCGGCGGCAGGAAGGTCGAGACGTTCACCCTCACGCCGATCATCCGTGGCAAGTTCGAGGGCGAAGACTTCGACTGCAAGCGGTGGAACATGACCGTCAAGGAGATCTCGCAGTACAAGAATCCCACGCTGCACTACTTCCAGCCCGAAGGCGGCGTGTACATCCAGGGCGTGCGGTACCCCGGCAACGCATCCGACGCAGGCCTCAACGAAGACGACGTGATCCTCAAGATCGGCGATACGCCCGTCAAAACGCTCGACGACGTCCGCAAGGCCTACGAAGCACTGGTCAACGACAAGAAACTCGTCGAGAAGAAGGTGCTCATCACGATCAAGCGCCACAGCCGGAAGAACTGGATCGTTCTCGACTGGTCCAAAGACTACCTGAAAGAGGAGTAAGGCCATGACAAACAAGCGAAACGCAACCGGTTCCATCGCCTGGATGCTCTGCCTGCTCCTGGCAGTGGCGGGTTCGACATTCGGACAAGACGGAGAAGTCGTCTCCGCGCCGGACGACCAGCCCGACGCAGAAGTCACCGTCGAAATCGCCGACACTTCGGAAGAAGATTCCGCCAACGATACCGGCGACGAGAAGACCAAGAAGGACGCCAACGATGAGCTGATCCCGCAGGAGCTTCTCAGCGCAGCCCGGGACGGGTTCGTGATCGTCCGCACCTGGTACCAGAAGGACACCCGCGAGAGCGTCGACGTCCAGCAGCAGGACTGGCAGATCAACGAACTCTACAGCGAGTACATCGACAAGAAACGCCCGGCCGAGACCGTCGGCGTGGTGCTAGACGAGGGCAAGGTGCTTATCGGGGACGACGGCATCGAGCAGCGGTTCATCAAGAAGGTCGAGGTCGAGACCATTGGCGGCAAGACCTTTTCCGCCACGCGCGAGAAACTCCTGATCGACGCCCCGGCGATGATCCTCAAGCTCGACAAGGCCGGCACCAAAGCCACCAGGCCCCTGGAGTTCGCCCCTCTCTCCGACGGCGTGATGACCTCGCTGCAGGAAGCGGGCATGAGCCAGGTCGACGACGAGTGGCGGCTGCGCTTCAGCCCCCTGCCCCCCACCGTGCGCTACGCACGGGGGAAGGTGCACAACGTCTTCTACGGGTATCGGTCGAGCTACCGCTACTCCGGCGCAGGAGGCCAGCCCGGGATCGTCGCCCGTAAGGACGGCAAGCCGGTGGGGCTTTCCGCCGGATCGTATTTCGACGTCAAACAGGAAGAAGCCCTCTGGCTCGGGCCCGACCTCGTCAAGGCCGACGGGGTTTCCACGGACAAGCTCGAAAAGACCAAGGAGTCGATCCGCAAGGAGCTGACTCCCGCGATCCAGGAGATCATCCTGAAACTCCGTTCCAGCGGAGACAGCGACTACGGCTACGGCGGCGCTTCGGGGCGGGAAGTTGAACTGTACGGAATCGCCATCAGCGATCGGGACATCCTCGTGCCGATGAACCTCGAGCGGGAAACCGCCGACCAGATCAGCAGCCTTTTCCTGAAGCACTCCAACTCCCGCCGAACGCCCCTGGACTTCGTGGGCGCCTACAAGAGCTTCGCGGCGTTCGTGGTCCGCATGCCCGAGGGCAGCAAGGTCCCCGGCGCGGTAGCGATGGCGAAATCCGACCTGCCACGGATGAAACCGTTCTGGGTCGGCACGATGCGCAAGAAGTTCGGGGCCAAGTACCTCGACCTCAAGACCAACCGGCTGATCGGCAAACAGCGCGGCTACGAGGGCAAGTACCACTGGTACCCCATGCGGGGCCTCCGCGGAGGCGAACTGCTGCTGACTTTCGACGGCAGGCTCGCCGGCCTGTTCGTGCAGGAACGCATCGAGGACGAGGAAGCCAGACGCCTGGAAGCCTCCCGCAGGTATTACTACGGCAACCAGATCACCGAGCAGCGGATCTTCCTGGTCGACTCGCTTCGCAAGGCGCTGTCCGAGCCGGACAAGCACATGGATCCGAAGATCAAGGTCAAGCCGCGAGAACTCGCCCGCAGGCGCGCGTGGTTCGGGGTCGAGTACGTGGGCATGAACAAGGACCTCGCCGAGAAGCTCAAGGTCGAGAAGCCCACCAAGGACGGCCAGATCGGGTTCATGGTCAATGTCGTTTATCCTGACAGCCCGGCCGCCAAGGCGGGCATCGAGGTGGGGGACATCCTCCTCAAGGCCAAGGCCGAGACCATGCCCTATCCGTTCGAGTTCAGCAGCGACTACGTGCAGGACCGCGACTACGGATGGCGGTACCGATACTACGGAGGCGGCGGCGACGAAGGCCCGGCCCCGCAGGTCTGGAAAAGCCGCCAGAGCTTCCTTACCCGCGCGATGGACGCGGTGGGCATCGGCAAGAAGGTGACGATCACCTACTACCGGCGCGACGAGAAAGGCGGCGGGAAGACCGACACGATCGATTACAAGATCGAGATGGCCCCGCCGGATCTTGAGTCCGCCACCCGCTGGCAGAACCGCAAGCTCGGGCTGACCGTCAAGAACCTCACCTACGAGGTCCGATCCGGACTCAAGCTCGAGAAGGACGACCCCGGCGTGATCATCGTAAAGGTCGAGCCGGGCTCGCCGACACTGGTCGCCAAGATCTGGCCGAACGAGATCATCACGCGGATCGACGACAAGCCCGTGACGGGCGTCCGCCAGCTTCGCGACCGGATCGCCCAGGCCAAGCAGGACGGCAAAGAAAAGGTCCGCCTGACCATCCTCAGGATGGGCAAGACGCGCTTCGCCGATCTGCAGGTCGACACCTACGACCCGACCGACGACGAAGGCCTCGAGCAAGAGCAGCAGTAGCTGGCAACACCGCAACGATCAACCAGACGCCGGAGGCGCAGGGCTGTCCTGCGTCTTCGGCGTTTTCTACCGGCCGGGCTGGGGGGCGGGCAGCTGCCACACCCCGCGGATCGGCTCGCCGCACGCCGGGCACGTCGCCCCTTCGGCCAGGCGGTTGTCGCGGATCTGGTATCCCATCCGCCGGATGAGCATCTCGCCGCAACGGGGGCAGTACGTGCTCTCGCCCGAGTGACCTGCAACGTTGCCGCAGTACACGTGTCGCAGCCCCTTCTCGCCCGCGACCTCGCACGCTGTCTCCAGCGTCTCCATCGGCGTGGTGGGCGTGTGATCCATCTTGTAGTCGGCGTGGAATCGGCTGACATGCCACGGCACGTGCCGGCCGAGCTTCTCGGCGATGAAGCCCGCGATGTCCGAAAGCTCTTCGCGCGAATCGTTCATGCCGGGCACGATCAGCGTGGTCACCTCCACCCAGACCCCCGCCTTCACCAGAGACTCCAGGCAGGTCAGCACCGGCTGGAGGCGCGCCTTCATCACCTGCTTGTACGTTTCGTCGCGGAACGCCTTGAGATCCACGTTGATCGCGTCGAGCACCGGGGCGACCTCCGCGACCGCCTCGGGCGTCATGTAGCCGTTGGAGACGAAACAGTTGCCGATCCCCCGCTCCTTTGCGAGCGTCGCGCAGTCGTAGGCAAACTCGAAAAACACCGTCGGCTCGGTGTACGTGTAGCTGATCGACGCGCAGCCGTTTTCACCGGCCGCTGCGACAATCTGCTCGGGAGTCGCCTCGCGTCCGATCCCTTCCCGTCCGTCGCGCGGGGCCTGCGATATCTGCCAGTTCTGGCAGAACTCGCACTGGAAATTACACCCAGCCGACGCAATTGACAGGCTCCTGCTGCCGGGCAGAAAGTGGAAGAGCGGCTTCTTCTCGATGGGGTCCACATTCGCCGCCACAAGCCGGCCGTACGTGATGGGGCGCAGCGTGCCCTGCTCGTTTCGGCGGACGCGGCAGAAGCCCACCTCTCCCTCGGGGATCCGGCACCGGTGCGCGCAGAGCACACAGCGCAGGTGATCGTCCTCCGTCTTCCAGAGCATCGCTTCGCGGTCGTCAGGCATGGTACATCCTCTCGATTCCGTAGCGGCTGCTGTCCGTTCGGGGGCGCTGTCTCGGGCAGGCCGGTTGGAGGGCGAGGCCGGTGTAACTCTTTTCCCGCGCGCTCCATCACTCCACGGCCCGACAGAACCAGCCCGCCAGCCACAGCGATCCGGCAAGCAATGCACCCAGCGGCCAGATCGGCCAGGCCGTCCGCGCGGCAGCGGGTTCGGGCAGGGCGACCTGCATCGCGGTTGTCCCGGAAGGCACGCCGTCGCCCTGATCTCCGCCGGCAAGGCCGGTCAGGCTGATCGCGACCATCGCCCCGTCGGGCGAACGGTACAGCCCCGGCGCCGGCCAGGGACCGGCCTCCGCCTGTCTGGGAACGACGATCGCTTCCAGGCTGTCGCGTCCGGGAGAATCGTAGGGCGACCACGTCCGGTAGCCAACCTCGCGGGGCGAGTCCGGGGTCAGCGCGTCGATCGCGTTGGCCAGAAAGATCAACAGCGCGTGCGAAACAGCCAGGTTCGTGTTCTCCCGGGAGAGGTCCATCGCCACGTAGACCCGCCCGGCGGTTCCCTCTCCCGGCCGGCGTCGAACGATCAACGCGCCCTGCCCGATCGACAGGACCGTCTCCACCGTTTCGCTGTCGCCGACGGAAACCCATGGCCGGACCGTCCGGACCGCCGCTGCGGACAGATCCACGTGCTGGAGGAGTTCGTCTTCACGGACGTCGGCTGTGGACAACCGCACCGGCCCGGTCTCCTCGCCGCGCCGGAATCCCGCCGGCGACGTCGGCGGATCGATCAGCAGCGCCGGCGTCCTGTCGGGCGCGTCGGCGGCAATGGCGATCACCACGTCCGCCTCGCCCGGATCCCCCGCCAGACGGAGTTGATCGCTGGCGTCCACGAATCTCCGCACGGCCGGGCTGTCGCGTCCGATCAGCGCCACCCGCACGGGGCTGGTCTCGACGCGCCGGAGAAATCCTGACGTGCCCCACCTGCCGGATCGTGGCTTCGCCTCGACGTGCACGTCCACCCGAAGCGACCGGGCGCCGTCGGGGAAGGTCAGTATCCCGGGCTCGCTCCGTCCGGCCGCGACCGTTCGCAGATCACTCGCCAGGACACCCCCGGATGGATTCTCCGCATCGCTCACAACAACCGCCAGGCGCAGCTCCCGATCGGTATGGTTCCGTACCGAGGCCAGCAGATGCACCTGCCCGTCGTCCACGGTTGCGGCAAGTCGGCTGAAGGTGGCGGGAGGCAAGGCCGGCTCGACGGCAACGACCGCCCGTTCCGGACCGGGGGACAACTCCTGGCCTCGCGGCACCAGAAAGCACGCCCAACCCGCTTCGATCGATGGAAGAGAGGCAACAAGATCCGCCGCCGCCACGGGAACCGCCCGCAGCGCAGCAAGCGTTCCGCGCGCCTCGGCGGGCGTGAGTTCCTCCGTCGAGTCCTGCCTCAGGCCGGACGGGGCCACCAGGCGAACACGATCCTCCGGACCCAGCCGATCGAGCAATGCCTCGCCGCCCGATCGCAGGCGTTGCATCCCGCCTTCCCCGGCCAGTTCCGCCGACGGACACACGAGCAGCGAGATCCGCCGCCGGGGAACGTCCCGGGTCCACACCGGCCCGGCGGCTGCGATCGCCGCAACGACCGCCCCGCCAAGCAGGAGCAGCCAACTGGCCGTCATGCGACGCGTCCGCCGACGCCCCGAGGATTCCAGCCGTTGGAGGGCCTGTCGCCACAGCGACAGCGAACCGACCACAACGTGCTGTCTCCCGGGTCGCAGCAGCGACCACATCGCAACCCCGGCCACGGGGATCAGGCCCAGCAGGTTCCACGGGTGCGTGAAAGTCATGTTCGCCCAACGGAGGCTGGCATGGGTCCCTAGAGCTGGCCCATGTCTCGATGGACCAGCACCTTCCGGATCAGCAGATACCGCCGGCCGCGGTATCGGGTCACCACGCCCGACACCGTGAACCGCACGCCGAGGGGCTTGCGCTCAGACACGATCGCCCGCGCCCGCATCAGCTTGCGGTTCGGCAGCAGCCGAAGCGGTTCCTCATTCAGCGTATTGTCACCCACGAATCTCGCCAGCCACCAGAAATCGTCGTCAGCTTCGGGGGAAATATACACCAGACGGTCGGCTACAAAACTCTTGGGGGGCCTCTGCCGGACGGTCCCCAGCGTGCCCTCATCCCGGCTGTCGTTCGGATCGGCCGGCGTGTTGGCATCGGGAAGACGCACCGGCTTGTCCGGGGCGTCCTTGAGCAACTCGTCCATGATGTCTTCGGGGGTCGATGGCCCGTTGGCGTCGACTGCCTCGGCCGTATTGTTCGGGTCCGGCTGCTGCGAATCGTCCTTCCGCGACCGGTACACGCTCGCCCGCATCGGCAGCAGGTAGGCCCGATCGCCGGTTCGGGTGATCTCGCCGGACATGTGGAACGTGGCGTTGGGTTCGCGCTCGGCCAGGAGCTCCATCTTCTCGCGAAGCACGCAGGGAAGCACTCGCAGCGACGCCCCCCGCGCGACTTGCTCGTCGAGGAAACCCAGCACCGGCCAGCCATTGGCGTCGACGCTCATCTTCGCAGCCCGATCGACCAGGGTCTCGCCCTCCTTGGGCAGATCGGGCGCCGGCAGCCGAGACGGCGTGGCGTCGGTAGCCTCAACCACCGGCGACTCGGGACGCTCCAGCAGAAGCCGAGAAAGGTTCGGGTCGGCAGGCCGGACCGGTCCGTTCGGCCCTGCAGAGGCATCGGGCGAGGCGGGCTTGCAGCCGGGCCCGATCGCCGCGGCCAGCATCGCCAGAAGCCCCACAAAGATCAGAAGGTGTTTGGCATCCATGTCGACCTCCGATTGTATCGCGACCTATCCCTTGTCGCCAGACAGACTTGCCCGGGGAAAATGCTCGCCCAATTGCGCCGGGTCGTCCACCATCGCCACCCATCGACGTGTCCTCCGGCGGGCAGCGGCCATCATGTCGATCAGCGGTCGCCAGAAATCGCCCACGCACACGATGGGAACCGCCGGCTGGAGCCCCTTGCCGACGTGCTCCCACACCGTGGCCAGTTCCGCCAGCGTCCCCGTCGCTCCGGGAAGCACCACGTATCCGCCGGAGCGGGCGAGTTCCACCAGCGTCGCAAGCCTCTCGCCCAACGAACCGGTGACGATCGTCTCGTCGAGGTACGAGTTCGGCGTCGACGACCAGATGCTGCACGTCACGCCCACCACGCGACCGCCCGCCTCGCGTGCCCCGCAAGCGGAGGCTTCCATGGTTCCCCCATACCCTCCGTTGGCGACGGTGTACCCGAGCGAAGCGATCGCAGCCCCCGCACGCCGAGCTACCTCCCAGGCGGGATCGCCTTCGGCCGGATCGTTGCTGCCGAAGATCGCCACGATCGGGGAAGCATGTTTGCTCAATGCAGGCCCTCCAGACCGACCGGGCAGCAGCTACTCATCGGCCGGCCCCGCAATCAGCGATATCGGCGAGGGTATCTCCAGCTTCGGCTGGAAGGCCGCGTCGAACGCTCGTTCCTTCAGCAGCAGCTTCGACGCAGTCAGCAGCTTCCGCAGGCTCAACTCGATGGGGATCTCGACCTCGGCCGATTCCTTCGGCCCGACCGAGCTGACCGAAGGCTGGCCGATGCGGATGGCGTCTTCCCCGCTGAGGCTCAACGTGCCCGCGAGATTCCCTACCGGCAGCGAAAAGGCGTTGGGGTTGGTCAGTGTCACGACCAACCTGGCCGGGCCGCCCGCAGACGAGGGCATCTCGATGCGCTTGAACGACCACCGTGGCAGCCGGGGACGGTAAAGCCGCCCCTGCTTCTGGTAATTCACGGGAAGCCGGGCACCGATGGCCTCGAAAACGAAACTCCCGGCCAGCTCGTAGTCCACAACGTCGCCAATCGACGGCCTGCCGCCCAGCTTCGCCAGCGTCGACAGCGGAACCTGCACCGGAATCGACACGCGTCTTGAGCCCATCGCCGGAATCGCAAGGTCCTGCTCAACGTCGGCGATCCGCGCCAGCGTGGTCTCACCGGCTACCAGATCGGCCGTCATTTCCTTCAGCGGCACGCCGATGGGGTTGGGATTGTTCACGTCCATCTGCAGATCGAGTGTCACGCCGTCGGAATCGATTCCCGCCAGCTTGATCCCGCCCAGCGATACCGTGGGCTTCTGCAGCCCGCACCCCCCGGCCGCCACGCAGATAATCAGCAGCAGCGGACCGAAGCTCAGTAATGGTCGACCCCGCCGGCCGGACACGTCAGCGATTGGTTTCATGCCTCCACCTTCCTTTCGCGGGGAGCATCAGCTCATCGGCTGGCTTCCCTGGTAAAGTGTAGGAGACCTCCTGCCGCCAGGATGCGCCGCTGCCTCGGTGACAGCGTGACATTGGCCGTGAACTCTGTGTCGCGCGTCTTGTTGCGAACGGTCACCGTCCGGCCTGATTCGATCGCCTTCTGCACGTCGATCACGACCAGTTCGTCGGTCGGCTGGATGCTTTCGTAATCGCCCTCCGCGGCGAACGTCAGCGGCAGCAGGCCGAAGTTCACGAGGTTCGCCTGGTGGATCCGCTCGATCGCCTTGGCAAGCACCACGCGGATGCCCAGGTACATCGGACACAGCGCCGCGTGTTCGCGAGACGAGCCCTGCCCATAGCTGTCGCCCGCAACGATCACGCCGGCCTTGCCCTGCTCCCGCACCTTCAGCGCGCGGTCAGCGAACGACGGCGAGCCCTCTTCGTTGAAGCAATTGAACACGTACTTCGCGTACTCGGGCACGTTCGAGCGATACTTCAGGAATGCCCCGGCGGGCATGATGTGATCTGTCGTGATCTTGTCGCCCACTTTCAGCACCACCTGTCCCTCGATGGTGTCGGGCAGCTTCTCGCCGGCCGGCGGCTTGACGATCGTCGGCCCGCGGACAATCTCCGCCTCGGCGCCCTGCTGCTCGTCCAGGGGCGGGAGGATCAGTGAATCGTCGATGAGAAACTCCCCCGGCGCGTCGACACGCGGATACTCGATGCCCTTCCGGCGGCCCAATTCGCGCGGATCGGTGATCTCCCCCGTTACCGCGCCCGCCACGGCGGTCTCCGGGGACACCAGGAACACCGTGTCGTTCTTCGTGCCGCTTCGCCCGAAGAAGTTCCGGTTGAACGTACGCAGGCTGACGGCGTCCTCGGCCGGGGAGAAGCCCACGCCGATGCAAGGCCCGCACGCGCTTTCCAGCACCCGGGCACCGCTGGTGACGATTTCGCCCAGCGCGCCCGTTCGCGAGATCATGGCCATCACCTGCCGGCTGCCCGGGGCCACACCGAGTTCCACGTTCGGGTTCACGGTCCGGCCTTTCAGCACCGTCGCGCACAGCGTGAGGTCCTGGAAGCTCGAGTTCGTGCACGAGCCGATCGCCACCTGCGAGACCTTCCTGCCCGCGATCTCCCGGACGGGCACGATATTGTCCGGCGAACCGGGAGCGGCCGCGAGGGGCTCGAGCTCGTCGAGATTGATCACCACCTTCGAGAAGCTCACTTCCACGAAGCCTTCGGCATCCGGCTGGGAGACGTCCACATCGGTGCAGAAGGTCTTGATGTTCTCGATGAACTTCGCGTCCCGCTCGGCATGCTGGCGCTTGGTGATCCGGCTGTAAGCTGCGCCGTCGTCGGCTTTCATTTCGTGCCACACGTCGCCACGCCCCTGGGCCTGCAGGAACTGCTTCGTTACTTCATCGGACGGGAACAGGCTGGTCGTCACGCCCAGCTCGGCCCCCATGTTTGTGCAGGTCGACCGCGCGGGAACGGGCAGGGACTTCACGCCCTCGCCGAAGTACTCCACCACGCAACCAACGTTGGCTTTCGTGCTGAGGATGCTCAGCAGCCGAAGGATGATGTCCTTCGCAGCGACCCACGGCTGGAGCGAGCCGGTCAGCTCCACGCCGATCACACGGGGGCAGGTGGTGTAGAACGGCCCGCCGCCCATCGCCACGGCGACATCCAACCCGCCGGCACCAATGGCGACCATGCCCAGCCCCCCGCCGGTTGGCGTGTGGCTGTCGGAGCCCAGCAGCGTCTTACCCGGCTGGCCAAACCGCTCAAGGTGCACCTGGTGGCAGATGCCGTTGCCCGGCCGGCTGTGATATGCACCCACCTTCGTCGCGATCGACTGGAGGTACATGTGGTCGTTGTGGTTTTCCGGCCCGAACTGCGCCATGTTGTGATCGACGTAACTCACCGACGTTTCCGTCCGCACGCGCGGGACTTCCATCGCTTCCAGCAGCAGGAAGGCGGTCGTCCCGGTGGCGTCCTGGGTCAGGGTCTGGTCGATGCGTATGCCGATCTCGCTGCCCGGGGTCATCTCCCCTTCCACGAGATGGTCGGACAGAATCCTGTATGCAAGCGTTCCGTTCATCGGTGTCTCCTCATGGGGTTCATCGCAAGCCAAAGAGCGTACCAGAGCCCGGCATCGGTGGCAAATACATCGAGGTGCAGATCGCCTCGACACTGGACCCTGCACGAGCATGGTGCCGCCTCTCAGTCCGAGCCGCTACAGCCAGCCGGTCATCTCAGCAAGCCGGCGAGAGTAGTCCACGAAGTTGGGCCAGGAGATATCGTGCGGCACGCCGTGGTCGCAGCCGGGGATGTACCCGCCGTCGCGCACGATTGGCTCGACCCGGCTGAGTTCGTCGCGGATGGCCTGGCCGCCGGCGGCGATGGCACGTTTGTCCACGCCCTGCCGGAACGCGATCGAGTGGCCGAACCGCTGTCGCATTTCGACGATATCGCAACCAGCCGCTACCTCCAGAGGATCGCACACGTTGATTCCCGCTTCGATCCAGAGAGGTATCAACTCGCCGACGTAGCCGTCACTGTCCATGTCGATAATCGGCACCCCCGCCGATTTGAGCTGCCCGGACCAGACACGCCAGCATGGCATGCAGAACCGACGGGCCATGTCCATCGAGATCATCGACTTGCCCTTGTAGGCCATGTCTTCGGAGATGAAGACAGCGTCCGGAGTTACGTGCCGACAGATCCGCTCGAGCATTCCGGAGACAAACGTCCGCCAGAAATCGCTCATCTCATCGACGAGGTCGGGCTGTTCGACCATCATCATGCACAGCCCCTCGAAGCCACACCACTCCCGCATGATCCAGAACGGTCCCGGAAAATGAACCTGCAAGACCCAGTCGCGGCCTTTGGCCTGGGTGCATCGCTCCACGAAGTCGTCGGGAAACCGGCCGGGCTCGTCCAACTGGTAGCGTTTCCGGAGTTCCTGCCAGTCCTCGCGCGTTTCCACGGGACAGCGGACCCATCGACGCGTGACGAAGTCTTTCGCCTGTCTCAAATAGGTCACGTCGAAGTCATCGGAGATCTCGCAGACGTTGCCCTTCCAGTCCTGTACGACGTAATGGCCATCGCGATGTTCGAGTACCTTCTCCTCGAACTGGGGCATCAGTCGGAAGTCGACGCCCAGTTCTATCGGGGGCTGAGTGTTCTCCCGTTCGATCCCCAGCACCTCCCGAAGAAAGTCGTACGGGTCTCGGTCTTCGGGGACACCCTCCCGACGCCACCGGGCGTGAGTCGATTCCCTGCCCCAACCGGGCTGGAACGGGATCCGATCAGGGCTCCCGAACGTGAGGGTTCTGACATACCTGTGGCGTGGATTCATCGCGAGTCTCCGGCTGGAAAGGCTGCATCGTAGGGAACATCGGGGAAGAAAGCAATCGAGGTGACAGCCCGTTGTCCTTGCAGGCCAGTAGAGGCTGCTCTTGGTCCACGCGGTTGGTTAGCTGCTACAATTTCACAGGTTAGAGGGATGCCACTGGGTGGGGCTACGTGTTTCGCCCACCCGGTCCACTCACCAGGAAAGGGAATCTACAAGATCAAGGAGCAACCGAATGCCCGCACCCACTGTCCGCAAAGCCGTGCTCCCCTGGGTCATCGGGGGACTACTGCTGGGTCTGACCCAGACGCTGGCAGTATACCTGAAGAAACCCCTGGGCGTGTCGACCCAGTTCGTGGTCGCCGAGGGGATCGCGCTGCACAAGATGGCGCCTCGGTACGCACAGGACCACCCCATTATCAAGTCGGAGAAGTACCAGACACTCAGCTACGGATGGTGGCTGGATGTGGGCCTGATCGCCGGGGCCATCATCGCAGCCGCAGCGGTCGGCCGTTGGAAACCGTCGATCAATACCGCGTGGTGGAAAGCCAACCACCGTGGGGCCGGGGGACGACTGATCGTGTGCTTCATCGGCGGGTTCTTCATCCTGCTGGGAGCAAGACTCGCCCATGGCTGTACGAGCGGGCAGTTCGCCAGCGGATGGGCACAGCTGTCGCTGTCGGTGGTACCGTTTACCATCGGCCTGTTCGGCGTGGGAATGTTGGCGGCGCGCATCTTCTATCCCAAGACCCCCGACATCGAATAACGAAAGGGACACCATGGACATTCTGATTCCACTGATCGTTGGCGGAATCTTCGGAGCGGGTTTGGTGCTGGCCAGCCTTGCAGACCCTGACAAGATCATCGGCACGTTGCGTCTGAAGGACTTCCACGCCATGCGAACCATCGCGGTGTTCGTGCTGGTCGGAATGACCGGCACGTGGCTGCTCCAACTGGCGGGCCAGGCCAACTTCAGCGTCAAACCGGCCGTGCTTCTTGCGAACCTTATAGGGGGAGCCTTCCTGGGTCTGGGCTTCGGCATGACCGGCTACTGCCCCGGTACCGGTTTGGCGTGCGCGGCTTCCGGACGCTTTGATGCGCTGATCAGCGTGCTGGGCATGTTCGCCGGCGCTCTGGGCTTCATCCTGCTGGCGCCATTCATCGTCCAGCCGATCGAGAGCGTCCTGAACTACGGCAATGCCACGCTACCCGAAATCACCGCGACAAGACGAGCCTACTGGGTCGTGCCCATTGTGGTGGTCGGTGTATTGGTGCTCTGGCTGACCAGGCCCCGCCGAGAACGCGAGCGGCCGGGCGATGAAGCAGCAGAGGCCGGCGCAGCTGGAAAGCACGAACCGCATCCCGCAGAGTGAACAAGAGTACCGATCGGCCGGTCTGGTCGGGGTGCGACCGCCTCCGGACAGACCGGATGCCTTGCGCGCGAACAAGACCGAGAAGGTGAGATACCACGGTCTGGAAGAACTTTCTCTTGTGGGAGGATCACCGGACAGATACACCATTTCGGAAGCGACTTCGGTGGGAGTTCGGGCGTGAAGAGCGAATCGCGGAAAGCCTGCTATTGAAAGCATTTTCCGTTCGAACGATCGTTCTATCTCGATGCGAAAAAAAAAGTAACGAAAATCGCGGCTGGTTTGCCCGCGTAGTGGATGTACTGTATACTCCCGTTGGCTCGGGAGGTTTCAACCGGGCTTTGAAAACAAGAATTGCTATCGCCTTTGGATGCGCACTGTCTTCTGTTCCGAGCCCGCCGGCTTGGGTTTCCCTGAACTCAACACGGTTCTGCAGGCTTGGTTGTGCGCGCCGAGGCGAACCGATACCGCCAGCCGCCGTGTGGTCTGTTGCGTCTCCCCCTGCGCAACTGCCAGGTGGCTGGCGCTTTTTTATGCGCATTCATTCCGAACGTGCCGCCTTGCTCACTTCTCGCCGGGCGCAGGATACTCGGGGGACTCGCCTTTGACCACGCGGACCACGTCGTAGACGACGTCGCACATGTTCTGCACGGCGTCGGGGACCCGGGCGGCAATGTGGGGAGTCAGGATCACGTTCTCCAGGCCGTACATCGGATAGTCCGCAGGCGGCGGCTCGGGGTCGTGGCAATCGATCGCCGCAGCAGCGATCTTCCCAACGCGTATCGCCTCGGCGAGCGCATGGTAGTCGACACACTGCCCGCGGGCGCAGTTGATGAACTGGGCCCCCTCCTTGAACTTGCTCAACGCGTCGGCGTCGATGAACTTCTCGGTCCGTTCGGTCAGCGGAACGTGGATGGTCACGATATCGCTCTGGGCGTAAAGCGTTTCCTTGTCCACGGCCTGGTGGGGATAGTCCAGATCGATATCGAGTATGTCGTTGGTCAGAACGTTCATTCCCAGGCCGACGGCGGCCCTGCCCACCCGGCTGCCAATCCGGCCCACGCCAACGATGCCCAAGGTGGCGTTGGCCAGAAACCGCCCGTAAGTGAACTTGCGGGACGCATGGAATTCCTCGGCCGGCTGGGGACCGGTCATCTCTGGAAAACGGCGGTTCAACTCGATGATCATTCGCATGGTGTAGTCCACCACGGCCAGGGTATTGGCGGCGGGGGTATGCACGACCTCCACGCCCCGCGCTCGGCAAGCGGAAATGTCGATGTTCTCCAGGGCGACTCCAGCTCGTCCGACCACTTTCAGGTTGGGCGCCCGGTCAAGAAGCTCCTCATTGACCTGGGTATAGGTCCGCACCACGAGACCATCTGCCGGACCGATGGCGTCCAGAACGCCATCCGGATCCGTACGGATCACCTCGCCCTGCTGGCTCAAGTACTCGATGCTCGATTCATTCAACGGTTCGCTTACGACGTATACGGGCATGGTCTGTTCTCTCTGGAGATTCTCGGATTCGGCGGCGGAGTCAATGACCCGCTATCATCGCACCGGCCAGTATACCGGCATGCTGGCAACCTTGGCCAGTGACTGACGGCGCAGGAAAACGCGGCGGGGTAAGGCGCCCGCCGCGCTTCTGACCGCACAAAGCAGATTCTCTGAGAAACTATCGTCCCTGGATCTCGCCCGGCTGATCGCCCTGGATCTTCGCGACAAGCCGCCCAAGGAACCCCTTGGGCACAAGCTTTCCCGCCAGCTTGGTGGCGTGCTCGTCGGTCGGGTCCAGTTCCAGAGCCTTGGACACATACCGACGAGCCCGCGAGACATCTCCCTTGCGATGATACGCCAGGGCGATGTTGTACAGGGCCAGCGGATAGTCCGGCTTGATCTTCAGTGCCCGTCGACAGTGGATGATGCCCTCGTCCATTCGATCGAGCATGAAACAGCTGACAGCAAGGTTGTGCTGGGCGTAGGGATCGTCCGGACGAATCCGTACCAGCTTGCGAAACACGTCCATCGCCTGGCGGGTCATGTGGGCCTCGATCAGCAACTCGCCGACCTCGTGCATCATGTCCGCGTCGTCGCCGCATCGTTTCAGTTCGGCTACCAGGTACTTGGCGCCCTCGTTGATCTTCTCCTGGCGAATCAACGCCTTGGCCATCGCAGCGTTCGCTCCCGGATAGTCCTTTTGCTCGGCCAGGAGTTTCTGCAGACAACGCGAGGCCTCGTCGTAGCGCTCGCGGGCGATGAGCATGCGGGCCCACTGGTAGCGTGCCCCCTGATCGCCCGGCTGGATCTCCATCCCCCGTCGCAGGGCTTCTTCCGCCTTGGCGGGCTGCTTCATCTCAAGCAGCAATTCGCCGAGATCGGTCAACGTAGCTACGTCGCGCGCGTTAATCAGCAGTTCGGCTTCGTAATGGTGCTTGGCCTTATTGAGTTCACCGTTGCGCCAGTACGCCTCGGCCAGACGAGCGTTGGCATGGGGATGACCCGGGTCGATCCGCAGCGCCTGCTGCCAGCAGTAGACGGCCCGGCGAAGGTCGTCCCGCTCGTAAAAACTGCTTCCAACGTTGTAGAAGCACAGCGGGCACTCATCGACGAACAGCCTGGCGAGGTAGAACATCACCTCGGCGTCGTCATGCCGACCAATCTCAGTGTACGTGACGATCCGGTTGCAGTAGCACGGCTCGTACGAGGGATCGATCTTCTCGATCGCCTTGAAACAGTCGAGCGACTCGGCGTATTTACCCACGCGGGTGAGGTTCACTCCGAGACAATTGAGCGTCTCGACATCGTCAGGCTGGAGCTGCAAGGCGCTACGGAATGCGTCACACGCGAAGTCATATTCCTCCATGGCTTCGAGGGTCAGACCCAGGTTGAAATGCCACGAGGCGTTATTGGGATTCACCCGAATCGCCTGGCGAAGCTCGTCGGCGGCCTCTCTCCAGCGTCCCTCCTTGTACAGTTCGTGAGCACGGTCCACCCGGGATTCCGGGTCCATCCATTCATTGGTTGGCCTGTCGGTCATGGCACGATATCCAGATGTATGAGCAGTGTCGCAAGGTATTGGCAGTGCGGGAGAAGCCCGGTATCGGCCGCTCCTGCTGCCCTCCGGTTTGCCCCCTCCAGGGCATGAGCCCATTGTACTGCAGGGCCCGAAACCCGACAACCCGGAAAAGCCCTCAGCATGCACCCAAGACCTTTTTGACCATTGTATCTGGCCCCGGACCCGTCCTATCATTGCTTCCATGTGCACACACCGAGATTTTCTCGGGCTCTCTGACCAGCAGCTCCTAAAGCAATGCGAGGTCGACACCTATAAGGCGTCTGGGCCCGGCGGACAACATAGAAACAAGGTCTCCTCAGCCGTGCGCCTGCGTCACAAGCCTACCGGTCTGTCAGCTCACGGAGACCAGTCCCGGTCCCAGCACGACAACAAGCGGCTGGCCGTGCGCAGACTGAGGGCGACCATCGCCTGCCAGATGCGGGCACCGATCGACCCGGGAGGCACGCCCCCTCCGGAACTGGCAGAGTGCATCCACGTGCGAAAGGGCGGACAGGCCACCGGTCGGAAGCATATCCAGATCGGCAGAAAGGATCACCGGTTCTGGCCTGTCACCGCGCGGGTGCTCGACGTCGTGGAAACCTTCGAAGCGAGGCTTTCCGACGCCGCAGGGTGGCTTGGCATCACCACCAGCAACCTGATCTCCCTTCTCAAGCAGGACCCTCAACTGTTTACCGCCGCACAGAAGTTGCGGGACAAACACGGCCAGAAGCCCATCCGCTGAGGCCTGGGGGAGTTCCGCTTTTGCCGACCTGGGCGTAGAAAAGCACCGGCGCGGCTGATAGACTACCCGGCCGACGTTCGCAACCGCTCGTGTTCCCAAGCAAGAAGGATACTGAGAGATGGAAGATACATACGGCAACCTGCTGAGCTCCCTGGCCTCGGCCAACGACAAGACCATGTGCCTGCTGGTCATGGACGGCGTGGGAGACTGTGACAACGACGGCAAGGGTACTGCCCTTCAGATCGCCAAGACCCCCAACCTCGACGAGCTCGCCAGGAACAGCGCCCTCGGCCAGTCGATCCCGGTCGCCCAGGGAATCACCCCGGGCTCGGGCCCGGGCCACCTCGGACTCTTCGGCTACGACCCGATCCTCTACAAAGTGGGCCGCGGCGTACTCAGCGCACTGGGCATCGAGTTCCCGCTGGAAGATCGCGACGTCGCAGCCAGGCTGAACTTCTGCACGCTCGATGCGGACGGCAAGGTGTCCGACCGCCGAGCCGGCCGCATTGGCGACGATGAGAACAAGCGCGTCCTCCAGAAGATCCGTGATGGCATCAAGTGCCCCGAGGGCGTGGAAGTGCTCTTTGAAACCGTCGCCGAGCACCGGGCGCTGATGGTCCTCCGTGGCGACGGGCTTGACGACAACATCGGTGAGACCGACCCCCAGGCCACCGGAGAAGAACCCCTCGCTCCGGACCGCGGGAAACACGCCGATTCAAAAACCGCAAGCATCGTGGCTGACCTTCTCGGGCAGGTCCGCGATATCCTTAAAGACGAAGAGAAAGCCAACTTCATTCTCGCGCGAGGCTTTGCCAAGTTCCCCGACTGGCCGCGGTTCCCGGATCGCTACCAGGTCAACCCGGCTGCGGTCGCGGGCTACCCCATGTACCGGGGCGTGGCGAGACTCGTGGGTATCCCCGTGGTGTCCGAACCCACAACCGCCAAGGATGTCTGCATCCATGCGGCCAAGGCGCTGGAAGATCACACCTTCGTCTTTGCCCACTTCAAGTACACCGACAAGACCGGCGAGGACGGCGATCTCGATGCCAAGGTGCAGCGGATCGAGGAGATGGACGCCGCCATTGGTGAATTGGCCGGGAAACCGGACGTGCTGGTCATCACGGGTGACCACTCCACCCCCCCGAGCATGATGTCCCACAGCTGGCATCCGGTTCCCCTGCTGCTCAACGGACCCAACATGCGGGGCGGTGACGGCATGCCCTTCGACGACATCCACTGTCGCAGCGGCCAGATCGGAACCATCTACGCCAAGGAGATCATGGGCCTGATGATGGCCCACGCGGGCAAGCTCGACAAATTCGGCGCCTGACCGACCCCGCCGTCGAACACCAAGCCGGACATCGATACGAAAAGCCCCCACTCCTTGCCGGAGCGGGGGCTTCTGATTTATCTGGCGAATCGGCAGGACCTAGAACAGCTTGCCGATCTCGGGCATCTTGCCTGCCAGCGGCAGTGCGTACTTCACGAACGCTCCGGTGATGTTGTTACCCGCCTTGTTGATGAACTTCTTGGGCAGGTCCTTGGTCTCCCGCGCGACTTCCTGAAGCTCCGCTCGCTGGTAACTGATCTTGTAGGCGGTGCCCTTCGCACGCTTCATGACGATCGTGCCGTCGATGTCACCCTTCAAGGCCAGCTCCGCGGCCTTCTGTCCGCAGGTTCGGGCTTCCTTCTGGTCGACCTCGCTGGCATACCCCGCGAACGAACGCTGCAGGTAGCCGTACGTGTCCGCCCGGACGCGAAGCTTCTTGCCCCGCTTGCCCGAAGATACGTTCTTCTTGATGAACTCAGCCAGGAAATCACCCAGGGCACCCGAGCCGGAAAGCTGCACGTTGCCGTGGCTGTCGCGTTCGACGGTGTGCCCCAACCGCTCGGCCAGGTTCACCGCCATGGGGGTTCCCGTCTCGTCGGCGATGCCCTCGGAAACAGCGATCAGGCAGCGTCCGTGCTTGTCGTACGCCTTGGCGACATCGTCGGTGAACTTCTTGACGTCGAACGGGACCTCCGGAACGTAAACCAGGTGCGGGCCGCACTTGTCGTCGATCCGTCCCAACACGCTGGCCGCGGTCAGCCAGCCGGCATTGCGTCCCATCACCACCGACACTTTCACGCCCGGCAGGGCCGCGTTGTCGCGGTCTTCACCCATGAACGCCGAAGCCACGAACTTCGCAGCCGAGCCGTAGCCCGGCGTATGGTCGGTCACGCGCAGATCGTTATCGATGGTCTTGGGCACGTGGAAGCATCGCAGTTCGTAGCCCTGATCCTTGGCCATCTCGTTGACGATGCGCGCGGTGTCGGCCGAGTCGTTCCCGCCAATGTAGAAGAAATACCGCACGTCGTTCTTCTCAAAGATCTCGAAGATCTTTTCACAATAGGCTTGGTCGGGTTTGTCCCGACTGGAGCCCAACGCCGAGGCCGGCGTGCCGGCGATCAGCTCGAGTGTCTTCTTGTCGAGCTTCTTGAGATCGATGAAATCGTCCTTCACGATTCCCGCGACGCCGTGGTGCGCGCCCAGGATCTTGGGGATCTGACGACACCCTTTCAGCGTCTCGACCACGCCTACCAGCGACTGGTTGATCACCGCGGTTGGTCCGCCGGACTGGCCTATGACTGCGTTGCCTTTGATCATACTCATGGTTGGAATCCTTGTGTTACGAGCGAAGAAGATACCCGCGGCCCCGGCCGAGGCCACGCGGTTGTCATTGGTTCAGCATTTCCCGTTCGATGTAGGTCGTGTCCCATCGGCCCTGCACGAATCGCTCGTGGTTGAGTACCCGCCTGCACAGCGGGATCGTTGTCTTCGTCGGGTAAATCACGAACTCGTCCAGCGCTCGCTTGCCCACACGGATCGCGTCGTCACGCGTGGGGCGGTAGACGATGAGCTTGCCCACCAGGCTGTCGTACGTCGGGGGGATCACATAGCCTTGGTACACGTGCGAATCCCACCGCACCCCCAGGCCACCCGGAGCCACAAACGCTTCCACCGGTCCCGGCGAAGGCCGGAAGCCATTGTCCGGGTCCTCTGCGTTGATGCGGCACTCGATAGCGTGGCCGGTCTGGCGAATGTCTTCCTGCTTGATCGTCAGCGGTTCGCCCGATGCCACCTTCAACTGCCACTGCACCAGGTCCTGTCCCGTAACCATTTCGGTGATCGGGTGCTCGACCTGGATCCGCGTGTTGACCTCCAGGAAGTAGAAGTTGTCGTCCTGGTCCAGCATGAATTCGACCGTGCCTGCATTGTGGTAATCTGCGGCCTTGGCCAGGCGAACCGCCGCCTCGCAGACTTCCCGGCGCTTCTCTTCGGTGAGTCCGGGCGACGGGGTCTCTTCGACAACCTTCTGCCTGCGACGCTGGACGGAGCACTCACGCTCGAACAGATGCACCACGTTGCCGTGATGATCACCGAGAACCTGGACCTCGATGTGGCGGAAGTTCTCGATGCACTTCTCCATGTAAAGCCGGCCGTCCCCGAAGGCGATCTCCGCTTCGGCCTGGGCCTGTTTGAAAAGACTCCGCAGGGAGGTCTCGTTGTGCGCGAAGCGGATGCCTCGCCCCCCACCGCCCGCGGCAGCCTTGATCGCCACGGGGAAGCCGATCTTCTCGGCGATCTTCACTGCGTCTTCGACGCTGTCGACGCCGCCCGCAGAGTCCGGGGCCATCGGCACCTTTGCCTTGCGCGCGATTTCCTTGGCCTTGATCTTGTCTCCAAGCAACTGCATGCTCTCGACACTCGGGCCGATGAACTCGATCTTGCAGTCGCGGCAGACCTCGGCGAAATGGGCGTTCTCGGCAAGGAACCCGTACCCGGGATGGATCGCCTGCACGTCGGCAATTTCCGCCGCTGCGATGATCCGCGGAATATTCAGATAGCTCTCCGCTGACGGTCCCGGACCGATACAGATCCGCTCGTCGGCCAGATGGAGATAGCTCGCGTCGCGATCGGCCTCGGAGAAGATCGCCACGCTCTCGACACCCAGTTCCTTGCACGCCCGAATGATCCGCAGCGCGACCTCGCCTCGGTTGGCGACCAGAATTCGGGAAAACATGGATTGCTCCCTTCGCCGAACCTACGCGGGCTTGACTTTGAACATCACCTGGCCGTATTCGACAGGCTGGGCATTCTGAACGCAGACCTCGGCGATCGTGCCGCTGCACTCGGCCTTGATCTCGTTCATCACTTTCATCGCCTCGACGATGCACACCACCGTGTCGTCCCCGACGCTGTCGCCGACCTTCACATACGCGTCGTCGTCGGGACTGGGCGAGGAGTAGAACGTCCCCACCATCGGGCTCTTGACCTCCAGGAGCCCCTCGCTGGCAGGGGCCTCCTGCTGCCCCCCCGCCTCGACCGATGACGACGCCTCGGTGGTCGCCGCAACCTGGGGCGCCGCCGGAGCCATGGGCATCGGCTGGGCCGCCTGCGGGGGACCGGCCATCACGATCGGCTGATCCTGGCCGCCACGCTTGAGATGCACGCGGTTGTGCTCGCCGTCGGTAATATCCAGCTCGCTCAGGTCGCAGTCGACCATCATCTTCACGAGCTGCTTGATTTCCTTGATGTTCATTCGCTTCCTTGCACCTTTCCCGGTGGCCTGTTTGCTGCGCTCGCTCATGGCAGCACCATCGCCTCCATCGAACGTGGCAGCGAGGAGAGTTTCTTTGCGCCGTCGGGCGTTACCAGGACATCGTCCTCGATCCGCACACCGCCGACCCCGGGCAGATAGATGCCCGGCTCCACCGTCACCACCATTCCCGACCGCAGGCGAACGTCGGACGTCCGCCCCACCGACGGGGCCTCGTGTATCTCCCGTCCCACGCCATGTCCCAAGCCGTGGGTGAACCGATCTGCGTAACCCGCCGACGCGATCACTTCTCGTGCGGCGGCATCAACTGTCTTGCCCGCAACGCCCGGGCGAATGCTCGAAATCGCCGCACGCTGGGCGCGGAGAACCACCTGGTAGACTTCCGCGATTTTCGGGGGGATTCTACCGGTGAAGACCACCCGGGTCAAGTCGCTGCAGTAGCCATCTACCACCGCACCCCAGTCGACCAGCACCGCCTGATCCTTCCGGATTTTCGTATCCCCGGGGCGGTAGTGAGGAAGCGATCCATGCGGACCGGCCGCAACGATCGTGTCGAAAGACGCCCCCGACGCCCCATGCCTGCGCATCAGGTACTCCAGCTGCCCGGCGACTTCCCGTTCGCTGCGCCCCACGAATGCCTTCCTGCCACCAGCCAGGAGATCGCGCATCGCTTTCTCTGCCGCACGGATCGCCCTGCGTGTTGCGGCAATTTCACTGTCGTCCTTCGTCTCACGAAGCTCCAGCGTGCCCCCGCGAACAGGCTTGAGCCGCTTGTTCCCCACCTCTTTGCCCAACTGCTCCGACCAACCCAGCGTCACGTGATCGCTCTGGATCGCCAGATGCGTCAACTTGCGCGATCGTACCTGCTGACCGATCGCCTTGATCATTCCTTCCGAACGGACACAGATTTCCACGCCAGGACACTCGCCGCTTGCCTGCTCATCGTACCGGCCGTCCGTAACCAGAACCGCAAAGCCCTTACCGACCAGCAACACGCTGTCCTCACCCGAGAAGCCGCTGAGGTACCCCACGTCGACCGGGCGTGTGATCAGCGCAGCGTCCACCGCGCTGCCCGCCCGTTTGCGGATCCGACGCAACGCCGCGCGCCTGCGATTGCTGAATGTTCTGCCGTCTACACCGGTCTTCGATGCCATCGGGTGCCTCCCGGGTTTCTGGTCGGCCAACAACCTAGCCGGAGCAGCCCGGCCGGGCAACCCTTTTGCATCCCCCGGCGATGGCGGGTATGATCCCGGAATTGCCGCTTTCAGCCGGGAGCGACGGAAAACACCAATGCCACAACAACCAACAAGAATCGCCGTCATCGGGGCGGGCAGCTTTGTCTTCGGCCCGGGCGTCCTTCGCGACGCCCTCGTGCGCCGGAAGTTGCAGAACGTGGAGCTGGCCATGATGGACGTCTCCCGCGAGATGCTCCTCGCCATGGCCGCGGTGACCAGACGGGTCGCCGACGATCTGCAGCTGGACGTGCGCGTCACCGAGACCACGGACCGCCGTGAAGCCCTTGACGGCGCGAGCTATGTCCTCTGTTGCGCGGCTCCCCAGCTGCGACAGCGGTTCGAGACCGACTGCCGAGTTATGGCCGAACAGGATGCTGACCTGCTCGTCACGGAGTTCGGGGGCGTGGCCGGCATCAGCTACTCCCTGCGACAAATCGCATTCATGCGCGACCTGGCCTGCGACATGAAGGAGACCTGCCCGGATGCAATGTTCCTGACGGTCTCCAACCCCTTGCCGCGTGTCTGCCAGGCGATGCACGAAGACGGAATCCGCACGGTGGGGTTCTGCTCGGCAGCGCTGGAAGGCTACGCCATGGTCCATCGCCTCCTGGAAGGCGGGAGGATCAGCCACCCCTTCACCGAGGCCCGTGAGCGATGGGACGTTACCTTCGGCGGCCTGAACCACTTCTCGTGGGCGGTCAAGATTCGGGACCGCAACACCGGCGAGGATCTGCTGCCTGCGCTGCGAGAGAAGCTGGCTGCCGGTGGGACCTCGGGATGGCAACTGGGTGATGACATGCTCCGCGAGACCGGCTATCTCCTCGTGC
Organism: uncultured Planctomycetaceae bacterium; assembly: GCA_964642855.1. GTDB lineage: Bacteria > Planctomycetota > Phycisphaerae > SM23-33 > SM23-33 > CAZXSK01. Next base: position 29,509 of record CAZXSK010000009.1, on the reverse strand, counting down.
CCAACGATCACCATACCCAGGATTTCCTGCCCCCTCGCGAAGGAGCAACCAACCGCGGACACTCCTCCCACGGCTCGGCCGACGAGGTCAACCGACGCGTCGGCATGCTCAGGCAGATCGCCGAAGGGAGCAAGCCCTACCGGCCTCTCGTCGAAGGAGGTTCGTGGGAAAGACCGATGGATCTGGTAGCCGCACTGCTCGGCGCCTGCCAGACCGATTTCGACGCGGTCAACACGGTCAATACCGGTCAGATTCCGCAACTGCCGGAAGGCGTGTTCGTGGAGACCCCGGCCGCAGCGTCGGCCGAAGGTCTTGTAATCGAAACCGTACAGATTCCCGAAACAGTCCAGCCCTATCTGCAAGACGCCGCCAGGCAGACGGACCGCATCGTCCGGGCAGCCAGAACCCGCGACCGCGCGCTGGTTCACGAATGCATCGAGGAAGACCCGACCGTCCTGAACAAACCAGCCGGTCACGATGCAATCGATGCCTGCATGCAGGCCCATCGCGACGTCATCGGCGAATTCTCCTGATCGGACGGCTAGGATATCGCATGAACGCGATCCTGCAGAACATCGGAGATCCTCTCCTGCGAGAAAAGGTCCGGGCCGCGGCGGATCGTATCGCCCGGTGCGGCAGCGTTCTGGTTGCTCTCTCTGGCGGGGTGGATTCCACACTGGTGCTGAAGCTTGCCGCGGGGACGCTCAACAGGAGCAAGGTGCGTGCAGCCACCGCGTCGGGCGAGATCTTCCCGGCCTTCGAGCAGGACCGCGCCGAGGCGTTGGCACGGGACCTCGTTGGCGGCCTGGAGAGAGTCGCCATCGATCCCCTCGCCGATCCAGCCTTCGCAAGCAACCCGCCCGACCGGTGCTATCACTGCAAGAAGAATATCTTTTCTCAACTGGCCGCGCTGGCCGAGAAGCTCGACATCCAGGCCGTGCTCAGCGGCACCAATGCATCGGACATCGGCGACTACAGGCCGGGCCTCAAGGCGGAGGAGGAACTCGGTGTCGTCCGGCCGCTTCTTGAGGCGGGCCTGACCAAGGGCGACGTCCGCGCCGCCTCCCGAGCGTTGGGGCTTCCCACAGCAGGAGCGCCGTCGATGGCATGCCTGGCAAGCCGAGTCCCCTACCACAGCGAGATCACCTCGGGGAAACTCTCACGGATCGACCGCGCGGAAGCGAGCCTGCGGGCGTTGGGTTTCGATATCTGTCGCGTACGCGACCACGACAGCGTCGCACGGGTCGAGGTGCCGGAAGATCGGCTGGCCGATGCGATGGGAAACCGTGAGTTGATCGTCCGTCGTCTGCACGAGGCAGGCTACCGCTACGTGTCGCTCGATCTGTCGGGCTTCCGTAGCGGGTCGCTGAACGAGTCACTTGCCGACGCCGACGCCCCCTGACAACACGCCCGGCCAGATCAACCGATCCTTGCGTCAGATCCCTCCGGTACCCGAAACATTGATCGCCCGGGCGGTCTTCGCTCGGGGATGCCAGATCACCTGCGGGGCCAGAACCTTGCGGATCGCGCCGCTCTTGCGGTCTTCGTATCGTAGGGAAACGTTGCTGGGCCTCTGCCCCTTCTCGGGCAGGTACCCGTCCAGCCGAACGATGTCATCGGCGCGGTCGTACAGCATCCGCTGGCAATCCTCCACGAGAGCCGAACCGTCCCGCAACGTCACGTCGCGAAGGGCTTCCAGGCGTTCAAGCCGGCCGCTGAAATCCTCCTCCAGTCCGATGGCCTTATCGACCCCGACCTGGTTCGGATCGGCGGAGTTCGCGTCGGCACGGGAGAACACAGCCACGAGTTGGTCGCAGCCCAGAACCGTCTTCCTGCCATCGGGGAGCTTGTCCTTGTCGAAAGCCAGGTCGAGGTCGTCAGAGAGTACCACCTGATCGCCGCTGCGATGCACCATGCCCACGTCGCCAGTCATTGTTACCGTCAGGTCTTCCTCCTGCAGCGACATGCTGTCGGACCACTGAAAGGCGGTCCACGACGGGCTCACGAGGTATCCTTCGTCCCGGGTATCCTCGCCGGACTTGCTGCGACTCGGCGGGTTATAGTCCTCGATCAGCAGCCGCCCCGAGCCCTTCACCCGTGCCGACCGGTCCGCAGCGTGGTAGACCACGTCTTCCGGCGTCAGCAGCGTCAGACGGCGAAGGAGCTTGCCCTTCTCGTTCTCCCGCTTGCCTTTCAAGGACACATCCTTGCGGGCCGTCACCGTCTTGAGACGCAGATTACGATACATCCGGATGTCCATCCCCAGGCCACTGTGATCCGTGGAGTCTCGATCCTCCTCGGTCGTCGGCTCGTTCGGCTCCAGGAACTCAACAGTCATGGTCCGGCATTTCAACTCGTCGGTGCCGGTTGTGAGGACAACGTCCCGATTGAAATCCGCCTTCAGCCCGTCGGACTGGAAGACCATTCCTTTCTTCCACTCGATCTTCACCGGCCGGGGCTGGTCGAGCTTCCCGCCGGACGCGTCCCGATCGACCAGGAATCGGAGCAGTCCCTCGCCTTCGACTCGCATGGTCTCGTCGCCCTTCCTGGCGTCTCCCTGGTCCAGACGAATCGTGCCGCCGGTGATCTTCTGGCTGCCTTGGAGGACCTCGGCGGGCTTGCCCTTCAGCAGCGCGGTGTTGCGCACGCGGTCGGCGTCCAGCGAATCGCAACGGATCACAACGGGCAGATTCGGATCGTCACGAAAGCTCTTGATGCGAACGTCCTCGCGGGCTTCCATTCGCGAGACCTTGACCCCCTCGTCCCCACTCTCGGTCGACGCGTCTGCAGGGGCGAAGGTCAGGTCCATGCTGCCGGCGAGGATCTCGTCGGTCCCCTGGCGGGCTTCCACGTTGCCCTCCGCGATCGCGCGGGTGGCGTACGTCTTGCCCTCGGCCGTTCGAGTCATGCTCACGTCCAGCTTGTCACACAACACATAGTCCGCCGAACCGGCCCTCCGGAAACGCACGCCCTCCTCGAAGACAGCCCGCTTGATGCGAATCTGGCCGGACGCTTCCGATGCCGAATCCGCAGAGGATACCTCCTCGAAGTATGCCTGCACGCGACCCTCCCAGGCGATCACGTCGTAGGCATTGGGGTCACTTGTTGATACGGTCCGTGCATTTGCATCGGCCACGCGAAGCTGCCTCATGACCCCCGGTCCGGACAGGTAGATCTCGCTCTTGGAGCGGTCGAAGGTTATCCTGCGACAGGTTACGTGCTGACCGTCCGGAAGCGCAAGCCTCACGGGCGTGCCGCGCGATCCGCTCAGGAAACCCACCTCCTGCGGGGTCCGGTAGTGCAGGCTCTCGCAGACAGCGCTGATCTCCTTGCTGTCCAGCTTGAGTTGGTCGCCCGAAGCGATGATCGTATATCGACCGCGTTGCGGTTGCGGGACGTAGCCTTTGGGCACGATTTCCAGCGGCCCGGTCCAGAGGATGTCGACGACCTGCGTGTTCGGATCCTCCTGGCCACCGGTCTGCGAAGAGCCTTCTCGACGACCCGGGCCTGATTCATCGCGGTCCGTATCGGCCTGGCCGTTCCCGCCGGCTCGACCGGTATCACCGGACGACTCGGCGCCTGCCCAGCCTTCCCCCATTTCGAACACCAGGGAAAGCACGTCCGCCCCGGTCATGGATCCATCTTCGGACACGACGCGCACGTTCTGGGAGAAGGTCGCCATGTACCGATTCTGCGCCTCGCGGGCTTCGGCGGCCGCATTTTGCTGGTCCGTCGTCGCCTCGGGCTCGTCACCGTCCTGCGTCTGATCGACGGCATCGGACGTCTGCGCGTTGGGATCTTCCCGGTTGGTCTGACCATCTCCCGGCAGCCCAAACGCGCCAAGACCGGTCGGCGCATTGAGCAGTCGAAGCCGATCGCCATGAGCCAGGCGAAGCAACGCCAGTTCACGAGGCGCCTCGTTGTACCGGATCGTAAGCCCCCGGCCTTGCACGTCGACGTCATCGGAGAACAGGTGCACCGGTCCGTCGCTGTCGAGGGTAAGGGCTTCGTTGTCGAAGTCGATGCTGTCGAGATGCACCTGCAGCACGCCTTCGATGGTGTTCGGGTCGTCGACATTCCTGCTGACCGGAGAGCGGAAGAAATACGCCCGCACATTCCCCTCCAGCCTGCCCCGCTTGAGATCCAGCGTCCGCGCCACTTCTCTGGCTACGCCCTCACCACGATCCGCCCGAACGAGAATACGCCGGCCGTTGCGAAGGAAAAACTCAGCAACCGGCTCGGTGAGGAGATACAGGTCGCCCTCCTGCTTCTTCCAGTCTCGCACGCGGATACGATGCAGCGGGCGGTTGGTTTCCGGATCCGTACGAATGATGACCGTCCAGCCGGCTACGGGGTTATCCGGGCCATTGGGGTCCGGACGCTCCGTAACGCTCCCTCCGCCGGAACGGGGACGGAACACCTGAATATCGCCGGACGTGGCAAACTGGTAGGCAGCCAGCGAGCCGACCGTCACAACCAGCCCCCCCACGAGCAGAAGCAGTCTTCGTTTCATCACTCAGCCTCACGCGGAGGTTTGTTCTTGTAGTATCGCTCGAGCACCTTGTTCCACTGCCCCGTCCGCTTGAGGATGTACTCGATCACTTCGCGGACGGCGCCCCGGCCGCCGGGTGTGCGGGTAACATAGTCCACCTCTCGCTGCACTTCCTCGGGCGCCTCGGGGACACAGGCGGCGAAGCCCACGTGCAGCATCGACGGAATGTCCGTCAGATCATCTCCGATCACGGCCACCTGCTCAGGTGCAAGATCCAGTTCACCGAGGATCTCCTCCAGGGCGGGCAGCTTGTTCTTGGCATTCAGACGCACGAGGTCGATGCCGAGTTCTTCGGCTCTTCGACAAACCGCGGGCGACCCCCGCCCGGTGATGATCGCCACCTTCTTGCCGACGCGCATCCAGTACTTGATGCCCGAGCCGTCCCGGACGTGGAACCCTTTGATCTCCTCACCGGATTCGGTCAGCAGGATACGGCCATCGGTCATCACGCCGTCGACGTCGAGGATCAGCAGTTCGATTTTGGCCAGGTCAGTCAATGGCGTTCCCCAGGGTCTTGAGGCCCAGCAGGTCCTGCACGTCGATCACGCCCAGGGGCTTGCCCTCTTCGTCGACGACGGGCAGTTCGTCGAAGCGTCGCTGGTTCATGATCGCCAGCGCCTCACTGGCCAGGGAGGTCCCGCGAACCCGTGTCGGGTCGGTGGTCATGACTTCCTTCACTGGCCTGGACAGAACATCCTGGCCTCGATGGGCCAGGATCACCCGTCGCAGGTCCGCGTCGGTCATGATGCCGCTCAGCCGCCCCTGATCGTCGACCAGAAGCATCGCCCCGGTCCGGCGGATGTCAGCCTGCTCTGCCTCCACGAGTGCCTCACCAAGCGTAAGGCTGTCGGAAGCAACGTTCAGCCGCTCTCCCCTGGTGAACCACATGGCGTCTTCGACCTTGATGAGTCTCCTTCCCAGCGATCCGCCCGGGTGAAACGCAGCGAAGTCCTCGGGGCTGAAGTCCCGCATTGTCATTACCGTCAGTGCGAGGGCATCGCCCAGGGCAAGCATGACGGTGGTGGATACGGTTGGGGCCAGCTGATGGGGGCACGCCTCGCGAACCTTCCCGTAGCAGACCACGATCTCGGCATGCTGTCCCAGCGGGCTTGTTGCGTCGGACGTTACCGCGATGAGCGTGCTGCCCCGCGCCTTGATGTGGTCCAGAAGGCGGACGATCTCTTCCGACGCCCCGCTGTGCGACAGCGCGACGACGACGTCCTCACGCTGCAGCCGTCCGAGATCGCCGTGGAGCGCCTCGACCGGATGCAGGAAGATGCTCAGCGTCCCAGTCGACGCCAGCGTAGCCGAGATCTTCTGGGCGATGATGCCCGCCTTGCCGATGCCCGTCAGCACGACCTTACCCGGACAGGCGAAGATGGCCCGGCATGCCTCGGCGAATTCGTCTCCGACCTGTCCGGCCAGGTCGCCGATTGCCTCTCCCTCAGCCTGGAGGGCGCCGCGTGCGATGTCGAGGTTCGGATGAGGAATGTCGTTTGGCTCTGTCATGCATGCAGGCCGGCGGGTTGCCCCGCCCTGCCGGTAAAGGTAGATGCGAGTTTGGTTTGCAGCGGAAGCAGGCACGCCCGGATGCCTCCCGGGCCCCTGCCAAAGTCCGCATTATGCTTGTTCGTCCGGAGGCGGTCAAGTAAAAGGGGATCCATGCCGATCACGGATCCACAGTGGCTGCTCCAGAAGCTCCTGCTGCTGCCACCCCTGCTGCTGAGCCTCGTCCTCCACGAGTACGCCCACGCGCGAACGGCGCTGGCGTTCGGAGACGACACCGCGCGCAATGCCGGGCGAATCACCCTCAATCCGCTGGCGCATCTGGACCCGATCGGCACGATCGCGATCGTCCTGATCGGCTTCGGCTGGGCGAAGCCCGTCCCGGTCAATCCCGCCAACCTACATCCCCGAAGACTGGGCGACACCATGGTCTCCCTGGCCGGTCCCCTGACCAATCTCTCCCTCGCGCTGCTGGCTGGGATCGTCCTGCGAATCCTTCTCCAGACCGAGACGGTCGACCTGTGGATGCTGCTTCGGGCCTCGTTCAACGGCACTCTTCCCAGCCGCTCGATCGTGGACATGTTCGGATTCATGCTGCTGATGACGATGATCGTCAACGTCGCCCTGTGCGTATTCAACCTCGTGCCCCTGTTCCCCCTCGACGGCCATCACATCGTGCGCGAACAGTTGCCCATCGACCGTCACCGGCCTTTCATGGAATGGCAACTCAAGTACGGCCGGCCGATGCTGATGACGCTGATTCTCGTGCCGATGCTCCTGCCCCAGTTCAACCCAATCGGGTGGGTGCTTGCGCACGTGAATACCTACACGTTGCAAATCCTGATGTACGGCCTGTAGGCCTGCGGGGGCCCGCTGCTTTGCATCGTCGTCTTCGGCCTACGCTACTGGTTCTGCTGACTCTCGCTGCAGTCGCCACACCCTTCGAATGTCAGCCTGTCACAGCCGTTTGACTCTCCGCATCGCGATTGCGCCTGGGAGAGATACGACTCGTGCACGTGCTCGCCGGTTACCCCGAGCATCTCGATCGCCTGCTCGACATCCGACTCGCCCGGGCCCTCGATCTCCACGAACGAACCCAGCAGGGGCAGCTCGTCGAGCTCCACCTGGCAGTGACCCACCCGGAAACTGGCGCGCCTCTTCTGGATAATCATCCGTGGCTGAACGCCCATCGCCTGCAGCACGACGTCGATCGCCTCGCCGGAATCGACACGCGTTTCCGTTTCCCGCCGGACCTTGTACGTCGCGTCCGTGTCACGCGGACCTTTGAAGGTCACCAGCGGGCGATGATCGTCATTCCGGCTGCCCGGCTGGAGCAGTTCCTCCCGCCGAATGCGGAGCCCGCAGCCCGATTCCCGAAGCCGGCCGTCGGGCGAGTCGTAATAGGTATCCGTCTGCAGGACGGTTTCGAGATGCTCGGCATCGACTTCGCGGAGACGGGCCAGAACGGCCTGGTGATCGGCGACCGGGATTTTGCATTCGATTTCGTGGCTCATGGGCTCGTTGGTTGTATCCGCCCAACGGCGGGGCATCAAGCCTCGAAGATCGAGCGCAGGCAGCCGTAATGTCAGCGCACGACCCTGCGGCGGCGCCGTGGAGCGGGCCGGAGCAGCTGGCCGGGGTGGGTGACCAGGTCGCGGAGCATCTCGCGAAGCGGCCGGCTTCCGGGGTCCGGCATGCGCAACAGAAGGAGCACGGTCGATAGTCTGGCAGCCCAGGAAATCAGGAACGTGGCGTGCCAGTTGGTGAACACGAAGTATCCAAGATCGATGGGGTTGCTGTCGAACGAGAACTCGCGCAGCGACCGCGCGACCAGACCTCCACAGAGCCCGCCCAGCATCCCGCCGATGCTGAAGAACACCGTGAAGACAGCTACGTATTTGCTCCGCCCCTTGCCGTCGGCCAGTCCGAGGGTAATGTTGTTGACTGCCAGCATCGCCCCGCCCCATCCGGTTCCACCGAGGATCATCGAGCAGGACATGACCATCCACGCCCCGATGGGCATTTCGTCGGTCAGCCAGACCCAGTCAGGCCGGCCCGCGATCCGTCCGACCAGTCCGGCGACCCCGTTTACGCCGTCGATGACGAACTGGGGATTCGGCGTGGCGGGCATGGCGAAGAAGTACGGCAGCACCGACAGGACGGTCAGGCTCATTCCGAGGATCATCACCGGCCGTCGTCCCCAGCGATCCAGCAGCATGCCCCATCGTTTGGCGGCAAGCACGCCCATCAGCGGCCCGACGACCATAAACAGCATGTCGGTGGCTGTCTGGGAGAACTGCAGCGACCGCAGCAGGTACAGGTAGAAGAACGCCCCGGAGACGGTCATCGCGAACCACATGACTCCCACGGGCAGCAGCGTCCGCCGGAACACCGAGTCCCGCATCGGGCCGACAAACATCTGCTCGCCGACGGCTAGCAGTGTCTGCGCGCCGTGGGTGATCCGCCCGAAAGGCCGACCGGGCACGTACGGCACGCGGATATCGATGGCGGGCTGACGGGGCTTGTCTGGAACGGTCGGGATCACCTCGCGCATCTTGCGAAACAGCAGGATGTCGATCATTCCACAGATCGCCGCCCCCGCGAACATCGCGCACAGCGTGTAGAGCAACACCGGCTGGGCTTCGGCGGTCATGACGACCTTTCCCTCGGCATTGGTCTTCGTGACCAGGTCGGCGATTACGGCCAGGGCGATCACCACCGGCAGCTGGATCATCTGTGTCAGGCGCGATCGCGTGGCGAAGTACCTTCCCCTGATGCGTCGAGGGATCACGTCGCTCATCCAGGTCTGCCACGCCGGGGCGGCCAGCGAATCGCTCAGCCAGCTCATCGTCAGCACCACCAGCACCGACCACACCGCCCATCGTGCGGGCAGGGCGGGTATCCCCGGAATCATCGCCAGCAGCGGCACGCCCGCCACGACCAGCCACAACGCTCGATGCACTGTCGCGCACTGGAGGAACTGGTACTTCTTCAGCCCGGTGCGCTCAATGAGAATCGCAGCGACCAACTGGCCGAACTTCGCGATGAACGGCAAGGCAGCAAGCAGCCCGAAGTGGATATCCTGGAAGCCCAGCATCGTGCCGAAATTCGCCATCCGGCTGCCGCGGATGCAGGTCATCCAGATAATGCCATACATCCATGCGACGGTGATGGTCCGAAGGTAGCTCCGCAGCTCGCCCCTGCGCACAGCCAGCGCGGGCAGCTCTTCGTAGGATCTGTGCTTCCAGGACAGCCTGGACATCACCGTGGCCTTTCCATCGTCGAGATTCGACGACCTCACCCCCTCCCGGGCGGGAAAGAGACATTCTCTAACCCTTTCCATAGCAGTTCGGCAAAGGCAATTCGGCAACTTTGCGGGTTTTTCGCGCTTTCCCCCGCCAATCCCCGTCGCGAGACGCCGCCACACGAAAAAAGCCCTTGCCTCCTTCCCGAACGCCCTGTATCTTATCGGGTCTTTGACCGACCAGAGATTCCGTCACAGCAGCGACGAGGTGACCTATGCACTATCCGAGAAGAGTTTCCAAGCGCAAGCGAGCCCGCAGCATCGGCTTCCGGGCACGGATGAGAACGTCCAGGGGCAGGAAGCTGATCAACCGCAAGCGACGCAAAGGCCGAAAGGTCCAGGTCGTCTGACCTGACGACCGCCGCCGGCTGCCGTGTGCCCCGGGCATACAGGCCAGGCCGGAAGACAAGATCACTCCCCCCCGCTCTGAGACAGGGCGGGGGTTTTCATGCGCTGTGCTCCAACGCGCATGGGCCGTCTTCGCTTCGCCCTTCACGACAAGCCGGGCCGCGCTGTCGGTCCTCAGTACCTGCAGTTCTCGCGGAAAAGTCCCAAGGCGTATTCGTAGTCAGCCACGCTGACCGTCGGCGGGATCGAGTGGTCGGACATGAACACGTACGGGGCGCGCTGCTCAACCATGCCCTTGAGCTTGCCGAGGCATTCCTCGCGAATCCGATCGCGGTCGCCGCTCTCGAAGGCACGCACGTCGAGATTGCCCATGAAACAGAGCTTGTCCTTCCATTCCCCCGCCAGGTCGACCGCGTTCATGCCCGTCTTGGCCTCCAGCGCCTGGATGCAGTCGAACCCCGCCTCCACGATTGCCGGCAGGTGAGGACGGAAGTCGCCGCAGGTGTGCAGAATCACAGGCAGGCCATGGTCCTTGAACAGGCCAACCAGCTGCTTGTGGTACGGCAGGACCATCTCGCGATGACAGTCGGGAGATGCGAACGGCGCCTGCGTATAGCCCAGATCGTCGTAGACGTGAATGCCGTCCGGCAGGCCTGCCTCGGAGAACAACAGCTCGAAGTACGCCACGTCGGTGTCAGTGATCGCCTTGCAGAACTCGTGGATGAAGTCCTTCTCCAGCAGCAACGATTCGAGCATCGTCACGTCCCCGAGGATCCGTCGCATCTCCTCGAAGACCGACGGCACGGAATACGTCACGAATCGCTCCCCCGCCTTCAGACGGCTGAGCGTCGAGGCGATGCCTTCCACGTCGACGTGCTGCCGCAGATCGATCGCCAGGAACGCCTCGCGGAAATCGCTCCGCCAGATCTCCGGCGACGTGATCGTGAAGCCCACGTGTTCGGGCGTGCCGGCTTTGTGCTTCCATTCCTTCTTCACCGATCCCCACCCGTCGCGCCGGACGATCCACTCGTCGGTCTCTTCCATCGTCCCGGCCAGGTCGCACCTGGGCTCCGGTGCCCAGAACCACTGCACGTTGGCGATGTCGAGATCGAATCTCTCGGCGAAGTCGGTTCCTTTCTCCACGCCCTGCTCCCCCCAGCCATTCTCGACGATGAACGGCCAGAAGTGCTCGTGAACGCCCGCCCGCTCCGGAATGTCTTTGGCGAGCAGCGTCTGGATGATCTCTCGTGAAGTCATGGAATTCTCGCTGTCTTCGACCTAGAGAAGGAACAAGCCCGGAAGCGATCGCGGCCCCCGGGCTTGCGAGTATCAGCAGACGCCCCTCAGGCCTTGCAGGCCTGGCGGAGTTTCTTGGCCATGTCCGTCTTCTCCCAGGTGAACTTCCGATCCTTGCGGCCGAAGTGTCCGTCGTGGGCAGTGGCCTCATAGATCGGGCGATCGAGCTTGAGATGCTCGATGATGCCCTTGGGCTTCAGCGGGAAGAGCTTGACGACGGCGCCGGCGATGTCCGCCTCATCGACGACCTGCGTGCCCTCGCAATCGACCAGGACGCTGATCGGGTCGGCCACGCCGATGGCGTAGGACAGCTGGACCTCGCAGACCTTCGCCAGCTTCGCCGCGACGATATTCTTGGCGATGTAGCGGGCCATGTAACTCGCCGAGCGGTCCACCTTGGTGGGATCCTTGCCGGAGAACGCTCCGCCGCCGTGGGCGCCCCGCCCGCCGTAGGTATCGACGATGATCTTCCTGCCGGTCAGACCGGCGTCGCCGTACGGGCCGCCGATCACGAACCGCCCCGTCGGGTTGATATGGAAGATCATCTGCCGGTTCCACAATTCGGGGCATTCATCCTCGATCACCGGCTTGACGACCTTGTCGATCAGCTCCTTGCGGGCTTTCTTGGTCATCATGCCCGTCTTGGGATTCACGGCGTCTTCCGTGTGCTGTGTCGAAAGCACCACCGTGTGGATCCGGCTGGGTACGTTGTCCTTGTACTCCACGGTTACCTGGCTCTTGCCGTCGGGTCTCAGCCAGGGCATCTCGCCGCTTTCGCGGACCTCGCTCAGTCGCTCGGTCAGCCGATGGGCCAGGTAGACCGGCATGGGCATCAGGGCGGAGGTCTCGTCGCAGGCGAAGCCGAACATCAGGCCCTGGTCGCCGGCGCCCTGCTCGCGATGCTCGCCCTTGCCCTCCGTCACGCCCTGGGAAATGTCGGCAGATTGGCTGTGCAACGCCCGCACGACGGCACAGCTGCGATAGTCAAAACCGGTCGCCGGGTCGTCGTACCCGATCGAGCGGATGGTTTCTCGAACGGTATCCTCAGCCTGTTCCAGCGCCCGCTCGGCCTTGGGGTTGTGAACGGTCACCTCCCCAGCCAGCACGACCAGCCCGGTCGTTACGAGGGTTTCACAGGCCACGCGAGCCCTGGGGTCGTGTTTCAGCAGGCTGTCGAGAATGGCATCGGAGATCTGGTCGGCGACTTTGTCGGGGTGTCCCTTGGTCACCGATTCGCTGGTAAACAGGTGAGTCGTTCCGTCTTGGCTGGTCATGGCGATAGGTCATCCTTTCCAAGTTCGGGCCCCATCTGGCGGGCCTGTTGCCAATGATTCCGCCAAGTGTAGCTTCGGGCAACCGCAAAGACAAGCGCCTTGCAGAAGCCGACACTCCCCCCACCCGAACCCTTGCCTCCCGGAGAAAAACCTGCAAGAATCCGCCACGGAAGCAGATGAACGGTCCCTCCGACCGCGTCTATAGGAGCAGTGGAACTCGTGCTGGACAGACCGACGATCAACCCCGACGACGAGGTCGCCCTCATCGAACGATGCAAAGCGGGCGACAAGGCTGCCTTCAGCCGGATCGTCAAGCGCTACGCATCGGCCGCGGCCGGGACGGCACGCATGCTGCTGGGCTGTCACGAAGACGCCCAGGACGCCTCACAGGAAGCCTTCGTCAAGGCATGGAAGAACATCGCCCGATTCGATGGCCGGTCGAAGTTCTACACGTGGTTCTCTACCATTCTTCGAAACACCTGCCGCGACCGACTACGGAAACGCAAGGGAAAAGGCACGTCCGAGCTTACCGACATCCACGCCGACACCAACCCCCACCACGACCCCGTCGGGGTCGCCCAGCGGTCCGAGAGGCAGGAGCAGGTCTGGCAGGCCGTACTCCAACTCTCCGACCTCCACCGGGAGGTCATTGTCATGAGTCACTTCCTGGACATGTCCTACAAGCAGATGGCCGCCGATCTGGGGGTGCCCATCGGCACGGTGACCTCGCGGCTTCATGCCGCCCGCAACGCCCTTCGCGATGCCCTGGCGGAGGAGATGTCATGACCCCTACCGACCCGAAACTGACGATGATGGCCTATCTCGATGGTGAACTCTCGCCGGAAGACAAGGCCGCCTTCGAACAGAAGCTGGAAAGCGACGAACAGCTCCGTCGCGAACTCGACGAGTTCCGCAGACTCAACGAAGACCTGGCGTCGCTGAGCTTTGCCGACCCCACAGACGAACAACTCGAACGCTACTGGCAGTGCGTGTACAACCGTCTCGAGCGTCGCACCGGCTGGCTGCTTTTCGTCGCGGGGGTCGCGGGCATCGCCGTGTACATCGCCTCGCGGTTCATCCACTGGGTCGTCGAAGACACCGCCACCGCCCTGCTGCTGCGTGCGGGGATCTCGGTCGGCGTTCTCGGACTGGTGGTGCTGTTCCTGTCGGTCCTTCGCGAGAGACTGGCTGCCTGCAAGACCGACCGATACTCCAGAGAGGTGAAGCGATGATCTGCGTGACGACCGAGACGATCCAGGGCAAGCGGATCGTCGAGAGCAAGGGCGTGGTGTGGGGCAACACCATCCGCGCCAGCCACGTCGGCCGGGATATCACCGCCCTGCTGCGTCACGTGGTCGGCGGGGAAATCTCCGAGTACACCAAGCTCATCGCCGAATCGCGCGAGCAGGCGATCGACCGCATGAAGGAATCAGCCGAGCAACTCGGCGCCAATGCGGTGGTCGCGATGCGATTCTCCACCTCGGCGCTGATGAGCGGAGCGGCAGAGTTGCTGGCCTTCGGGACGGCGGTCGTGATCGAGGACGACCGGTAACCCAACCAACGGGGGGCTAGAACTGCCTCGCGGCGAACAGGATGCCTGCCATGGCGGGACCGCCGCCCAGCGCCTGGTTCACACCGAACCACACCCCACTGTCAACCGCACGGTTGAAGACACGCTCGGCCATGTCGGGTCTGCGATCAAAATTCACGGCTTCGGAGAAGCCGTATTCGCGGGTCTCCAGCGGCCGGTCCAGCCACTCGACACCGCGGTGGTCCTCCATCGCCACAGCGGCCGCTTCGGGAGGGGGATTTTCGCCGAGTTCCGGGAAGTAAGAGACATCGAGCTGCTGATCCGCCGGTTTGACCCGGGGCGGAGCTTCGCAGGAACCGTCGCTGCAGATGTAGACCTTCTCGGGCCCGTGGGCGGAAGGCCCGCCTTGGCTGCATCCGGTGAGACACACCGCGACAAGCCCGATCAAGACCAGAACCAAGCCCTTGCATACAAATTGCTTACAGATGCCCATGCCCTGTTCCTCCTGCACCCGCTGCCCTGTCTGAAGAGAGCATACAATCCCCGTTCGGAACCGGCCAATAGCCCCGGGCGGTTTTGTGCGCAATGTCCGTCTGCCCCGCCGGACTACCCTTTCAGGAGCACCGGCGGAGACATCCAGCCGGAGGAGGCCACGGGATCGCTTGACCCCTGCCACCACGCCCGCTAGAAATGGGATGCTACGTCACGCCCCGACGGGGCATTCTGGAGGAGACCCGCCTTCGACCATGAGAATACTGGTTCCCATCAAGCAGGTGCCCGAGACCTCGGCCGTCCGCATGGACGAGGAGACCGGCACGATGATCCGCGAAGGCGTCGAAGCCATCGTCAACCCGCTGGACCTCTACGCGGTAGAAAGCGCCCTGCGCCTGAAGGACTCCTGCGACGCGACGGTCACCGCCATCACCATGGGCCCTCCCAAGGCGAGCACGGCCCTGCGGGAAGTCATCGCCATGGGCTGCGACGACGGCGTGCTGCTCAGCGACCGTGCCTTCGCCGGGGCGGACACCTGGGCCACCGCCTGCACTCTCGCAGCCGGGGCACGCAGGCTGGGCGAGTTCGACCTCATCCTTTGCGGAGAGCGCGCGACCGATGGCGACACCGGCCAGGTCGGGCCTGGGATCGCGGCGTTCCTTGACCTGCCCGTCGTAACCTACGTCAGTGACATACACCCGTCCGGCGGGTCCGCGCGCGTCCGCCGCGCCGTCGAAACCGGCCACGAATTCCTGGAAGTCCAGCTACCGGCCGTGCTGACCATCGTCAAAGAGATCGGCTTCCCGCGCCTTCCGACGCTGCGCGGCAAGCAGACTGCCCGCCGGGCTGAGATTCCCACCTGGGGCCCGGGCGAGTTGGACGTGGACGCCTCCGACCTCGGGCTGGGCGGGTCGCCAACCCGCGTGGTGAAGATCCACCGACCCAAGGTCGCCCGCCAATGCGAGAAACTCGTCGCGCGCGACGATGTCGCCGTCGCCCAGGCAGCCGAGCGATTCGTCGAGTTCCTGCGCGAAAGGGATCTGCTGTGAGTCACCTGCCCGACGAACATCAAGGCGTGTGGATCCTTGCCGAACAGGAAGGTGGGCGCGTGCAGCGCGTCAGCCACGAGCTGCTCACGCGCGGACGGGAACTGGCCGACAAGCGGGGCTGCAGTCTGACTGCTGTTGTCTTCGGCCGGCGGATCGACGACCGCGACCTGCAGGAACTTATCGACCGCGGTGCCGATGCGGTCCTCGCCACCGAAGCCGAGCAACTCGAGCACTTCCTGCCCGAACCCTACGCGGCCTGCCTTGCCGAACTCATCGAGCAGCGCAGGCCGGAGATCCTGCTTGCTGCGGCGACTTCCACCGGACGGACGCTGCTGCCCTACGTCGCGGTGAAGGTCCACGCGGGGCTCACCGCTGACTGTACCGTGCTGGATATCGAACCGGAAACGGGCAACCTGCTCCAGACGCGCCCGGCGATCGGGGGCAACGTGCTCGCCACGATCAAGACGCCCGACCACAGGCCCCAGATGGCGACGGTCAGGCCGCATTCGACCCGGCCTGCACCCGCCCAGGAGAACCGCACGGGCATGATCCAACGGCATCAACCGGACGAAGCGCTGCTGGCAAGTCGGGTCCGGCGGGTGGACTTCCAGCCGTTCCCCGATGAGAAGGGCGTGCAGGACGCCGACGTGGTCGTCACCGTGGGGCGGGGCATGAAGAAGGCTGACAACCTGCCCGTTGCCCAGGGACTGGCCGACGTGCTGGGCGCAGCGATCGGCGCCACGCGCGACGTCGTCGACCGAGGCTGGGTTGACTACGCCCACCAGATCGGCCTGTCGGGCAAGACCGTTACCCCCAGGCTGTACGTCGGCGCGGGGGCGTCGGGGAGTATCCAGCACCTTGCCGGCATGCAGACGGCCGAGTCCATCGTCGCCGTCAACACCGATGCCGACGCCCAGATCTTCCGGGTGGCGGACCTGGGCATCGTGGGTGACATGATGGTTGTGTTGCCCGCGCTGACCGAAGCCGTCCGCCAGGCCAGGAACCACGACGCCGCCGGAAAGGAAGGCCGCTGATGCGCTGGGTGCGGATCCAACTGCCGAAACCGTCACGCAGGCAGTCGTTCTTCGGCTGGCTGATCGGATCCATCTTCACCGCGCTTGCGGTGGTGGTTGCTGCTGCGCTTGCGATCGTGATCCTGCCGTTCGCCCTCATCGGTGGGTGGCTTCTGAAGCGCAAGCTCCAGCGGGATACCGAGGCGCTGCGCGACCACATCGAGCAGCAGATGTCCGGCTGGAATACCGCCGACCCGGACGCCGAACCCCCCAGGCCGCGCAAGCACGTGGACGTCAAGGTGCATCCGAAGGACGGGTTTCCCGGGGAGAGCAACGGCCATGAGTAGTCCAGCGCTGGTCTACGCAGATACATCTGTCTTCGGTGGCGTTTTCGACGACGAATTTCGCCTTCCGAGCGAGATGTTCATGCAAGAGGTAAGAAACAAGCGATACACACTTGCGAGTTCAGCGCTTGTTCAGGAAGAGCTTGAGCCCGCTCCCAAGGATATACGGAATCTGTTCGAGCGGATGCTTCCGCTGACCCATCTGCTCGACATCGATGACCATGCCCTGTCGCTCCAGGAGAGCTACCTGCTGGCCGGGATCGTTGGCGTATCCTCCGCCGATGATGCTCTCCATGTCGCGGTGGCGTCGGTCAATCGGTGTGAACTGATCGTGAGCTGGAACTTCAGGCATATCGTGAACCTGGATCGCATCCGCCTGTATAATGAAGTCAATGTAGAGAATGGTTGGGGCAGCTTGGAGATCCGGTCGCCCCGCGAGGTCGTGCACTATGAAGACAAAGACATTTGACTGCGTGCAGATGAAGAGACGTGGCGCCCAAGTCCTGCAAAGGAAAACGCAAGGATTGTCCAGAGGACAGCAACTCGAATTCTGGCGCCGGCGCACGGAGCAACTGAGGCGGCAGCAGGACCAACTCAGGAAACAGCAGAACTCCTCCCGGGAGTAGGTTCTCCTTGACGACGGACAACACCTACAACCCCGTCACCGAGGAGATCGTCGACCAGCTCCGGCAGATTGTCGGCGAGCGCTACGTGCTGTTCGGCGACGCCGAGAAACTCGAGCCCTACTCGCACGACGAGATTCCCGACCCCAAGTACGCAGCCATGCCCGAGGTCGTCGTCCGCCCGGAGTCCACCGACCAGATCGCGGCGATCCTGAAGCTCGCCTCGCGCGAGCGGATCCCCGTTACGCCGCGCGGAGCAGGCAGCGGGCTATCGGGCGGCGCGGTTCCGCTTGCCGGGGGTATCGTCCTGCTGGTCGACCGGATGAATCGCATCCTGGAAATCGACCCCGAGAACATGATGGTCGTCGTCCAGCCGGGCGTGGTGACTGCGGAAATCAATCAAGCCCTCGCCGAGTACGACCTGTTCTACGCCGGGTATCCCATGTCGCTGGAGACGTGCTACATCGGCGGAAACGTAGCCGAGAACGCCGGCGGGGGCAAGGCGGTCAAGTACGGCGTCACGGGTCGATACGTCACCGGGCTGGAGGTCGTCACCCCGGCCGGGGAAGTCGTCCGCCTGGGCGGCAAGCTGATCAAGGATGTCACCGGGTACAACATGATCGGCCTGATGATCGGCTCGGAGGGAACGCTGGGGGTTTTCACGGAGATCACGCTCAAGCTCATGCCGATGCCCAAGGCCAATGTCGATCTGCTGGTGCTGTTCGAGTCGGCCGACCAGGCCATCGCGTCCGTGCCGCGCATCATGACCCAGGGCGGGATCATTCCCACGGCCATCGAGTTCATGGACCGCACCAGCGTTCGCGCGGCGTGCGAGTATCTCAACGAGTCGATCCCCTACGAGCAGGCCGGCGCGATGCTGCTGATTACCGTCGACGGGCCCGACGAGTCGCAGGTGCAGCGCGAGTACGAGATGATTGGCGAGCAGTGCCTCGACGCCGGCGCGATCGAAGTCTACGTTGCGGACAACTCGACCACGTCCGAGCGGATCTGGAAGGTTCGCAAGAACATCGCAGAAGCCTTCGCGGTGGTCTCCGTGCACCAGGGCAACGAAGACCTCGTGGTGCCCATGGCGGCGATTCCGAAACTGGTCGCCGGCATGGAGGACCTGTCCACCCGCTACGGCGTGAGCATTCCCGCATACGGCCACGCTGGGGACGGCAACCTTCACACGCGAATCGTTAAGAACCCCGAGTGGTCGATGGAGCGTTGGGACGAGACCTTTCCGAAGATCCTCGACGAGCTGTATACGCTGACGGCAAACCTTGGCGGGCGCATTTCGGGCGAGCATGGCATTGGTCACAAGCGCAAGGCGTACATGGGCATGTTCGTCTCGCCGGAGTACATCGAGATGCTCCGTTCGGTGAAGCGCGCGATGGACCCGCAGAACATTCTGAACCCGGGCAAGATCTTCGACCTTTAGCCTGCCGGGCCTGGCGCTTCGGTAGACATTCCCATGTTCCCATCGAGTAGAACGGCTGTGGTTGATCGGCGCGCGGACTGCGCGCATTGGCGTGTCTGGGGCGCAGGGGTACCTGACGTCAATGGGAGGATTTTCTTATTTTTCCGAGGCTGGCGTAAATTTGCACCTTCAGTCCTCCGAACAACCAGTTGAGCGACGGTTACCAGTCAAGAGGGTCCGTTAACAAGGAGAATCGGGAATGTCCCCTGCAACCAAGAAGAACAGCAGCACCGGCAGTAAGTCGAAGGCCAGCGCCTCGAAGCGCTCGACTGCGAAGAAGAACTCGACGGCCAAGGCCAAGGCCAAGAGCAGCCCCAAGTCCAAGAGCAGCACCAAGTCCAAGAGCCGCCCCCAGGCCAAGAGCAGGACGAAGTCCAAGGCCAGCGCCTCGAAGCGCTCGACCGCTAAGAAGGGCGCCGCGAAGAAGACGTCCGCCTCGAAGAAGAGCAGCGCCGTCAGCCAGCGTAAGCGTATTGCCTCGGCTGTGAAGAACGCACGCAAGTCTTCAGGCAAGTCTTCGGCAAGCAAGAAGTCCAGCTCGTCGCGCAAGCGTACCACCGCCAAGCGCGGTGCCGCCAAGCGTTCGACCGCCCGCAAGCGCAGCGCCTCGCGTGCTCGCAGCCAGGCCAACACCCAGACCCGCAAGCCCCAGGTGACCAATGCCTCCCAGGCCGGTCCCAAGGGATCCTCGCGTGAGCTGGTTCCGACCCTGGCGTTGGAAGAGTACTCCCCCCAGGATGCTCCGTCGAAGGGCGCCCAGGACACCAATCGCGGTTCGACCAAGTTCGGATGGATCGGTACGGGCCAGTGTGGCGGCCGGCTTGTCAAGGCCTTCAGCGAGCTTGGCTATGCCAAGACCCTGGCGCTGAACACCGCCTATCACGACCTCGACGAACTCCGCATGCCTCAGAACCAGAAAATCCTCATGGACATCGGCCGCAAGGGTGCGGGCAAGGACATGAGCCGAGGCCAGCAGGCAGCCATCCAGTACCGCCAGGAAATCATCCACTCCGTCGAGCAGACGTTCTCGGACAACGTGGATCACATCATGCTGGCCCTGGGTTGCGGCGGTGGCACCGGATCGGGCAGCGTCCTGCCCCTGATCGATACCATCCGTACCTGTGCCAAGCACATCGGTCTGCGGAATCCCGAGCGACGTATCGGCGTGCTCTGCACCCTGCCCACCGACGGCGAAGCCGCTTCGCCCAAGGTAGGACGCAACGCCTACGAGTCGCTTCAGGAACTCACCCGCATGGCCATGAACGGTGAGATCTCCCCGCTGATCATCGTCGACAACGAGAAGATCTCCCGCATGTACCCGGGTCTGACAGTCAGGGAGTTCTGGCCCACGATCAACACGACCGTGGCCGGACTGTTTGACATCTTCAATCGCCTTTCGGCCCTGTCGAGCCCCTATACGGCATTCGACTCGGTCGACTACCAGAGCATCATGCAGTCGGCTGGTTGCATGATCATGGGCCTTACGAAGGTCGACTTCTTCCAGAGGCGCTATGACATCTCCGAGGCGATGAAGAGCAACCTGTCCAAGACCCTCCTGGCCAGTGGTTTCAACCTCGATACCGCACGGGTGGCCGGCTCGGTTGTCGTTGGCGGCAAGAAGATCATGGCCAACACGCCCGGCCTGCAGGACAGCATCAACCACGCCTTCGACGTCCTCACCGACGTCACCGGTCAGGCGACGGTCCACCGTGGCATCTACGAGGACCAGAAGGACAGCCTCCGGGTCTACACCATCATCGGTGGCCTGGATGCACCGACCGAGCGGATGGAAGAACTCCTCCGCGTTTCGTAAAGAGCAACTGGCTCACAAACCAGGTCCCCTGTCGGAACCTGGAGCCAATCCGAGAACCCCGGAATTCGTTCCGGGGTTCTTTTTTGCGCACTGCCCGAATCCGCGCCTTCCCACAGGGCTGCGTGCGCTGCCTCTCGCTCATACGATCCCGCCGGTCCTACGCCTTGACGGGAACCTTCCTGCCCTTCCTCGACGACTCCATCGCTGCGAACACCATCGCCAGCGACTTGATGTTGTCGCTGCACTCGGTCTGCGGAACCGCGCCCGTCCGGAGAAACCGCAGCATTTCCCGCAGCGCCCCGTGCATGCCCGTATGCTTCATCGACGCGGTCTTCACCGGCTTGGCGTCCTGGGGCTGGATCAGCCCCCTGGCCTTTCGCCGGGAGACCTTGTGCACCACCGGGTCATCATCACGGACGTAGGTCACCGTGCCCTTCTCGCACTGCATTCGCCAGTCGCCGTTCCAACTGCTCTGCAGGCCTTCCGAGCACCAGCTTCCGGTATAGGTGAACACCACGCCGTCGGTCATCTCGAAAATCGCCGTCGCAGCGGCGTCGCCGTCGTACCAAGAGCCCTTCGGGTTGTACTCGTGGCAGTAAACGCTCACCGGGTCCTTGCCCGTCATGAACCGCGCCAGATCGAAGTGATGGATCGCCATGTCCAGCACCAGCGGGCTCTCCATCGCCGCACGGAAGCCTCCGAAATGCGCCCCGATATAGAAATCGCAGGCCATCGACGTAAGCGCCCCTGCCTGTTGCTTCGCCACCGCCCGACGGACCGTCTCGTGAAGCGGATTCCACCGGCGCGACTGGCTGACCATGTACAGCTTGCCTGCCTGCTGGCTGGTGCGCACCATCCGTCGCGCCTCGGCCATCGACGAGGCCATCGGCTTCTCGCCGATGACATGACAGCCTGCCTTCAGGGCCGTCGTGGTCACCTTGCAGTGCGCCTCGGGGACCGTCAGGTCGACGACGAAGTCCGGCCGGACCTTCTTGAGCGTCCCGGCGAGGTCGTCCGACGCGTCGGAATCGAGGCCGTACTTGTCGATCGCCTGTCGGGCGCGGTCGACGTCCAGGTCGACCACGGCCGGGATCTCGACCTTCTCTTCAGCCAGCGGGGGAAACCAGGCGCGGGAAATCCCTCCCGCTCCGACAACAACGGCACGATACCGGGACATGGATGCTCTCTCCTTCTGAAACCTGCGCGAAGATTCCACCGACACGGGCGGAAACCTGACGCGAGGATACACGGCTCGGACGGAGAGGCAACGCTGTGCTCAAAACTTCAGGCAGACAGGTCCCACGTCTGGAGGGTCTTGAGGCGGTAGAACTCGCCCTTCAGCGCCATGAGTTCCTCGGGCGTGCCAACCTCGATGGCCTCGCCTTCGCTCATGACGACCACGCGGTTGCAGCGGCGGATCGTCGACAGTCGATGGGCGACGATGAACACGGTTCGACCTTCCACCATGTTGTCGATGGCGTCCTGAACCTGCATCTCCGAGGCGACGTCCAGAGACGACGTCGCTTCGTCGAAGATCACCACCCGCGGGTCGCGGATGATCGCCCGGGCAATCGCCAGCCTCTGGCGCTGGCCGCCGGAGAGCCTCGTGCCGTGCTCGCCGATGGTCGTCCCGAGCTTCTCGGGCAGTTCGTCGACAAACTTGTCGGCATTGGCCTTGCGCAGCGCCTCCCACACGTCGTCCTCGCTGACACCCTCCAGGCCGTAGGCGATGTTCTCGAATACCGAGCCGGAAAACAGCACACATTCCTGGGGCACCACGGCAAGATCCTGCCGGACCGTTCGCAGGTCCAGTTCCTCCATGTCGTGCCCGTCCAGAAGAATCCTGCCCTCGGTCGGCCTGTAGAAACCGATAATGAGGTTCATCACCGTGCTCTTGCCCGCACCCGACTCGCCGACAAACGCGATCGACTCGCCCGCCTCGACGTGCAGCGAGAGGTCCCGGACCGCCGCCACGTTGTTGTCGTCATAGCTGAAGCTGACATTCTCGAAGACGTACTCGCCGGCAACGTTCTCCACCTGCTCTTTGCCACGGTTACGTTCCACGTCGGGACACTGGAGCACTTCGTTGATCGACATGACCGACTCCAGACCGGTCGCGATCAGGGGGTAGACCATCAGCACCGAACTGACCGATCGGAGCATCATCTCGAACATGCCCTGGTACAGGACGACCTCCTCGACCTCCATCCGTCCCTGGTACGTGAGGTAGCAGGTGACGATCAGGCACAGGAAGCGGAAACACTGGAAGACCACCCAGCCGGTGCAGTTGAACAACGCATTGGAGAGGTCCAGCTCGATGCCCGTCTGCCTGACCTCCTGCAGCTTGCGGTCGATGCGGCTGACCTCCTGCTCTTCCACCCCGTGGGCCCGCGCGACCGGGATCAGGTCGATCATCTCCGAGACCTGGCCGGACATGTGCTCGACGTCCTGCCGGAACGCCCGGTTCCGCCGGCGGATCGTGTTGCGGAACGTCGCGCGCAGGACCACGGCCGCCGGGCCGGCGATGATGAAAAACGCCGCCATTGGCGGGTCCTTGCTCAGCGTGACTGCCATCGCGAATCCCACGCCCAGGATCCCGGGCAGCAGCGACTTGACGAGCGTCTTCAGCAGCCGCTCAACCGCTTCGACGTCGCGCAGAACCTTCGCCTGAAGTCGCCCGGACTCGGTCCGGCTGTGATAGGCGATGGACAGTTCCTGAAGCCTGCGGACAAGCCGGCTTCGCAGACGGGCCTCGACGTTGCGGCTGGTGCGGCTGAAGAGGCTCATGTGCAGCATGTGAGAGGGGATGTTCTGCACGATCAGCAGCAGGTAGATCCCCGCCCAGATCCAGAGCTCCCAGAGCGGGTGGGCGTCCGGGTGACGGATCACCGAAATCATCTGGTAAGTGAAGATCGGCAGCAGCCAGACCGGCGCGTGCTTGACGACGTACGTTGCCAGGGCAGCGGACAGTCGCTTGCGGTCACCGTGGAGGTACTGCCAGAACAGCCTCCAGCGGGAGTCCTCGTGGGTGTGTTCTCGGGTTTCCTTGGCGTTCACGTTCAGGTTATCCGCAGCCCCCGGGCGGGTTCTCGACCTTATCATACCGTGCTTCGGCTCACGGAAGTCAAGAATCGGACATGTTTTCAGGAGATTCAGGCGGATTTCACACGATTCTCGTCCAAGCTGGGACACTCCGGCCGGGCGCGCGTAGAATGGTGCAACACGAGCGAGGAGGAGAAACCATGTCTACGCTCGACCAGAAGCAACCGGAACAACACGAACTGAGATGCGAAGAGATCTGGGGTGGCAACGACTCCTGCCGCGACTGCGTCTCCCTGCCCGGCCTGGATTGCTGGGTGCTCTCGGAGCCCTTCCACCAGCACGAGCGGGGCGGAGACATCTACTTCCTCGGGCTTTGCGGACACGGCCTGACGACCCGGCTGTTCCTGGCCGACGTGTCGGGGCACGGAGACCAGGTAGCCCAACTCGCCCAGCGGGTGCGTCAACTGCTCGCACGACACATGGACACGCCCGACCAGTCGCAGCTGGTCAAGGAGATCAACGACGGCTTCCACCACCTCGGTGAAGGCGGGCGGTTCGCCACGGCCGTGGTGATGTCCTACGTCGCGCCCTACGACCGCCTGGTAGCGGTCAACGCCGGACATCCCTACCCGCTGTGGTACAGCGCAACCGACAAGCGCTGGCGTCTGCTGAATAACCGCGTGCCCCAGGCGGACGGAAAACTGATGAACCTGCCCCTTGGCGTGCTGCCCGAAACAGGCTACTGGCAGTTCGCCGTGCCGCTCAGCAGGAATGACCTGGTCGTGATGTACACCGACGCGGTCGTGGAGGTGACCAACCCCGCCGGCCGGCAACTCGGACAGAACGGGCTGCTGGACTTCGCCCGACAGCTTGACCCCGCCCGGCCCGAGGAGATCAACAACAGGCTGGTGGAATGGGTATGCGAGTACGGGCAGTCCGATTGCGTCGATGACGATCTGACGCTGATCACGGTTCGCCATACAGCGGCCGATCCGCCCAACGCCGAAGAATGGATGTAGCGTCGGCCTGCGACGTATTGGGAGGGGGGCGCAGAAAGCAAGGCCCGCCCTCGACGAGCGAGCCCTGCTTCCCCCCGGCACAGGCCAATGATCGGCCGGCAGCCGGTGCAGTTCGACTATTTCCTGCGACGGAGCAACGCTGCTGCGCCCCCCAGACCCAGCAGGCACATCGTCGCCGGCTCGGGCACGGCGATGGTGTCGATCAACACCTGGTCGACACTGGTGCCCGTGAAATCGATGCTCAGACGAATCGAATCGGGCGTACCGATGATCTCCCAGTCTTCGTAGAAGATCGTCCCGTCGATCGGTGAGCGATACGTCCGCGTGGCGACGCCGGGGACTACCTGGCCGTCCTCGATCGCATCGAGCGTGGTCGTCCAGTACATGCCGTTGTAACCCCCGCCGTATTGCAGTCGCAGGAGCGTCTTCTCCATCTCAAGATCGGCATAGAGGGGCACCTCGAAAACGCCCGTGAATGGCTGGGACGTGTCGTCGCGCGTCCAGATCAGTCCCGGGTTGCCGTTGATCATCTTTCCCCGTGGGGCGCCGTCGGGGATGTTCTCGCCGACGTATCCAGCCTCACCCCAACGTGGGTCGGCAAGCAATGTCGAGGTATCGAAATCGCCCCAATTGCGGGGCATCGGTGGAGGGGATGCCTCGCTCCAGGAGCCGGTCTTCTGGTTCCAGAGATTCTGCTGATGGTCCGGCATGAACCACTGGTCGCTGGCGAAGGAATCGTATTCCTCGTAGTAGCCCTGGTCGGCAAAGGACGGCACGGTGTCATACCAGTGCCAGTGGTAGGACGTGGAATTGGCCGGCGGGTCCCAGTCCGGATTCACGCCGATCACCATCTCCTCGCCGGGCTCCAGGAACTCATCGTCCTTGTTGTCCCGGACGTTGTTGTCGTTAAGGTCCACCCAGTCGGGCGGGTTGAAGTCGTCCGCGGCGTCAGCAGCACCGGCCATCATCACCAACACCACCACCGCGCCGCCCAATACCCTCGAAATCCGCTCCATGCTCATGTTGCCCTCCGGCAAGATGCCAGTCCTTGTTCCGTGCCATCCCGCCGCCGTTGGCTGACTTCGCAGCCAGTGCCCGGTCTGGCGGGACACGCATGACACGAACTGGTCACGATTTTCCCCGTTGACGTGCCACACAACAAGGCGTATATTCCGGCTATTGGCCGTCATATTACGACACGGAGACCCCCGCATGCCTGCCTCAACCTCGGGCCCGCTGCGAATTGGCGTGGTCATGGACCGCACCGAAGAAGTGCAGATGTCCCTCTGGTTTCACGCACAACGCTTCCTCCGCGAAGCCAGCCCCTGCGTGTTCAGCCTGTTCAGTCCCGACCGCACCGGCCTGCGCCGACTCACCGGGTGGAAGCCCGACGGCCTGGTGGGATACGTCCAGTCTCCCGAGGTCATGTCCGCCCTGCTCGCTCTGGATCGCCCCCTGGTCAACGTCTCCGGCGCGCTGGGCTTCGACGCCTGTCCCACCGTCTGCCCCGACAACCGCGCCATCGGACGGCTCGCAGCCGAGCACCTGATCACCAAGAACTGCATGCACTTCGGCTTCCTCGGCGTGCCAGGCCACCGGTATACCGATCTCCAGCAGGCCGGCTTTGACGAAATCCTCCGCCGCAAACGGCGGCCGCTCTCCGTTTTCGAGGGAAACGTCCATCCTCTGCGGACCATCCCGCCAACGGCCGATGACCTGGATCGCAATCGAAGCGTCATCGCGTGGCTGCAATCCCTGCCGGACAACACCGGTCTGCTGATCGTCGACAGCTGGCGCGGCATGCGCATCTGCGACCTTGCCACCGCGGCGGGTATCGACCTGCTGGCCACCCTCGCCATCGTCACCGGCCACGACTGCGACGTCCCGTCGGTGCCCTCGCTCTCGGGGGTGCACATCGCCGAGGACCAGTGGAGTCGCCAGGCCGTCGGCCTGTTGCTGGATCTGCTCGCGGGAAAACGGGTGCCCGACCGACCTGTGCTCATCCAGCCGACCGGGGTCAACGAACGCGGCTCGACCGCCCGGATCATGGTCGACGACGACGCCCTGCGCGACGCATTGCGCTACATTCAGTCCCACGCCGACGCGGTGATCTCCGTCGATGACGTCGCCCGGGCTGCATCGCTAAGCCGCCGGGCGCTGGAGCGCCGCTTCCGCTCCCGCCTCGGCCGGACCGTCCTGTCCGAGATCCACCGCGTGCACATCGAGCAGGCCAAGCGGCTGCTGATCGATACCGACCTGCCCATGCATGCGGTCGCGACCAAGGCCGGCCTGACCGACGACCGCCAGTTGCTCCGGCTGTTCCACCAGCACGAGGGCACGTCTCCGGGCGCCTTCCGGAAGCGCTTTCGCACAACCTGAGGACATTCTCCCTGCCGGGAAGCGCGGGCCAACCGACCTGCCCCTCGATCACTCGGTGTCCACGTCGGTCGCCATCAGCCTCGCAAGTGGCTGGCGGATTGCATCGGCCCAGACGCGGTAGCCTTCCGAGGACAGGTGCAGCAGGTCGCCGCGGTACAACTCCGCCTTCAGCGAGCCGTCCTCGTTGACATACCGGTCAGAGAAATCCAGGAAGTGCACCCATTTGCCGTCGTCCAGCCGGGCGATGCGCCGATTGGTGTCTCGCCGGGCGGCGGGCATCCAGTCGTACTGCGGCTGGCGCGGCAGGATCCCCAGCAGCAGAATGTGCGTTTTCGGGAGCTTGCTGCGCAGCTTGTCGACCACGGCCTTGACCCCCGCAGCCGTTTGGGCGGGGCTCATGCGGACCGGCCCGCTCTTGAGGTTGTTCGTGCCGATCATCAGCACCACGACCTTCGGGGAGATCGGATCCACCTCGCCGTGGTCGAGACGCCAGAGCACGTGCTCGGTGCGGTCGGCGGACATGCCGAAGTTGTCCGCGCCGATCGGGCGGTACTCCTTCTTCCAGATGTCCATGCCCGTTACGTACCATCCCTCCGTCAGCGAATCGCCGAGGAAGAGCACCTGGATATCCCGTGTCGCCGCCCGCTTGAGCCAGTAGTTGTGATTCTTGACGAACAGGCGATCGGTCCGCTCGGCGGGAATCACGGCGGGGTTGTTCTCCCCGGCGTCGAAGGCGTTGGAATCGCCCTGGCCTGCGGAGTTCGCGTCGCCGTTGTCGGCTGGACAGCCGGCCAGGACGATCATCAGCAGGGACTGCAGTGCGATGACACCGGTCGCGGAAGCGAATCTCATGGACATGCCGGACACTCCTTCGTGGGTCTTCGGTCGGGTCGCCAGCAATCCTACAACACCGGAGACGCCGTGTCAGCCCGCGCCCCGTTACCGAAGCGTGTCGGAGTGCTCGAGGATCTCGTCCAGCCGACCGAAGATGTCGGTGTTGTCTCCCTCGCGGATGGTCAGTTCCTTGCCGGAGTTGTCGAAGGTGCCCGCCCCGCCGTGGACGAACCCCACCGAGAGATTCCTGCCGCCATGGGGCTCCTTGCGCGGCAGGCCAGGCCAGTCGAGTTCGACGTGGGCGTCCATGACCAGCGCGCTGATCCGGTCCCCGGCTGCGTTCTGGCCCAGACGGTCGAGGGACGTTTCCGGCGGGCTTTCGGCCTGGCCGTCGAGCTGGCGGTACATGTATGAACCCCAGGCGAAACTGCTGCCCCTCGCCTTCCACCGCTGGAACTGTTCCAGCGGATCGGCCCGGCGGTCGTCGGGACAGAACAGGCCCTCGTAGGAGAGCAACTGCTCGCGCAGCAGCACCCCCAGGGCGGCGTCCTGGCGGTTCTCCCCCAGCCAGAACTGAAACGTCGCCGTCTCGCGGATGGGGTTGAGATTGTAGTAGCTCGGCCAATGGAGCATATCGTCCGACCCGGCCGCCAGCCTGCCCCGGTGCTGGGCAGCGTACATGTGCACGGCCTTGATGTGCCCGTCGATCCGCGTCAGGCAGGTGACTTCCCTGGCCAGGTCCTTTGCGCGGGTCAGCGACGGCAGGAGGATGCTCACCAGCATGGCGATGATCGCGATGACCACGAGCAGTTCAATGAGTGTGAACCCACGATCATTGCGGGCCCGGGCGCTGTCCGATGCAGGCCGGGATGCAGATCTCCTGGCTTCGCCGTCCGCTGCGCGGGCGACTTTCCCGACGGGCTTGAGCTTTCGGGCAGGTTGCATGGCGGAATCTCCTGTGGCATGGGAGCACGAATCCGCCCTCCTTCAGTGCGATTCATTGTAGCAGACCCGCCCGAGCGGACCTCGGCGATTTCTCCCGCTGGCTGATCGAGCCATCGCAACGGGAAACGGGTAGCGGAATTCCGCAGTGCGGTCTTGTCCGGAGCGGGAATCACGGCGAACAATAGACAGGGCGCCAAGCGGGTAACTGATATACGAGGAAAGGAACATGTCATGACAATCAGATGGTTGCTGCCCGTATTGCTCGCGTGCCTGCTGCTCCCGATCCGGGCTGACTCGTCGGGGGCGCTGAAAGACAGCCCGCAGTACGCAGCCGTGATTTCTCCGTCGACGCTGGTGCTCTCCGGGAAGGCTGGCTGCGTGAGTGTGCATACGAACGTGCCTTTCGATCTGGCGGATACGGAGTCGGTGAACCTCTCGGGGCTGTTGCCGTATCTGGTGAAGGCTGACAGCCGGGGTGAACTGGTGGCGAAGTTCGACCTCCAGGCGGTCAAGGCGATGGTCTCACCGCCTTCGGCGACGTTGGTGTTGGGGGTCCGCCTGACCACCGGCGAGGAGCTCTCGCTGGCCGATACGATCGTGGTGAAGGAATAGCGGGATAGGACTCCGGCTGAGTGGGCCAGGAGGATTCAGCCGGTTGGGGCGC
The DNA here is from genome assembly GCA_964642855.1 of uncultured Planctomycetaceae bacterium. Taxonomy (GTDB): domain Bacteria; phylum Planctomycetota; class Phycisphaerae; order SM23-33; family SM23-33; genus CAZXSK01. The sequence goes on along the minus strand of CAZXSK010000009.1, from coordinate 1 downwards.
A
>CAZXSK010000008.1:59171-79888 GCA_964642855.1 uncultured Planctomycetaceae bacterium | reverse complement strand
GCCCGCCACGTGGATTGCTACGGAGGCTGGTCGTTCTACCTGGCGAATCTCAAGAGCGTGCTGGAATTCGGGCAGGACCTGCGCGACCGCGATCCCAAGCACCGCGGCGTGCTCAACGGCTGAGCGGGCCAGAGCGGGTCTCGGCGCTCGAGCGGCCTGGCTCGTTGAGTTTCTCGGCGTGTATCCACTGCCAGCCCGTTTCGGCCCACAGGGGTGATTCGTCGGGCGGGTCCCATCCCCAGGCGCCGACCACGAGCCTCTCGTCGGTGATGCGCACCACGCAGAAGGTGTGGTTGCCGTGTCGAGGCGAGCCGACATTGAAGACGTCCACCCCCGCCCACCGATAGTGCCCGCTGCCGTGGTAATGGCCGTGGAAAATGGCCACCACGTTGAAGCCTTCGATCGTGCGGGCGAAGAGCTTCTTCTCCGGAGCGTCCCACCACTGCGAGAACGGCCCGAGCACCGAGTAGTGGAAGAAGATCACGATCGGGACCTGTTTGCCGACGTCGGCGAGGTCTTCCCGCAGCCAGCGGGTGTTCGCTTCGCTGGGATACTCGCCGAGGCAGACGAAATGCACGTCGCCGACGTCCCAGGAATACGTCAGGCCGCCGTGTCGCTTGCGGAGCGCCGACGCGACCGGCGTGTAGACTTTCAGCGCGCGGTCGTGGTTGCCGATGCAGGCGTAGACGGGGTATTGCAGCAGGCCGTCGCTGCCGGTCAGGCCGTAGTACTTCTCGAACATCGCCCACTCGCTCGGCAGGCCATGATCGGTCATGTCCCCGGCCATCAGGAGCAGGGCGGGGGTGTCGACGGTTCCGCCGATGCTCCGCGGCCAGGGCGTTCCGGCGATGCTGTTCATCGCTTCGACCTGCAGCCTGTTGCGTTGCTCGATGTCCCTGGCGCCGAAGTGCGTGTCGGCGGCGACGAGGAAAGTCAGGTCGCTGTCCGGGATGAGGGATTTTTCCTGGCGGACCTCGACGGGGCCGGGGAATTCGATCTCGCCGTCACTGCATCCCTGGCAGCCGGAGCCCATCACGGCCAGCGCCGAAATCGCCAGCAGGGCGGCTATCTGTCGCAGCGGGGGGCAGATCGGGATGGCTTGCTTGCGGATCATGTCATTCAGGACGAGCGTCGCGGGGATAGGTTGGTCAGTTTCTCTTGTCGGGCGGTTTCATCTCGTCGGGGATGGGGATGATCTGCCCCCCGCGGTCGACGCAGGCGAGGGTGGTCTCTGCGGTGGCGAGCAGCAGGCCGGTTTCGCGATGGCGGAGCTGGTAGGCGTGGTCGATGCGTGCGGCCCCGGTGCGGGTGATTTCGGTCCGCAGGGTCAGCGGGTCGTCGTACCGGGCAGGGGCTTTGTATCGGGCGGAGCACTTGGCGACCACGAAGAACACGCCTTGGTTTTCGAGATCGCGATAGGCGATGCCCTGTTTGCGGAGCAGTTCGGTGCGTCCCATTTCGAAGTAGACCCAGTATCGCGAGTGGTGCAGGGCGCCCATGGCGTCGACTTCGGCGTAGCGGACGCGGATTTCGATTTCGCAGGCGGCGGGGTGTTCGCTCATGTTCGTTCCATCGGTCGGGCGGGGCGAAAAAGGCTCAATCGTTCGTCGTGGAGGATCCGATGAGGGTGTACGGCCCGGCGGGCATTGTACGTTGAATCCGGTCTGCGGGGCAAGTCGCGGGGGTCCGGTAAGCGTTGCTTATCGGAGATGCGACGGCAATTATGGACTAAAATGGGGCAAAAGGGGTTGAACCCTTCGGTCATCTCCGTATGATGGCTGGTTCTAACGTTTGGCGAATTTCTGGAATCCCCCGGGAAACAAGAAAGGGTAGTGATCGCAGCATGATCAAGGTGAAGGCGAGAGGTAGCGAAAGCGCCGAAGCGATGCTTCGCAGGTTCAAGAAGCTCTGCGAGAAGGAAGGCCTGACGAAGGACATCAAGCGCAACAGCTACTACGAGAAGCCCTCGGAGCGTCGGCGCCGCCGCAAGCGCAAGAGCATGAAGCGGTCCTGACGAAGGCCCGCGGTTGTCGAAGGCTCTGTCCAGGCTGGCGTGTCCGGCGATGCGGCCGGTCTGGGAAGGATCGAGGGTTTCGCATCGGCCTGCCAGGTCGGTGACCCCCTGACAGACGAATCCCTGCATGCCACGACATCGCAACCAGGAAACTCCAGGCTGGACGTTCCCGACGAAGATCCCCCGTATGCTCCCTCGCCGCGGGCGAGGACGATCTATACCGGTATCCCTGTACGAACCCCCAAAAGGAGCCACACCGTGACGACCCTGCAGAGGTATCTCCACAGCCGCCGAGGCGCCCTGGTGACCCTGATGGCCCTTGGAGTGGTCGCGTTGATCGCGTCCCCCGCCATCGCCCAGGATCCCAACACCCCCGACCCCAACGCCGCCGGTCTCGCGACGCTGGCCGAGGAAGATGGACTGGCCCCGACGCTGGACAAGATCCCCGCCGTCTGGTGGATTGCCCCGGCCGGTGCGATTCTCGCGCTGATCTTCGCCATGATCTTCTACAAGCAGGTCAAGGCCGCCAATCCGGGCGATGAGAAGATGCAGGAAATCGCCGGCCACGTCACCGACGGCGCGCTTGCGTATCTCCGGCGACAGTACAAGGTCGTCGCCGTGTTCTTCGTGGTCGTCGCAGCCTTGCTGTACGTCATGGGCTGGGTCTTCCACGTCCAGCACCGCATCGTCTTCGTGGCCTTCCTCACGGGCGGGTTCTTCAGTGCCCTGTGCGGCTGGCTTGGCATGAAGACCGCGACGCTGGCATCCAACCGAACCACCCAGGGCGCCAAGGAAGGCCTCAACCGCGGCCTGCAGGTCGCCTTCCGGGCCGGGGCGGTCATGGGCCTGGTCGTCGTGGGCTTCGGCCTGGTCGACATCTGCGGCTGGTTCATCGGCCTGACGATTCTCAGCTCCAACGACGTGTGGATCTTCAAGGGTATGGACCTCGTTGAAATCACCGTCGTCATGCTGACCTTCGGCATGGGTGCCTCGTCCCAGGCGTTGTTCGCCCGCGTGGGCGGCGGCATCTATACCAAGGCGGCTGACGTCGGCGCCGACCTGGTGGGCAAGGTCGAAGCGGGCATCCCCGAAGACGACCCCCGCAACCCCGCGACCATCGCCGACAACGTCGGCGACAACGTCGGTGACGTAGCCGGCATGGGTGCCGACCTGTACGAATCCTACTGCGGCTCGATTCTCGCCACGGCAGCATTGGGCGTTTCGGCAGCCGTGTCGATGGGCTACGGCATCGAGGAGGCGATGAAGTTCCTCGCGGCCCCGATGGTGCTGGCCGGTATCGGCATTGTTCTGTCGATCGTGGGCATCTACCTCGTCCGCTGCAAGGAAGGCGCCTCGATGAAGCAGCTGATGGGCGCCCTGAACCTGGGCGTGTTCGGCGCGTCGGGCCTGATCGTCGTCGCCGCGCTGGGCGTGTGCTACTTCCTGCTGGGCGGGATGGACCAGGTCAACTGGCTGGGCGTGTGGGGTGCCATCGTCGTCGGCATGCTCGCGGGCATCGTCATCGGCAAGGCCACCGAGTACTACACGTCCTATGACTTCAGGCCCACCCGGGAGGTCTCGGAGAACGCCGAGACCGGTGCGGCTACCGTGATGATCTCGGGCATCGCCGAAGGCATGAAGTCCACCTGGATGAGCCTGCTGACCGTGATGGTCGCCATCATGCTTGCGTACTCGCTGGCCGGCGGCTGGGGCAGCACGCTGCTGGGGCTCTACGGCGTGGGCATCGCCGCGGTCGGCATGCTCGCGACGCTGGGAATCACCCTGGCGACCGATGCCTACGGCCCCATCGCCGACAACGCCGGCGGCAACGCCGAAATGACCGGACAGGACCCCGGGGTTCGCGAACGCACCGACGCGCTGGACTCGCTGGGCAACACCACCGCCGCGGTGGGCAAGGGCTTTGCGATCGGATCGGCCGCCCTGACCGCCCTGGCGCTGCTGGCTGCCTACGTCGAGGAAGTCCGGATCGGGCTCGTCCGCGAAGGCCGGGCTGCCGTCGTCACCAAGCACGAAGGCCCCGAAATCTATGCCGGCAAGGCGATCGTTCTGGACAAGAAGGCCAGCAAGCTGGCCGTCAAGTTCGAGCCCGGCGACAAGGAAAGCAACTACGACGTCCTCCTGACCCTCTCCGGGCCCAAGGAGAGAGATACCGAACTGGCCGCGGGCAAGGAAGTGGCCGCCACCGTCACATCCATCGACCCCGATACCGACGTCATGAAAGTGATGATCAACGGCAAGCGGTACGAGGGCGTGCTGGCGAGCAAGGCCTCGCTGCGACAGTACATGGACTACTACGGGGTGAACCTGATGAACCCGAAGGTCCTGTGCGGCATCTTCTCGGGCGTGCTGCTGGTGTTCCTGTTCTCGGCGATGACGATGAAGGCCGTCGGCCGGGCCGCAATGGCCATGGTCAACGAGGTCCGTCGCCAGTTCAAGGACATCCCCGGCATCCTGGAAGGCAAGGCCACGCCGGAATACGCCAAGTGCGTGGCGATTTCCACGGCCGGTGCCCAGCGTGAGATGGTCCTGCCGTCGCTGCTGGCGATCATCGTGCCCATCGTTGTCGGGCTGGTGCTCGACGTCGCCGGCGTGCTGGGCCTGCTTGCGGGCGGCCTGGCCAGCGGATTCGCCGTGGCGATCTTCATGGCCAATGCCGGCGGGGCGTGGGACAACGCCAAGAAGTACATCGAAACCGGCGCGCACGGCGGCAAGGGCTCCGACGCCCACAAGGCTGCCGTCGTCGGCGATACCGTGGGTGACCCGTTCAAGGACACCTCCGGCCCGTCGCTGAACATTCTCATCAAGCTGATGAGCATGGTCAGCGTGGTCTTCGCCGGCTTGATCGTCAAGTTCGCTCCGCAGATCGGCTCCCTGCTGGGCATCAACTAAGGAGCGATCCCCGTGGCCAGGAAGAAACCCAGGCAGAACGAAGAAGCTCGGGAACTGGCCATCGGTGCGGCGAGAATCGCAGACGATTCCAACGCCGAAGACATATTGATTCTCGACCTTCGAGGTGTCAGTCCGGTCACGGATTACTTCGTGATCGCCACTGGCACCTCGAATCGTCAGATGCGATCCATCGCCGACGACATCAAGGCCCACGGCAGGAAAATCGGCCAGAAGGTCTGGCACATCGCCGGCCAGGACACCGGCCACTGGATCGTCATGGACTTCGTCGACGTCGTCGTGCACCTGTTCGACCAGGAGCATCGGCGGTATTACGACCTGGAACTGATCTGGGGCGAATCGCCCCGCGTGGACTGGCATCCCAGCCAGCCCGAACAGCAAGAGACCCAACCCAAACCGGGAGAGTGACCCATGGCCGGGGAGATGCACGAGAAGCTGACCGAACGCTTCGTCAAGGCGATTCACAAGAGCTTCGATCCCTGTCCGCTGATCGGCCCGAAATGGTTTCGCTCGTATCCCACGGGCAAGCCGGCTGACTTCCGCTTCGCTCCGCGGAACCTCGCCAAGGCGATGGGCATGAAGGTGCCCATGGTCGCGCGCATCGTGGTGCGGCATCTCGACCTCAAGGGAATCGACGCCGACGTGGAAATCCTCACCGACGGCACGATCGACGTGACTCTCGGCGAGAAGCACAAGCCCGCCCCCCGGGACGAGGGCGGGGAGGGCCAGGAGTGAACCTCCGACGCGAGCTCGACCGTCGCGTCCGCGAGGCGCTGGTCGCTGCAGGGGCCCCCGAAGACACTCCCGCGCTGGTGGGCCCGTCCACCCGTCCCGACTTCGGCGACTACCAGGCCAACGGATGCATGGCCGCTGCGAAGAAGCTCAAGACCAACCCCCGCGAGCTGGCAGGCAAGGTCGTCGACGCCCTGGACGTTGCCGACCTGGCCGAGAAGGTCGAAGTCGCCGGTCCCGGGTTCATCAACATCACCCTTCGACCGGATTTCCTGGCGGACCTCCTGCAAGGCTGCGTTTCCGACCAGAAGCTCGGCGTCGCCCAGCCGGAGAAGCCCGAGACGGTTGTCGTGGACTACTGCGCCCCGAATCTCGCCAAGGAAATGCACGTCGGGCATCTCCGCTCGACGATCATCGGCGACGCGCTGTCCCGCGTTCTGGAATTCACCGGCCACGACGTCGCCCGACAGAACCACGTGGGCGATTGGGGCACGCAGTTCGGAATGCTCACCGCCTACATGGAAGAGCAGTTCGACGTGTTCACCGAGGCCGACGCCGCGGATGGCGGGAAGTTCGAGTTCACCGAGGCCGGCGAAATCGGCGACATGGAGGAGTTCTACCGTAGGGCGAAGGTCCGGTTTGACGAGGACCCGGGCTTCGCCGACAAGGCCCGCGAGTATGTCGTGAAGCTCCAGTCCGGTGACCCGCGCGTGCTGAAGCTCTGGGAGATCGTCCGGGAGCATTCGCTGCAGCACGCCCAGGCTGTCTGCGACCGTCTCGGCACGAAGCTCACGCGGGACGACGTTCGCGGCGAGAGCGCCTACAACGACGACCTGCCGAGGATCGTCGAGGAGCTCGACGCCCGGGGCCTGCTGGCCGAAAGCCAGGGCGCCCGCGTGGTGTTTCTCGACGAGTTCACGAACAAGGAAGGCGACCCGCTGCCGGTGATCATTCAGAAGACCGGCGGGGGCTACCTGTATGCCACCACCGACCTCGCCGCCCTGCGCCATCGCGCCCGCGAGCTGAACGCCGACCGCGTGCTGTACGTGGTCGACGCCCGCCAGAGCCTGCACTTCCAGCAGGTGTTCAGCGTCGCACGCAAGGCGGGGTTCGTCGGCGAGGAGATCTCGCTGGAGCACGTGCCCTTCGGGATGATGCTCGGCGAGGACGGCAGGCCGTTCAAGACCCGCCAGGGCGGGACGGTCAAGCTGGCCGACCTGCTGGACGAAGCGGTCCGGCGGGCGCGGCAGCTCGTGGATGACAAGAACCCCGACCTCCCCGCCGACCGGCGTGGACGCATCGCCGAGGCCGTGGGAATCGGTGCGGTCAAGTATGCCGACCTCTCGCAGAATCGCGCGAGCGATTACGTCTTCAGCTGGGGCAAGATGCTCTCGCTGGAGGGCAACACCGCACCGTACATGCAGTACGCCTACGCCCGCGTGCGGAGCATCTACCGCAAGGGCGGGCTGGACAGCGTCGACGCGGCTGACATTTCGCTGGACCACCCGGCCGAGCGGGGGCTTGCATTGATCCTGGCCCGGCTGCCCGAGGCGATCGAGACCGTCGCAGCCGACTGCACGCCCCACGTGCTGTGCGGGTACCTGTTCGACCTGGCCGGGGCGTTCATGGGCTTCTACGAGAACTGTCCCGTGCTGAAGGCGGATTCCGACGCCCGGCGCGCCAGCCGACTGGCCTTGTGCGACCTGACAGCGCGGACGATATCGACGGGGCTGGGTCTTCTGGGCATCGAGACGCTCGAGCAGATGTAGGCATGCCGGGATCGCGGGGGGGGCTGTCAGGGCTGGCGGATCGGTTGACCGGCGGGGGTTTCTGACGTATACCGGAGGGACCATGTCGCGCCCAAACGTACTATTCGTATTCACTGACGAGCAGCGATGGGACACGCTGGGCTGCTACGGCAACGACCGTATCGAGACGCCCAATCTCGATCGCCTTGCGGGGCGGTCTACCGCCTTCGAGCAGGCCTACGTGACCCAGCCGGTGTGCACGCCCTCGCGAAGCTCGCTGATGACGGGCCTGTACCCGCACACCAACGGCTGCGTGGAGAACAACATTCCGCTCCCCGCCGACGTGCCGTGCATCCCGGAGATGCTCGACGGCGGGCAGTACGTCACCGCGTACATGGGCAAGTGGCATCTGGGCGACGAGATCTTCCGTCAGCACGGTTTCGACGAGTGGGTCGCCATCGACGACGCCTACCGCGGCCATTACAGCCAAGGCCGCGACCGCGACGCCCGCAGCGAGTATCACCACTGGCTGGTGGAGCGCGGGCAGACGCCGGGCGAGGGCAACGCGTTCGACCGGCACGCCGCAGCCCGGCTGCCCGAGGACCTGTCCAAGCCTGCGTTCCTGGGTGAGCAGGCGTCGCGGTTCATCCGCCGGAACGCATCCCGGCCGTGGATGCTCACGGTGAACTTCTTCGAGCCTCACATGCCGTTCTTCGGCCCGCGTGACGGTCAGTACGACCCCGACGAGGTACCCCTGCCGGGCAATTTCGACTCGCCGCCCGGGGAGGACCAGCCTCTCAAGGCGAGGGCGATGTCGCATGCCTACTGCACCGACGGGTTCGAGGGTGTGGATCTCTCCGGCGAGCGGGGCTGGCGCGAGATCATCGCCCGATACTGGGGCCTCTGTTCGCTGGTGGATACGCATTTCGGGCGGATTCTCGCCGCTCTCGACGAGACCGGCCAGCTCGATGACACGTTGATCGTGTACACCTCGGACCATGGCGACATGATGGGCAGCCATCGTCTGCTGGCCAAGTGCGTGCAGTTCGAGGAGGCGGTGCGCGTGCCCCTGTTGGTGAAGACCCCCGGCCAGTCGCGGGGGCTCGGCATGCAGAGCCCGGTCAGCCAGATCGACCTGGTGCCCACGCTGCTGGACTACATGGGCCAGGCCTGTCCGCCGGAACTGCAGGGCCAGACCCTGCGGCCGGTGCTGGAGCGCGAAGGCCGGCCGGAAACCGAGGTGGTCATCGAGTGGCAGGGCAACAACAACGGTTTCGGCGACCGGATCGGCTCGGTGCAGCTGCGGGACTCCATGCTCGAGGTCGCCGACGAGGGGGAGCTGGTCGAGGCGATGCGTGATCCGGTGCGGACGGTGGTGACGCCAAGCGGCTGGAAGTTCACGTGGTCGACCCGCGGCGAGCACGAGCTGTACGATCTCAGCAGTGACCCGGGCGAGACGCGAAACCTCGCCGGTTGCGCGAAGCACAGGGGGATCATGTCGGAGCTTTCGGGGCGGATTCTGCGATGGCAGGAGAGCACCGGTGATGAGGTGGACCTGCCCGATCTGAGCGAGTGATTCGGGCGTCAGGTGCGGTCGACGTACTCGCGGACCTTTTCGCCGATCAGTTGCAGCGCCAGCAGGCCTTCCGGCGAGGAATCCAGGTCGATGAACTGGAAGCCCATCAGCGCCATGCCGTTGCCCTCCAGCTGGCAGTGGCAGACGGCTGCGTTGACGGGCACGGCCTTTCCGACCGCCTCGAAGGACAGGCTCACGCCGACGATGTCGTTGGTTTCGAAGAAGGTGGTCGCGACGGCATGGGTGCGTACCTGGAACCCGCCGACGCTCAGGTCGGTGACCTTCCCCGCCCACGTCGGGCGCGACGGGTCGAGCTTGCCGGGCTTGTTGCCCACGCCGCCCGGCCAGAATGACGCCCGCACGATCTCCTCGGGAGGGATGTTCCCCCGCACCGCCCGCCGACGTTCGATCCGCTGGACCTCGTCGGGCACGGACAGGGAAATCGCGAAGTAGCGTACTTCGTTCTCCTCGGGGAGCACGAGCTGCTCCTGGACGGTGGAGGCGAACAGGAACTTGCGGCTGCCGATCGTGAAGCTGACGCCCACGTCGGTGTTGTCTCTGAGGTACTGGCCGGCGTCGTGGCTGTCGGGGATGACGGCGATGAACGTGTCCCCCCGGGCGTCGGCGGCCTTGCCGCGTATGCTCTGCCAGGTGTTGGCTCGGCGGAAGGTGACGATTACCTCCGCGCGCGTGCTGACGATCTGGGCGAGCGTGTCGACGATCTCCTGGCCGGAGATCATCTGCATGTTGCTGGCAGCTACGGGCACACCTTGCTCCCTGGTCTGCGGGTCTGCTTCCGATTCTGTATCGGACAAGCCGCGGGCTCGCTTGAGCAGGGAGTGACGTTGCCGGCCGGCTTTGTATCTGGTGGAGAAGCGCAAAGAGAACGCCCCCGCCGGCGGGTGCCGACAGGGGCGGGAGTTGCTGCTTTCACCGGGACGGGGTTGCGCCCCGGGTCCGCTGGTTACGCCGACGGCCCGTACGACATCTCGGCCATCTGCTTGTAGGTGTTCCAGCGGCTGTCGATGTCCTTCTGACCAAGCTGGAGGAGGCGTTTGGCCTCTTCGGGCTTGCTCTGGGCGAGCATCTTGAACCGCGTTTCGTTGTACGCGAAGTCCTCGAACGAAGCGGTCGGGTCCTTCGAGTCCAGCTGCAGGGGGTTCTTGCCCTCGTCAACCAGCCGCGGGTCGTAGCGGTACAGCGGCCAGGCGCCGCAGTTGACGGCCAGCTTCTGCTGATCGAAGCCGGTGTCCATGCGGATGCCGTGTGCGATGCAGTGGCTGTAGGCGATAACCAGGCTGGGCCCGTCGTAGCTTTCGGCTTCGAGCATGGCTCGCACGGCCTGGGCGTCGGAGGCGCCCATCGCAATCTGGGCGACGTAGATCGTGCCGTAGCTCATGGCGATCATGCCCAGGTCCTTCTTGGGCACGGGCTTGCCCGCGGCAGCGAACTTCGCCACCTGGGCCCGCATCGTCGCCTTGGAGCACTGGCCGCCCGTGTTGGAGTACACCTGCGTGTCGAGGACGAGGACGTTCATATCCCGGCCGCTGGCGAGCACGTGATCCAGGCCGCCGTAGCCGATGTCGTACGCCCAGCCGTCGCCGCCGAGTGCCCAGACGCTCTTGTGGACCAGCGAGTCTGCGACGCTGAGAAGCTGGCGGGCCTGGGAATCGCTGTCGCCCGAGAGCTTCTCGCGAAGCTGCGCCACGCGCTGACGCTGCTGGGCGATGCCGGGTTCGTCCTTGGCGCTGACCCCGCCCAGGATGCCCTCGGCCAGGTCGGCTCCGACCTTGTCCTTCATCGCCGCCAGCAGTTCGCAGGCGTATTCCTTGCGCTTGTCGAGCGTCAGGCGGAAGCCGAAGCTGAACTCGGCGTTGTCTTCGAACAGCGAGTTGTTCCACGCCGGCCCGCGCCCGTCGCCGTTGGTGGTGTAGGGCGTGGTGGGCAGGTTGCCGCCGTAAATGCTCGAGCAGCCCGTGGCGTTGCCGATGATCGCCCGATCGCCGAACAGTTGGGTCAGCAGCTTGACGTAGGGCGTCTCGCCGCAGCCGGCACACGCGCCGGAGTACTCGAACAGGGGCTGGCAGAGCTGGCTGCCCTTGATCGTCCGCAGGTTCAGCTTGGCGCGGTCGTAGTCGGGCAGGTCCAGGAAGAACTCGTAGTTCTCCGCCTCGCTCTGGCGGAGGGGCATCTGCTCTTCCATGTTGATCGCCTTGCGTTCCGGCTCGGACTTATTCTTGGCGGGGCAGGCCTTGACGCACAGCCCGCAGCCGGTGCAGTCTTCCGGGGCGACCTGGATGGTCCACTTGAGCCCGTCGAAGTCCTTGCCCTTGGCGTCGGCGGACTTGAATGTCTCCGGGGCGCCGTCGAGCTTGCCGGGCTCGTAGACCTTCGCGCGGATCGTCGCGTGCGGGCAGGAGATCGAGCACTTGCCGCACTGGATGCACACGTCGGGATCCCAGACGGGAATCTCCAGGGCGATGTTGCGCTTCTCCCACTGCGTCGTGCCCAGCGGCCAGGTGCCGTCGTCGGGCATCGCCGAGACGGGCAGCTCGTTGCCGCGCCCGGCCATGATCGTCGCGGTGACATTCCTGACGAACTCCGGCGCTTTCTCGGAGACCACCGGGGGCTTCTCGATCTCGGAGGTCGCCTGGTCGGGCACGGGGATCTCGTGGAGGTTCTCCAACGCCTGGTCGACCGCGGCGAAGTTCATCCGCACGATCTCCTGGCCCTTCTTGCCGTAGGTCTTCTTGATGGCGCCCTTGATCTTCTCGATGGCCTCGTCGGCCGGGATCACGTTGGCCAGCTTGAAAAAGCAGGTCTGCATGATCGTGTTGATGCGGGCACCCATGCCGGTCTGGCGGGCCACCTCGTAGGCGTTGATCGCGTAGAATTTCAGCTTCTTGTCGATGATCTGCTGCTGGACCGCACGGGGCAGATGCTCCCACACCTGGTCGGCTTCGTACGGGGCGTTCAGCAGGAACGTCGCGCCCTCGACGGCCGAGTCGAGCATGTCGTACTTCTCGAGGAATACGAACTGGTGACAGGCGACGAAGTTGGCCTCGTTGACCAGGTATTCCGAGCGGATCGGGCGGGGCCCGAAGCGCAGGTGGCTTACGGTGATCGCCCCGGCCTTCTTCGAGTCGTACACGAAGTAGCCCTGGGCGTAGTTGTCCGTCTCCTCGCCGATGATCTTGATCGAGTTCTTGTTCGCGCCGACCGTGCCGTCGCTGCCCAGGCCGTAGAACATCGCCCGCACGACGTCGTCGGTCTCGGTCGAGAACGACGGGTCGTAGTCCAGGCTCGTGCTCGTGACATCGTCGTTGATGCCGACCGTGAAATGATTGCGGTCGGTCTCCAGGCAGGCCTTGACCATCGCCGGGGTGAACTCCTTGGAGCTCAGGCCATACCGGCCGCCGAGGACCTCGATGCTCTTGCCGGCGTCCCGCACGGCATCGACGACGTCGAGGTAGAGCGGCTCGCCGGTGGCGCCGGGCTCTTTCTGGCGGTCGAGCACCACGAGTTTCCTGACGCTCTCGGGCAGGGCACCCAGGAAGTGCCGGATGCTGAACGGGCGGTACAGGCGAACCTTCAGCAGGCCGACCTTCTCGCCCTGGGCGGTCAGCGCGTCGATGGCTTCGTGGGCGGTCTCGACGCCCGAGCCCATCAGTACGACGACGGTTTCGGCGTCGTCGGCACCGACGTAGTCAAACAGGTTGTATTCCCTGCCGACCAGTTTCGCGAAGCGGTCCATGCACTTCTGCACGATCTCGGGGCAGGCGTCGTAGTACTTATTGACGCTCTCGCGGCCTTGGAAGTAGACGTCCGGGTTCTGGCTCGTGCCGCGGATCACGGGCTGATCGGGGTTCAGGCCGCGCGACCGATGGGCCAGAACGGCGTCGTCGTCGATCATGGCCTTCATGTCTTCGGGCGTGAGCTCCTCGACCTTCGAGACCTCGTGGGAGGTCCGGAAGCCGTCGAAGAAGTGGATGAACGGCAGGCGGCTTTCGAGGCTGGCTGCCGAACCGACCAGCGCCAGGTCCATCGCCTCCTGGACCGAGCCGCTTGCCAGCAGGGCCGCGCCGGTCTGTCGGCAGGCCATCACGTCGGAATGGTCGCCGAAGATCGACAGTGCCTGGCAGGCCAGGGAACGCGCCGAGACGTGGAAACACGTGGGCGTCAGCTCGCCGGCGAGCTTGTAGAGCGTGGGGATCATCAGCAGCAGGCCCTGGCTGGCCGTGAAGGTCGTCGTCAGCGAGCCGGTCTGCAGGGCGCCGTGGACGGCCGCTGCGGCTCCGCCTTCGGCCTGCATTTCGGCGATCATGGGGATGGTGCCCCAGATGTTCCTCTGGCCGGCGGCGCTCCAGGCGTCGGAGTGTTCGCCCATCGGGCTGGAGGGAGTGATCGGGTAGATCGCGATCACCTCGTTGACCTTGTGGGCTACGTGGGCGACGGCCTGGTTACCGTCCATCATTGCCATGCGTCTGGACATCTTGCGTTTCCTTGTCATAGAGAAGCGTTGGTGACTTCTGCCGGGTCACGACGCCATGTTTCGGTCGCCGCGGGTTCAGAGCGAAAACCGGCCCTGCCGGGAAATGGCCATTCTGCATATCGCAGCGGCGGTTTTCAACGGCTTTTGGCGGTCCGGTCGGGGAATTCGGAGCTTCTTCACATGGATCCCCCGCCTTCGGGGTGCGCAAGAAGAAACCCGGGCGAGTTGTCATCCAGCCCGCCCGGGCTGCTTCAAGAACCGAGGAGTGCGCGATCGACTCCTCGGCGGAGCTGGCGTGTGTCGCCTACTGCCGTCTGCGTCTTCGGAGATAGCCTCCCAGGCCGCCAACGGCAAGCAGGGCACTGAACATCGTGACCGGCTCGGGGATCAGGGATCCGCCGATCGGGTCGTTGAAGTTCGTCAACCAGCCTTGGTTGGTCAGAATGCCGAAATTCCAACGGATGTTCAGGTCGGCGTCGTCGTAACCGGCGCCCTTGAACGGGAAGAATGCGTCTCCGTTGAAGGTGATGAAATTCGTCCCGCCCGTCGCTTCAGCAAACGACCGGCCGTTGCCGGTTCCGGACGAAGCCTCGAAATTCACCACCGTTTCGGCGTTCGGATCGATCCCGATATAGCCCGGGATGGTGTCCGCTGTCAGCACGAGTTCGCCGATGGGGTCTCCATTGGCGTCGTACCCGACCCCGTCGTACTTCTCGAGATACACCCCGTTTCCATCGACCAGCCGGCCGCTCTCGCCCTTCAGCGGAACCTGCTCGGTACTGAAGAAGGTCCCCTTGGGCTGGAGCCACATCTGCAGATGGTCGCCGATGGACTCGATCACCTGGTCGCCCGTGTTGGGATCGATGGTGACGGCGATGTCCGACCGGTCGTAGTACGCGCCCACGAGTTCGTAGGTGGGGTCAAGCGCTTCCTGCCAGACGGGCGGGCCCGTCTGGAAGACCTCCTGCGTGCCCGGATTGATCTGGCCTTCGTAGATCGTCGAGATATAGAAGACGCCGAAGCTGTCTTCGCCCGGGTTCAGGAAATCGCCGCTGTCGTCGTCGATCTCGAGATCATTGGGGTCGTACGTCACACCCGGGTCCATAGGCGTGTTGCCATCGGCTAAAAAGCCAGTGTACAACGTGCCGCTGGAGTATCCGATGACATCCAGAATGATCGTACCGTTGTAAGATCTCTGGAAGTCGATCCCCGCTGCCCCGGCCGCACCAAGCCCGACGGACAGCACCAGTGAAATCAGAAGAAGTCTCTTCATTACTTGCCTCCTTTCCGTCCGTGGCCTCCAGGCGAGCGAGTCGCACTGTTTCGGGAGGCCCACGGAGCGGCAATGGGTTTACGTCTGGATCCTCGCACCCACCGAGTCAGGATCCGACTCCGGTCGAATGCACATGGGGTTGCCCTTCTGCCTGACGAAAAACACACCTTGCCGCCTTCTGTCCTCTCGTCGCCAATTCTCCTTTCTGCATCCAGAGGTGCTTGCAGCTCCTGTCGCCCGCGCGGACAGACCATCACGGGTACACTTGAAGACAGACTCTGTGAATCGCGCGCAGAATGCTTCTCGCACGACCACAAAGCGCTCAGGAAAGACGAGCGAGCGAAGAATACAAAGATTGGCCCCTTCCGCCAATTACGGCCCGATGGCGTCCGTCCAATTGCGCCATCGTCTGGAATAATAGGCGTGGGGTTGCCGCTGTGAAAAAAAGATTCCGTGGAAACAGCGAGATTTCTCCACCTGCCCCTTCTCCGGGTTCCCAAAGTCCGAAAAAACTCCCCGTTGCAGGGTGACGCTCAGCCCTGCTACGCGACCGGACACCGCTCTTCGCACGGCACGCCCGTCATGCACAGGCCGCACCCGTAGACCCCGTCCCAGCCGAACTCCTTCCGCCCCCAATCGCCGATTTCCTCCACCGCGTGACGCCTGCAGGCGTCCTTGTCCCTCTCCGACGCACGCGGGCCTACCGACCCCGCCGGGCAGCGAGCAATGCACGCCCCGCATGTTCCCTGCGCTTCCCGAAGGCACCAGGCCAGCGGATCGTCGCCGTAGATCCTCGCCGGGGCGGGAATCTCCAGGCTCGTCACCACGCTGCCCAACCGATGCGCGCAGCCTCTGCGCGTGATCAGGCTCCCGTGAAGGCCGAACGTTCCCAGCCCGGCCACGAACGCCGCGTGACGTTCCGACCACTGCGATGCGAACCCCGCGCGGTCGTCGCGCCGGACGCGGTTGCCCGGATCGATCGCCGGGGCGCAGGCGGCATGGCCGAGCCCTTCCAGCCAGGCAACCATCTTCCCCCGGAGTCGGTCGTTGACCTGCTCGCCGAACGTACGCACCCTTGCCCACTCGCGCGAAGGCCGATGCTCCTGCGAGCGGTTGGCCTGCCGGGCCTGCTTCGCCACCGGCAGCACCCAGCAGATCACGCTGCGGGCCTTTGCGGTTGCATCCATTCGGGCCAGGGCCTCAGCCGGTGTCCAGTGGAAGTCGCCGATCACTTCCTTCAATCGAAGGAACAGGGGATCGTCCGCCCGCGCGACCCCCGCAAAGGGGGGCTCGAACAGCTCCACCCCGGCCGGGATGTCGAAGAAGCGATCCTCGTCGCTTTCGTACATCTCGCCCAACCTGCGGGTCAGTGTGTCTGCGGTTTCGGGCATCGTTTCGTCCGCCGTCTGTTCCGGAAGGCGATCTTTCAGCCGCTTCGGTTCTCCGCCCGTGCTGCGGCCACGAGCTGCTGGATTTGCTTTCCCGCCTCGTCCAGCCGGTCCCGCACGTTCTCCGGCAGCGGGCCCATGTCGTCGATGGCTGCGTTCGCGCGCACCTGCTCAGCCGAACGTGCCCCCGGGATGACCGCCGAGACGCCCGGCGTGTGCAGCGAGTAGGCGATCGCCACCTGCGCGAGCGTCTGGCAGGGGGGCTGGACCACCTGCTCGACGAGGTCGGCTACCACGGTCAGCAACTCGTCGAGCTTCTCGCCGTTGAGGCTCGCTCGCCAGTCGTTGGCGGGATCGGCAAACCGATAGCCGGGAGCGTACTTGCCCGTCAGGATCCCGCCGAGCAGGTTGCTGCGGGTCACCACGCCAAGTCCACGATCCCCGGCTGCGCGGATGAGCTCCGCCGAGCCCTGCCAGGCGAAACTGTGAGGGATCTGCACGACGTCCACCCGCGGGTCTTCGATGATCCGCCAGGCCTGGTCGATTTCCTCCTGCGTCCGCAGGGCCCGGCAGGAGACGCCGAGCTGCTTCATCTTCCCTGCCTCTCGCAGGGCGGCGTACACGTCCAGCAGCCGGTCGAGCTTGTCCGGATCGGGTGGGGGAACGTGGATGTAGTAGAGATCGAGCCGGTCGACGCCAAGGCAGAAGCGGCTGGTTTCCAGGTCGGTGCGGACCACGGGCGGGTGCTGGTTGCCGCTCTTGCTGGCGACGTAGACCTCGTCACGCCGGCCGAAGCGTCGCAGCGCCTTGCCCACGAGAATCTCGCTGACCCCGTACCCCCGGGCGGTATCGATCAGCCTTCCGCCCAGGGCGAAGTACTCGTCCAGCGCCTCGCCGGCAGCTTCGGTGTCCTGCTCTCCGTAGCCCAGGCCGCCGATGGCCCAGGCGCCGAATCCCACAGCCGTGGTCTCCGGGCCGGCCTTGCCAAGTGTGCGTTTCTGCATGTTCGTGGGTTCCTTTCAGAGGGTCTTGAACGCCTCGACGGTTCGTCTGGCCTTGTCGAACGAGACCGGCGCGGGCAGCACGCCCGCCGACGTCAGGAAGACCTTCCGCCGGTCGGGGCAGGCGGCCAGGTCCTCGGCCACGGTCGCCACGATATCGTCGACGTCCTCGAGCCACAGCGTGGCGTTGGTCCCGCCGATCAGGGCCTTGGAGGGCATTCGGGTTCGGCCTTCGGCGAGGGTCACGTCGCCCAGGGGCTTGGTGGTGTAGGCCTCGTTGACGGGGCAGGGCAGCGCGTCGATATCCTCCAGCAGCGCCCCCAGCGTGCCACACATGTGGTGGACGCCGATCGTTCCCGCCTCCGCGATCCGCCGGCCGTATGCGTCGAGATGCCCCATGCAGTGCTCACGGAACATCGTCGGGCTGATCAGCGTAGTGGAGGTGTTCTCGGTCAGCCAGAACGTATCGGCCGGCGTGGCCGGCAGGACAGCGTCGAGCATGCGCAGGCGGTCCTGGTGCATCAGTTCCAGCACCTCCCGGAACAGTTCCGGGGCATCCATCTGCAGGTACACCGTATCCTCCGGGCCGCACTGGTGCTCGACGAGATTCATCAGCGGCCCCGGGCCCACGCCGTGGGTGGTGACAACGTCGTCGGCTTCGAGCTGCTCCTGGCGCTGTCTCGCCAGGCGGACCTGCTCGGGCGGAACGTGGTAGCGGGTGTCCCGGAAGACCCACCGCAGCCTGGCAAGGGTCTGTGGAGTCGTGGCAGGGAAGCCCGTCGGATGCCAGCTCTGGGTATAGGGGTCGTAGGTGTCCTCGGCGGTCAGCGGCCCGTCGGGAGTCTGCCACGTGCGGGTGCGCTTGCCGTCAGTCTGCTGCTCGTGGAACTCAACATGCGGGGTGGTGCATTCGGGTGTGAGTCGGTTCTGCACCATCACGTCGCAGCCTGCGGCGCGGAGGAGTTCGGCCGCTTCCATGGACTGGTACGGCTGGGGCTGGGGGTTCTGCCACGTCCGGTTGGCCATTTTCAGCCAGACCGGAAGGCGGTCGGTTTCTTCGCCCCGGAAGGTCGCGAAGATCCGCTCGCGAGATGTCATGGCATCGTGGGATGTGGGCATGGATTGTGGATTCCTTTCGTGCGGCAGGGCTCGGGACCGATCATAGCCTGCGCGGGGTGGACTGTCCACGTCGGCAAACCACTTGCCCCGGCTGCACGAGGCGGATACGCTGAACGCTGACCCGAAGCCGAAAGCAACCGGGAGGGCATCCCGTGACGACCACTCCGCAACGAATCGCCTTGGCATTGCTGCTCTTGCTGCCTCTCGCTGCGAGGCCTGCGGTCGCCCAGGACGACGGCGCCTCGGCCGCTCAGTTGATTCCCGTCTACGGCGAACTCTTCCACGACCTGGGCACGATGCGGCGCCTGCTGTCCCAGGGCGAGTACGATCGTCCGATCCAGTGGCTGCAGGACCATGTCGACGAGCCCGGCAAGCTGACGTTCCGGATCCGCCGTGGGCATCACGTGTCCATCCGCAATGTTGCTCGTGTGGTGTTGGCGCAGATGCCCGACAAGGCGCTCGAGCAGTACCATCGCGTTTACGACGACCGCGCTGCGGCGATGTTTGAAGACGCCATAGAAGCCCACGATCGCGCCGCGCTGGCGGAAGTGCTCTGGCGGTACGCGGTGACCCCCGCGGGCAGGCAGGCGGCCGCTTCGTTGGGGAGTATCGCGTTCGATGCAGGCGACTTCGCCGAGGCGGCCTGGTGGTGGTCGTTTGCTGCGGGACTCGCCCGGGGGACCGAGGCGGAAGGGGAGTTCACCGCCCGCGCCGCAGCCGCTGCGCACCTGGCCGGTCAGTCGGACCTCGCCGATGCGTTGGCTGCACGCGTCGGGGACGACTTCGCCGACGCGAAGGCCTCCTGGGGCGGGCGCGAATGGAAACTCACCGACTTCGTCGAGCACGTTCGCAAGGTCCCGTCCTCGCCCGGGCACGTAGCCGATGACGGCTGGCATGGCTGGTCGGCCGCCGGTCCGGGCTGGGCGAGAACGCAGGCCGTCCGGTCGCCCGCGCTGGGCGAGGCCGCCTGGTGCTGGCCGGAGAAACTCACGCAGTACGACCCCAACGCGAACGTCCTGAAATCGCTGGCGGCCCGGCTGCCCGTGCGGCGGACGTATCCCGTGCCACAACTGGCCACCTGGCGGGCCCGCCTGCGCAGCGGGTACGTGGACCTGTCCTACACGATGGGCGCCAAGACCAAGGCTGTTCATCTGCCCTCCCTGCTCACGCCGGTCGTCGCCGGCGGGAAGGTGATCGTTCGGACCGATGCGGGCCTCGTTGCCCGGCGGCTGGACACCGGCCGGGCGGCGTGGACGGCGGACCTGCCCATGGAGCATCGCTGGAAGGGCACGCGGTATGGCATAAGCCGGCTGGCGGACGAAGGGTGGTACCAGCTTGCAGCCGACGGCTTGCGCGTGTACGCGGTGGGCGATTTCCTGCCTACGGTCATGCCCCCCGGCTCCCGCCCCGGCCAGGGACGAACGCCCGGACCCGAGGAGACCAACAGTTCCACGCTGGCGTGCTTCTCCCTGGAGGACGGCCGGGAGTTGTGGAAGGTCGGGTACGGCCGGAAGGACAATCCCGAGCAGCTCGTCGACCCGAAGTTCGGCTGTCCGCCGCTGGTAGCCGGCGACAGGCTGTACGCTCTCAGCCTGCACGAGCGGATGCAGCAGTTCCGCCTGACGTGCCTGGCTTCGGCGAGCGGAAAGATGCTCTGGCAGCGGGTGATCTGCCAGTCGCCCCCGACGGCCCAGAACCGCGGCGGGCGCCACGTGCTGACGCCCGGCACGTCGCCGGCGATCTTCGCCGGGCGGGTTTTCGCGTGCAATAACGGCGGCGTGGTCGCTGCTCTCGACGCACAGAATGGCGACCCGATCTGGCTGCGGCAGTACGACAGCGGACTGGTCACCGAAGGCAGGCGGACCTCCGGCGTGGGAGCTCTCAAGAACCGTCCGGTCAATCCGGTGGTTGTCGCCGGCCTGTCGGTGATCGCCTTGCCCGTCGATTCGCAGCATGTACTCGCCTTCGACCTGCTGGACGGCTCCTCCCGCTGGAGGGCAGATCGTGGCAAGACCGATCGTCTGACCGGCGCGGGTCCCGGCCGGGTGCTGCTGAGCGGTCGGGGCGGCTGGCGGTTGCTGAGAACGTTCGATGGCAAGCAGGTCGCCGCCGATGCCGACCTGGCCGTCTGGGGCATTCCCGCCGTGACGACCGAGGCGGCATACCTGTCCGCCCGCGACGGACGGGTGATCCGCATCGATCTGGCGTCGGGCAAGAGTCGGAGCATCGGGACCGTTGCCCGCGGAACGCTGGGCAATCTCGCCGTCGTCGACGGCAGGCTCGTGGCTGCCAGCGCCGCCGGCGTGTGCGTGTATCCGGTATCGCAGCCGGACCGTCCGCGTGACGCCGACCCGTAGGACCGTTTGGCTTTTCCTCGACGCGGGGGTTGTCTGGCCTCCCACAGGGGCGCCTATACTCCAGAAGAAGTATCGAGCCCTTCTGCGTG
>CAZXSK010000008.1:10292-59071 GCA_964642855.1 uncultured Planctomycetaceae bacterium | reverse complement strand
TGGCCTCCCACAGGGGCGCCTATACTCCAGAAGAAGTATCGAGCCCTTCTGCGTGCTCGCTCGTTGCGAAGGGCAGGCGATACCCGACCCGGCAGTGACTTCGTTCTCCGGGTGATTTGTGGTATGGGGGCATTGGGGGTCATGGGCGGTCGGTGAATCGCCACCTGGATGCGCGAAGGGCCATCAGCGTTCGACGAAAGGGGACGACCGATGGCCGGGGAAGGCCTTGCCGGGTTTGGCGTGTTGATTTGCTCCCAGCCGCCGGAGGGTGAGCGGTTAGCGCGGGGCGATTCCATTACGGGTTGGCTTCGACTGCCCGGGGCGTTGCTCTGGATGTCCTTCTGTGGCGTGTGGATCTTCAGCGTCCTCCTGTTTCCGTGGCTGAAGGGTCAGCCACTGGGGTATGTGCCTGTCGTGCTGGGAGCGTGCTGCGGCGGGGTCTTGCTTCGTCGCACCGTTTGCCGGGTGTGCAACCGGTGGATCGGCCGTCCGATGCTGTGGCGATATCTGATCTTCCTGGCCGCTCTGACAGCATTCCTGCGCCTCGCGGTGCTGGTGATCATGCCCGTGCAACTGACTTCGGACTCCGCGGCATACCACGACCTGGCCCGGCAGATTCTCGCGAGCGGAGAATACGGACAGACCGCCCATTTGCCTCCCGGTTTTCCTTACGTGTTGGCTGGGTGGTATCGCCTGACGACGGCCCATGCATTCAGCGGGTACGTGCTGGGAGTGCTGCTCAGCACGGCTGCGGTGCTGCTCGTCTACGACGTGGCACGCCGCGTGGCTGGCGAGCAGGCAGGGCGGTGGGCAGCCCTGCTGGCATCGCTCATGCCCACGCTGGTGTTTACGGCTCCGCGGGTTCATACTACGCCCATCCTGACCGTTCTGGTTTGCGCGTTCGCCGATCTGGGGGCCGTCTCCATCGGTTCCGGACGCAGGAAGGTGATCGCGGTGGCGGGGCTCGGGCTGCTTGCCGGTGCCGGAGCACTGGTTCGGCCAACGCTGCTGCTTCTGCCGGGCATCATGCTGGTGTGCTGGCTGCTGGCCGGGTTCGGTTGGCGGTCGGTTGTCTGGTTCGTGGTGACCGTCGTGCTCATGGCCGCGGTCGTCGCGCCGTGGACCGCGCGGAACTTTCGCGTGCTCGGGGCATTCGTTCCGGTGTCGACGAACGGCGGATACTGCCTGTACAACGGGCTGAATCCCGAGTCCGACGGGCTGTGGTCACGTCGCGAACCTCTGCCCGGCGAGACCGACGAGGTGGCTCGGGATCGTCTGCGACGCAGGGCTGCCCTGCGCTGGCTTGGTAGCCATCCGGTGGATGGCCTGACGTTGATCGCCCGCAAGCAGGCGTACATGTGGGGTGTCTCAAGTACGAACATCGCGACGGCAATCAGCCCGCGCGTGCCGCGTGCGGTCCATGAAACGCTTCGGATGGCTATCAAGGCTGTCATCAACACCGCCTGGGTTGCTCTGCTGGTCCTTTGTGTCGTCGCCAGCGTTCGCACGCATCCCTGGCAGAACCGCCGTCTGCTGCCCGCGCTTGGGTTCGTGCTTTCGCTGCTGGCGATTCACCTGCTGTTCGAGGTGCAGGCACGCTACAACGTTCCGGCCATTCCGGTTCTGGTTGTCGTTGCTTCGACGCTGCTCGCCTCGGATCAGAATCCGAGTCCGGCGGACGCCGGGCAGGACTCGGTCGGCACGGCTGCCAACTAGGCCTGGCCAAATTCTCTGCACGCATGGACAAACGCCTCGATGTTCGCGATGGGCACTTCCGGTTCGAGGATGTGCGTCGGCGAAAGAATCAGCCCGCCGCCCCGGCCGTACTTCTCGATGCACTCCCGCACGCGGGCCCGCACGTCCTCCGGCGTTCCCCAGGGCATGGTGCTCTGGGTGCCGATGCAGCCGTCGAAGGCAAGCCCGGGCTGACGTCTGCGGATCTCGTCGGCGTCCAGGCACTCCGGCTGCACGGGGTTGAGCACGGTCAGCCCCGCTTCGGCGAGATCGTCGACGATCGGCAGCACGTTTCCGTCGCTGTGGTAGTGGATGACGATCTCCGGGTTCACCGCCCGGGCTGCGTCCCACACCTTCCGCCATCGCGAGAGCATCAGCTCCCGCCACATCGCCGGCGAGAACATCATGGCCTGCTGGTTGGCTACGTCGTCGCCACAGTAGATTGCGTCGGCGCCGGCCTTGGCTGCCTCCACCGCCCGGAAGATGTTGTTGTGCATCAGGCGGTCCAGCAGGCTCTCCGCCCACGCCGGGCGGTCCACGAGGTCCATCAGGAACTGCTCGTAGCCCCGGATCTGCCAGGCGATCTCGTACATGTGACCCGCCCAGGCGCTGACCACGCGACCTTCGCGGCGGGCCTCGGCGATTGCGGCGGGGTAGTGCGACGTGTCCCACTGTGTGACGTCGTCGATCGGGAATTCCTCGATCTCCGCCAGACTGTCGGCGTTGCGGAGCGGCGAGATGAATCCCGTGAAGTGGTAGAACCCGCTGGGCACCACCGCCACGCCGCAGTCGTTGATCTGGGCGTCGTCGGGCAGGTCCTGATCGTTCCACCATCGCGAGAAATCCAGCCGCGGCAGGTCGTCCGGCCGCCTCGGCCCCAGGCCCCAGGGCTTGAACAGCCCGTAATGGGCTGCGTAATCGCCGTCGCCGCCTACGTGCTCAGCCAGCCTGCGCTTCAGGTCCGGCGTGCAGCCGAAGTGGTACAGCACCCGCGACGGCTCGCGGAAGTGGACCGTGTCGTGGAAGACCGTGATGTCGTTGTGCATGGATGGCTTTCCGTGGTTGCGTGCCTCGGCCGGTTCGAGGCCACCGGCCCGTATCTCTTTCTGTGGCATCCGCCTGCCCCGCGTGGCCGAAACTCTATCTCTGGTCGTGCGATGGTGCAACCCGCCGGAGTTCCTGTCCGGCGCTCGCCGCGGCGTCCGCCCGGGCTTGCGAACGTCCGGCCGGACCATCTTCTGCGTGCGATGGATACGCAACCGATGTACTGTTCTGTCCTTAGCGTCATATGCGTTTGGCGATATCTGTTCACGGCCGGCCGTGGCCGGCAGCGGCCGGCAGGAATCGGCCGTGGCGGTACCCAGCCGGCAGGAATCGGCAAGGGCCGGCAAGAACGGGACAGTTTCGTACAGGTTCGTGCAGGACTCCGTGAAACTCGTTCGACGTCCCGAAAACGCGATCGACCTTCGATCAGGATCTCCCACTGATGGGCGACGGTCTCCCACTGATGAAATCGGTGGGCGTTGGGTCTGTTTCGGTTTTGCGTCTGATCGGAGCATTTTGATCGGCGTGGGCTCTTCCGGGTATCTGTATCCGCACGGACGCACCATGGGCGCCCTCTACCCTTTCCGACTGCGCCCCGGAAATGTCGACGCGGAACGTTCCGCAACACGCGACCGGTTTCCGGCAACACGTTCGGTTCGCAACCGGTTAGGAAATGTGGATTTCTTGACGGGGCACCGAGGATCGTCGGAGCCGCCGGCGCGCGCAGACGGCTCCGGAAAAGAATGGCCGTCAAGAGCGCGAATGCCGCGATCCTGCTGGGCAGAGCACCTGCGCGATGTGGGGCGTCAGCGCCGCCCATTGGTCAGCTACGCCGTCGAGGCTGGGCCTGTGGCAATCGAGGAACGAAGGTAGCCGCAGGGGGGGTGTATCGGCAGAGGAGATTGCACGGTTGGGGCTATCCACGAAGGCTCAGATTTACCCGGTCCGTCGGCCGGGCGGGGTGGTTCCATGTCTTGCCGGCGGGCCAGCCCGGAGACGACGAACAAGGAGACATCATGAATCGCCCCTGCAATCGCCTGTTGCCTTTGGTTTCGCTCTGCCTGCTTCTCTCGCCCCTCTCGCAGGCCAAGGACTCTGCCAAGCCCGACGTCGGCCCGCGCGAGATCCGGGGCGTCGAGGTCACCCGGCCCGAGGGGAGTTACGCCGTGGTGCACCTGACGTTCAGCCTCCCCGGCGAGCAAGGCGACACGTGGCGGTACGTCGGCGGGATGCGCGAGGGCAAGCTGCCCATCGACCACGGCCTGCGGCTGGGCAAGCCCGGCGGGGTGCTCACGCTCGAAGGCGGCAAGCTGACGGGCACGTTCACCCGGACCTTCGGCATGCGGAAGAATCTGGAGATCGTGGAGGTCACCGTTGACGCAGCCGTGACCGACGGCGAGATCGTCGGAACCGCGGCCACGGGCGCCGGGGTGGGCAAGGTCACCGGGCGGATCGTGTCCGGCGAGCAGCTCGCGAAGGTCAACGACATTCCCGCCGACAAGAGCTGGCCGATGTACCTGGGCCCCGTTGGCGGGGGGGTGGCGGCCGAGCCGACCGGGGTGGAGTTGGTGGACTCTTTCAACGACGCCCGGCTGATGTGGCGGACGGAGGAAACCGATATCGGCCAGGGGATCGGCTCGATTTCCCGCATGATGGACCGTTGGCGGGATGCGGGCACGCGGCGGACGGGGTCGGGTTCGGCCTCGCCGGTGGCGGGAGGGGGCAAGGTGTTCCTGTCCTACTACGTGCCGTCCCCTGCCCGGGGGTATCCGGAGAAGAAGGCCCAGCAGATGGCCAAGGAGGCAGGCAAGGACGTCGACAAGCTGCCCGAGTACGCGTTGCAGAAGATCTACCCGGCTGCCGACGACGTGGTGCTTGCGATGGACGCTGAAACCGGCAAGACGCTCTGGAAGGCGGTCATGAAGGATCGGGGGATCAACCACCAGCACCACAAGGAAGGCCCGTTCGACATGACGCCCGCCTACCACGACGGGCGCGTGTTCGCCATCGGCATGTCCGGCTGGCTGTACGCGTTCGACGCGGAGACGGGCAAGCCGTTGTGGGAGGTAAAGCTTGCCGGTGCGGGCAGGGGCAATCACTGGAGTTCGTCGGTGGTGGCGCTGCCGGGCGTGGTGGTCGCGCCGCAGGGCAGGACCTGGTGCGGCTTCGACCCGAAGACCGGCAAGCGGCTGTGGCAGTCGCCGCTGCGGTTCTCGCACTCGACGATCGCGGTGTGGCGGCATGGCCGGAAGGATTATCTCGTCAGCGGCACGGGCGGCAGGCTGGTCTGGGGCGGCGACGCCGAGCAGGTGGTCTGCATGGAGGCCCGCACCGGCAAGGAGGTCTGGAAGCAGTCGCTGCCCGGTGGGCTTTCGGCGCTGAACTCGCGCGGGCGTGGCCTGGGTCCGGGCGGGATTACGATTTCGGGCGACTACCTTGTTGCCCAGGTCGCCCAGACCGATCCCAAGGCCAGCAACCGCAGCGAGCGACGCAAGGCGATGAAGCACTGCATCGTGGGCTGGAAGCTGTCGACCGAGGGCCCGAAGGAGCTCTGGCAGTTGCCGATGACCGGCAGGGAGGGCTCGCACACCAAGCCGGTGGTGCACGGGAAGTACCTCTTCACCGGCGGGCTGGAGGTGGTGGACCTGGCCAGCGGGAAGGTGCTCAGCGAGGCAGAGGGCGTTCAGCCGGGCAACGGCGGGTACATGCAGGCGATCGAGGACCTGGTGTTTGTGCGTCGCGACGGCACGCACGGGGTGATCGAGTTTGCGGGATATCGCGTGAGCGAGGGCGGGAAGGTGACGAAGATGGACGGCGGGGCGATGTGGACGCCCGGCGTGGGCGGGGGGACGACGAGCTACCACCACCCGCTGACGTATCCGTTGATTGACGGGCGGATTTACATCCGCCAGAAGGACGGCGTGTACTGCTGGGACCTGCGGAAAGGTAGCGGGGGGTGATTTTGGCTGGGTCGGGCGAGCCTTCGCAGGAGAAGCCCTGCTCCGTTGGGGACTGTCTGAGGTAGTCCGGAGCGACGGAAACAGGTTCGGCGGAAAAGTAAGTGCGTGCATGCCAAAGGTTTGGCGTGGGCATGCCGATACGGACAGCGGAAGGGTGCTGTTCTGATCGCCGCCGTCAGGACCGGGTCTGCGCGGAAGGTTCTTGGCTTGCGTGGGTCAGACTAGATGGTATACTCAAGCCTCTGCGTATATCCGGTTCTGCAGCAGGTTGAGCTCGGAGCTCTAATGATTTGGTGTCGAGGTGCTCTAGATTGATACGCTATGGCTGGACCGCAATCATTCTGTTGACGCTCTTCTTCTTCCCTCATTGGCCGGGTTGGTCCCCACCTTTGTTTCCGACCCCCTTTGCGTTGACGATCTCGTTGGGCCTGCTTCTGATGGTGTGCTCGGACCCGGAGCCGCTTTTCCGAGGCCTTACGCGTGACAGGTTCTTCCTGTTGTTCTTGGCGTTCACGGTTCTGGGGGCAGTTGTGAACTACCGGTATCCGTACTACATCCGTCGGCAGGCGTTGGGACCGTTGATGTTGTATGCGTATTTCTTTGCGGTGGGCAAGGACATACAAGGTCGTCGGATTATTCTGAAGATGACTACGGTGGCGTTGATACTGGTGACGTTGATCAGCGTGGCTTCGTGGTACAGCTCTTCCAATAGGTACATCCGGTACGTGCAGCTTCCGACGCGGGAATCGGATCTTGCGATCACCCAGCGTCACCGGGAGATCGTAGCCGAAGCGCAGATCGAGGAGGGTGGCCGCGCGACGGGGATGTTCTACAATCCCGTTCTGGCGGCCATTTCGATGGTTCTGGCGGCTATGTTCTTCACGGCCCGGTTTGCCACGACGACCAAGACGTCTCAGAGGGTCCTGTACGGTCTGCTGTTCTTGGCGTCCATGGCGGCGGCCTACCTTACGAGGTCTCGGGGGCCACTTCTGTTCGGGCTGGGTACGATCTTCCTTGGCAGTATCTTCCTGTTGCCTCTGCTTCCGACCAGGAACGGCAAGTGGCTCAGCTTGGGGTTGGTTCTTATGTTGCTTCCAATCACGGTCGGGAAAGTTCTGGACGTAGTGACGGAGCGAGGAGGAATTGGCTCGATGGGTGGCCACAGGTTGCATCTGTGGGACCAGGTCATACGCGTTCTGCTTCCGCGGAGCTTGGTTCTGGGCTCCGGCCCGAAGGCCGTGCCGACACTTACGGGCTACAGTCACGCCCACAATATCTACCTGAACCTTGCTGTCGTATACGGGATCCCGCTAATGGTGTTCCTGATCGTGGCTTTCGTGTTGCGGTTTTTGGCCGCGCGGCGGGAGACGAAACTTTACCGAATGGCCGTTCGCGATGGAACGCCCGTTCCGGCGAGCGAGATGGCGCTGTTCTTCCTGATGGCGATGATGGTCGGGTTCTTGCTGCTGGAGGGCTTGGTGGCGGCCGGTTTCATGGCCAATCTGCGGTCGATGGCCCCATTCTGGATCGTAGCCGGCATGGGCGGAGCCGCAATCTGCGAGCACCGCGCAGTTCGCCAGTGGTGGGCGCAGAGTCAGCAGCAGGCCCGAGTCGTCGGGAGCGGTCGGGAGCAGTTGAGTCTTTCGTCCTGATGAACCGGCACGCAGGTTTGGCAAGTTGCGAACGGTCCGGGGGCGGAGGCTGCAATCAACACGTTGCCCGGTTCCTTGCTCATGGAGACTGGGATGACTGAAGTACTGTACGAGCTTTGCCCCGGCCATTCCGGTTCTACCCTGCTGGACCTGATTCTCGGCTCCATGCGCGATGTTTTCTCCTGTGGCGAGGTGACCTACATGCCGTGGCAGTTCTACCGGGGGAGGGAGCATCCGAACGTCGTCAGCCCCGAGCAAGCGCGAAGCAGCCAGAGTGTATGTACGTGCCTGCACAGCTTCCCGGACTGCCCCGTGTGGGGGAAGGTCGTCGTCGGTCTCAGTGCGAAGGTGGGATTCGACATCCTGGCCGATCCGTTGCGGTTCCGTATCGCGCTTCTCCGGAGCCCCAGGTACCGCCGGGGCCTCGGATATCGGCTGCTCTCCCGGCTGCGGTATTCCCTTTCGAGGTACGTCTGCCGGCGCCGACCGGGGTCTCTTGCGTCCCGGTGGCTCTACCAGCGATGGCAGCAGGTGATCGACAATAACTGGCTGATGTTCGACGAGATCCATGCGGTGACGAAGTCTCGGTGGATCGTGGATTCCACCAAGGACATCGTGCGAGCGGCGTTGCTCCATCAGCATCGCCCCCGTGAGACCCGGTTCGTCGTTTTGCTCCGCGATCCCCGCGGATTCGTCTGTTCGTGCATTCGGCGCGGCCACGATGCCGGGAGGCTCATTCGCACTTGGATTGCCTACTACAGGCGCCTCGTGGAAACCTTGGAGGCCCTTGACGGAGCGGAATGGGTTGCAGTTCAATATGATTGGCTGACTGTGCGCACGGTTGCGGTCCGCCGGTACCTTGCGGATTTCCTAGGGGTCGAGGACCCGGGGACCGACGTTCGGATCGATACGGCGGACAGCCACATGATCGCCGGCAACCCAATGCGCTATGGAGGGAAGATCGAGATACACGAGGACACGAGGTGGAAAACCGAGCTGGAGCCTGAGCTGGCGAGTCAGGCCGCGCAGGCGATGCACCTGTTGCCCGATACGCTCAGGACCCGACTTGCGCAGGCCAAAGCACAGGTCATCGTGACGGACGGTAATCCGTCAGGGCTGGGCCAAGATGCGTAGGCCCGCTGACCCTGCAGTCCAGCTGGGAGTGCGACCATGGTAATACTGGTAATCGGAGCGGGCTTCACCAACAAGGGAGCCGAGGCGCTGCTGAAGACCACGCGGGACGAACTGGTCAAGCGCGTGGGGGATCTGCAGTTCCTTCTGATGGACACTCCCGCCAGCGATGTCCGTCCGGCGTTTGACAGTGGGTTCCTGCCTCTGTCCGGCACGGCCGGCCTGCATGGCAGATTTGGATTTCTCCAGAGCCTCTCGTCGGTCGTCAGGTCCACCAGTGCCACCTGCGTCGCCGACGCGATTCGCTATGGCAGCTTGGGCGCGGCCGTCCGGGGTCATTACGTGCGTCGGACAGCGGGAGATTTCGACGCGGTCATCGACATCAGCGGCTTTGCGTACGGTGACGTTTGGGGAAGCAGCGTTCTCCGCAGACGTCGATACTTGTGGCGGCGATGTGCTGAGTTCGGAAGGCCCCTGATATTCCTGCCTCAATGTTGGGGCCCTTTTTACCAGCCGCGACTAGCCAAGCGCATCGGTGAGGTCCTACAGCAGGATCACGTTCTGTTCTTCTCGCGCGACGAGCAATCATCGAGCTACCTCCGCGAGCTTCTGGGCAAGGAAGACGATTCGATCACTCCGCATCCGGATATCGTGTTCCGATATGCCGGAGGCAACAGTCGGCAGGGAAAGCAGGTGCTCCGTTCGCTGGGCTGCAGCATGAACCGTCCCGTCGTCGGCGTATCTCCGAACATGCAAGTCTACTCCCGCGTGCGAGGGAAAGGAACCGCCAACGAGTACCTGCTGGCCCTGAGAGACTTGGTTCTGCACGGATTGGCGACCAAGGACGTGGAGGTGGTTGTCCAGCCGAATACGACAAACGCCTACGGTTCAGGGAAGGACGATCGATACATCTGCAGCCTGCTGGCGAGCATGGTCGGCCGTCCGGACCGGTGTTTCTGTGTGACGGAGGGCCTCTCTTCCGAGCAGACCAAGGGGCTCATCGGCACATTCGAGTTCCTTGTGGCGTCGCGATTTCACTCGCTGGTGTTCGCCCTGTCCCAAGCCGTTCCCGTGCTTGCCGTCAGTTGGTCTCACAAGTACCGCGAGTTGTTGTCACCGTTCGGGTTGGGCGAGTACGTACAGGAGCACGACGGGATCGATTCGAAAGCACTTGCAGAGCTGTTTGATCGCGCATGGGATGACAGGCAGAAGAACAGCGAGTTGATAGCCGCCAAGTCCGATGAATTCCGACGAGACGTGGACGCGGTGTTCGACCGCACTGCCGAAAGACTGACCGGGAGCGGGGGGTGAGCATGCCACGGTCTTCGGGCAGTTCCGCAAGCCATCCTCGAGGCAGTGATGTGCCCCGAGCGGGCGGGCGTCCGGACCCGGTCAACCGGGGGACTCCAAGAGGTGAAGGGAGGGGGCGGTCCGTTCTTCCTCTGGTAAGCGTGATCCTTCCAGTCCGCAACGAGGCGGATTTCATCGAGTCTTGCCTGCGCAGTATTCTGGATGGCGAGTATCCGGAAGGCCGCATCGAGATCTTGGTGGTCGACGGGATGAGTGATGATGGTACTCGGGAGATCGTCGAGAGCATCCAGTCACACCATCTGTCCGTTCGCATGATTGACAACCCCCAGAGGATCGTCCCCACGGCCATGAACCGGGGCATTCTGGCCTCTTCAGGGGAAGTGATCGTTCGCGTGGACGGACACGCCACCGTGTCGGAGGATTTTCTTTCTCAGAGCGTTCAGCAGCTCAGCGAGCACCCGGAAGCCTGGTGTGTGGGAGGCGCGATTGAGACGGTCAACGAGACGTGGGTTGGGCGGACCATTGCGGGGGCGATGAGTTCTGCGGTGGGAGTGGGCAATGCAACATTTCGCCTGGGCGACAGCGAAGGGTACGTCGACACTCTGGCATTTGGATCCTATTGGAGATGGGTCTTCGATCGGATCGGGATGTTCGATGAGCAACTGGTCCGCAACCAAGACGACGAGCTGAACTGGAGGATCATCCAAGCCGGGGGGAAGATCTACCTGTCTCGTGCGATTCGCAGCAAGTACTACGCCAGGACGAGCCTGGGCAAGCTATGGCGTCAGTACCGCCAGTATGGATTCTGGCGGATCCGGACAATGCAGAAACACCGTCGTCCGGCTACGCTTCGCCAGGCCGCACCACTGACGTTCGTTCTTCTCTGGCTGGTCCTGCTGGTCTCGAGCGTGCTCTGGGCGCCCCTTGGCTGGGTGCTTCTTGGGTTTGCCTGCCTGTACGCTCTGGTGCTGGTCCTTGGCGGAATCGACGTTGGCAGACGCTGTGGGCGGTCATGCGGACTGCTAGCTCCTGTGGTTTTTGCGATCCTGCATTTCGGGTATGGCCTCGGGAGCCTGTGGGGTCTGGTCTGGTTCGTGTTCCTTCGCAGGGGAACCGCTGGCCTGCGGGGCCAGGGACTGTCGCGTTGAGAGGGCCCCCGCGTCTCCGGGAATCAGCGGACAGCTACTGCGCCTCTGCCTTGCGCTTCACGAGTTCGATATGCGCAACCATTCGCGGATAGATATTCGCCGCGTCAAAGACATCCTGAAACAGCTTGTGCGATTGTCGTCCATGGCGTTCGAGCAGATCGGCATCGGACACGTATGCTCGGAGGATCTCTGCCAGGGAGGAGCGGCCGGAGTAGACATGCCCGCACCCGTATTGCTCGATATACTGCCCCATGCGCCCGGGAATCGAGGAGAGCAACGCAAGAGCATGGGCCGAGTACTCCGCAGGTTTGTTGGGTAGATTCATCCGGAAATTGGGCACGTCGACGTATGGCAGGAGCCCGACCGAACAGCAGGTTAGTAGGACCTGGACTTCAGGAGCGGAGACCCTGCCGGGAAGGACAACGTTCGACAGACCAGCCGCTTCCCGGCGGATGCGGTCCAGATCGGGACCATCCCCGCACAGGACGAACTGGATCTGCCTGATCTGCCGTGCCACTGCAAGGATGGTCTCGATGTCATACATTGAGCTGAACGCACCGAGAAACACGGCCCGCAGGGCGGGCCGATCCGTATCCACGCCTCTTGCCCGCCAGGCCTTCCTCGCTGCGTCCTCTGCCTCGGCGCAGGTCTCCGGGATCTGATAGCCTACCGGAAACTCTCCGGAGTCTAGTGCCGTTGCCTCTCTTCCAGCCTTCTGGAGCCCCCACTGAACGAACTCAGGCGTATTCCCGACGATTGCGGTCGCCTTGGAGAAGGCCTTACTCACTCTGCGGTCGGTCGGTCGCGTCAGCAGCCACAGGAGGGGCCTCAACAGTCCCGGCAGATGCCCGGTCAGGAACACGTCGGGCCAGAGATCACGGACGTCAAGAACGACGGGGATGCTCCATCGATGGGCAAGTCGCGTTGCTGCGATGCACATGGTGTCTGTGGGCATGGAAGAGAGGATCAGGTCCGGTGGGGGACATCGCCCGGCCTGGCGCTCGAACCTCCGGGCGCAGAGCTTGTGATCCCTGAATCGTCTGAGCGAGACGTTCCGCGCGTATCCTGGGGTATGGATCCATCGCATGGTCAATCCCGTGAGTACCTCCTCCCGATGGTCTCTGCCGAACCGGTGACCGTCGTGCTTCCGGAAGTGCTGGAAATCGTCAGTCCACCAGACGACTTCGTGTCCTTTCGAGACCAGCGCCCGAGAGAGAAACGAATACCGGAACGGACGACCCCCGTGCACGGCAACGTCCCAGGGCGAGGGTTCACTGAGTTTGAGGATCCAGATGCGCATGTTGCTTTCCCTGGCGGTCTGCTGGACCTTCGCCGGTTGGCCGCCTCTTCTCGCCGGAAGTCGGATCCACCCGGGCTACAGTTCGGGCGGGAACGCCGGCGGCGATGGTGTAGTCCGGCACGCTCGTGGTCACCACGCTCCCGGCTGCGCACAAGGCGCCTTTCCCGATGACAACTCCAGGCAGAACCTTGCAGCCTGCGCCGGTCCACGAGCCTCGCCCTATCTGCACCGGCGCCATCTCACCATGCGCCCATCGGTATGAACCGTCCTTCATGCCGTGGTTACTAGTAACTACCACGGTCTGGGGTCCGAGCATGACCTCATCTTCCAAGACCACGCCCGCGACGCCCTGAACCCATGTGTTGTGGGCGAGGTACACGTGGTCGCCCACCTCGATCCGGTCGGCGTGAAGGATCATCGCCGTCGAGGCCAGCTGGAAGTCCTTGCCACACTTCCTGAAACAAGGCTTGACCAGCCAACCTCTCAGCCTCATGAGTGGCGACCAGTCTGGCCAGAGCCAGCTGATGCGCATCACGAGGAAGAACCAGCAATACCCGATCCGTCCGCCCAAGGTGCCTCTCACGCTGTACTCCTGTCGTCAAGCAGTTCCAGGACGCTGTCGACAAAGCGAGGTACTGTCAGGTCGCCGACTCGCTTGTATCCCTCGGCGATCAGGTTACGTCGCAGCTGCCCATCCTCGATGAGCTGATCAATGGCCTCTGCTAGGGCATCGGGGTTCTTAGGGGGGACTAGCAGCCCGTCATGGCCGTGGGTTACACTGTCGGGGATCCCGCCCACGGTCGTCGAAACGACCGGCGTGCAGTTGGCCCGGGCTTCGACAAGGGTTCGCGGCGTCCCTTCCGAAAGGGTAGGCAGCACGAAAACATCGGCCTGCTGCAGGAACGAGGGAATGTCTCTGTATTCTGCATGTCCCGCAAACGAGACCCGATCACCCAAGTCGAGTGATTCAACCAGGTTGTCAAGCTTCCTCTGGTAGCTTGGATAGCGATCTCTGCCCCCCACGAGAACCAGTTCGGCAGGTCGTGTGGTCTGGAGGTTGGCGAAGGCCCTTATCAGGTACTCGATTCCCTTCTCGGGACGGATGAAGCAGAGGCTGAGAACTGTGATCGGGTTGTCCTGGCAGGTGTCATGCCGGAAGTGGAAATCGTCGTCGACGAGGGTGGTGGAGACTACAACCTTGGTATTGCATCCCGGGAAGCGCCGGGCAATCTCGGATCCGTTGCATAGAAGAGCAGACAGGTTGCCCGTTCGCCGGTGCCCCAGCTTGAGGTTGTGTTCCCACCATCGCACGAAGAGCTTCCCAACGGTATCCCGCAGCCAGCCATAGCGCCGGTGGCTTCTCAGCAGGGCCATTGGATTGCCCACCATCCAGTGGACAACGGGAATGTTGCGTTGGGCGGCGAGGTTATACAGTTGTCGGATCGCGCCGATCATCACGCCTCGCACGAAGATAGCGTCGGCTCCGTCCATGGCACGCCCGTAGGCTGGTACGATCTTGCCCGGAGCCAGAGCGTTAGCCAAGGCCGTGCTACCCGTTTCCAAGGGAACCAGTTCGACGTTTGCGGGAAGGCCATAGTCCTGTGCCGGGCCCCGACGGTCCACGGTTGGCACGCACAACCGGATCCTTCCGAATCGCCCAGCAAGTTCCTCCACGATCCGGCCGAAGGAAACGTGAGTGAAGATGCGTCCGTCTTCCTCGACGGCGCTGCATCCGTACAGCACTGCTAATGTGGTCATCCGCTGCATGCCTGCACAACCTCCGACTCGGGTCCGACGCAGCGCCAACCCATCGGTCCCGCAGAATCCGCTTCGTGTTCGAGCAAGGCCCATGGTATGCCGACGCTTCCGCAAGATCAACACCGGCGACTGCGCAGCAGTTGACTCGTTCACGAGCCGTTCGGACTGACAGGGCCTCGCCAGGGGCGTAATTGGGCGCGAGGCCAGCCACGGTGAAAGGCTCTGAGATGGGCCGGGAGGACGCAGCTCGCACGCTCAGCCGGGCAGCATCGACTGGAAGAACTGCCGGATCATCGGTACATTCACATGGGCGTTGTGGTACTTCATCGCATGACGGTAGTTCCCCTCGCCCAGCCTCAGCCTGAAACCGGTTTCCTCGACCATTCGCTGAATCGCGCGTGCCCAGGGCTCCGGCTCAAGGGGAAGCAGTAGCCCGTTCTCACCATCCTCGATCGCGTCGCGAAAGCAGCTGAAGTCTGAAACAAGACAGGGCATCCTGGCAAAGCCGGCCTCGAAGATCGGCCGGGCCTGATGCGGGACGTTGTACGGCACGAGGCAGACGTCGGAGATCTTGTAGTAATCGTCGATGTTCCGGACAAACCCCAGCATGTCGATCTGCACGTGGGGGTTCCTTCGAGCCCGCCGCAGTGCCCGCTTCATACTCTCGGTACGGTCCCGCCGGAGGCCCAGCAAGTCCAGGATTCCCTTCACCATCTGCCGCGTTGAA
Organism: uncultured Planctomycetaceae bacterium; assembly: GCA_964642855.1. Classification (GTDB taxonomy): domain Bacteria; phylum Planctomycetota; class Phycisphaerae; order SM23-33; family SM23-33; genus CAZXSK01. The sequence continues at coordinate 44,306 of CAZXSK010000008.1, read as the reverse complement.
CGCGACGGGGTGTATCCCGCTACTAGGAATCTCACGGCCGGAGAAAGGCTAATCTCCGAAAGCAGGTCCAGGAGGAACAAGCTGCCTTTGATCGCTGAAAGACCTCCCGTGAAGAGAAACAGCACCTCATCGGGCGAGTATCCCAACTGGCCGCGAAGAGATGCCCGCTGCTGCTCCGTGCAGGAAAGATTCTCAGGGTAGCTGAAATTGGGAATCACTTCCGATCGGATCTCGAGGTCAAAGAGATCCCGATCGTAGGAGGAGATGAACATGGCCGCGTCAGCTTGATGCATCTTCTCCCGCATGACCACCAAGGACTCTCCGGGAGCTGCCGTTTCGCGCACCGCCTGAATGACCTTCGCACCGGTCTCAGTCGAAGGGGCGATCAGGTCACACAGGACCATGCTGTTGAGGAACACCAAGTCAAACTCGCCATGCTTCTGAAGCGTCCGTTTCCAGTAGTCGGCGTAACCGCGCGCGTAAGCCTGCTGGGCCCTGAATTCCCTGCTGCCCACGCGGAATCTGTTCGTTGTGGAGTTGGTGTATCGGGGCAATTCTCGCACCGTCACCACCTCCGCTCCCGACTCCCGGAGGAACCGCACCACCGACTCACACTGCATGCACGCAATGACGCATTCGTGCCCCAGCGGGCGAACCGCCTCCACGATATTGCGCAGGGATCTCGGCGCGCCGCCCAAACCAACTCCACGATGAACAAACATGATGCGTGCCATGACTCGTGCTGCCCTCTTGTTTCTGGGACCCTCAGGCTACCGACCAGACCGCTTCGGACATCGGGTCAAGCCCTCGAAAAACTCCAGTAGTCGCCGACCGTGACGCAAGTACGAGAATACCTCTGACGCGGTACTCCGGCCGCAACTGCCAATCTCGTCTGCCCGATCGGGATGCTCGCGGAGGAACTCCATCGCGACGGCAAGCGATCCACTGACGTCGTCGCTGGGAAGCAGGAGGGCGTTCCGGCGGTCCTTGAAGTAAACCGGGAAGTCCGCCACATCCGAAAGAATGACCGGTCGGCCGGACTGGAGATAGTGCCCCAGACGCGTTGGGAAACACGCCGACGATTCCGACGAATCGGGCCGCAGAAGAACCAACGCGTGAGACGTCTGCAGCAACCCGAACAACTCCTCGTCGGATACCCATCCTACGGGACGTACCCTTTCGGAAAGTACCGGATCAGACCGGATCGCGCGCGTCAGATCCCTGCCGGACCGAAGCCTCTCGGTATTGCCAATGATCTGCAGTTGGATGTCCAACCCGCGCTGTGCCGCGGAACGCACGCCCTCAAGCATCTCGTGAGGGAGGTCCCGCGGAGCAAGGTAGCCTAGATACGTCAGCCTGAAAGGACCATGCTTGGGCGGCGTTTTGAGCGGTTTGTCACCGTGCTCGGACGGATCGCAGAGAATCGGAACCCGAATGGTCGGCAGGCCTCTACGGCGGGCCCTTTCCGACCACAGACGGGAAATCGCAAGGACTGCATCGGCCCGCCTTAGCAGGCCCTGAAGAACAAGCCACTGGTCCGCATAAAGACCGTTGGAAATAGCCTTTATGCTGGCCGGATGAAGCTCGTTCAATTCCAGAACACAACGTATGTTTCGCCGGTGGCAGAGGTCCAGTACACCCGAAACCACCCAGAAAGACCGTATGAAGAGATACCAGGATTGAGGATACAGAATCACGATGTCCGGCCGGAATGTTTCGACCGCCTGCCGGAAGCAGCCCAACATGTGAGCCACCGACCTAGGAATGTATAATAGGCGGTCCACCACCGTCTCACGGGGCATGGACCCCATCCGCATCACGGGGATTCCTACATCCGACGAATCCCAATCCGGAGTGGCCAACCCAGCCCTTCTTCGCACGAGCATGCGGGTATCGGCTCCGGCGGCCTTGATCCCGCGAGCCATCAGGGACATACGATGGCTCATAGCGGTGTTGCCTGGCCAGTCTCCCCAGAAGGTCACCAAGACTCGCATGGTCACCCTCCAGCCTGTGATGACTGGCGATTGGGCTGCCCGTCGGGGCCGGGAGGCACCACCCCAATCCGCCTGGCGGGAACCCCGGCCCATATCTCGTAATCAGGCACGGACCTGGTCACAACGCTTCCTGCTCCGACAATGGCTCCCTCACCAATCCGGACTCCCTTAAGGATCGTGCAATGTCCGCCAACGAAACACATAGGCGCCACTTCGATCGGCGCTGAGCGACCTTGGGCCTTAGCCCGGATTCGGGCATCGGGATCGACTGGGTGGAAATCGGTATCGTACAACCTGCAACCGCCCCCGATGAACGTCTCGTGACCGATCCGTATCGAACTCTGGCAGCAGAACGTGCTGTTCGAAATCGCGCAGCCGTCCCCGATGACCAATTTCCCCTGCCGGCCTACCCAGATGTTGACTCGTCCGTCTCCGCCAACGAAGTTTGAGGGACCCGAATTCATCCTGACGTCGGCTCCCACGATCAATCGCCCCTCCAGCCTCAAGCGAATCCGACCGCGCACCACAAAGTCTCGCCCGACCTCGGCTCCCTGCAGCCAGAGCGAACCACGCGCGTACCACGAGCAGACGGGCTTGTGCAGCAGTTCCGACCAGGCAATTCGAGCGAACCGGACGACCCTGCTCCTAGCTGAAGACGAATACATGCTCAGCGCCCTCCACTAGACCGGCGGGGCTCAACCGTACTCGGCACCCACCGGATGAGAGCGAGCGAGTCTCCCCCCCAGTGGGTCAGGCCGAACGGCTCTGTTGAGCTGTCACCACAGGACGGAACAGGTAGCACTGCGGGGAACGGTCGGGCTGACCACCCGCTGCAATTGAGCCGCCAGCCCCGGGGTGCAGCGATCATTCGCGACAGCAACAGGACAAACGCCATTCTCTTGCCAAAAGCCGGAATCAGGACATAGCTCCTCGGCATATAGGAATTTATCTCGCTCTGAAACCACAGCGTCCGCAAGATCGGAACCCGATCAGGCACCTCCGAGCCTTTCGACCAGACCGTTCATGCATTCTCCGAGATCTGGCCGCGGTTGTCAACACTACTGGCAAAGCCTCGGGTCTGGACAGAGCTTCGACCGGAGAGTACCGTGTCGAAGAGCCTTTGCCAGTTTGTCTCTGGTCTGCGCGTCTGGCAGTGCATATCCTCCCGATGGAACGGCCTGTTGTCTGGTCTTCCGGTATGGATCGGGCTGCAGTGGGATCCTTGCGACGCCGATGACCACAGGGAGGGAATGGGCTTTGAACATGGCCAAGAACCACAGGACAACTTCAGAGACTTCCGGACGATGTTCGAACGCGGACCTTTTTCGAACAGACCATCTCAAGGGGTCGCTTCGCAGACGGAGCGTCCGTAGCGGCGGATGCGTGATGGCGGGGGAACTGATCCGGTTCACGATCAGCATAGCAGGCATGGGCGTTCTGGCACGGCAACTCGTGCCTGAGGATTTCGGCATGATCGACATGGTAATGGCCTTGACGGGATTTGCCTTAGTGCTCAAGGATGCCGGACTGTCCATGGCCACGGTTCAGCGCAAGGAGATCACCCATGAGCAGGTCTCCACGCTCTTCTGGATCAACATTGCGATCAGTCTGGGGTTGACGGCCATCGTTGCGGGGAGTTCTCCCTTGGTCGCAATGTTCTACGGGGACTCCCGGTTGGCAGGTGTCACGCTTGGGGTTTCGGTTTCGTTTCTTGTCGGCGGACTTATCTTTCAGCACCAGGCCTTGATGCGTAGGCAGATGCGGTTCCGGGCGCTGACTGTCATCCAGATCTTGGCGATGCTCATCGCGACGGCACTTGCGATCGTTACGGCCTGGCTCGGATTCGGCTACTGGGCGCTGGTGGTGCGCATTGTCTCGGTGCCTGCGTTCACGGCGCTGTTGCTGTGGCATGCTTGTCCCTGGCGGCCCGGGCTTCCCAAGCGTGGAACGGGCGTTCGGGGAATGCTGAAGTTCGGGATGAATCTCACCGGATCGCACACAGTCAACTACATTGCGCGGAACGGTGACAACATCCTGATCGGCCGGTTCGTCGGGCCTGGCCCCCTTGGCCTGTACGCCCGCGCCTACAGATTGCTGCTCTTGCCCATTCAGCAGGTCAACGGACCAGCTGGCTCTTTCGTGATTCCTGTCCTTAGCCGGATCCAGGATGAACCCCAACGGTTCCGAAGATTCTATGTCACCGCCCTGGAAACGCTGACGCTGGTGACCGTTCCCATGATCATCTACGCCATGGCCGCTGCTCATCGTCTGGTTCCCTGCATCCTCGGTCAGGGATGGGACGAGGTGATCCTGATCTTCCGTGCCTTGGGTGGAGCGGCTCTTGTGGGCACGGTCAATATTTCGGCTGGATGGTTGTTCATATGCCTCAACCGTACGGACAAGCAGTTCCGCGCGGTTATGGCTCATTCGCTCGGCTTGCTCGCCGCGTTTCTAATTGGCCTGAATTGGGGGGTACTGGGTGTGGCCATCGCCTGCAGCACGGCCACTGTTGTCATGCGGGTTCCCTACGTCCTGTATGCTTGCAGCGGAACCCCCGTCAGGCCACGGGATATCCTGTTCAGCGTACTGAGGCCCTGTTTCTGCTCCGTGGTTGCCGGAGCCTCAGCTCTTGCGGTCGACCTTTGGTTGCTTAAGGAATGGTCTCCCGACCTAGCCGCCGCAGTGATCATGCTGCTCGTCTTCGTCGCAGTGTTTTTCGCCTCGCTGCTGGCTATGCCGTCTGGGAGGAATCTCTTGGGTAGTACTCTGACTATGGTTCGCGATCTGACGGGGCGGTCGGCGCAGTAGGATCCAAGCGTTCCTCCGGATCCGGTCGCCCTGCGACGTTCCTCTGCGGGTCGGGTCTCGTCTGTTCCCCGGGCCCCCGCCGGGGTTCCGGTGGTTCCAGAGGTGCGGTCGGTTGTCCCGCTAGGGCCTACGCATCTAATTCTTCTTCGGTGGTTCGAGTAGGACTTTGAGCAAGTAATCATGGTCCCAACCGCACATCATGCGTTTGGCCTTGATGCTGGCTTTCCTCGATTTGTCGGCCTTGAGCAGGTTCAGGGCGATGCGGGCCAGTCGGGCCGCGTTCTCGGCCGCGTGGCCGGTGCGGGTTCGGCGCTGGTCGTCGGCGAAGCTGATGCCCAGGGGCCAGTGCAGGCGGTTCTCAATGGACCCGTGACCCCGGATGTATCCCAGCAGTCTCTCGGGATCCTCGGACGGAAGACTCGATATGTAGTAATGGTATTCCAGTGACGTCTCGCCATGGATCGTCCGTTCGCACAATACCCGAATCAGCGATCGCAGATTCGCCCACTTCGTGCGTTCGGCGAACCACCCGATATCCTCGGTTGCCCAGATCGTCCGCCGTTCGATCCGGCCATGGCCTTTGTTCAGTGTCGTGGCCGTGGTGTACTCGATCCCGTGGCAATCATCTCGCAGGCATTCGTCGAACAGCTGCACCGTCTCCTCTTGGAGGCCGCCCTGATTGCCTTTGAGTTGCAGGACGTAATCGGCGCCTTCATCGACGATCGTTTTGGCGATCTCCTTCTGGCAGCCCATCGCATCGATGGTGACCACGGCGTTGCTGATGTCGATCAGCTTGAGCAAGCGTGGAATGGCCGCGATCTCATTGCTCTTGTCGTCGGTGGCAAGTTGCCCGAGGACCATCTGATTGCTGTCGCACCAAGCGCAGACCATGTGGATGGCGGTCTTGCTGTTGGCCCGGTCCAGGCTGCCGCGCAGCGTCTTGCCGCCGACGGCGATCAGCCGGCCGCCCGATGCCTCGACCAACCCGTCGACCCAGGTGATGAAGCACGGCTCGAAGGCGTCGGGATCCAGGATTATGAAGACGCGGCGGAAGGTATTGTGGCTGGCAATGCCATTGGGAAGATCCAGCCAGGTCCGGAACCACTTCTGCTTGCAGTTGCCGAAGAACTCCATCTTCGTCCAGTCGTCCACGCCACAGATCGAAGCGCAGATCGCGATGGCCAGGATGTCCGAGAGAGAATGATCTTTGGTGCGGTCCATGCGAGCGTCGTCCAGAGATTCCAATGCGCGCAGCAGCCCACCCGGTGCGTCAACGTCCATGTCGATGCTCCTTGCAACAACGGTTCAAGGTTGTTGGCAAGGCCTTGCCGTTCGATGGAATCCCACTGTACCGGCCGTCCGCACATCGCGCAACCCATACAGAAACCACACACAAAAATCCAGCCTCTCAGACGCCCTTCAGACCCCGATTAGATGCATACGCCCTGGTTGTCCCACAGAGTCACGTGGTATCGATCGACCGTTCCTGCTATAGTAGAATCACGAGCCCCTTAGGCCTGCAATGCAAGGCATTCGGGTGCGAAATGGCTGTATTCATGATCCCAGTGGAGGTCCCGATGTGGGTTGGCTACGCCTTCTGAGGAAGATACGCGGCTTCCTGGCAATAGCGGCCGGGAAGTTCCTTGTGCCTTTGGCTCGTAAGTCTCGCTTGATGACCGAAGTATACTTCTTGGTCACGGGCGGATTCGGTTGGGAGCAGTATTCCGTATTGGCAGGCCAGCAAGCTTGGAGGAGAGGTTCCAGCCTGAATCCCCACGCCATCGCTTACGGACTTCGGCGCTCAATACACAGGATCGAGAAGGGTCTGACCTACCGCGACGTACGCACGACCTTCGCCGTCAGCTACATCGAGCAGACGGTCAACTGGCTGGGGCAAATTCACGAGGCATACTCCGAGGCCGAATCCAAGCCCTCGGTCATTCACTGGGCCCATGGCGTGCTGGACGTTTACTTCGAAGTTACGGCCGAGAGTGATGCTCCCGCCATCAGGCGGGCAAGAGGTGAGTACGAGCGTCTTGGCAGCTTTCATACATGCAGGTCTCTGCCCCGGGTATCTCCCTTCGTACGACCTTCCACCGAATGCCCGGTTTCTCTCGAGCAACTGCGGGAATTGGTATCTCACCGGCGCAGCGTGAGGGATTACCTGCTCAAGCCGGTACCCCGGCGAGTGATCGATCGTGCCATCGAAGTAGCCATCGAGGCCCCCAGTGCCTGCAACCGGCAGCCATTCGTGTTCAAGGTGTTCGATGAGCCTGGGACCATTGAGCGCCTGATGCAGATTCCGAGGGGTTTCTCGGGGTACGAGTTTGTGCCCTGCGTTATCGCGGTGGTGGGGGAGTTCTGCGCTTTCCCCGAACTCAGGGACCGCCATGTTCCCTATATCGATGCGTCTCTGGCTACAATGGGGCTGCAGCTAGCGCTTGAGACCCAGGGGGTCAGTTCCTGCTGCATCAACTGGCCTGACATTGCCGAGCAGGAAGTCGCGATTCGTGAGGAGGTCGATCTGCGCGATGATCAGCGCATCATTATCCTTTTGGCTGTCGGGTACGCACAGCCAGACTGTACGATTCCAGGGTCTCTGAAGAAGGACTTGGACGAGATCAGGCAGTTCTGCTGAATGCAGGAAGGCCAGGTCCGGCAAAGCGACCTACTTCTTTCCGAGCAGGAGGACGGCCAGCATCGTGCGGAGCAAGATGGAGGCATCCGTCCATGCGGTATTGTCTGCGATGTACTGCTCGTACAACTCCAGCTTGCGGGGCAAGATCGTGTTGCGGTATGTAGCCTCGGGGTCGTCGGAGGCGGCGAGGAGTTCCTCCTCATTCCTGAACTCGATGGAGGCAGGGTCCGTGATTCCCGGACGGACCTGCAGGACCTTCTCCCATCGCTTGGGGTACACTTCGGTCCACTTGGGGACCTCGGGTCTGGGGCCTACGATCGACATGTCTCCCTTCATGACGTTCCAGAGTTGAGGGAGTTCGTCGAGCTTCGTTTTTCGCAAGAACCTGCCGATGCGGGTCACGCGGGTGTCGTCACCGGCGTCAAACGATCCTTTCTGCGCATCGTCCCGGACAGTCATCGAGCGGAACTTCAGCATTGTGAAGGGCTTGCCACCCAGGCCGACTCGTTGCTGCCGGAACAGGGCCGGCCCGTTGCTGGTGAGGCGGACCAGCAATGCCAGGATCAGCAGCAGTGGCAGAAGCAGGAGCAGGCCTGTCGCCGATACGATGATGTCCAGGGCTCTCTTCACGTCCTTGCCTCAGGTCAGAATCCCGCGGAGTACATCGCAGACGTGACGTACGCTTCCCTCGCCCATCGAGGGGAACAGCGGAAGGGTGAGACAGCCTTGCCAGATCCTCTCGGCCTCAGGGAAATCGGAGGGATCCAGATGATAGCGCTGCTGATAGTAGGTCATGCGGTGCAGCGGCTTATAGTGAACGGATGTCCCAATCTTCCTGCTCTTGAGTTCCTTGATCAGATCGTTACGGCTGATGGGACTGTGCTGGCTGAGCGTGACGACGAACAGATGCCATGCCTGGTCTTCCAGCGGAACACGGCATTGGGGAAGATTCAGGCATGGGATGTCAGCCAGGAGCTCGAAGTAAAGCTTCGCAGCCCGGTAACGCTTCCGCCAGAGGTCGTAAGCTCGTTCCAGTTGCGCCAGGCCGATGGCGGCGTTGACGTCGGGCATGTTGTACTTATACCCGGGAGCGACCACATCGTACTCCCACTGGGCGTTGGTAGATGAGAAGCGATCCCATACGTCCCTATCGATGCCGTGAAGCCTCATGATGGAAGCTCTGCGGGCGATCTCGGGGTCATCCGTGACGAGCATACCTCCTTCGCCGGTCGTAATGGTCTTGTTCGCATAGAAGCTGAAGCACGTTGTGTCGCCCAGCGATCCGATCATCCGATCGCCCAATCTAGCCGGGAATGCGTGGGCCGCATCCTCCACGACCCGTATCCCGTGTTTGTGGCACAGCTGGAGAATACCAGTTCCCCGTTCATTGGTCATCTCGGCCGGTTGTCCGCCGAAGTGAACCACAATCAGGGCCTTGGCGTCGGGATGTACCTCGATTGCCCGGGAAAGTGTGTCCGGTGTCAGCAGACTCGTGCCATACTCCACATCCAGAAGCACCGGGTCGGCACCAAGATACCGGACCACCTCTGCAGAAGCAGTGAAGGTCATCGTCGGTACCAAGACTTTGTCACCCGGTCCGATGCCCATGGCCTCGAGGGACAGGTGCAGAGCGGCAGTGCAGGAGCTGACCGCACAGGCATGCTTGCCGCCTACCTCCTGAGAGAACCGACGCTCCAATTCCGCGGTTTTCTTGGCCGTCGTCAGCCACCCGCTCTCCAAGACTTCCTCGATGTATTCCAACTCGTTTCCATCACATCGTACCCGGTGGAAGGGCACAGCCTGCGGTTGCTCCTCGATACGGTCTGCGGTGAGGCTGCTGGCTGGGTGGATTGTGTGCGCCGGCCTGGTTCGATCAATCGCCTCGACAAGCTGGTCCCTGACCGTTCGAACCTGGTCTTCGGTCATCTGGGTGAAAAATGGCAGGGCGATCGTCCGCTCTGCTACGTGTTCGCAGACAGGGAAGTCGCCCGGCCCGTGCCCGAATTTCTCCCGTACGAAAGGCTGCAGATGGATCGGATGGAAGTACCTCTCGCACCCGATTCCCCGGGCTCGCAGCAGGTCCAGGACCTTGTTTCGCTGAGCGGCCGAGAAATCATCACCCAAGCGAATGACATAGACAAACCAGCTGGCCTTCTCGGATTTGTGGGAGGGGGGAAGATGGATCCCTTGGATCCCCTCAAGCATCTCCTGGTAGATGTCAGCGACCTTCTGTCGGCGGGACAGGATGCCGTCCAGCCGGGCCATCTGCACTTCTCCCATGACCGCCGAGAGTTCATTCAGCCTGTAGTTGTATCCCAGCATCTCGTGAACAAACCGGTCCCGGCTTGCGCGCCCCTGGTTTCTCATCGCCAGGCAGTGGTCGCGGATCGCAACGTCGTCTGTCACGACGACGCCGCCTTCCCCGGCGGTGATCTGCTTGTTGGGATAGAAGCCGAACACGCTGCAGTCGCCAAAGCTGCCCGCCGGCCGGTCCTCGAGGAGTCCCCCGAGGGCTTCGCAGGAATCCTCGATCATACGAAGCTTGTATTCCCGGGCGTACTGCTCGTACCTGTCGAAGTGTCTGGTATTGCCAAACGCCTCAACAGGCAGTATTGCCTTGGTCCGTCTACTGACAGCTGCTTCGACAAGAGTCGGGTCCATGTTGTAGCTGTCGATATCAATATCGACGAAGACAGGCCTGGCCCGCTCGAACATGACGCAGGTCGTCGTTGCAATGAACGAGAAAGGCGTGGTGATGACCTCATCTCCCGGGCCGATGCCCAGGCTTCGTACACACAGATGCAGACCGCTGGTGCCGCTGGAAACGCCGATTCCGTACTTGCGGTTGCATCGATCCGCGACTGCTTTCTCGAACCGGCCCAGGTGAGGGCCGAGACTGAGACGGTCCGTTCGAAGTACCGACACGACCGCGTCGATCTCCGACTGGGTAACATCCGGGCGAGAAAGGGGAATTCCCGTTCCTACAGCGTCACTCGACATCAACGGCTCTCCGATCATCTGCCATGGTTGAGTTCTCCTGGCGACACCTGGCTATGGCCGGCCGGCTCCGGTATCGGTAGGCATAGGCTCGATGGGAGAGGGGTCCATCGGCTTGGCGCCCTGCCTGTCCGGCGGGTTCAGCGGGTCGTATTCGGGCACGACGTCCCGGAACGACCGGACGATCCGGTCGCGATCCATGCAGTTGGCCAGCGATTCCAGCTGGTCGATTGCGGCCGTCACGCGGCTCCATTCGGTGGAACGATGCTTCCAGACCATCACCTTCGGATGGACCGTCGGTTCGATATCTTCACCCTCGGTACGCAATTCCTCGAAGAGCTTCTCGCCCGGGCGCACACCCGTGAAAACAATGTCAATGTCCTCGTCGGGACGGAAGCCGCTGAGGGTAATCATGTTCCGCGCCAGGTCCAGGATTTTCACCGGCTCGCCCATGTCGAGCAGGAAGATCTGCCCGCCCTGGCCGGTCGAGGCAGCCTGGAGAACCAGCTGGGCTGCCTCCGGGATTGTCATGAAATACCGGGTCATCTCGGGATGCGTGACGGTCACAGGCCCGCCGGCTGCGATCTGCCTGCGGAAGGTCGGCACGACCGAGCCGTTGGACCCCAATACGTTGCCGAAGCGGACCGCTTTGAACTGTGTCGGGCAGCCGTCCCGGCCGTTGAGGGTCTGCGTGTAGATCTCCGCGATGCGCTTCGAGCAGCCCATTACCGACGAGGGGTTGACGGCCTTGTCGGTGGAGATCATCACGAACTCGCTGGCCCCGTGCTCGCAGGAGGCGTCGGCGACGTTCCGCGTGCCGAGGATGTTGTTCTTGATCGCCTCGCACGGGTTCCACTCCATCAGCGGAACGTGTTTGTGGGCGGCGGCGTGAATGACCACCTCGGGTTTGTGCTCGGACCAGACTTCCAGGGTCCGGCTTCGGTCGTAGATATCGCAGACTACCGGCACGCGAGGCAGGTCCGGGTACGACTTGCGAATTTCGTTGTCGATGTCGAACAGGGGTGTTTCCGCCTGCTCCAGAAGCACCAGCAGGGCGGGGGAGAACTTGCACACCTGCCGGGCCATCTCCGAGCCGATGCTGCCCCCCGCGCCGGTGATGAGAACCCGCCGGCCTCGGAGGAATCGGCCGATCGCTTCGGCGTCGAGCTGGACGGTCTCGCGCCCCAGCAGGTCGTGGATATCGACCGGGCGGATCTGGGAGACCGTTACCCGGCCGTCGATCATGTCGGTGACGCTGGGCAGTTGCTGGAATTTCAGCTTGGTGCCGCTGCAGAGCTCGATGACGCGGCGGAGTTCTTTCTGCGTGGCGGACGGCATGGCGATGAGGATTTCCTGCACGTCGTGCTCTTCGCAGAGGGTCCGGATGTCGTCGGTGGTGCCCAGCACGGGCAGCGCGTGGATGTACAGATCCTGCTTGGCGGGATCGTCGTCTACCAGGCCGATCACGCGGTACCGGTCGACGCGCATGCGGTTGATCTCACGAATCACCGCCTCGGCGGCATTGCCCGCCCCGACGATCAGCACCCGCCGTACGCCTTCCTCCGAGACCGGTCGGAGCTCTTCATGGTAGATCCGGACGGCCAGCTTGGCCGTGCAGACCAGGAAGACCGAAGCCAGGAAGTCGAGCACGAGAATCGACTGGGGGAATTTCGAGAAGTACTCGGTCAGCAGCGGGATCGATGCGTCCATGCGCACCGGGATCCGGTGGAAGATGTAGATCATCGGGAACGTGATGACTACGAACAGCCACGATGCCAGCAGGATGTTCGCGACGTCTCGAATGCCCGAGTACTGCCACCCGCCCCGGTAGAGCTTGAGCTTGCCGAAGACCAGGATCTTGATCAGGAGGAAATACGGCAGCGTGAAGAGGAAGCTGTCAGCCAGCCATTTTCCGCCCGAGGATTGTCCCTCGGGGGCGACGGCATCGAAGCGGACGAGGTACGCCAGGATCAGCGCGAGGACGAACAGGATGCTGTGGATGGCGATGTTCGTCGACAGCCGATGGCGCGCGAGAAGACTCTCCAGCCACGCCAGAAAGAAGGAGGAAGACTTACTTGCTGCGGAATTCTTCTCCGTTTTGCCCATAGGGCTCGCAATCAGAAGGGATTATGCTCCGGCCACACTACTTGCATCGGTCTGGCGGAACGGTCAGTTTACCACGTTATCAACAAACCATGCAAGAGCGGATGGCGGGGGATCAGACGGGGCAGTAGCAGACGTCGAACGGGCGATCCGTCCTCTGGAATCGGCGTGGTCGGGGCTGGAGTCGGTGGATCTTGGCGGTCACTGCGACGGGTCGGAGTTCTCCCCGTCGGGCTTGGATTCGTCGTTGCCCGGAGACGGCTGGGAACCGGTTCCGGAGGCCGTTCCCGCGCCGGTGTCCTCGTCGGTTTCCTCGGGTGAATCCGAAGGATTCTCCGACTTGGCGTCATTGTCTTGCCGGGTTTCGTCACGGACAGTCTTCATGCCCCTCTGGAAGATATCCGTGGCCTCGAGTGTGGCCTGGGAGTTCAGCGCACGGGCGTTCTTCTTGGCGGCCTCGACGGCGGCCTTCAGCGACTGCCGGGCTTTGTCGTGATCGCCTGCGAACCACTGATAGTAGGCCAGTAGCAGTTGGGGGTCGGGATCGTAGGCGTCCTCCTCGGCCCGGCGCTGGAGCTTCTCCACGTGCCGGACATACGCGGAGGGATCTTCGTAGAAGCCCTTGGGCTCCAGGTTCACGAGGGGCAGTTCCGGGAAATTGTCGAGCGTTTTGCGAAGCAGGAAGGCGGCAGAGTGGTACTGTCCGAGCGCAGCCTTGGTATGCATGAGGTAGAGCAGGCTTTCAGGGTCGGTTCCCTGGTAGGCATTGGCCATCTCGAAGCTGGCCAGGGCTTCGATGTACGAACCCTCCCGGAACAGACGATCGCCCTCGTTGAGGTGTTCGGTGTACTCGCCCGGGGCATCGGGCACGAGCGAGGTGATCGGTGCATTGCTGTCGAGCAACTGCTCCTGGTCCATCCCGACGGCTTCGAGATATGCCCGGGTACCAAACAGCGGGTCCTTGGCTGCTTCGGTCAGGGGGACGAAACGTCCCGTACTGCGTCGACGCTGAAGCCTGGCCATGCTGCTGGCGTAGGTCTGGCCGCGGCTGGTTCGGGTCTCTCCCAGCGAGTCCAGGCTGGACGAATAGCGTCGTCCCAATGAACGCCTTCGCAGGCGGGAGCCTGGATTGGAGCTCAGAGAGCTGCGGAGGACGTTGGTCCCCGCGCCCCGGCTTCGCGAACCCAACGACCCCACTCCCGTCGAGTTGCGCAGGAACGTCCTGCTGGCGGCGGTGTCACCGATGCGTATTCCTTCGCCGGGTCTGGAGAAGCCGATGCTACTGCGTGCCTGACCGACGGCTAGTTGGGCGGTGCACAAGCAGACCAGCGACGCAACGATCGATTGACGCGTGGTGAGTACCATCACGAACTCCTGTCTTCGGTCAATTATGATTATAGGGGGAAATGGGCTGCAGTTCTGCGTTAAACTCTTTGGGGCAGCAGGATTCGTTGCTCTCGATAGGAGACTGACAAGGTCGGGGTGGAATCATGGGAAATCGGATGTCGCAGAACAGGAAACCGGCGATCAGGTGTGCGGTGCTCATGCTGGCGCTGTTCGGCGGGAGCGTCTGCGCTCAAGCGGGGCAGACGTTGATCACGGGCTTTGAGGACCTCAATCTCGTGCCCACGGCCAATGGCGATCTCTCGGCGGTCAAGGCCGGGCAGGGCGTCACCGAGGGAAAGCAGGCTGCCCAGATGCCCGCCGAGGCGGTCATGACGCTGGATGTCTCCGGGGACGACCTCGCGACGAATGACTGGATCCGCCTGGACACGCTGACGACCCAGCTGCTGCCCCACTCGCTGAAACTCGAACTGGTGTACGCCGATGGTTCGCACGGCAAGGTGGGGGTTGTGCAGGCGGGGAAGGACACGCTGTCGCTGCCGGTCTCGGTGATCGCAGCTTCGTTTGGCGGCTCCTTGCCAAGGGGCGCTGCGGTGCTTCGGATCACCAACACGGGCAAGGCTCCGCTGATTATCGACAACCTGAGGCTGGAGACTGCCGCTGCGGCTCCGGACGGCGCGGTGCTGCTGGATTTCGGACCGTCTGGCCAGGTGGTCTGGCCTGGTTTCGAGGCCGCCGGAAGCGGCAGCAACCAGGTCATCTGGAGCGGCGAGGCGCGGGTCTATGCCTACGCAGAGACCTTCCCGGACCCGCTTGGGCGGGACTTCATCGGCAGGCCGCCCCGGGCGAAGGTGTTGGATCATTGCGACCTTCGGCCGCCCGGAGGCAAGGAGGCGGTCGCGTGGGCATGGGTGAGTCATTACGGCTCGCGTGCCGGTACCCAGCCGACTGAGTACATCATGAAGGTCAACGGCAAGACCGTTCTGCAGGAGCGCAGGTCAGCCCGGGAGATGCTCGGCAGCGAAGGGCTCATGATGGGCTACGAAGGCGAGTGGACACCCGAATGGTTCAGCGAGAAGTACGCCGAGCAGTTCGTCGAACTGGTGGACTTCCGCCTGCGGGCCGATCGCAATCGTGTGGAACTCGGTAACTGTCAGCTTTCTGCGGTGGCGATGGCCCCGGAGGCCAGCAAAACCGAGATGGCCAAGTACGTCAAGCGGGTCCGGGAAGACCTCCGGCGATACCGCAGGCAGTTCATCGCCGGACAGCGCGTGGACCCCGTCTGTCGCCTTCAGCCGACCGCCGAGGAGACCCAGGCCGGCTTCATGAGCTTCCTGGTGGATGACGACGACGGATTCGTCGCGGGCTGGCAGCCGAAGAACATTGATCGGGTGACCCGGCTGAAGGGCGTCGCCGTCAACGGCTCGCTGGTGGTCTTCCGCCTGGCGGTGGCCCCTCTGAAGAAATCTGCCTACACGGGAGGGCGAATGGGCCCCCTTCGCTCGAAGACCACAGGCAGGCCGATGGCGGTCAACAACCTTCGAAGCGGGGTGTATGCGGTCAAGCCCGTCCCTCGGGTGACCTCGGGGCTGGTGCTGTTCCAGCCTTTCATCCTGGACAAGCGACAGACGCCGGTCGAGCCGAAGGAGATGGTCTTCATCACCGCGGTACTGCCCGTTTCGGAGTCGGCTGCCGAGGGCGTGTACGAGGGTCAGTTGCTGCTGTCGTTCAGCGGGGGGAAGGTCGAGATACCGGTAGAGATCGAGGTTCATCAACTCGCCGCCGGGTGCGCAACGCCCACCTTTGGGGCGTATACCGATGCCGAGATCGGGCAGGTCTACCATGCCCTTGCCTCGACGCTCAGCGATTCGCAGCGTGGAGCCTTCACCGCTCGTTTGCGCAAGACGCTGTTGGATACGGGGATCAATGCCCTGAAGTTCACCGGCCCTCGCCCGGGCGAGGGAACAGCCGTCCACGACGATGCACTGATCAATGATCTCAAGCGCGTCTCCACGCGAGACATTCCGGGCATGAACCTGGTGGATTTCTCGGGATTCTTCTGGCGCCTGGGGCGAGGCGGCACGATGGTCACCAGCCAGCGGCATCGCGGGGCGACCCGCAACGCTGCGTCGCGGACCAAGGCCATTCTGGGCAAGGTACGGCTCGACGAGGCGCCCATGCTCGTGGGGTTGCTCCGACGGGAAAGGGACCTGGGGGGGTTCTGTCAGCAGGCTGCCCAGATTGCAAGCGGCGGCGGCAAGCCCGCGCTGACCGTCTCGGCTTCCATTCTCGGCCAGGGCGACAACGCAACGAAGGCGGCCAAGTCGTTCTCGGCCTGGATCGTCATTCCTGACAGCGACTCCCTGGCATCGTCCCTTGACAGGCTCCACAAGGCCGGCGACGACCGCAAGGCCCTGATCTACTCCGGCAGGCCGGACCGACTTACGGTGGGCCTCTATGCCGCGGGCATCGGGGCAGACGGCGCGTACCTCTCGGGCATGTTCCCGGGTGGGGTCAGCCCGTGGAAGGGCGATACGCTGGATGGCCGGGGCATGATCGTACCCGAGCCCGGCAGGCCTGGCAGCTTCCTGCCCACGCTGCAGATGCTGCGTTTCTGGGAGGGTGTGGACGATTACATGCTGGTCAAGCGATGTGAGGCACTGCTGGCCAAGGGGTCAGCCGCCAAGGTGCAGGTTACGGAGCTCAAGACCGCGCTGGAGGATCTCCGGACGGATGTAGCCAAGTTGGAAGGCCTGGGATTCGATCTGCTCCGGATGCGCAGCGACGCGATCAGCCCCGGCGAAATCGCCTCGCACAGGCTGACTCTGATGCAGGCTGCCGACGCCGTGTCCGACCGTATCGACAAGCGGTAGACTTACTCTTCCGGCGGGGAAGATCCGGCCCAAACGACCTCGTGCAATGGCTGGCCTTCTGTGCGACGGACTTCCAGCAGCGACTTGACGCTGTCGGGCAGGGGGGGCAAGTTCGGGCGAACCATGTACAACCCCCGGGTTTTCAGAAACTCCCTGAACTCGTCGCCGGCCAGCTCACCCAACTCCCGAGGCGACATGGCTTGGTGTACTGATACACCGGCCCAGGCCTTGGGGTTTCGTTCCTTCGTCATCAGCAGCGGGAAGACCGTGGTGCTGTCTGCCAGAACGATTCCGTTCGGCTCCGCCTGCTGAAGCGCGTGGACCGAGTACCTGCAGGCCGATCGCTCGTCATGCTTCCATGGCACCAGCCAGTACCGGACCTCGTCCCGGTACATCAGCTTGCGCTCACGCCTGATCTGGACCCCCGCCCGGTTGACAAGCCGCGGACCGACCCCGTAGACAACTGGTGGCAGGATGATCGATGCGAAGACCATCGCCAGGCACGCAGCCTTAACCCGCCGCGATCCACCCAGCAGGGCGGCGATTCCGATGCCGGATGCAAAGGCGACCATGGTGGCCGTCGGCAGCAGGAAGGTGAACTGGTCGGGCACGGGGTAGCGGATGAAGAAGAGGAAGTGGACGCCTGTCAGTACCAGCACGGCTGCCGAGATGATCCGCGAAGCCTTCCGGACCAGTTGAGTCCATCCACAGACGGCCAGGGGAAGCAGGAAACTGACAAAGCTCAGCGAGGCCAGCGCCAGGTTGATCTTCATCATGCTTCCTGTCGGAGCTGCGCTGAGCACCTGCGATTCATAGCGTCCGAACAGGGCGGAGTGAACGGCGGCCGACCAACTCCCCAGCGTTCCCGCAGCCTCGGCGATCATGCCCAGATACCACGATGCGCCGACTGCCCACCCGCCCAGTGCAGCCGCCAGCGACCAGGCGGGAAGCTTCTTGCGGGCGATAAGCACGACAGCCACGATGAGGTAGGCCGGAATCGCGAGCAACGCGAAATTATGGATGCAGATTCCCAGACCGTTGACTAAGGCCAAGGCTGCCAGCTTGGGCGTTGTGGGCTTCTTCAGCAGGGACAGGAGCAGCAGGAGTTCGGCCGAAAGCCCCGCAGCCGACCACGTATAGACCTCCGCGATGGTCCCCAGCCACCATGCGATGTGGGATACGCCCAGAATCCACCCGGCCGCCAGTCCGGCGCCGCGACGGCCCGTGAATGCGTAGACGGCGGAGGCGACATTGGCCGCAGCCATCGCCATGCCGATGCCGCTGAGGAAGTTGATTCTCCAGAAGACACTTCCGGCAGGAACGGCTGCCACCAGTTGCCCGAGGGCGATGTACAGCGGGTGGGCGAGCGCCAGACCCAGGTCGCCGTGGTAGTCTCCGTGGAGGATGCGCCACTGGAACATGCCGGAATCCTGCCAGGACAGCTCTCTCTGGCAGGTCAACCCGTAGAGAACCAGCAGGGAGACGAACACCATGGCCCACAGGCCCAGGAAGCTGAGGACTCGGCGCGGGGGCTTGTCCACCATGTCGGAGGGCGTTCTTGCATTGGTCATGATGGAAGGTATTATCGGATCTCTCAGCGAACGACGCCACCGTGGTTTGCGTAGCAACCGCGGCCAAGGGCTTTGATTCGTCACGTGTTACAGGAAGGAAACCGATCGATGGCAAGGTGGCTGATTACCGGAGGGGCGGGTTTTCTGGGCATCAATATGGTGCGATACGCGCTGCAGCGAGACCAGGAGGTAACCTCTCTCGATTTTGCGGAATTCGACTACCCGGAGCGCGATCGGGTGCGCATCGTTACGGGTGATATCCGCAATGAAGACGACGTCCGCAAGGCGATGGAAGACGTCGATATCGTCGTCCACTGCGCCGCGGCGCTGCCGCTGTACTCCAAGGAGGACATCTTCTCGACGGACATCGACGGCACGCGCATGATCTTCGAGATCGCCCACCAGTGCGGCATTCAGCGGGCCGTGCAGGTATCCTCGACGGCGGTCTACGGCATTCCAGACCACCACCCGATCTACGAGGACGACAAACTCGACGGCGTCGGGCCCTACGGCGAGGCGAAGATCGAGGCCGAGAACGTGTGCCTGGAGTACCGCGAGAAGGGAATGTGCGTTCCGATCATCCGGCCGAAGAGTTTCATCGGCCCGGAGCGTTTGGGCGTCTTTGCCATGTTTTATGACTGGGCGAAGGACGGCAAGGGCTTCCCGATGATCGGTAACGGCAGGAACCGCTACCAACTGCTGGACGTGGAGGACCTCTGCGAGGCGATTTGGATTGTGGCGACCGATCCCGACGAAGGGAAGGTCAACGACACCTTCAACATCGGCGCGAAAGAGTTCACGACGATGAAGGAGGACTTCCAGGCCGTGCTGGACGAAGCCGGACACGGCAAGAAGATCAAGACCTTTCCCGCCTGGCCGATGATCTGGACGCTACGGATTCTGGAGGCGTTGCACCTTTCACCGCTCTACAAGTGGGTGTACGAGACGGCGTGCACGGATTCGTTTGTGGGCATCGACAAGGCGGAGAAGGTGCTGGGGTTCACCCCGAAGCATTCCAACAAGGACGCGCTGATCCGCAACTACCGGTGGTACCTGGAGCACCTCGACGAGTTCAGCCAGGCCAGTGGTGTCAGCCACCGCGTGCCATGGAAGCAGGGCATCCTGAAGGTAGCGAAGTGGTTCTTCTGAGGTAGGCGTCCCCATGGCGGAATCCGACGTGAAAGGCAAAATCGAGCTCTGTAAGCCGTCTCGGCGCGGGCTGTTGCCTCTTTACGCGGGAGTTTTCGCCGTGTTTTCCGTGCTGTATGCGGCTACGGCCCAGCGGGGCCCGGCCTGGCAGGACAGCGGCATCTTCGGGCTTCGGGTGCTGGATCTGGACCTCCATGGCTGGTTGGGCGTCAGTTGTGCCCATCCGACTCTTATTCTGTTGGGTAAGGCGGCGAGTCTCCTGCCTTTCGGTTCGCTGAGCTATCGCCTGAATCTTGTTTCCAGCCTGTTCGCTGCACTCTCGGTGGCCAACATTTCCTCGCTGATCCTGCGTCTACGCCCTCGCAGGCCGGGCATTGCACTGATCTCGGCAGCGGCTCTGGGGTTCGGGCAAACGCTGTGGTGGCTGGGCACGATCCTGGAGAGTCAGGCTGTTTTTCTGGCGGTGTTCACACTTGAGCTGCACGTATTGCTTACGCTCGTGCGTCGACCTCGGGCACGCTGGGTTCTGTTGCTCGGCCTGCTTAACGGAGTAGGCCTTTCAACACATAATCTTGCGTTGCTCTCGTTGCCGGCCTACGGGGTAGGAGCGATTGCGCTGTCGTGTCGCCGTCGTGTTCCGTGGTGGACGGTCGTCGGTTTTGTTGTGGCGTGGTGCATTGGCGCTTCGCTGTGGATTGCGCTGGTCATCCAGCAGGCCGTGGAAATCGGCTTTGTGGAGGCGTTGCGGGGTGCGCTTTTCGGAGCGATCTGGCAGGACAGCGTTCTGGTCGGATCGATGCGAGCGCTGCGCATGGGGCCGATGTACGTTGTCATGAACTTCCCGAACTTTGTCCTGCCGGCGGCTCTGGTCGGTGTTGTCGTGCTGCGCAGGGAAGTACCTCGCTCGCTGGCCGTTGCCTTCGGATACCTGTTGTGCGCTCACTTCGCCTTCGCGGTTCGTTACCAGGTGCCCGACCAGTTCATGTTCTTTCTCCCCACCTATGCGATGCTGACCCTGATGGCAGCCATGGGCCTGGACCGTCTGACCCGGGACGGCAGACGAAGGTGGTTGCTCGCAATCGCCGGGCTGACCGTGCTATGGACCCCGGTTGTCTATGCGGCGGCCCCTTGGGCGTGGCGCAAAGCGGGGCTGGGCGAGGTAGGCAGGCGCGACCTGGTCTATCGAGACTCGCTTCGTTACTGGCTCGTGCCCTGGAAGCACAATGAGGATTCTGCAGGCCGGTGGGCTCGCGGACTGCTTCGTGAAGCGCCATCGGGGTCGAGGCTGCTGCTGGACAATACGGCAGCCTGGCCTGTGTTCTGGGTGCAGCGTCGGGAATCGCTTGGCCGGGATGTTGCTCTTTTCGTCTGGGAGCCCGATTCGATGACGCACGACGACGTGCCCTTGGACAGACCCCTGTACGTCGCTTCGCGAAGCAAGAGCAAGGTCCCGGACTTCCCACAAGGCCGGGTGCATTTCGTCAGGCCCGACCCGAACTCTCTGCTGTGGCGGGTCGACGTTCGGAATCGGGGCGATTGACTTTCGGCTGACAGGGGCTTTGCGCCATCCATCGCGCTGCGAGCCGGCTTGCGGAGCTACTTCGGCTTCTGGATCTCCTTGAGTGTCAGGAAGCCTTCGCGGAATGGGACCTCTCCGATGTACCCAGTGCGGCGGTTGAGCTCCACGCCGTTGGGGTCGAGGATCAAGGTGACGGGCAGGTCCTCCACGCGAAGAATGTACTCCTCGCCCAGTTGCGGACTGTAGTCCACCATCACGGGAATGAATCCGCCTTTCTCGATGGCCTCGGTGTTCTGGCTTCGATTCAGCGTGATGTTGAGCATCTGCTTGGCAGTCTGACTTGGCGGTGATGAGTCGAAAATCACCAGCACGCGGCGATCTTCCGCCTTGGCCTTGGCGAGGGCGGCAGGCAGGTCGCGCGACCAGCCTTCCGGAACCGTCGCGGGCTTCTTCTGGTTGAAGTACACCAGGATGATCACCACCAGCGCAGTCAGCGCAAAGGCAAGTTTGATCCATTTGTCCCGGCTGGATCGGTTCGTATCGCCTTCGGCTTTCGATGTCTTGCTCTGCTCTTCGCTCATGCTCTCCTCGTTGGCAAGGCTCGGACTTCGGACATGGCCGATCCAGTGTACTTTCCGGCATCGCGTATTGCGACCCCTACCGTTCATGTCCATCGGCAGAGGCAGCCTTCGATTGCGGTTTCTTTTGCTCTCCGCGTCCGGTATGATCCCCCTCGCGCACCGGCCCGTTGCTCGATTTGGATCGCAGGAGAGACATGGAAGAGATCGTCAGGGACAGGTTCAGGCAGTGTCAGGCAGTCCTCGCAGAGGCCGAGAAACGCCTCGCGGGCCCGCTGGTCGAGGCTGCCCGCGTCGTGATCGAATCCTACCGCGGCGGGGGAACGGTCTACGTGTTCGGCAACGGCGGATCGGCCGCCGATTCACAGCACATCGCCTGCGAACTGGTCGGGCGGTTCCTCAAGCAGCGCAAGGCCCTGCGGGCGTTCGCCCTGACCACCGACACCTCGATTCTCACCGCCGTGCCCAATGATTACGACTTCCAGAAGGTTTTCGTCCGGCAGATCGAGGCATGCGGCCGGGACGGCGACGTCGCGATCGCGCTGAGCACCTCGGGCAACTCTGCCAATGTGGTCGCCGCACTCGCTGCGGCGCGGGATCGCGGCATGCGGACGATCGTGTTCACGGGTCGAGGCGGAGGGAAGTGTGGCCCGCTGGCCGAGGTGCTTCTGGACGTGGATTCCGAGCTCTCTCCCCGGATCCAGGAAGTCCATGCTTTTCTGTACCACACCCTCTGCGAGCTCGTGGAGCGGGAATTCGCCGAGGACTGACGACCGATGCAGCCTCGGTTTTTGCGAAACCTCCACGCCCAATGCGTGTCCAATGTGCAGTCCGATGGTATCTAACCCCCTCAGGAGGCTTGACGTGAGAAAGATATTCTGGCCCCTTCCGACGCTGGTGGCGGTCTTGCTGCTGGCAGGATCACTAGCATACGGCGAGGATCCCAACGCCCCGGTTGACGCCCTCAAGGCCGATGCTAACGCCGCCGACCCCAACAACCAGGACGCATCGCCGGTGCTCGTGACAGTCGGCAAGGAGGAGATCAGCAAGGCCGAGGTCGACGAAATGGTCGAGCGTCTGCCCCAGTCGTTCCCGGCCTACCAGGTGGCTACGTTCCGCGAGCAGACGGTGGATTACTGGGTGATGACCAAGCTCCGGCAGCGTTTCCTTGCCGCCAGGAAGGTGTCGATCAGTGACGAAGAAGTCGCCGCCTATCGCAAAGGGTTCAGCCAGGCGGTGGCAGCCCTGAGTCAGGGACAGTACGACCCCGAGTTGGTGCTCGCGCTGCAAAGCGAGACCGACGAGACGATCCGAACCAACCTGATGATGGCCAAGTATGCTGAGAAAGCGATCGACGCCAACGCCGTGGAGTCTTTCGTCAAGGACAACCCGCACTGCTTCGACGGTACGACCGTGACGGTTCGGCACATTCTTCTCAAGTGCGACTACACCGACCCGACCGAAACCCAGAAGCTGGCGTTGGGCAAGATCGCGAAGATCGCGGTGGCTCTGCGGGAAGGCAAGGCGACCTTCGAACAGGCAGCCACCCTGCATTCCGACTGCGGCTCATCGGCCGAGGGAGGCAAGCTGGGCGAGATCCGTTACGGCGGCCAGATGGACCTGCTGTTCACCAAGGCTGCGCTGGGCACCGAGAAGGGGAAGATCAGCGACATTGTCCGCACGCAGTTCGGCTATCATCTGATCCTGGTCGAAGACCGCAGCGAGGGCGAGGTGAAAGTCGAGATGACACCAAGAAACCGCATGCTCGCCCGTGAGGGGATCCGAAGCCAGCTGGAGCGGAAGATCGCCAGCCAGGCGCTGGACTCCTGCCCGATCAAGACCCCTTAGTTCCAAGCGAACCACGATGACGAAACCGGGCCGGTCCCAGCAGGATCGGCCCGTTGTCTGCGCCCATGTCGGGCTACTGGATACCCAGATCCTGCTTGTTGAACAGGGCGTGGAATTCAAGCCCCGCCGATTCGACGTTCTCCTGCGCGCCCTGCATGCGGTCAATGACGAAGACCAGGCGAGCGACGGTGGCCCCGGCCTTGGCGAGGGTCTCTGCGGCCTCCAGAGCTGCACCCGCCGTGGTGCCGATGTCCTCCACCAGCAGCACGCGTTTGCCCCCGACGGGCGTCCCCTCGATCAGCTTGCTCGTGCCGTAATCTTTCGTGGCCTTGCGGACGATGGCAAAGGGCTTGCCACAGGCCATCGACGTAGCTGCGGCCAGCGAAACCGCCCCCAGCTCCGGGCCAGCGATGAGGTCCACGTCGTCGGCGTAGGGGGCGAACAGCTTGCCCAGCTCCGCCAGGATATCCGGCTGGGTCTCGAAGAGGTACTTGTCGAGGTAGTACTTGCTGCGTTTGCCGGACCGGAGGACGAAGTCTCCTTCGAGGTACGAGACCTCCTTGATCCGGGCGGCGAGCGTGCTGCGGTCCATGTATCGTCTCCTGCGAAAGGCTCGAAGAGTCGGTTGCAGGTGGCAAGGTGTACCACGTCGCACCGGCTTGGTCAATGAACCGTTGCGGGCGCGAACTCTTCAGCTTCGGGCGCCGAATGAATTCTGGATTGACCCTTGGCGACCCCTTCGGAAACGACTATCGTATCGAGCCTATGAGAAGAAACTCCGACGTTCAGGCAAGCGAACTGGCCGGCATTCGCGACACCGTCGAAAGCATCTGGGTGGCGATTGTGCTGGCGTTCGTGCTGCGCGCGTTTCTCATCGAGGCCTTCGTGATCCCGACGGGGTCCATGGCTCCGAGACTGATGGGTGCCCACTGGCAGCTGCGTTGCTCCTCCTGTGGCAGGGATTACGATTACGGCGTCCCCAAGAGCAGGGAGGGGGCGGTGAGTCTCTCCGCCGTCGCCGGCGGGGCACGCTGCCCGTCCTGCGGACTGTTCCATGTGCATCGCAGCGACATCCCGCCTTCCCGGGGTGACCAGGTATTGGTGATGAAGTACCTCTATCATCTGGGCAAGCCCAAACCCTGGGACGTGGTGGTCTTCAAGAACCCCCAGAACAATCGCGAGAACTACATCAAGCGTCTGATCGGCCTGCCCGGCGAGG
The DNA here is from genome assembly GCA_964642855.1 of uncultured Planctomycetaceae bacterium. Classification (GTDB taxonomy): domain Bacteria; phylum Planctomycetota; class Phycisphaerae; order SM23-33; family SM23-33; genus CAZXSK01. The sequence goes on along the minus strand of CAZXSK010000008.1, from coordinate 19,665 downwards.
ACATCGAGATTGTTCACGGCGACATCTTCGTGCGCAACTATGCCGCCGGGGAAACCGAGTTCCGGGTCCGCCGGAAGCCGCCCAAGGCGCAAGAAGCAATGTGGCAGGTCGTGTTCGACAACGACTACCAGCCCAGCCCCGCGGTCCACAGCGCTGCCCCGGACGGCAGGCGATCGTTCATCCCCGCATGGCAACCCAGCCGGCAGACCGATGCCTCTCAATGGCAGCTGGACCTCGAAGGTGGACGCAGGTTCCGGTTTAAGGGCGGAAGGTATGCCGAGCTGGCTCTCAAGCTCACCTGGCCCCCGCGGGAAGGACGTTCTCTCGAGCAGTCGCGGGAGATAGAAGAGGATATCGAAGACGCCACGCGAAGGATGTTCAGGCCCCATTACGGGTACAACATCCAGCGCGGGCCGGGCAGCGAGGACGCCCAGATCGACCAGGATGTGGATATCGTCAGCGATCTTAAGCTCTCGGTCGTGCTCTGGCCTGGCGAGAGCGATGGTACGCTGCAGCTGGGGCTGACCAGTTTCGGTCACCAGTTCCGCGGCGACGTATCGACCGACGGCAAGGCGGTGCTGATGTACCGCAATCCGGAGATCACGGGTGGGGCGTGGGTCCAGTGGGGGCCCATGGCCGATCTCGGTCGATTGTCGACCGGCAGGGGGGTAGCCGTGGAGCTGGCGTACGTGGACTTCAGGCTGTCCCTGCGGGTAGACGGCAGGGAGGTGCTTGCCAATACCGATCGGCAGCAGCTCGCCACAGGGGGAAAGCTCGTGCTGGACGATTACGCGGCTCTCCACCAGCTTGTCCGGCGCGTCCAGCAGCAACAGGAGGCCATTCCCGTCCCGCGGGTGAGCATTGCCGCCAAAGGTGGATCGCTGGAGGTGAATCACGTACGGCTGGACCGGGACGTGTACTACACCAGCCCGACGATCTCCGGTGATGCTGAAGGGTCGGCACCCCTGCTGAAGTACGCCCAGGACGTGCTGGACGTCAGCAGTGGCCAGCCTGGGTGGGGCACTACCGGAAACCCCGTTCGCCTGCGCAAAGCGGGGGAAGGAGAGGATCCCGACCTCGACGAGTTCTTCGTTCTTGGTGACAACAGCCCCCAGAGCCATGACTGCAGGCAGTGGCGGAAGGCGTCTCCGACCCTTCGGCTGTTCAAGACCGATGACGGTCAGTTTGTTCGCACCGACAGCGGCAAGCCCGTTCCGCAATACAAGCTGGGCACCGTACCCCGGTACAACATGCTCGGAAAAGCTTTCTTCGTGTACTGGCCGGCGGGGTACCAGTTGCCCGTGCTGACGAATCTGTCGCTTGTTCCGAATGTCGGGGACATGAGGCTGATCCGGTGACCGGTATGCATCACGCGCGGTGCGACACGGCAAGCAGACCTTTGCGACAGTTATCAACATTTCCGAGGCAGAGCAGGTTGTTCAGGCTGGATGGAAGCTGGCAGTCAAGACGTGATCGAGGAATGTGGGTGCAGGATCATGTCGTTCAGCAGGGCCCTCGGGCGGAAAAAGCGCAATACATGTTCCAAAATCAGGTTATCTGAACCCGGTTGGAGGTCGACCAACTGCGGGGTCGGACGCCGAGAGGTGGGGGCATCTCCCGGAATTCTGCGGCCCGCGATGGGTGGAATCCCCTATCGATCACAACGGGAGAGGTTTTCCACGAGTTATCCACAATGAGGCAGGCAGGGCTTCCTGTCGCCGATGGAGTGCAGATGATACTTCTGGAAGCGCAGAATCTCGTCAAGAAGTACAGCGGCAGGACGGTTGTTGACCACGTGTCGATCACCGTAAGCCAAGGCGAAATCGTGGGGCTGCTCGGCAGGAACGGCGCGGGCAAGACCACTACCTTCCGCATGACCATTGGCATGGTTACTCCCGAGGACGGGCGGGTGATCTTCGACGGCGTGGAAGTGACCCGCATGCCCATGTACAAGCGGGCCCGTCGCGGCATGGGGTACCTCTCCCAGGAGCCCAGTATCTTCCAGCGGCTGACGGTCCGGGAGAATATCCTTGCGATCATGGAGACCATGCCCCTTCCGCGTCGCGTCCGTAACGAGAGATGCCACGCGCTGCTCGACCAGTTCGGGCTGACCGTCCAGCGGGACCAGCTGGCGCGGACGCTCTCCGGCGGCGAGCGACGAAAGCTCGAGATCGCCCGGGCCTTGGTAACCAACCCCACGATGATTCTGCTCGACGAGCCGTTCTCCGGCGTGGACCCGATTGCCGTCGAGGATCTCCAGCGCGAGATCCGAGGCCTGAAGGACCGCGGGATCAGCATCCTGCTGACCGATCACAACGTTCGCGAGACGCTGACGGTCACCGATCGGTCCTACATCCTCGATGACGGCAAGATTCTCCGCGAGGGAGCCCCGCGCGAGCTGATCAACGACGAGATGGTCCGCAAGACCTATCTGGGGCAGACGTTCCGTGGCGACGAGTTCGACAGGAAGCCCGCGATGGACCGGGCGGAGCGTTGATCCGGGCTGGGTGCGCCCGGGCATGATTCTCCAGGGGTCCTACGGGGCATCCGGGGTCTGGTCCGGCAGGCGGATGGTGAACGTCGTGCCCTCGCCTGGCGTGGACTCGACGCCGATGTGCCCGCCCATCTCCAGCACGATGCCATGCACCACAGAGAGCCCGAGTCCGGCGTTGACCTGGTTGCCCCCGGCGTGTAGCCCGTGCGTTGTGTAGAACGGTTCGAATACCATGGGCAGGTTCCTGGGGTCGATCCCTGTACCCGTATCGGAGAACTTCAGGATCACCTCGCCGTCTGTCCGGTCGAGAGACAGCTTGATCTTGCCCCCGTCCGGCATGGCCTGTTCGGCGTTGGAGAGAAGATTGCCCAGCACCTGGTGCATGCGGTGGGTTTCGACCTCCACGATCGGCACGGGCTTGAGGTCGAGGTTGAACCGAATGCCCTTCTCCTCCAGCGGGCCTTCCACGAGATGGGCAAACGTCAGGATCACTTCCGTCAGGTCGGCCAGGTCATGGCGATGGGTCGGGTGCTCGGAAAAGCTCAGCAGTGACTGGGTGATCTCCGAAGCGCGGGAAACGGCTTCGGCGGTCATCTGCAGGGCCCGTTTCATGGCTACGAAATCCATGCTCGTCAGTGCGTAGTCCACGAATGTTCCGACCCCGCCCAGGATGTTATTGAAGTGGTGGGCTACGCCGGCAGCCAGAGTGCTGAGCGAGTGCATGCGTTCGCGCTGGGCACGCAGCTCGGTATGGCGATGGATCTGGGATTGGTCGATGAACGAGAAAATCACGCCTTCGGTAGGTCCGTCCGGCTTGGGCTCAAGTGGTCCCATAACCACATTCAGATATCTGCTCTCACCGTCGGGGACGGGCAGCTCGATCTCAAAGTGTGGCTGGGTGTCTCCCTGCAAGACGCGCCGCGCCAGCCGCTCCACGCCCCGGCGATGCTTATCCGGCAGCAGGTTCGGCAGCGAGGTGCCTTTCAGTTCGCCCCGGGGGATTCGAAGAATGTCCCGGGCGGCCTGATTGACTGTATGGATGCTCAGGTGCCGATCCGTCGCGATCAGCGCAGCGGGTGCCGCCTGCACGATCCGGCGATACGTGGTTTCGTCGGGTGAGGAAGGGTATCGAGTTTCGTTCGGATCAGGCATAGTCTCGTCGCACGCTCAGGGGGACAACTTACTCCATGGTGGAAGGTACCATGGCCTCGCGGGCCGGGATCACTCGCGGCATCAGGATCAGCACGGTTTCGAAGGGCATTCCGTCACGCTGACGGCTCAGAAAGCGGCTGCCAAGGCTTGTGGGTCTGCGACTCTCTGCGCCCGGGCCGATCACCAGGAATTCCTTTCGCGAGATCGATACCTGGAAGGCCAACTCCGGGAATGACAACAGGTCTGGCAGTGGCAGGGCGGTTCGGGACCCTTTCTCTTCCACGATCCGCAACGTGCGATGCGACGTTTCGATCAGGGGCATCGCGGTCACGAGCACCCGGTCTCGGTCCTCGGGGTCCACGGTGCAGCAGACCTTGAGTATGTTCGTTCCCGGCGGGTAGTCCTCCCCGCTGAGTGACAGATCCGGATGAGAGAGGAAGATCGTCTGTGCGGGCTGATCGGTCTTCAGGCGAATGCTCATCGGTTTGCCCGGAAACGCGGGCATGTAGCTTGCCTGGACCTGCTGGCCGGTCATCTTCTGCAGCACCCGCACCAACTCGGGCCAGTTCTGGTTCCGACCGACACCCAGCCTCACGCCGTTGCGGGCCAGGATGGCGATGGTCGAAGGCCCGAGCGGTTCTTCGTTGAGGTAGCTCCAGATGTCCTCGGAGTTGCTGGCCATGCCTCCGGGAATGAAGACGGTCGCAAGCTTGAAGCTCACGACGTAGCTGTCATCGTCCGGAGCGGCAGGGGCGGGTGTCGTCTCGGGACCGGTGTCCACGGGCGGTGGGTCCATCACCGCAGGTGGTTTCACGCAACCGGAGACGGTCAGTGACAGAAGGGTCAAGTACAGAATGACGGGCTGGTTCATGTTGCGTCTGCCCCGAGCGGTCCTGCCTGCGAGCACGAAGTTCCATAATAGGACAGGGCCAGGGCATTGTCAATCAGACAGCACGTTCCGTCGGCGCAGCAAACGGGCCCGAAGCGCAACGCTGCGGGCCCGGGCACGACGATCGATTACTGCTGGGGAAGATCTTCCAGGGGCAGCTCGGGCGTTTCCACCTCGTCGGACCCCGAGGAAGACGCGGTGCTGCCACCTCCAGCTGGCTGACCCGCGCGGATGCTCTTGAACCCCGACATGAACTTCAACTGCACCGCCAGCCACAGCAGAAGAGCCAGGACCGGATATCCCAGGAATCGGGCGTAGAACAGCACCAGTTCCATGGTTTCGGGCTCAGAGCCTCCCCAGGAGCTGCGCACGTCTTTGACCCATTCGATCATCTCTCCGTAGTTGAACAGCGCCCCGCAGGCAAAGCTGCCCCTCAGCAACTGCTGCCAGGGCGTGACCATGGCCAGCAGCACCAGCGACCAGAAGAACGAACTGGCCAGAGGTGCCGAGCCGCCCAGGCGGTCCACCAGCGAGATGTTGACTGCCATCAGGAGGGTCAGGCAGAGCAGGATCGCCGACACCAACGCGAAGAAGCGCGAACCCGGAAGCCCCCAGCGCATGACGTACCGGATGAACTCCGATCGCCCCAGTGAGCCTTCATCTACGGACTCAGGCTGAGCGCCTTCTGTCTCGGCAGGTGCGGCGTTGGGATCCTCCCCGCCTTCCGCGCCTCGGGCGTCGGCATCCTCTTTGGCCGGCTCCTTGGAGTCATCCTGCTTTTCCGTCTCGGCTGCAATGGCTGCCTTGACATCTCTTCCCGCGTTGAGCTCGTGCTCGTAGATGGGGTCCAGAACCCCTGCGAAATGCACCGCCACGAAGGAAGCGATCTGCGTGAGGATCATCACCAGCAGAATCACAAGGAAGATGTTCTTGGCCGCGCGGGCGCTCTTGAGGGCCCCGACGAGATCCGAGGCCTGCGATGTGTATCGTATCTGTTGCATGGTCATCCTTTCCCGATGTCCACAGTTCCACGATCGGTTTCGGCGCGAAGCCACCACCCGTATATCGGCAGAAGGGAAGCACTTGCATAAAACCTTAGGAAAGTTCTGAAGCCCCCGACAGGTCGGTCAGGAGGGTCTTACCGGGGCGGCGGCATTCGGATCTGCGAATTCGTGGCGCCGATGGAATGCCTGCTCCTGGGCTTGGGCAACCTTCTCAATGAACTCCTCGGGTCCCATTGCAGTGTCCTTCAGCATCGCCGTATGTCGCCGAAGTGAAGCCGTCGATGAACGAGCGGCAGCGATCCGATCCCGGAGGAGTTCCTCGGTGCGGTTGTGCTCGTTGAGGCCCAGGAAGTCGCCTGCCCGGACCCGCCAGCCTTCGGGGGTGTGGTCCATCCAGAACAAGGTGTGTCCCGGTTCCCATGACGGCGGTGCCAGCCGGGCGGAGTCCCCCTTATAGAATACTCGAACGTCTTCCCACCATTGCGGATCACGCTGGGGTACCCGGATTCGCGTCTTCCTCTCGCGCTGAACGGTCTTGGTGGCATCCTCCCCATAGCGGTGGGCGAAGGCGCCCAGAAACTCGTACCCCGCCTGCCAATGTCGGAACAACTCGCCGGCGTAGGTTATCTCAAGATCGGTCCCGTCTACGCGGCTGAGGAACAGCTCGCGGTCGCCATGAACGAGTGACCGGCGGACGTCACCCAGCACCTGCCGGATCTGTTCTTCCTGCTTCCGGGCTTCTTCGCTCTTGCAGCCCCCGACCGAGATCGCAAGCAGCGCGACCAGAGCCAGTGCCGACATGCAAGTACCTGTCTTCAGGCTGAACGTACGGGCCATGGGTTGAGTATACCCGATCGACGGCTGGAGTTCACACCCGGCAGGGCAAAGACAGGCAGGGGTCACAGCGACAGCTGTCGTGAGCGGAGTTCCTTACGGATTTCACTCATGGGCGTCTGTTCGTCGACCTTCTTGAGAACAGCCTGGTATGCCCTGGCCTGTGTGGCCAGCTTGTCGGCGAGAGCGGAGAGATCCTCCTCGGATTTTCCGGCCAGTTGCCGGGACGCGTCGATACGCCACAGCCCGGAGTGCCACCGCAGATGGATGGTTTGCCCCCCGGAGCGTCGGGCAACGGCCCGGCCGCGGTCGATGTCAATCCGCACATCGGCCAGCCAGCTGTCGCTGGTGATTTGGGCGAGGGGGTCGGTTCCATCTTCCCGAAGAATTGAGTCTGCACCGTAGGTGTCGCGCATTTTCCGCAGCATGGCTACGTGGGATCCGGCGAGCATGCATTCGGCTGCGAGGACCTTTGCTTGGCCGGGCGAAGCGAGGAAACAGCCAAGGAAAGCTTTCAGGTCGCCCTCTACGCGTGCTTGCTGCATCATTCGAAGCGTTACCAGGGGGCTGGGGACGACCAGTTGCACCGCGTTCTGCATATGCTCGGACACCTGGCTTCGAACCTGGTCCAGTGTGAACCGCTGAGGGTCGAGTTGGGGCGTGACCTGGTCGTAGATCCGTGATCGAGCCAGAAGCTTGCGGGCGGCCATGTCGCGCTCCGCGAGACTCATTCCGCTGAGCATTTGTTCGGCATCGATCAGCCACTTCTGCCCCACTTTGCGCAGGATCAGCTTCTCGTCGGTCCCTTTACGGGTGGCTGTGGCCGTGCTGCCGTCCATGTTGACCGACACACCTTCGAGACTGGCGATCGCCCGGTATTGCTCGACAATGTCCTGTCCGCCCGGGCTGAGTGTCGCCTCGGGCCCGTATTCCTCGCGGAGGTTCTTCAGGAAGTCCACGAGTTCCCCCGTGTGCATGCACATCGCCCGGAGCAGGGGGGTATGGGCTTCGTTGGCGTCGAAGCAGTCGAGATAGGCTTCCTCATCGCCGGCCAGAACGGCCTCGCCCATGGCCTGGAGCGTCTTGGCGGGCGTATGGTGGTTCTCGTCGGGGACGGTGAGATCTTCGCTGTTGCATCCGGTGAACAGCGCAGCGAAGAGGACGATCAGGGCCGCGGGGCGTTGCCATGTCATGATGCTGCTTTCCTCCGGTTCACCTCCCGTTCGATGCCCCGGGAGTGTAGCATCGTCAGGCCGGGCAGGCAAGGCAAACGCGAGGCAAACGCACGCGGGCGGAAAGGCCTTGCCTTCCCGCCCGCATGCGCCATCGCGAACTGTAACCGGGACTATTTCACGACCAGGTTCACCAGCCGACCGGGGACGACGATCTGCTTGACCACCGTCTTGTCCCCAATCGCTGCCCGGACCTTCTCATCCTCCAGGGCAAGGACCGCCACCGTGTTCTGATCGGCATCGGCAGGGGCGGAAATCCTGCTTCGCAGCTTGCCGTTGACCTGCACGGGCAGTTCGACGGTATCTTCGACGATCATCGACTCGTCGTACTGCGGCCAGGGTTCGTGCGCCAGTGAGCCGTCGCCGCCGAGCATCTGCCACAACTCTTCGCAGATATGCGGAGCCAGCGGAGCGAGCAGCAGCACAAACCGCCTGGCCTGGGACATCGAGACCCCGCCGGTCTTGTACGCGGCGTTGACGAATTCCATCATCGCAGCAATGGCGGTGTTGAGCTTCATCGCGCGATAGTCTTCGCCGACCTTGCGGATGAGCTTGTGCAGGGATCGCTCGAGATCGGGGTCCTCGGTCTCGGTCACCAGCGAGGGGTGATCCTCGCTGCCGGCTACCATTCGCCAGACGCGCTGCAGGAACCGGTGCACACCGGGCACGTCGCGCGTGTTCCAGGGCTTGGAGGCGTCCAACGGGCCCATGAACATTTCGTACAGCCGGAAGGTATCCGCGCCGTACTGCTCGATGACGTCGTCGGGGTTGACGACGTTACGCAGGCTCTTGGACATCTTCTCGATGGTGACCTTGAGCTCCTCGCCGGTTTCCCTGCTGACAGGCTTGTCCCCGGAGGTGTCGACCTGGTCGTGGGGCAGGCTCACGCCGCGCGAGTCGCGGTACGTGAAACTCGTGATCATGCCCTGATTGAACAGGCGGTAGAACGGCTCGGGGGAACTGACGTGCCCGAGGTCGTAGAGCACCTTGTGCCAGAACCGTGCGTAGAGCAGGTGAAGCACGGCGTGCTCGGCTCCGCCGACGTAGAGATCCACGCCGCCCAGCGGGTTGGTTTCACTGGTGCCCATCCAGTACTTCTCGCTCTTCGGGTCGACCATCTTCGAGTCGTTCTCCGGGTCGAGATATCGCAGGTAGTACCAGCAACTTCCCGCCCACTGGGGCATGGTGTTGAGCTCTCGCTTCGCCCGGCCGCCGCAGGACGGACAGGTGGTGTTCACCCAATCGGTAGCCTTGCCAAGTGGCGGCTGTGGCGGGGCCTTAGGGTCATCGGACGAAGCCGGGGTGAAATCGTCCATCTCCGGAAGCAGCAGCGGGAGCTGGTCTTCCGGCAGGCCGACGGTTCCGCAATGCTCGCAGTGCACCAGCGGGAAGGGCTCGCCCCAGTAGCGCTGCCGGCTGAAAAGCCAGTCGCGGAGTTTGTAGTTCACCGCGCGCTGCCCCAGGCCGAGTTGGTCGAGATCTTCGGTGATCTTCTCCTTGAAAGCCGGTGTCTCCAGCCCGTCGTAGTTGTCAGAGTTGACAGCCACGCCGGTCTCGCAGTACGCCTCGGTGAAGTTGGCCCCTGGGTCCACCAGGTAGGCTTTGCGGAGTTCGACCGGGTTGTCTGTCGGTGCGTTCAGACTTCCCGAGCGATGCTCAGACAGCCATGGATCGGTCGGCATGACGACCGGCACGATGTCCAGGTTCATCGCGTTGGCAAACTCGAAGTCCCGCTCGTCGTGGGCGGGCACGGCCATGATCGCCCCCG
>CAZXSK010000008.1:0-10192 GCA_964642855.1 uncultured Planctomycetaceae bacterium | reverse complement strand
TTGGCAAACTCGAAGTCCCGCTCGTCGTGGGCGGGCACGGCCATGATCGCCCCCGTGCCGTAGCCCATGAGCACGTAGTCGGCCACCCAGATCGGGATGCGCTTGCGATTGACGGGGTTCACCGCGAAGGCACCGGTGAACACGCCCGTTTTCTCCTTGGTCTCGGCGGTGCGTTCCAGTTCGGACTTGTGCACGGCTTGGTCGACGTAGGCGGTGACTTCTGCCTTGCGGTCCTCCGTGGTGATTTCGTCGACCAGCGGATGCTCCGGCGCGAGGACCATGTAGGTTGCGCCGAACAGCGTGTCGGGCCGGGTCGTGTAAACGCGGATTACGCCGTCCTGTGGCACGGCCGGGATGCCGTCGCTCTCGGCCTGCTGGTCGAACCATTCGTCGACGGTGGGGCAATCGACGGGGAAGTCGACCTCCGCCCCGATGCTCTTGCCGATCCAGTTGCGCTGCATGATCTTGATCGGCTCGGGCCAATCGACCTTCTCGACATCGGCCAGGAGTCGCTCGGCATAGGCGGTGATGCGCATCATCCACTGGGTCATTGCCCGGCGGTAGACGGGGTGGTTGCCGCGCTCCGAGCGACCTTCGTTGGTGACTTCCTCGTTGGCCAGCACCGTACCCAGTTGCGGGCACCAGTTGACCGGCACCTCAGCCTGGTAGGCGAGGCGGTATTCGTCGATCAGCCGCCGCCGCTGGTCGGGCTCGAGTTCCTGGAACTTGTAGAACCCGCCCGGCGTGCCGGCGACGCCCTCGACGGTTTCCGTGATGGGCGGGGAAATGACATTGCCGTCCATGTCGACAACCAACTCGCCGGCTTCGAGATCGTCGATCAGTTCCCCGATCGGCCGGGCGGCATCCTCGCGAGGATCGTACCAGGCGTTGTAGATCTGCAGGAAGATCCACTGCGTCCACCGGTAGTAGTCTGGGTCGGTCGTAGCTACCCGGCGGGACCAGTCATACGAGAAGCCGAACATCCTGATCTGCCGCTCGATGTTGCTGATGTTCTGCTCGGTGGTTTCCCGCGGGTGCACGCCATGCTCCACGGCGTACTGTTCTGCCGGCAGTCCGAACGAATCGTAGCCCATCGGATGGAGCACGTTGAATCCGGTCATCCGCTTGAACCGTGCGACGACGTCGGTGGCGGTGTAGCCTTCCGGATGGCCCACATGCAAGCCGGCCCCGGAAGGGTAGGGGAACATGTCCAGCACGTAGTACTTGGGTTTGTTTGCGTCGAAGCCTTCGTCCCCGGGGTTGGGTTGCCTGAACGTTCCGTGCTGCTTCCAATAGGCCTGCCACTTGGCCTCGATGGTCTTGAAGTCGTAGCCTGGCATCTCGATCTCCTGCTTGTCGTTGCGTCGCGTGAAAGTGTTGTAGTTCAACCCAACCCGTCCTGAAAGGCCATGAAAAAACCCCACCTGGCCATCGGCCGGCGGGGTTCGTACACTCCCGATCATCGCAGGCCGTCAGCGCAGAAGGGCTCCGTCCTCCAGTAGTAGCCCGAACTGTCGCTGACGCTGCGATGTCATTTCTATTCTGATATTCTCACTCCAAGGGAATTATCGGCAGGTCGAGGCAAGCTGTCAAATCATTTGCGCAAATAGGTTTCGGGTAGATTCGCTCAGTGCGTTGCATTGCCGACAAACGTCAGATAGGACCAGAGGCCCAGATACGCCCTGTCCATCCGATCGATTTGCGGGGTGAACATCTGTTGCAGCACCGGCCTGAGATGGCCGTCCATCCGCACGTGGTTGACGTGCATCCATCGCCTGAACCAACTCGATGGAGTGTCGTGGAAATCAACAACGGCGATCCGTCCGCCTGGTGCCAGATCACGGGCGGCTGCACGAATCGCCTGCTGCCATCCGGGGTTGATCATCGTCAGGCAGTAGGAGAACACAACGGCGTCGAAGGGTTCCTCGGGAGAGATCGGCGAGTCGTAGCAGGTTTGATGCAGGCTCACTCGGTCGCCGAAGACACGCGTCGCCCGCCGGGCTCGCCGGAGCATGGATTGCGACAGGTCCAAGCCGGTGATCCGGGCCTTGGGCAGGGCTTTGGCGAGGAAGACCAGGTTCCGCCCGGTTCCGCAACCTACTTCCAGCACCCGCCCCGGTCTGCCCTCTGCGATGAGCCGAACCAGACGCCGCCGACCGAACAGGAATGTCCACCGCGTGGTATCGTAGATCCTGGCGTGGAGACGGTAGTAACCCTCCAGAGCATGGGCCGACCCGTCAGGGATGGATGCGTCGGCTTGCGGGATCACCGGATCTCCGCCAGGTGAAGGCTGCCGTAGGTGCCCACGCGGTCCTGCAGGTGGAGTTTCTCGGTCAGCCGCGGGTGGAACCGCAGGCGCGACCGGACGGCGGGAGGCAGGAAGCTGGTATCCAGCCCGGCCGACCGCATCAGGACTTTCGCGCCCGGGGAGGCGTTGTCGAAGATGCTGTCCCATTCTTCCTGTAGCGCGTCGGTATCGTGCGAGGCCAGCCAGTCCTGGTGGTCCAGAAGGACGAAGTGCGTGTACTCGCCCGGGTTGTCCCGCAGAAAGTCTGTCACGCTGCAGGTGTGCAGCCTGAGCCTGCTGACGTAGGCGCGAAGTGCCTGAAAGTTCGCAGCCTTGAGGTACCCGGGGCAGCAATCCGCCGAGTAGCTTCCGGTCAGGTAGACTCTCCAGAAGTAATTGCTGTTGATGTCGATCTCGGTCATGACGCGGCGGAACTTGTCCTTCACGAAGCCGGCCAGGCCTCCGTCGCAGTGCTCGTCGATCAACCGGATCTGGGGCCTGGGCACGCCCATCATCGCCATGGTCGCCGGCCTGCTGATAACCCATGAGAGCAGACGGTCCCAGAGGATGGGTTCCGCCTGGTGGTAAACGCTACGTTGCTCTTCAAGGGTTCGGGCGGCCAGCATGCGATCCAGATGAGGCCGGATGCCCCGCTTGACGCCCAGCAGCAGTTTCCGGAGGATCCACGCCGCTTCGCCGCTGGTACCATGGAAGTAGAACGACTTGCGCAGTCCACGCCCGTTGAAGAAGCGAAGGTTGCGGTCCCAGTATTCCCTGGCGTACCCGGGCATGCGGTGACGGATACGCCTCCACAAACGGAACGCCCCGGGGTGCCTGCCTTGGCCGAACATCCGGAAAAGATCCTCGTAGCTGCCGTGGCGTATCAGGGCGATCTTCAACTCAGCCAACGCGTTCTGTCGGTAGTTGACGTCGACCGATTCGATGCGTGCCGGTCCGTCAAGCAGGTAGTCCAGTGCGTTGCAGCCTGCGCTGGTGATCATCACAACCTTGCTGGCCCCATTGAGCTGCAGCAACTCTCGGTCGATGCGCGGGTCTTCCCAGGAAGTGTTATAGATCAGCCTGCCACCGTGGACCTGCCGGAACAACTGATCGTGCGCAGCCCTGCAGAGCTTCCTTGCTGTTTCGATGACCATGGGAGTACTTCGGGGTGTAGCTGGTATGTGGATACTCACCGATTACAATGACAGACGACAACGGTACCGCCGTTCAGGGAAGCAGGCAATACGAATTCTCCAGGCAAAGGCCCAATTAAGCCAATCTTCAAGAACCACCGACTTGCGGCTCTATGGCATGTCGCGGTTTGTGCTTGACCAACGCTGCGGATTGCACAGGATGACCCAGTGGCATCCACCCGTTGGACGCAGTCGGAAGGAAGACCATGAAATCCACTCGCAGCGTAACGAAGCTTTCCAGAGGCCGAGGCCCGTCGGTGCATCGTTACTACGACATTCCTGTCGAGTCCCCCGATGGAAGTCGCATTCTGTATTTCGAGTTTGACGGGCCGGTGCCCGGGCCCGGAACTGTCATCGTCGCCGACGCCGACGGAAGCGATCCGCGAGAGGTAGGCCGGTGCGAAGGTGACGCGATCGGACACGTCGGAGCCCAGCAGTTGTGGATCGACGATCAGACGGTATGCTTCCTGCCGCAGGGCCAGGACGTGTCGCTTTTCAGGATCGTATCGCTCTGCGATGGCGGCAGTCAGGACATCAAGGGGCAGGTCCGGTCGTACCACCCGCAGACAGGTCAGGCGGGGATATTCCGCGATCCGCGGGGCAGCTTCCCGGCCGATGATTTCCGCAGCAAGCAACGGCCCGAGCTTGGCGTGTGGCGGCCAGATTACGGTTCCTACCGGCAGGTCCTCACACTGGAGCAGGCCAGAGATGTCCATCCCCGCCGGGAAGAGGTCGACCTGTCGCAGATGAACATGATGAACTGCAAGTGGTCCCCGGGCGGGGAGTCGATGTTCGTGGTTTTCACCGACGAGATCTTCGCGCGGCAGCCGGGCAGGGAACGGACCATCAAGTCGCTGATTCGTGTCAGCGCGGACGGCTCGGATGTCCGGTATCTCGGCGAGTTCACCCACCACCCGATGTGGGCGCCGGACGGGGAGAGCGTGATTGCCCATCTCGCGGCTGACTACGGACAGGACCTGATGCGCTATCCCCTCGATGGCGGCGAGCCCGAGGCGATCATCCGTGATTTCCGTGGCATCCACAGCAGCCTGAACCGGGCCCAGACGCACGTGCTGACAGACGTTCACGGCTGGCCCGAGGCAGGGGGAGCGTCGGTACTGCTCTGGACGATCGGCAACAGCTCGGCGGAGAACCTCGCCACGGGCGAACATGACAGGACAGGCCACTCCGGCGGCACGCACGTTCACCCCCAGTGGTCGCGTGACGAAACGCGCGTGCTTTTCAACCACCGAGATACCGGCCAGGCCCAGCTTTATGCGATCGACATGACGTGAGCAGGCGGGCTGGTCGGAAGCTGCGGGATCAGCCAGCCATCGCATCGGCCGAGGCCCGAACCGCCCGGATGTGCTCGGGCGTTGTCCCGCAACAGCCACCGATGAAGTTTGCGCCCGCCTCGGCGAGTTGCGGTACGAAGGCAGCGAACTCGTCGGGCCCCATGGGAAACTCGGTGTTCCCGCCGGGCCCGACCTGAGGCAGGCCCGCATTGGCCTTGATCCAGATCGGCAGATCCGTGGCTTCCCGCAGCATGCGGCAGACATTGACGTAGTTGTCCGGGCCGCACCCGCAATTGGCGCCCACGCCGCTCGCGCCGTGCTTCCTGGCCATCATCGCGAGATCCTGGGGCTTGTTGCCCATCATCGTGCGGGTCTTGTCGGGGCCCGAGGAGAACGTCATCGACACGACCACGGGCAGTTCCACCGCACGTTTGACCGCGTCGAGGGCGATTCGCGCCTCGTCCAACTCGTTGAATGTCTCGAGTACGATGGCGTCAACGCCGCCCCATTGAAGTGCTTCGGCGGCTTCAGCGAATGCCGTGGCCAGTCGTTCCAACGATACCTCTTCCATCATCACGATCTTGCCCGTCGGGCCGATCGATCCGAACACCTTCGGATTGCGCTCGTTGACTTCCCTCGCGGCATCGACGCTGATCCTTGCGCCCGCTTCGACGAGTTCGCTCGTCCGGCCGGTGCAGCCGTGCGATTCCAGAACAAAGCGGTTTCCGCCGAACGTGTTGGTCAGGATTACGTCGCTGCCGGCCTGGAGGTACGCCCCGGCCACGACGCCGACGCTGGTGGGATTCTGGACGTTCATCAGCTCCGGCGCCCCGCCAGCCGAGAGGCCACGCTTCTGTAACTCGGTGCCCCACGCGCCATCGGTGACCCGTAGCTCGGATGCATACTCGGCGAAATCCCATGCCATGGCAGAGACTCCTTTCGGAACCCGGTGTTTGTGACGCGGTCGTGCCGGTCGACTCGAACCCTATCTTCAAGCAGCGAGGAATGCAAGCCGGCTGGAGGGGTCAGTTGAGCTCAGCGCGGAGTGAATCGATCCATTTTCGAACGACATCCTGCGACGGATCGATCTGCAGACTCTTCCGCCAGGCTTCCATCGCCTCCAACTGCATTGACCGCTTCTTATCGGCACCGATGCTGCCCCCAAATGCCTCCGAGGTCTCCAGCAGAAGCCGTCCCAGCCTGCGGTAGCCATCGGGTGAGTTGGGGTCGGCCTGGATTGCCCGCCTGGCGAGGGCCATCGCAGTGCCCATCCGCCCGGAGGTCCGTGCGGCTTCCGAGGCGTTGAGCCAGTCCCCGGCCTCGCCGCGGAGGTGGGCGGCCTTGGTGAATGCTTCGCCGGCCTTGCGTGGCTTCCCCTGCGAGAGGAGAGACTCGCCCAGGCCTGCCCAGCCCGCGGCGAGATCCGGCTGGTAACGGGTCACGAGGATTTCCCACTGTTCGACGGCCTTGTCGTGTCTGCCGTGTTCGCTCAGCAGGGCAGCGAGATTGAAGCGGGCGCGGATGTGGTCGGGTTTCTCCTGGAGTACCTGCCTGTAGGTTTCCTCGGCCAGGAGCGTCCTGCCCATGCGGTAGCGTGCTACCGCGAGATTGAACCGCGTGTCGACATCGGTGGAGTCGTGGCGGAGGATCTGTCGGTAGAGTTCGACCGCTTCCTCATGCAGGTTCATCGCCGTGCAGGTCACAGCGAGTCCTCGGCGGGCGTCGAGACTGCCGGGTTTCAGTGTCAGCGCGCGTGAGAAAGCCCGGGCGGCAAGCGTCACCTTCCCGCGGGAGAGGGCGTCTTCGCCGGCGGCGAGCAAGACCTCCGGACTTGTCTCGCCTTCGATGTCGATGTGGGCAGCATTGGCATCGCTGCCTTGCATGAGGGCTTGGTTCCAGGCAGCCGACTCGGTCAGCCAGTCTGGCAGTGCGTCATCGGCCTGTACCCCGGATTGCGCCTCCTGCCGGTCGCCTGTTGAGGGGGTGGGCTTCGAGGCGTTCGTGCCGTTGCCAGCCTGCTGGGTTTTGCCATCGGGGGGTGGGGGGGACTCGGGTTCCGAGCATCCTGCCGCGGCCAGTAGGGCCAGCAGGGCAGGGAGAATCCCCGGCCAACGGATCGGATGCACACGCCGGATCTGCATGGTTTGGTATCGTAGCAACAGGGCAGGAGTGACACCAGCGGTATTGTCCGGATAGCGGGGGCTTTGGGGACGTCCAAGTCATCGAGGCGAAGAGCTGGGGGCTGGGCAGCCGGGGAGAGTTGAGTACGTCGAGATCCAGCATATGTGGACATGCAAACTCGGAGGAACAGGTCTCCCAGGAGGGAACATAGGTGAAATTTCTCAAAAAAGCTCAAGTTGGAGCTTGCCAACGGTTACTTGTACGTTTTATAAAACGTATAGGTTAATTGAGGCAGAAATGAATCACGGCGGGAACATCTCTTCTTCTGCAGCAAGTGGCAGCGTGGCGGAACACGACGGTCGGCCGGCTCACGGACGAGCGGGCGTCGACGTTTCCGGCGTTGCTCGAGACGGGAGCGTTCCTCCAGCCAACCCGCCCGTTCGGATTCCGCCCAATGGGTCGGGCGGGGCAACGGGCGTAGGCCGAACCGGCAAGAGGCGGAGACCTCCGAAGCTCTATCGCATCGGAGAAGTGGTTTCGTACTCAGGAATGAGTCGCCAGACGATCCATAACTATACGACAATGGGGCTTTTACGCGAATCGCACTGGACTGCCGGCGGGCATCGCCTGTACGACGAGTCCGTCTTCGAGCGTCTCGACGCCATCGCCGAACTCAAAGCCCGAAGCCGGTCGCTGGCAGAGATTCGCGAGTATTTTGCAGAGGAAGAGACCAGGCAGAATCGCCAGGCATGAACTACCGGCTGCGACCGAAGCAGCCTTCACTTTGCATAGCAAAAGGGCCCCGGAAGGGGTCAAGCGGACACAGCAGTTACCGGCCAAGGAGGGCCGTGTGACAGACACGACCGAAGCTACGAGCGATGCAGTTCGCCCCTCAAGCGAGGCGACCGGTCGGGGCAGTCAGCCTCGAAGCTGGGGCTCGCTGCTGCGATTTCTGCACGCATCGGCGCCGGCAGACGGCGCCCCGGAACTTCGCGTGGTGGTTTCCCCCCGCTGGGGTCTGGACGAACTCCCAAAGAGCCTTTACACTCCCCACTCCGCTTTTCTCACTGCGGTCCGTGCCAACCAACTCAGCAGGACCGGGATGGTGTTGGGGAGTGAACCCCGGGCGGCAGACGGTGGCGTACTCCGGCTGCCAAGCACACGGGCCGGCCGATCGATCCTGCCTCACGCAGGGAGGGCGAACGCTGTGTCCAGCGAAGACCGAGCCGATCGGCTTCGTCGCCTGATGGCCGAAGCTGGCGACTGCCGTACGATTGCCATTACCTCCGGCAAGGGTGGCGTTGGAAAATCCAACGTCGCACTGAACCTGGGGATCCTGATGGCTGCTACGGGCAATCGCGTTGGGCTTGTCGATGCCGACCTCGGCATGGCAAATCTGGACGTTCTTCTGGACCTCAATGTTCGCAGCAACCTTTCCCACGTTATGCATGGGAGAAAATCCCTGGAGGACGTGGTGGTGAATCTGCCCAACGGCGTTCAACTGGTGCCCGGCGCCAGTGGTCTTGCCCGCGCGGCCGATCTCACCGACCTCCAGCGAGCGAGGTTGATCAATCAGCTGGTTCGCCTGGAAGAGGACAACGATGTGCTGCTCGTGGATACCGGTGCCGGCGTGGGCCCGGACGTGCTGCATTTCGCTCTTCCAGCCGACAATGTCATGGTGGTGACCACGCCCGAACCGACCGCCATGACCGACGCGTATGCCGTGATGAAGGTGCTCGTCAAGAGCGGCTTCCAGGGGCACCTGAGCCTCCTGGTGAACATGACCTCGGGCCGGCAGGAAGCCCGGATGGTTCATCAGCGTATCTCCCAGGTGGCAAGGCAGTTCCTTGGCGTTACGGTATACGATGCAGGGTACATTCTCGACGATCCCCGCCTTCGCGATGCGGTTCGCAAGCGTGAACCGGTCGTGATGGCGTATCCGCGCTGTCCGTCCAGCCGTTGCCTGGCCGCCCTGGCCAGAAAGCTCTGCTCGGGCGGTGCACTGGTAGACCGGAAGGAAGGATTCTTCCGGCGTGTGGCCAATTGGTTTTCGTGACCGCCCTTCCTTGAGGGGCCCTCGCCAGGGCAGGTCAGGATGACCCGGGGCAGCTGCGTTGCTGCCGCCTGGCGAAAAACTCCGGAAAACCGGTAAAGGTTTCCGGGCAACGCGAGTTAATAGGAGTGCGAGAGGCTTTCAGTCGTGCTCCACCCACGCTCGTGCGATTGCCCGGAGAACCGGATCCGGGGAGAGGGTCCAGACGGACGGGCAGGACGCTGACAGGCCTTCGTTCCGTTGTGTCACGAGAGTTGGCTGGGTTGGGGTTGTGCGGGTCGGCCTCCCGACAACCCCCATGAAGGAGCATGGAGCGCATGAGTTTACGGACCAAGCACACCAAAGCCCCCCAGGAAGTCGTTGATCAGTGGTGGGAGAGACTGCACGCCAATGGCGATGAAGAGGCGAGGAACTGCATTCTCGAAAACTACCTTCCCATCGTCAAGTACACTGCCGAGAGGCTCCACGCGAAGCTCCCGGGAGAGGTAGATATCGACGATCTGATTTCCGCCGGGATCTTTGGCCTGATGGACGCTGTCAAGGCGTTCGATCCCGAGCGCGGGGTGAAGTTCGAAACCTACTGTTCGCCGCGTATCCGAGGAGCCATCCTCGATGAACTGCGATCGATGGACTGGGTCCCCAGGCTCGTTCGGGCCCGAGCCCATAAGCTCAACCAGGCCGTGCAGTCCCTGGAAGCCCAACTCGGACGCAAGCCGTCCATCAAAGAATTGGCCCGGGAGATGAACCTCTCGATGAAGGAGTTCAAGAAGGTCCATCGCGACGCCCAGGCAACCGGTATGGTGTCGCTCTCCCGCAAATGGTTCGAGACCGACTCCAACCGCGATGTCTGCGAGATTGACGTTCTCGAGGACCGCCGCAGCGAAGACCCGCTCCGCTGTGCCCAACGCAAGGATATCAAGGACTTGATCACCCGCGGCCTGAACCGCGCGGAGCGGCTGATCGTGATCCTCTATTACTTCGAGCAGATGACCATGAAGGAAATCGGTGAGACGCTCGACTTGTCTGAAAGTCGCGTCAGTCAGATGCACTCATCAATACTCAATCGGCTCCGGGGACAACTCGAGAAGCGACAGAAGGAACTGCAGGTGTCCACACAATAGCGGCGGAAGCGAGAATGCTCCCGCAATACCGGAAGAACACCCGCTGCCCTCACAGCGGGTGTTTTTATGCGCTTCGGGTATGGTAGTGGTCGTTGTCCGGCCGGTTCCACTGGTGTCTTGGA
>CAZXSK010000007.1:62331-88921 GCA_964642855.1 uncultured Planctomycetaceae bacterium | reverse complement strand
CGCAGGGCGCGGGTTGAGACATTGATCTTGACGACCTTGCCGTCGACGACGGCACGGACGCGCTGCATGTTGGCCTTGAAGGTCCGCTTCGTGCGGCCTGTGGTCTTCTTGCCCACGCCGCCGAGGTACTTGGCCTTGCCGCGGTGCGTGAGCTTGCGGCCTGCACGGGTCTTCTTGCCGGTAAAGGGGCACTTACGAGGCATTTCGGTTCACCTTCGATAAGGGGTCGACACTCAAACGAGCGGACCATTGTACTACGGATCGGACAGGCTTCAAGGGCTTTTTACCCCATGGCCGGACCTATTCTTCCTCTTCCTTTTCCTGCTGGGCCTTGGCGATGATCTGCTGCTGGACGTTGCCCGGAACCGCTTCGTAGTGGCTGAACTCCATGGTAAACGACCCCTGGCCGCCGGTGACCGAACGCAGCTGGCTGTTGTACTGCATGACCTCGGCGAGCGGGGCCTGCGCCTTGACCACGCACTGGTTGCCCGGGAGCATCTCCTGGCCCTGGATGCGGCCTCGCCGGCCTGAAATGTCCGATGCGATGTCGCCCATGTTGCTGGCCGGGACGGTGATCTCCATGTCCACGATCGGTTCGAGGATCGAAGGCTTGGCCTTTTTGACCGCGTCGATGAATGCATAGCGGCCGGCCGTCTTGAAGGCGACTTCCTTCGAGTCCACCGGGTGATGCTTGCCGTCGTAGACGCTCACGCGGACGTCCTGCATGGGGTAGCCGGCGACGGCTCCGTTATGGAGGACCTCCACGATGCCCTTTTCGATGGCGGGCAGGAACTGGCGCGGAATCGACTCGCCGAACAGGTCGTTGACGAACTCGAAACCGGCTCCACGTTCCATCGGCTCGACGCGCAGGTACACCTCGCCGAACTGGCCCGCTCCGCCGGTCTGCTTCTTGTGGCGGTGATGACCTTCGGCCTTGGCGAGGATGGTTTCCTTGTAGGGGATCTTGGGCGGCTTGGTCTCGACTTCCAGGTCGAAGCCTTCCTTCATCTTGGTCAGCAGGACCCGCAGGTGCAGGTCGCCGATGCCGCTGATGACGGTCTCGTTGGTCTGGCTGTCGCGATTGGCCGCGAAGGTCGGGTCCTCTTCCGAGAGCTTCCGGAGGGCGTCGGAGATCTTCTGCTCGTCGCCCCGGGCCTTGGGCTCCACCGCCAGCGAGAACATCGGCGTGGGGGTGGGGGGCATGGAGCGGTACATTGGCGTGTTGTCCTCGTGCAGGACGTCGCCGGTCTCGATCTCCTCGACCTTTGCCAGCGCCATGATGTCGCCGGCTACGAGCTTCTTGACCTCCTCGGTCTCCTTGCCGACGACCTTGAACGGGTGGCCGATCTTGGTCGACTTCTTTTCGTCGCGAAGGTAGTAGGTCGTGTCGGGGCTGACCGTGCCCTGCAGCAGCCTCACCCATGCCAGCTTGCCGACGAACGGGTCGGAGGTGATCTTGAACGCCTGGCCGATGAAGGGCTTGGACGCATCGGCTGACCATTCGACCGTTTCGGCGTCCTCGCCTTCGCCGGATTTGATCTCCGGACCCTTGACCATGCCCGGGACCGGGAAGTACTTCACGACCGCGTCGAGGAAGTCGGTCACGCCGACCTCTTCCTTCGCCGAGGCGAAGAACACCGGGATGACCGTCCCCTCGATCATCGCGCTGCCAAAGGCCGCTGAGAGCTTGTCAGCCGGAATCTCCTCGCCGCCGAGGTAGGCTTCCATGAGCTCCTCGTCGGCTTCGATGATGTTCTCGGTGAGCTCGGTGTGGGCTTCGGAGACATCGCCGAAGTCGGAATCGCCCGAGTCGTTGGAGAAGCAGTCGACCACGCTCTTGCCGCCCCCGGAGGGCAGGTTCATGGGCTTGCAGGCCGTGCCGAAGACCTCGGTGACCGATCCCATCAGGTCGGCGAGATCCACGTTCTCGCCATCGATTTTGTTGATGATGATGCTCACCGGCAGCCCGGCTGCGCCAGCCGCTTTCAGGAGCCTGCGGGTGTTGACCTCGATGCCCGCGGTGGCGGAGATGACGATTACGGCGGTGTCCGCCCCGGCCATCGGGCCCAGCGCCCCGCCGATGAAGTCGGGATAGCCCGGGGTGTCGATGAGGTTGATGAACTTGCCCGCGTGGGGGATCGTCGCAAGGGTGGGGTCCACCGAGTGCTGGCGATCCTTCTCGATGGCGGTGTAGTCCAGCGTGCTCGTGCCGTCGTCGACCGAGCCCAGTCGCCCGGACACGCCCGAGGAGTGAAGCATCGACTCGCCGAGGGTGGTCTTGCCCGAGCCGCCATGGCCCAGCAGCACGATGTTGCGGATATCCTGAGGTTTCGATGCAGGCATAGAACTCTCCAACGTATCTGATTTGTCGGCCTCGCTGCCGGCGGAAACAGCCGCCGGAAAGGGGCCCGGATCGGCCCCCCTGTGCACCGCGCGAGTCGTTTATCATAAAGCTTTCGTGAACGCACGCAAGGGAATTTACCGGCCGGTCGGGAACCGATCGCCCTGCCCTCCCGAAGCGACGCCAGAGGCCTGCGAGCGACCCGATCGGGACGGATTCCAGCTTGGCCGGGAGGGTGGGTATCTCCCTAGCCGGGGTGTTTGCACCCCCTCGGGCGGCGCGGTATGGTGGTTCCTGACGGAATGAACCCCGGCCTGGCGTGTGGCGCCGGGCCTCTCACGGACGGAGCAGACTATGGACCGTTTTGTCATCCGGGGCGGAGCCCGCCTGCGCGGCGAGGTCGACATCAGCGGGGCCAAGAACGCCGCGCTTCCCATCATGGCTGCGTGCCTGCTGGCCGAGGGGGCCTCGGAGATCCGGCAGGTGCCCGACCTGGCCGATATTTCCGCCATGGCTGAACTGCTGGAAGACCTCGGTGTCCGCGTCGCTCGCGACGGCGGAACGATGACCCTGGAGGTCGCCGACGAACAGCAATCGCACGCCCAGTACGAACGCGTGCGCAAAATGCGCGCGAGCATCTGCGTGCTGGGCCCGCTGCTGGCCAGACGCCGCGAGGCGCGCGTCGCCATGCCCGGCGGCTGCGCGATCGGGTCGCGTCCGGTGAACCTGCACCTGCGAGGCCTGGAGGCCCTGGGAGCACGCATCCGCCTGGACGGCGGCGACATTGTCGCCTCGGCCGATCGGTTGCGCGGGGCGGAGATCTTTCTGGGCGGACCGTTCGGGTCCACCGTGCTGGGCACGGCGAATGTGATGATGGCTGCGACGCTCGCCCAAGGCCGGACGCTGATCGAATCGGCTGCCTGCGAGCCGGAGATCGCCGACCTGGCCGACTTCCTCAACGCACTCGGCGCCCGGATCACCGGCGCGGGCACGCCGCGGGTCATCATCGAAGGCGTCGAGAGCCTGCGCGGGGCGTCCCACGAGGTCATCCCCGACCGCATCGAAGCCGGGACGTTCATCATCGCAGGGGCGCTGACCAACGGCGAGGTCCGCCTGCGGAATGTACGGCTCGACCACCTGATGGCGCTCAGCGAAAAGCTCCGCGAAGTGGGCGTGGCGGTCGATCGCGACGACGGCGGCGTGGTGGCTGCCTCGGCGAGGCGCCTCGAACCGGCCGACGTGACCACCCAGCCGTACCCGGGCTTTCCCACCGACCTGCAGGCCCAGATGATGGTGCTGCTGTGCCTGGCGGACGGCAACAGCGCGATCACCGAGAAGATCTTCCCCGACCGGTTCATGCACGTGCCCGAGCTGCTTCGCATGGGGGCCGACATCCGCAAAGAAGGACCCGTGGCGATCGTCACGGGCGTGCGCGAGCTGATCGGCGCGCCCGTGATGGCCAGCGATCTGCGCGCCTCGGCTGCGCTGGTGCTGGCCGGGCTGGTCGCAGACGGGACCACCACCATCCAGCGCGTGTATCACATCGACCGGGGCTACGAACGCATCGAACAGAGGCTGCGAGAGCTCGGAGCCGACATTGCCCGCGTGGGTGACTGACCGACGCGATACCTGACGAACCAACGGAGAGACTCCATGCCGAACCGTCCGAACGTGCTGCTGATCTGCACCGACCACTGGCCGGGCGCGCTGCTGGGTTGCGAGGGACACCCCGCGATCCAGACGCCCACGCTTGACCAACTCGCCGCCAACGGCACGCGCTTCACGCGCACGTACTCCGAGTGCCCGGTGTGCATCCCCGCCCGGCGGACACTGATGACCGGCACGACGCCGCGAACCCATGGCGACCGGATCTACAAGAGTCGCCTGGAAATGCCCGACCTGCCCACCCTCGCCGGCTGCTTCCGGGGGGCAGGCTACCAGGCCTACGCCGTGGGCAAGATGCACGTGTTCCCTCAGCGCGATCGCGTGGGCTTCGACGACGTGATCCTCGCCGAGGAAGCCCGGAGGCAATTCGGCGTGGTGGACGACTACCAGATCTATCTCGGTCAGCAGGGCCTGGCCGGGGACGAGTTCGCCCACGGGATGTGCAACAACGAGCACCTCACGCGGCCTTGGCATCTCGACGAGCGCCACCACGTGACCAACTGGGCGACGCGGGAGATGTGTCGGATGATCCGCCGGCGCGACCCGAAGCGTCCGGGGCTGTTCTATCTGTCGTACTGTCACCCGCACCCGCCGCTCGTGCCGCCCCAGGCTTACCTCGATCTCTACCGCGACGTGGAGATCCCCATGCCCGTTCGCGGCGACTGGGCTGACGACGTTCCCGTCCTGTCGATGCGGCAGAAGGACCGGAGCGAGAAGTACATCCGCGATGCCCGCCGGGCGTTCTACGCCCTGTGCACGCACATCGACCACCAGCTTCGGCTGGTGCTGGGCGCCCTGCGGGAGGAGGGGATGATCAGCAACACGATCATCGCCTTTACCTGCGATCACGGCGACATGCTCGGCGACCATGGCCTGTGGGCCAAGCGATGCTTCTACGAGGGCGCAGCGCGAGTGCCGATGATCGTGGCCGGCTGCGATGCGGGGCTGCCGGTCGGCGCGACCGACGACCGGCTGGTGGGCCTGGCCGATGTGATGCCCACGCTGCTGAACGCGGCGGGGCTGGACGTGCCCGACACGGTCGAGGGCGTCGACATGTTTGGCAGCAGGCGACGGGAGATGCTCTACGGCGAGGTGAACGAGGACGTCCGCGCCACGCGCATGGTCACCGACGGGCGGTACAAGCTCATCTGGTACCTGGCGGGCAACACGGTGCAGTTGTTCGACGTCGACAACGACCCCCTGGAGCAGCAGGACCTGGCGGGCCAGTCCGAGCTGGCCGACGTACAGCGCAGACTCACCGACGAGCTGATCGCCAACCTCTACGGCGGCGACGAGGAGCTGGCCTCCGGCGGCGAGTTGCGGGGGGGCGAGGCTCCCACGCCGGGCGACGGGGCGAATTGGAGCTTCAGCGGCCAGCGCGGATACCACTGGCCTCCACCGATGAAGTTCAACGCGTGGAAGCCCCGCGACTAGGCTCAACCTGGTGTGCCGGTTCGGCCATGGGTCGGTGCTGTCATCGCCTCGTCCGGCGTGGAGCGGGTTTCAGCGTCGCCTGCCCAGCAGCCTCAACAGCAGCAGGAAGAGGTTGATGAAGTCGAGGTAGAGCTTCAGGGCACCCATGATGGCGGCTTTGTGGGCGTCGGCGTGGCTGGCGCCCTGGGCGGCGAACTGCTTTATTTTCTGAGTGTCGTAGGCGGTCAGGCCTACGAAGATCAGGATGCCCGCGTAGGTCACCACCCAATAGACCATCTCATTGTGCAGGAAAATATTCACGACGCTGGCGATGATCAGCCCGATCAGGCCCATGTACAGGAAGCTCCCCCAGCCGGAGAGGTCCCGCTTGGTCAGGTACCCATACGCGCTCATCGCGCCGAAAGTTCCCGCCGTGACGAAGAACGTCGACGCGATCGAAGCCTGCGTGTACATCAGGAATACGATCGAAAGCGTCAGGCCGCTGACGGCTGAGTACAACAGGAACGCACCGGTCGCCACGGCAGGGGAGATCTTCTCGATCATGGCAGAGAGCCCGATCACCAGCAGCAGTTCGGCGATCAGAAGAACCCAGAACAAACTGCTGTTGACGATGTAGTTGACCATCGTCGGAGACGAAGCCGTCAGCAGCGCGACCACGGCGGTAGTCAGTAGCCCGCCGGTCATCCAGGCGTACACCTTGGCCATGAAGGTCCGCTCGAGCTCGGCTGCCTGGCGGTGCACTTCGACATCCTGCGGATAGGTGGACGTATCCAACGGCATCTGTGACATGCCTGTGCTCCTTCGTTCTGCAGCATCCCGGGCCGGGCGGCATCCCGGCGGGGTCGGTGATCAGCGTTCCTTGACGCCTTCCTCGTCCAGCGCGGTTTCCCAGAAGTCGGGATTGCGGAAGTACTCCTTGATCATCATCGCCGCCGTGACGCCGTCGCCCGTGGCCGTTGCCAGTTGCATCGCTGCCTGCTGGCGACAATCGCCGGCTACGAAGACTCCCGGCATGGAGGTCCGCAGCGTGGCCGGGTCGCAGGCGATGTATCCGGCGTCGTTGACCTGCACGTCGGTATCGCGGAGGAAGTCGGTGTTGGGGATCATGCCCACGAAGAGGAACACGCCGTCGACGGCCAGGTCTTCGGTGCCATCGGTATCGACGTTGCGGATGCGGACGTGGTCGATCTTCTCGCCGCTGTCGTCGGGGACGATTTCTTCCAGCACGTAGGGCAGCTTGATCTCCAGGTCCTTCTGCTCGGCGGTTTTGTAGAGCTCCTCGACGAGCACCTTCTGGGCGCGAAACTCGGTGCGGCGGTGGATGAGCGTGATCTTGCAGTCGAACCGCGTGGCGAGGTAGATGGTATCCTCCACGGCGGTGTTGCCCCCGCCGACCACGAGGACGGTCTTGTCGCGGTAGAAGGCGCCGTCGCAGGTGGCGCAGTAGCTGACGCGCGTCGCCTGGCGCATGGTGTCCTCGCCGGGCACGCCGAGTTGGCGGTAGTCGCTTCCCGGAGAGAGGATCACCGCGCGGGCGAGGTGCGTTCCCTTGCCGCCGTTGACGCCGACCTCCAGCAGGCCGTCGTCGCGGCGGGTCAGGGAGTCGACCTGCTGATTGGTGACGATCTCGGCTCCGAAGTTTTCGACCTGTTTCTTCATGTGCTCGACGAGCTCAAAGCCGCCCACGTGCTCGAAGCCGGGGTAGTTTTCGATGGACTCGGTGAGCATGATCTGCCCGCCCGGCAGGCCGTTCTTCTCGATCATCAGCGTGCGGTAGCGGTCTCGTGCGGTGTACAGCGCGCCGGCAAGCCCGGCCGGTCCTGCGCCGATGATGATTACGTCGTATGCCTCCTGGGCCATCCTTGTCCGTTCCTTTCCGGGGGTGCTTCGTCCGCGGGGGGTCATCCTGCCGTCGGGCGGGGTCTATTCCATCAGGTCGAGCGTTTTCTTCGCATCGGGGTAGTGCTTCAGAAGCGTGCGTCGATCGACCGCCTTCATTACGAATCCGTCGACCGACTCCATGCGGATCAGGTCGCCGTCCTCGGTTACGTACAGCGTGGCGGGGTCTTTGTCCCAGTGCGTCTGGTCGAGCAGTTGATACGCCTCGATCTTTCGGCCGTCGACCTCGATCCTCCGCTTGCCGATGACAAACATCGTTCGCATGTCGAAGCGGTTGTCGCCGGAATTGTAGGTCGCGAAGGCGTAGGTATTGGGGTCGGCCGGGTCGAGCAGGCGGGGCAGGATCATGCCCATCGCCTTGGGCAGGTACCAGTCGGTGGGCACGTCGGTGTGCTTTCGCGTGGGGAGTGGCTCCTCGTTGCGGGTGGTATCGCACAGCAGGACCGATCCCTTCTGCAGGCCTTTCTCAACGACGTTGATCCTGCCTTTCTCGGTATGCAGGGTCAGGCGGTCGTTCCACTTCTCCAGCGACCGGCCTACCGTGGCGACCATCGTCGACCGGCTGATACGTAGGGGTAGATCGGGCAGCTTGGCCAGGGCGTAGCTTTCGACCTGCACGGCCGGGTGCTTGCCCTCGTAGGTCATCTTCTCGACCTGGATCATGTAACCGACCTTCTTGCCCTGGTAGGTCAGCAGCCGGATCTGTGGTTCCTTGCGAATGGCCTTCTTCACGCGGTCCTCGTCGAGCGAGAGCATCAGCCGGGCCCCGGCTTTGAGGAACTTCCTTCGCTTCTTCGCTTCCTCCTCGGGGTCGGTGATCTCCACCGTCGAGAGGATCGTATCGAAGAGCTTGTCGAGCTTACGGGCGTCGTCCTTCGGGCCGGCCAGGGAGAACACCAGGAACACGCCCTCGTTGGCGTGGACCCACATCTCGCTCTGCCACAGTTCCAGGGCGCCCGCGCCGGTTCCGGCCAGGTCCAGCGCTTCCTTGCCGGCCAGCTTGGTCACGGTAACGTCGTCGACCTTGAACTTCTCCTGGGTCGAGAGCTTGCGGAGGATCTCCTTGGAGTACTCCTTGAGGTCGAACTTCTCGTCTTCGCCGAGCTTGTAGGTAACCTTGCGGATCCGGAGCGACCAGGCGATGGCGCCGGATTTTGCGTCGCGCTTGAGCCAACTGACCAGTTGCGCCGTGGCCGACTGCCTTTGGCGCTCGGCGCCCTTGGGAGGTCTGAGCGAGAATCCGTTGAGCGGGTCGATGTACCGCCTGGCCTGAAGGGCGTCGTTGGCGTCCTGCGCTCCGGCGCGGGTTGCGGAAGCGACCAGCACGGCTGCGGCGATCAGTGTCACAGGCAGAATGTGTTTGATCATCGGACTCCCTCGTTGTTTGCCGGAGTCTTGGGACACCCCCGCACGAACCGCGGCGGGGACCGCAAACAGCTTACCAACTCCGAGTGCGGTTTCCCAGCGCCGCCTTCGCTGCGTCCCGGGCGGCCATGACTCCTTGGATGTGCGGGGCTTGCGCAACCCACACGCACCGGGCCGGTCTGCCGTCGGGTCGTGGCGCCGTTGACAAGCGCCCGCCGGGCACTATAGTCGATTCCTTGAACATTGAAGCACTCACAAGGAGTCTCTCCGCATGCGCATTGTGTACATGGACATCGATACCCTCCGGGCCGACCACCTGGGCTGCTACGGGTATCACCGCAACACGTCGCCGAACATCGACCGCGTCGCCGGCCAGGGCGTGCGGTTCGACAGCTGCTACGTTTCCGACGCGCCCTGTCTTCCGTCGCGGGCGAGCATGTTTACGGGCATGTTCGGCATTCGCAGCGGCATCGTGGGCCACGGCGGCACCGCGGCGGACCTGCGCCTCATCGGGCGGGATCGCAGTTTCACCACGCTCGGGCAGATGCCCGGGCTGATCGCCTGTCTCCGGGAGCGAGGCCTGTACCCGGTGAGCTTCAGCCCCTTCGCCGAGCGCCACAGCTCGTACTGGTTCTACGAGGGCTGGCAGGAGATGGTCAATACCGGCAAGCGAGGCGGGGAGAGTGCCGAGGAAATCGCGCCGCTGGCGATCGACTGGATCAAGCGAAACGCCAGGAAAGACGACTGGGTGCTGCACGTGAATATCTGGGACCCGCACACCGACTACCGCGCCCCGGAAGATTTCGGTAACCCGTTCGCCGACGACCCGGTCGAGGACTGGTACACCGAGGAACTCCGACAGAGACAGTGGAACTCCTTCGGGCCGGGCACGCCCCAGGAACCGTGCGGTTCGTACGGCAAGTTCCAGGGCAACGACCGTCAGCCCGCCCAGATCCGCAGCATGGACGAGTACAAGCAGTGGGTGGACGGCTACGACTGCGGCATCGCCTACGCGGACCTGTGGGTGGGGCGGATTCTCGACGCGCTGGATGCTCAGGGTGTGCTCGACGAGACGGTGGTTATCATCACGTCCGACCACGGCGAGAACATGGGCGAATTGAACGTGATCGGCGACCACGCCACGGCCGACCACATCACCAGCCGGGTGCCGATGATCGTCCGCTGGCCGGGGCTGCCCGGCGGACGGGTCGACGACGCCCTGCACAACCAGGTGGACATCGGCGCGACGGTGGTCGAACTGCTCGGCGGAGACGTACCCTCCCACTGGGACGGCAGGAGTTTCGCCCCGGCGTTCCGCGAAGGCGAATCGGCCGGCCGGGACGCGGTGGTCTTCAGCCAGTGCGCGTGGTCGTGTCAGCGGTCCGTTCGCTGGGACGACTGGGTGTTCATCCGCACGTACCACACCGGGCTGAAGAACTACCCGCGTCGGATGCTGTTCAACGTAGCCGACGACCCTCACGAGCTGACCGACCTTGCCGAGGCGCACCCGGAACTGGCGGGGCGGGGGCAGATGCTCCTGGATGACTGGTGGGAAGGCGAGATGCGTCGCAACCCGTCGGGGATTGACCCGATCTGGACGGTCATGAGCGAGGGCGGGCCGTTCCATACCCGCGGAGCGAATCGTGAGGGCTATCTCCACCGACTTCGCGAAACGGGGCGGAAGGAGCACGCGGAGTTTCTGGAAACATACCCGACCGGACTGGCGGACTGACAGACTGTTGACGCACCGCGCCGGGCGCATCCGGCGCACCATGAACAGGGAAAAGGCGGGTCGCAGGCGTCTTCGGACGCCGGCCCGCCTTGCTGTATGGGAGACCGCTTTGGCAGAGCGATACCTGTTGATTGTCAAGACCGGCAGCACCACCGAAGCGCTGGCCGCCAGGCGGGGCGATTTCGAACACTGGATCGCAGCCGGGCTGGGGCTCGCAGACCACCAGGTGCGCATCGTCAGCCCTGTTGGCGGCGAGCAACTTCCCCGTCCTTCCAACGGCGAGCTGGCGGGCGTGGTGGTCAGCGGATCGCCCCAGATGGTTACCGATCGGCCCGACTGGTCGGTCGCCACCGGTCAGTGGCTGGCTGAACTCGTCCGGGCCGATACGCCCGTGCTGGGGATCTGCTACGGACACCAGTTGCTGGTCGACGCCCTCGGTGGGGAAGTGGCCCACAACCCCCGCGGCCCGGAGTACGGAACGGTGACGATCCGCCTGGACGACAGGGCCCGCACTGACCCCCTGCTTTCGGGGCTCGGGGAGACGCTGGAGGTCCAGGTTTCCCACGATCAGTCCGTGATTCGTCTGCCGGAGGGCGTGGACGTTCTGGCGGGCAATGACCACGACCGGTTCCACATCATTCGCACGCGGCGGGCGTACGGAGTGCAGTTCCATCCGGAATTCGATGCCGAGATCACCAGGACCTATCTCCGGCGGAATGCCGGCAAGCTCGCCGGATTGGGGCTGGACGTGGAACGAATCGCGGGAAGCATTCGCCAGACGTCCGAGGCGGCCGGCCTGCTGGGGAGATTTGCCGCGTGGGCGATATCCCGGCGGCCTGAGTGACCGTCCCCGCAACGCCGCGCCTGCGGGGGGTGCCTTGTCAAAGGCCAGCGCCGCGTCAGGACGGGGCCGGGCCTGCAGCAAACTGGGCCCGCCACTTCGTCGGCGAGCAGCCGAACTGCTTGGAGAACGAGGTGGCGAAGTACTCCCCGCTGGTGAATCCGCAGTGCTCTGCGACCTGGGAGACGGTCAGGTCGGTTTCGGCGAGGAGCTCGCGGGCCCGTGAAAGATGCGCGTGACGGATCTCCTGAAGGATGCTTCGATCCAGCAGTTTGCGGAAACGCTTTTCGAGCATTCGTCGCGACAGGGAGGTGTGTTCGACCACGTCGGAGACGTTGATCGGCTGGTGGGCGTGGGAGCGAATAAACCGGATCGCCGAGATCAGATCGTGATCTCCCACCGCCAGCAGTTCCGTGGAGGCCCGTCGGGCGACGCCGACCGGGTCCAGCAACTGCACGCGGTTTTCCTTTACCTTTCCGCTGATGATCTGCTCCAGGAGCATCGCGCCTTCATAGCCGATCTGCCTGCCCGGGACTTTCACACTCGACAGCGGCGGAGTCGAGAGTTCGCAGTAGATCGGGTCGTTGTCCACGCCGATGACTGCGAGGTCTTCGGGAACGCGCAGCCCGAGCTTTCGCGCTCCGCTGAGTACCCATCGGCCTCGCTTGTCGTGACAGGCCATCACACCGGCCGGAAGCCGCAGCGTTTTCAGCCAGTGCATGATGTTCGCGGCTTCGGTTTCGTATTCCCAACTCCATGCCTCCTTGTCCCTCTCGTGAACGCCCAACGCCTGCGCCTCGATCCCGGCCTCCTTTGCCCGCTGGGAGAAGCCCTTCCAACGCTCCAGGGGGAAGTGCCACGCCGGGAACCCGCAGTAGGCGAGGTTCCGGTACCCGAGTTCCAGGAAGTGCTCCGCAGCCAGTCTGCCGATGGCGACGTCGTTGGTTCCCACGTGGCTGCAGCGATCATCGCGCCAGGTGGAGGAGATATTGACGGTGGGTTTGTCGGCTTCCAGGAAGGGGACGGTAATCGTCCAGCTCTGATTGCGAACGATGGCCCCGTCGAACTGGGAGACGTCCAGATCGCTCGCCGTGAGATCGGCGTTAACGGCCTGAATGTCCCAGTGGCCCATAACTCTCGCTGCCCGGGCGATGCCCAGGATCATGTCCCGATACAAGCCCACCCCCTGGTTGAGTCCCAGGAGGATCTGGCGTCTGGGTTTGGCGGATTTCATAGAGGAACGGCCCTCCGATCGCAGCCTGACATCTTGAGGATACCTGCATTGTATCAGCCATTGCGCAAAGTTGAAGTATTTCTTCGCATTGTCGTAGTGACAACTCTCGCCGGTCGTGGTTGAATAATGCGTGTATCCGGGGAGGAAGGCTGCGATGAGTGCTGGGCTGGCCCCCTGCGGAGATTCCCGTGGCCTTCCTTCCGTTATTTCCCCCGCGTGGCACTTCCCCCTCTTGTCCATCCCCGCGATCGACGCAAAGGAATGATAGAATCTGCGATATTTCCCCGCGCCTCCCGTGTTGCAGAGAAGGACTGCGCGAGCCGGGGATCGGCCTCTCGCGCACAATTCGTTCCGAGATCGTGCCCGCCCGCCCGGGGTTGGGGCGACTGCAGAAAGCCGGAGAGATCGCATGGCTGAGGGAAATCAGCAACCACAGGACCAGCAGGAGCCCAAGGGCCCGAAAAGCATCGCCCAGGCGGAGGACATCGAAGCCGTCAAGGCTCTGGCCGAAGCCTACGAGAACATGACCGAACAGGTAGGCCGGGTGATCGTCGGCCAGTCGAAGGTCGTCGAGGAAGTCCTGGTCGCGATTTTCTGCCGGGGTCACGCGCTGCTGGTGGGCGTGCCGGGCCTGGCCAAGACGCTGCTGATCCGGACGCTCTCGGAGGTTCTGCACCTGTCCTTCAAGCGCATCCAGTTCACGCCCGACCTCATGCCTTCCGACATCACGGGAACCGACGTGCTGGAAGAGGACCACACCACCGGCAAGCGGGCGTTCCGGTTCGTACATGGCCCGCTCTTTGCGAACATGATCCTCGCCGATGAGATCAACCGCACGCCTCCCAAGACCCAGGCTGCACTCCTGGAGGCCATGCAGGAGCATTCGGTGACGGTTGGTGAGGAGACCTACAAGCTCCCCGAGCCGTTCTTTGTGCTGGCCACGCAGAACCCCATCGAGCAGGAGGGCACCTACCCGCTGCCCGAGGCGCAGCTCGACCGGTTCATGTTCAACATCATGGTCGACTACCCCTCCGCTGAGGAGGAGCTGCAGATCATGAAGCAGGTCACGGGCACCTATGTCGCGGAGCTGACCAGCGTGCTGACCGGCGACGACATCCAGCGGCTTCAGGACATCGTCCGCCGCGTGCCGGTTGCCGACCACGTGTTCGAGTATGCCCGGGATCTGGTCCGTGCGACGCGCCCGGCCAGTCCGGACGCGCCGGATTTCGTCAATGAACTGGTCAACTGGGGTGCGGGCCCGCGAGCGTGCATCTACCTGATCATGGCGGCCAAGGCGCGGGCGATTCTGCACGGTCGGTACCACGCCACGACCGAAGACGTCCGCGAGATGTCGCTGCCGGTACTGCGTCACCGGGTGCTGACCACCTTCAATGCCGAGGCGGCCGGGGTGACCACGGACGAGGTGGTCATGCGGCTGATCAGCGAGATCCGGCCAGCCGTGGCTGAGAGCATCGCCTGACACGACGTCGGGTCAGACCGAAAGCAGGAAGCGAGATGAGCATCGACATCGGCGTTTGTGCCAAGCCCGAGACCATCGCCGCCGTTCCCGAGGGGCTGGACTATCTCGAGTGCACTGTCGGGGACCTGCTGGTGCCCGACCAGGACGACGACGCGTTCGGCCTGCGGCTCCGGGCGGCAGAAGAAACCGGCCTGGAGGTCCGCGCGGTCAACTGCCTTTTCCCGGGCAGGATCAAGACGACCGGTCCGGAGGTGGACACCGCTACGGTCGACACCTGGCTGGCGACTGTCTGCAGGCGGGCGGCCCGTGCGGGCGTGACGTATATCGTGTACGGCTCGGGCGGAAGCAGGACCGTGCCCGACGGGTTCTCCTTCGAGAAAGCGCGCGACCAGTTGGTCGACCATCTCCTGCGGTTCGGGCCCGTCGCGGCCGAAGCCGGCGTGACGATCGTCCTCGAACCGCTCAATCAGGGCGAGTGCAATATCGTGACCACGGTTCGGGAAGGCGCAGATATCGTGCGCGAGGTCAACCATCCCCATATCCGCCTGCTGGCGGACACGTACCACATGGCCGTCGACCGGGAGGATCCCCAGGCGATCCGCGACGCGCATCAGTTGATCGAACACGCCCACTGCGCCGAGGCTGCCGGACGCAAGCCGGTCGGCACGGCTGAGGACCACCGGCCGTATTTCCGGGCGCTGAAGGACATCTCGTATCGGCGGGGCATCAGCATCGAGGCCAAGTGGGACGATTTCTCAGCCCAGCTTCCCGATGCGGTGGCGGATCTTCGCAGACAGATCGAGGAGGCCTGAGCGGATACTGCCATGATCCAGGACGCCGACAGACCGGACTATCTCAAGCTGCTGGACCCCCAGGCGCTGGCGAAGATCAGCCGGCTTGAGTACATCGCGCGCGGTGTCGTGGAGGGGTTCGTTACGGGCAGGCACCGCAGCCCGTACAAGGGCTTCTCGGTGGAATTTGCCGAGCACCGGCAGTACACCCCGGGCGACAACCTGCGCGACCTCGACTGGCGCGTGCTCGCCAAGAGCGACCGGTACTACATCAAGCAGTACATCGAGGAGACCAACCTCCGCTCGACGATCCTGCTGGACGCGTCCGGCTCGATGTCCTACACGGGCGAGCGGGCGGGTCAGATCGACGGCCGGCGGCTGAGCAAGTTCGAATATGCGAGATACCTCGCTGCGTCGCTGGCGTATCTCCTGATTCATCAGCAGGACGCGGTCGGCCTGGTGACGTTCGATACCCAGGTGCGGCGGTACATACCCGCACGAAGCCGGACCAGCCACCTTACCGTGTTGCTCAACGAGATCACCCGGACGGCTGCGGGCGACGAAACGTCACTGGCTCCGATCTTCCACGACATTGCCGAGCGCGTGCACCGTCGCGGGCTGGTAATCGTGATTTCCGACCTGTTTGACGATCCCGAACCGCTCATGCAGGCACTGCATCATTTCCGCTTCCGCAAGCACGAGGTCATGTTGCTGCACGTGATGGCCGACGAGGAACTCTCGTTCCCGTTCACCAACACCAGCGTATTCGAGGATCTGGAGGACGACGACAGCAGGCTGCAGCTCGATCCCCGTGCGATCCGGGCGGAGTACCTGGACCGGGTTCGAGATTTCATCGCCCATATCGAAAGCCGGTGCGGGCAGATGCGCATCGATTACGTACCCATGACAACAAGAGAGCCGTTCGACGCGGCGCTGGCGAGGTATCTCGCCGCCAGGCGCAGCCGCCAGTAAGCGCCCAGGCCCACGCCGGCGACAGGCCGGCAGGGATGAACGGGCCGGGCACGGACGATTACTATGACGTTCCTGAACCCGATACTGCTGATCGGATTGGCCGGGGTGGCCATTCCCGTCCTGATCCACCTGCTTAACCGCCGGCGCGCACGTGTCGTGCAGTGGGGTGCAATGCGCTTCCTGCTGGAAGCGATGGCCTCGCAGAACCGCAGGATTCGGATCGAGGAGATCATCCTGCTGGCAATGCGGTGCCTCCTGGTGGCGCTGCTGGCGATGGCGCTGGCCAGGCCGTTTCTGCCTTCGCGGACCATGGTCTCCTGGGCGCTGGTGATCCCCGCGGTGCTGATCGCCGCGGTGCTCGTGGCGATCGCCGCGGCTTCGTGGTCGCAGCGCAGGACGCGCACCCGACTGCTTGCCGTGGCGGGCGTGCTGATCCTCCTGGCCGGGGTGTCGACGCTTGTCGAGCAGGTCCTCCAGCACCGGTTCTGGGAGAGTGGCGCGGGCGACAAGGACATCGTGCTGGTGATCGACGGTTCCATGTCGATGACCGTCGAGGTCGACGGGAAGAGCAATTTCCAGCGGGCGATTGACGAAGCCCGCGCGGTAGTCGAGGCAGCCAGGCCTGCCGACGCGTTCGGCATCGTCTTGGCTGGCGAAGTGCCCGAGGAGATCGTCCCCGCCCCAAGCAGCGACCGTCGCGAGGTGCTGGCCAGGTTGGATTCTCTCCAGCCGGTCGGCGGAGTCATGCGCGTCGGGGAAGCGATGGAATCGGCCGCCCGGTGCCTCGCCGAGGGTTCCAATGCCGGCAAGAAGGTCCTGATTATCACCGACCGGCAATCCACCGGGTGGCAGCTGGACGACCCTGAGCAGTGGGAGCACATTGCCCGGCGGCTGACTCAGCCGCGGGAGGGCAAGGCGCTGCCCACCAAGCCGACCGTCGTCTGCAGAACACTTTCGCTGCCCGAAACGTTCAACAACGCCGCCCTCGCTGCGGTGACTCTCGGGCGATCGGTCGTGGGAACCGACCGGGACCTGAAAATCACCGCTGAGGTCGCCAACACCGGAACGTCTCCGATTACGCCCGCGGCGGTGGAGCTGACCGTCGACGGCGGACAGCCCGAGACGCTCACCACCCAGGAGATCGAGCCCGGCTCGTCGGAGACAGTCACCTTCGAGCACCGTTTCGATCAGCCCGGGCGGCATATGGTGCAGGTTCGTGTCGCCGTCGACGACGACCTGGCCGACGACAACCTCGCGGTCCGGTGTGTGGAGGTGGCCGAGAAATTGCCCGTGTTGGTCATCGATGGCTCGGTGGCCGGTGACGAGAGTCGGCGGGTGGGAAGGTACGTCGCCGACGCGTTGGCCCCGATTCCCTCCGGTGACGACGACGAGGACGGTCCGACGGACCCCAACGACGAGATTCGCTGTCTGTTCGCGCCGGAAGTGGTCGAGTTGGCCGACGTCGGGCGCATGACCGATCTTGGCAAGTACGCGCTGTTCGTGCTCGCGAATGTACCCGAGTTGCCCTCGGACATCGCTTCGGCGATCGCGGAGCACG
Source organism: uncultured Planctomycetaceae bacterium (assembly GCA_964642855.1). Classification (GTDB taxonomy): domain Bacteria; phylum Planctomycetota; class Phycisphaerae; order SM23-33; family SM23-33; genus CAZXSK01. The sequence continues at coordinate 71,609 of CAZXSK010000007.1, read as the reverse complement.
TCCAGACCGGCGCGGGGCTGATGATTGCCTGCGGCCAGTGGTCCCAGCCGGCGTTCTATAACGAATGGTCCACCTCGGCGGGGTTGCCCGTGGCGCCGGCCCGACTGGGCGAGAAGCGTCAGGTTCGCCCCGAGCAACCCGCGAAATTTGCCACTCGCACGTTCAGCCACCCCGCGCTGAGTCGGCTGGCGGCTCCGCGACGCGTCGACGAGGTGCAGGTTTTCGCCTACTGGCCCATGACGTTGGACTCCGGCGACCCGGACGTGCAGGTGGGAGGCCTGCTGGATGACGGCTCGCCGCTCCTGGTGGAACGCCGCCTCGGTGAGGGGAGAATAGCCCAACTTCCGGTGTCTCTCCAGAGGAGCGATACCACGCTGACCGGCAAGGGCAACTTCGTGACGTTCGTTCACGAGTTGGCGACCTACCTGTCGGGCGGCATGCTTCAGCAGCCGAACCTACAACCCGGTGAGCGGATGTTCCTGTCACTGGGCACGGGCGGATCGCGGCGGATCGGAACCGGGTTGCTGGCGGAATACTACGACGGGTGGGAGTTCACCGACGACAAGAGGCGGGTATCGCGCATCGATCCGGTGATCGACTTCAACTGGCATGACAGTTCACCGGCCAAGGGCGTTCCCTCCGATGATTTCGCGGTTCGCTGGACGGGGAAGATTCGGCCGAGGTATGACGGCGAGTACGCTTTCACGATCAAGGCTGACGACGGGGCGAATCTGTGGGTCGACGGCCAGCGCTTGCTGTATGGCGACGATCGAGGCAAGCCCGGCGGCGGGACGGCGAAGATCAAGCTCGAAAGCGGCAAGCGGTACGACATTCGCCTGGAACACTTCGAAGGCAGGTGGGGCGCCCAGTGCAGGCTGACCTGGGCTTCGGCGAAACAGCCCGAAGAGGTCGTTCCCCAGAGCTGCCTGTTCCCCCCGGACGAACCGGGCAAGGCCGCTGCGGGCGACTCGGTGCTGGCCGATCTGGTCCGTCGCGGCGCTGTGGTGACGGTCCGTGGCCCGAATGGCCGGGAGATGGACGCCCGCCTGGAAAACACCGGACAGGGACCGGCGATTCTGTTCGACGCCACTCGCAGGCCCGGGACCTATCGAATCTCGGCAGCCGACCCGCTGGACAAGCGGCTGGCTATGTACGCCGTCGGGGACGGCAGCGTGCCCTTCGTGGTCGTCGAGGACAGTTCCGAAAGCCGCCTCGATGCACTCACCGAAGAATCGCTCGGTGTCGCGTCGAAGCAACTGGACAACAGGGGCAGTTCGCTGCTGCTGGCCGGCTCGGTCGACGAGCTGACCGCCTCGATCACCGGTGAAGTGCCTGGTGAAGAATGGTGGAAGTATCTCATCGTGGGCGTCGTGCTGCTGGTGCTCGGAGAGATTGCGCTGGCACGGTGGATCGCCGCAAAGCGACGAACCCATAGCGCACAGGAAGTGGAATTTGCGACCGACGCCGTCGACGTCGAAGACTTCCGTCGGCGGGCGAAGGCCCTTGCCGGCGGCCAATCCCAGCCACAGGAGGCGATGTCATGACCGCCCGGGCGACGATCGCGGCGACGTCTCTCGGGGTGAGCGTGCCCCTGTGGGCGGCTTTTCTCGGGCTTGTTGCTGCGACGGCAGCATGGGTTGCGATGCATCGCTACCGCAGGCCGATCGCTCGCAGGTTCGCAGGGGTGTTGCCGGTGGTTACGGCTGCGCGTGTGGCGACGGGTTTTCTGACGCTCCTGGCGGCCGCCCGGGCGATGGAGGGGTTCCTGACGCTTTCGACGAACTGGCCGATCTGGCCGGTTGCGCTGTCTGCCGCTGCGTCGGTGGAGTTGCTGCTGTGGTTCTATCGGTTGGAGCGACGAACGGTTTCCCGCAAGGCGGGGCTTGCCCTGGCGTCGTTGCGGGTTGCACTGCTGCTGATCGTCTTCGGTGTGTTGACCCAGCCCGTACGGACGTTTGCCCTGGAAGAGAAGGAACAGCGGTACGTCGCGGTCCTGCTCGACGAGTCGGCTTCCATGTGGGTGCGCGATACCGAACTGTCTCCGGGCGAGAAACTGAGGCTCGCGCGCCTGGCCGGGGTCGATGTCCGCGAGGCGTCGCTACAACTGAACCGGTTCACCGCCTCGCTGCGCGAGGTCACCGAATCCGCGGCAGGCGTGATCGAGCGCATCGAAGACATGGAACAACTCTCCCGCGGCGATCGCTCGGAAGCGATGGCCGAGGCGGTCGGGCCACTGATCGACTCGATCGAGGACACGGAAGAAGCGCTGAAGGAACAGGTGACCTGGCTGGAAGAGAACGCCCCCAAGGCCGAGGCGCTTGGCAAGGAGGCGGGCGAGGCAATCAAAGACATGCAGGCCCGGCTGAAATCTCAGGCGCTGGGGCAGGTGCGCGACGGGCTCACGCAGGTCCGCCAGGCGGAGGGCGACGGCCAGCGTGCCTCGCGGCGCCTCCGGAACCTCTCGCGATGTAAGGACAGCCTGCGACGGGCGTCATCGGCGGTGTTTGAGGTCCTCCGCCAGGCCGGCCAGGCTACCGACCGGATCGACGAGGCTGCCTTTGCGGGCCTCAGCGAAGCGGACCGCCGGCGGGTCGACGAGGTGGTCCATCGCACGCGGCGACAGCTTGCCAGGCAGGTGCTCTTCCATCCGAGTGGCGAGGACGAGTCGCTTCGCCAAGCCCTCGCCGAACGGTACGTGCTCAGAACGATCGCATTCGCCTCCGAGCCGTGGGAACTGGATGCAGGCGGCGATCAGGCCTCCGACGAAGCCGAACCAACGACCCAGCCGACGAATCTGGACGAAAAGTACCAGGGCACGGACATCGCCCGGGCGCTTCGCTACGTCCTGGAAACCGTCCCGGCCGGTCAGCTTTCCGGCGTGTTGCTGCTCAGTGAGGGCAGGCACAACCACATGGGCGGAGACCTGCAGTCGGTGATGCGCAAGTATCTCCAGGCGGAGGCGCCGATCTGCTCGATCGCCTTTGGCGCGAAGACACCTCCGCGCGATGCAGCCATCATCTCCGTCGATGCTCCCGAAAGCGTGTTCATCGAGGACAAGCTGCGTGTTCGGGCGGCGCTGAAGTTTTCCGGCCTGGCCGGCAGGCAGGTGCGGGTGGCGCTCTATCGCGACGAGGAGAGTGTCGATGTCGCGATGGTGACCATCCCCGACGAAGCCGAGATCTTCCGCACCGACGTGGAATTCTCTCACGAACCCAAAGACCAGGGGTTGCACACCTATCGCGTAGAGATCGAAGACCAGGGCGAGGAGGTATTCGCCGAGAACAACACCCAGCCGATGACGGTGCGCGTCACCGACGATGCGATCAAACTGCTGGTGATCGAATCCCGGCCTCGGTATGAGTTCCGGTTTCTGAAGAATCTTTTCGCAGACCGCGATAAGTCTGTGAGGCTGCAGTACGTGCTGACCCAGCCAGACCGCATCCAGGGCAGGAAGGACCGGCGGAAGGTTCACGCATCCGCGGCAGCCAAGGAAGGCCGGGTCGAGGCAACGGCCTTGCCGGAGAACGAGCAGGAATGGATGAAGTTCGACGTGGTCGTTCTCGGCGACGTGGATCCGGGCGATCTCAACGAAGAGACGATGGAGATTCTGGAGACGTTCGTCACGCGTCGCGGCGGGACGCTGGTGACCATCGCGGGCCAGTATCATATGCCCCACGCCTATGCCGATACCCCGCTGGAGGATCTGCTGCCCGCGGAGTTCCGCAATCTCGAAGCCCTTCGGGAGCAGCAGGCCAGGCAGGGCCGACCTGGGAGTCAGAAGCTCCAGATAGCCAGTCCCGAGCCGGTCTTCCGCATCGAGTTGACGACCGAGGGCAAAGAGAGCGCGGTGATGAGCCAGTCCGTCCGGCCGGAGGAGAACCAGCGGGTCTGGGACTCGATCCCCGAGATCTACTGGCGGTACCCGATCGTCCGGGCCAAGCCAGGCGCGACGGTACTCGCCTACGCGTTGCCCGGCAAGCTCGAAGGTCATCAGGCTGTGTTCCGCGAGAAGCCCTGGGTGGATCCGAAGAAACCCATGGACGATGACGACCCGCGGAAGGCAGAGAAGATCCTCGCCCGCCGGCAGAAGTTCGAGAACGAGCACGCGCTGATCCTTCAGCAGGACGTGGGCCTGGGACGATCCCTCATGCTTGCTTTCGATCGGACCTACCGCATGCGGTCCTGGGAGGGCGACACATACCATCACCGGTTCTGGGGGCAGGTGCTTCGCTGGGCGACGGCGGACAAGCTCGCAGCGGGCACGCCCCATGTGAAGGTCGGCACGGACCGCTCGCGGTACCAGCCTCACCAGCCTATCCGTCTTCGGGCCAAGCTTGTCGATGAGCAGTTCGCCCCGATCGAGAGCGACGAGGTCTACGCGGTCGTTCGAGGCACCGGCGACCTCCAGCGACGGGTGAAACTCTCGTACGTTCCCGACTCGGCCGGGATGTACCAGGCCGAGTTGGAGCAATTGCCCGGTGGGTCGTATACCGTCGAGCTCGAAGCCCCTCCCGCACGGGAGTTGCTGGCCAAGCGGGGCGTCAAGGAGGTCTCGTCGGAGTTCTCCGTCGACCAGGTGATTCCCGCCGAGCAGGTCGAGTTGTCTCCGGACATCGATCTGCTGGGACGCCTTGCCTCGCAGACAGGGGGGGTTGTGCTCGATCCCGACGAAGCGTCGAAGGCGCTGGACGTGTTCGGCCCGCCGACACGCGAATTCGATGTCGAGAAGTCGATCGTTCTGTGGGATTCCTGGCCGGTGCTGCTTCTGATCCTGGCTCTTGCTACCGCTGAATGGATCACCCGAAAGAAGGTGGGGTTACCATGAGAATCGCTGCCACGAACGTCTCCGATCGGCTTCCCCAGCCGATCGTCGAGAAGTTGCGCCAACTGATCCACCGCAGTCGTGCGGTCATCCTGATCCGCGGGCTGCTTGCCGTCGCTGCCGTGGCCGTCGTTTCGTTGCTGGCCGTGATGGCCATCGACGCGAGCGTCACCATCTTCGCCGCCTGGCCTCGCTGGGTCCTCACCTTCAGCGCGCTGGGCGTGACGGTCCTGGCGGGGGTCTGGTTCCTGGCAAGGCCGCTCGCAAAAACGTTCACGATGGCCGGTATCGCCCGGACGCTGGAAACCCGCCACCCGGAACTGCAGGAGCGCATTTCGTCGGCTGTCGAACTGCTCTCCAGCGAAGACGCCCCGGAGATCCGCGGTTCCGAAGCGCTGATTCATGCCCTGGCCGAAGAAGCTGCCGACGACGCCCAGACCGTGATGCCGCGACGCGAGGTCAACCTGCGCCCGCTGCGCCCGTACGTGCTGGCGGCTGGGATCTCGATGGTCGTGCTGGTGGGGCTCCTTGCATTGTGGCCTTCCAAGACGGCCAGACTGCTGGCCAGGGCGGTTGCCCCCTACGCCAACATCGCCCATATCGGTGCCGACGACCTGGACGTGTTGCCCGGGGACGTGACCATCCCCCAGGGCGAGCGTCTCCGCGTGATTGCCCAAGTCGAAAGCCCGGCCGTAACGTCCGCCAAGTTGCATGTCGAGAAGACTGACAGCGACGACGCGGTGCTGCCGATGTCGTCGGCCGGTCGGGACGGAGACGCCCGGCGGTTTGCGCTGACCTGCGCGCCGGCTACGGACAACTTCAGCTACCGCGTGAATGCCGGCGATGGCTGGAGTCGCTACTACCACGTAACGGTCGTGCCCCGCCCCTCGGTGCAGGCGATTTCAGTCCGGTACGATTACCCGGACTACACGGGCCTGGCGTCTGAAACCGTCGAAGAAAGCGACGGCCGGGTTCGGGCGCTGGCCAGAACGCTGGTAAGCCTGACCTGCCAGCTGAACAAGCCGGTAGCCTCGGCGGAGTTCGTGATTGCCGGCAGGAGCTACCCGGTCAAGCCGGTCGAACGGGATGGCACGGTGACCTGCGGGCTGAGTTTCACGCTCAGCGAAGAGCTTCGCGGCACGTGGTCGCTGCGTGTTCGCGACGAGCATGGCTTCGAGAATCTCCCCGACGAACACCCCGTGGAATCCCTTCTCGATGAACCGCCGGTCGTGGAGATCATCCAGCCGAAAAAGAAGTCCATGAAGCTTCCCGCCGACGACCGGGTGTACATCCGGTACGCAGCGGCGGACGACTTCGGCCTGGGGAAGCTGGCGATGGTCGTCAAGACGAGAAGTGGCGAGACGGAGGTGCAGTTGCCCCTGCCCGCCCGGCAGGACGACCAGATTTACCAGGCGATCGTCGCCGAGGCGCTGCTGGATCTGGCGAAGCTCGACCTTCGTGGAGGGGAGGTAAGGTGTCGCGTCCGCGCGCTGGATCAGTTGCCTGCCGACCAGGACGGTCCGCAGATGGGCGAGTCGCAGGAATTTGTCATCCGCATCGACAGCAAGGCCAAGTCATTTGTCGAGCAGGTGCTGATGGACGAGCAGATGGCGATACGAGGCCGGCTTGAGAAGATTCTCTCGGAGTTGCGTTCGGCCCGGAAGGATTCGCGAGTTCTCCCGAAGGTGTTCCGCAAGACCGGTTCGGTGACGGCGGACACCGCCAGGCGAGTGGACCGCATGCGAGGTCACCTGATCGAGGCCAATCGACGGACCCGCTCGCTCTCGGAGGACGTGCAGGCTGGGGTGTTCGCCGGTCTGTCCGATGCACTGACCGATCTTTCCGACAAGCACATTGCCGTCGCGGCGAGCCATTCGGCGAGGCTGAAGATCGTCGAGGACGACCGGCAGAGGCTGGAGCTTTCGGAGAAGACGGACTTCCATGTCGACCGCGCGATTGCGATCGTGGAGGAACTACTGACCAGGCTGGGCGACCTGACGAAGATGGCGATGGAGCTCCAGAAACTCTCGGAGTTGTCGACCACGCAGGAAGATCTGGCGATGGAGAAGTTGGAGATCGACCGCCAGGCGGAACCGGCCGACGTGGAGCGCACGCCGGATCTGTCGCTGCCGACGCGGACACAGGAGCAGTGGCAACGGGCCCAGCGTGAGATGGCCGAAATGCTGGGAGAGGCAATGCGGACCGGCCAACTGCCCGGTGCCCAGAAGGCTGCGCTTACCGAAGAAGCCGAGGCCATGCGCACTCTCGCCGACATGGCCAGGAAACTCGCCGAAACACAGGAAGATGTCGCCAGCGACACCCGCGACGTGGGTGAGATCGAACAGATCGACAAGGAACTGTCCGAGCTTTCGGGCAAACAGAAACAACTGGCAGAGGAAACGCGACGCAAGGCCGAGGAGACCTCCGGCACTGAGAGATCCACCGAAGCCCAGAAAGCAATCGAGGACCTCGCCCAGGCCGCCCGGGCGATGGAGAAAGGCGAGGCGGAGTCCGCTGCACGGAAGGCTGCCGAGGCGACCGAGTCGCTTGAGAAGTTCCAGCAGTCCCGTCAGAAGCGTCGCGAACTGGCCGAGCCTGAGAAGGCCGCGGAGAATGCCGCGGAGAAGAAGCTTGCCACCGCCCAGGAGGAGCTGGCCCAGTTGGCGCGCGAGCAGGAACAGCTGCGGAAGCTGGCGTCGAAGTCACGCAAGGAAGACGTCCGCCAGGCGGCTGATCCCATGGAAAAGGCCGGGGAAGAGCTCAAGTCCGGAGATGCAGGCGAAGCGCAGGACAGGCAGCATCAGGCGGAGCGCAAGCTGCGAGAGGCCGGCGAGAAGAACCTGGCCGAAAAGCAGAAGCAACTGCGCGAGAAGACAGCCCGTGCTGAAGAGCGGATTGAGCAGGCCCGCAAAGCATTGGCTGAGCTTCGAGACGACTTGACCCCGCAGCAGGAACAGGTTGCCCGCAAAGCCGAAGAGGTCCGCCGGGATCTCGAAAAGGCCGACAGGGAGCTTGAGAAGCTGGCTCGCAGCCAGGAGAGTCTGCAGAAGCTTGCGCGCAAGTCGCGAAGCGGTGAAACGCGCGAAGCAGCCAAGCCGATGGATCGGGCTGCCAGCAAGCTGAAGGAAGGGGACGCGTCCGATGCGAAGGAGAATCAGCAGCAGGCGGAGCGCGAGCTCCGGGAAGCCGGCGAGCAGGAATTGGCCGACAAGCAGAAGGAGCTTCGCGAGAAGACCGAAGAGGTCGCCCGCGACAAGGCCGAGGGACAGAAGGAGCTGGCAGAACTCGCCAAACAGGAGAAGGAGCTTGCCCGCAAGACCGCCGAGCAGGCGGAGAAGGACGCCCTTCGGGAACGCGTGGCGGAGCAGGACGAGGCGGAAAAGGCCTTGGCAGAGGCCGCCGAAGCGATGAAGAAGGGCGACGCCAGGGAGGCTGCCCAAGCTGCGGAGGAAGCACGGGAGGCGGTCAGGGAACTGGCCCCCGAGTTGCAGGACAAGCAGAAAGAGATCTCCGAGAAGGCTTCCCAGGCAAGCCAGGCAGCAGACAAAGCCGGGAAAGAGCTTGCCCAACTCGCCGAGCAGCAGAAGAAGCTCACCGAGCAGGCCGCCAAGTCGGAAGACAAGAAGGCCCGGGAAGCAGCAGACGAGATGAAACAGGCTGCCGAGAAGATGGAGAAGGGCGATGCGGCCGAGGCGGCCGCCCAGGCAGAGAAGGCTGCGGGCGAACTTGCCGCCTCCGGCGAGAAGGAACTGGGAAAGAAGCAGAAGGAGTTGGCGGAGAAGGCTGGTGAACTCGCCCGGCAGCAGTCCGAGCGAGAGAAGGAGCTGGCGAAGCTGGGCGAGGAACAGCAGGCCGTGGCCGGGCAGGCCCAAAAGGCGAGTGAGAAGAAGCAGGCCCAGGGAGAAGCTGTCGCCCAGGCCGGAGAGAAGATGCAGAAGTCTGCCGAAGCGATCGACCGGGGCGACCTGTCCGAGGCCGTTGGGGACCAGAAACAGGCAGAAAAGCGCCTGGCCGAACAGGGCGAAAAGTCGCTGGCCGAGAGACAGAAAGCCCTTCGCGAGAAGACCGAAGAACTCGCCCGCAAGCGGGCCCAGGCTGTCGCCAGCCAGGAAGGCAAGCAGCTCGAGCGACTCCGCGAGGAACAGAAGGACATCGCAGAGAAGGCTGCCGAGCTGGCCGACAAAGCCAAGGATCTTGCTCCCACGAGAGAGGACAAGGGCACCGAGGCCGCAGTCGCCGCCCGCGAAGCCGCCAGGAGCATGCAGCAGGGCACGCCAGCCGAGGCGTCTGAAGCCGCCCAGCAGGCCAGCCGAAAAATGGATGACTTCGCAGAGAGCGTCGGCGGAGAGGCCCCGGAATCCAGCCAGCCCGAGCAGTCGCAGGGTCAGCAGTCCCAAGGTCAGCAGTCGCAGGGCCAGCAGTCGCAGGGTCAGCAGTCCCAGGGTCAGCAGTCCCA
>CAZXSK010000007.1:24773-62231 GCA_964642855.1 uncultured Planctomycetaceae bacterium | reverse complement strand
AGCAGTCGCAGGGCCAGCAGTCGCAGGGTCAGCAGTCCCAGGGTCAGCAGTCCCAGGGGCAGCAGTCGCAGGGTCAGCAGTCCCAAGGCCAGCAGTCCCAGGGTCAGCAGTCCCAGGGTCAGCAGTCGCAAGGCCAACAGTCGCAGGGTCAGCAGTCCCAAGGTCAGCAGTCCCAGGGCCAGCAGTCGCAGGGCCAGCAGTCCCAGGGCCAGCAGTCGCAAGGCCAGCAGTCGCAGGGCCAGCAGACTGCAGTGGAAGGTTCGGCTGCCCAGGAGGCCCGGGGCGGTCTTCCGACCGCAGAGGATATCGAGCGGGAGCGTCTGGCCAGGGAGGCGACGGAACTTGCCAAGCGGCAGGCGGACGTGGAGAAGCAGCTCCGCTCGCTTGCGGAGAGTCGCCCCGCTGAGGCGATCTCGGCCCGGCAGGAGCAGGTTCAGGAGCAGACCGGGGATCTGGCAGAGGCCGTGGAAACGATCAACGATCAGGTTGCGGACTTGGGCATGGACGAGGACACAGCCCGCGAGGCCAGGCAGGCCGCCGAAGCGATGGACTCCGCTCAGAGTGCCCAGCAGGCTGCCCATGGCGCGATTGCGCGAGGGGAGACAGGCCAGGCCTCTTCTGCCCAGCAGCAGGCGGCTTCCTCTCTCGGTCAGGCGGCAGAGGCGCTGAATCGCCTTGCCCAGAAGGTGTCCGAGCAGGCAGAGGGCGCGCCGTCCGCCGAAGGAGATCCGATCGGCGAGGCCGCTGCAGAGGACCTTGCTGAGGGCTACCAGGAGGCTTCCCAGGCGGCATCAACGGGGGAGCTTTCCGAAGCAGCCGCTGCGGCTGAGGCGCTCTCCCAGGCCATGAGCAAGGCATCGGCCGAGGCGCAGGCGTCGGGCCTGAATCCGTCGGCGATTCCGGGGATGGCCCAAGGTCAGCAGCCTGGCCAGGGACAGGCGCAGGGTCAGCAACCCGGACAAGGCCAGCAGCCCGGGCAGGCAGAAGGCCAGGGCATGGCCTCCGGCCAGCCAAGCAGCGCGTCGGATCCGCAGGTGGGAGTTGGCATGATGGCGACCGACCCCCGCGCAGCCAAGCTCGAGGAGATCGGCATCTCCGCCAGCGACTGGGCCCGTCTGCCCGGCAAACTGCGGAACGAGATCCTCCAGGCGAGTTCCGAGGACATCCCCGAGACCTATCGGGAGTACGCCAAGCGGTATCTGCAGGTGTTGGCCGAGCGGAAACTCGAAGAAGAGAAGGAATCCCAGTCCCAGGACAAGGACTGACGCCCACGGAGAGGATGATGAGCAGATCCACTGAGACACAAGCGAGCTGGTTTGGCCCGATCCGTCGTATGCAACTGGCCGGGCTGGTCCTGGCTGCGTTCACCATCTGGATGCTGGTGGGAACTGCCAAGCAGGCGCGGGCGGACAAGGCCTCGGAGGAGATCCGTCAGCAGCAGGAGCAGATCGAGGAATCGATCGATCGTGGCCTGGCGTACCTGGAGCGGAATCAGGCGAAGGACGGGTCGTTCAAGAGCGGCATGGGCAGGAACACGGGCATCACGTCGCTATGCGTGATGGCGTTCCTCTCGCGTGGCTACACCCCCGGGACGGGACCGTACGGCGACGTGATCAACCGGAGCATCGACTTCGTACTCGACAGCCAGAACAAGAACGGCATGATCGTCTCCGAGCCTTCGCACGGGCCGATGTACAGTCACTGCATTTCCACCCTGATGCTCTCGGAAGTCTCGGGCATGGTCGATCCCAATCGCCAGGTGCGGATCGACGAGGTCCTCTCCAAAGCGGTCGGAGTGATTCTCTCTGCCCAGAACGTCAAGAAAAGCAGCTCCCATGCGGGAGGCTGGCGGTATCAGCACACGAGTAACGACAGCGACATTTCCTGCACCGGGTGGGCCCTGATGGCCTTGCGCAGCGCGCGGGGAAACGGTGCACCCGTCCCGGAAAAGGCGATCGAACGTGCGGTGCGGTACGTGAAAGTTTGCCGGTCACGGGATGGCGGGTTCTCCTACCAGGGCAAGAAGAATCAATCCGGCCTGGCACGGACGGGGACCGGACTGCTGTGTCTGGAGCTTACCGGCGAGCATGACAGCAAGACCAATCGTGAGGCAGGAGACTGGATCCTCAAGCACCTGCCCCGTCGGTTCGGACGCGAGTCGCATTTCTACTACGGGTTGTACTACTGCTCCCAGGGCATGTTCCAACTGGGAGGCCAGTACTGGTCTCGTTGGGCCGACCGGATGTTCGAGATGGTTCTCAAGTACCAGGAAGACAAGAAGAAAAGCGAGCACTATGGCTCCTGGCCAGCGGGGAGCGGTAATGAAGGCAAGGCTGGACGCTGCTATGCCACTTCGATGAGCATTCTCGCGATGACCGTCTCCTGCCGTCAGCTTCCCATCTACCAGCGTTAGCGTGGATCACTGCCTGTCGTCCGGGCCGGCCGGTTTTCGCCGACCGACGGGAGCATCCTGTTCGAGGGTGGCACGCCTTCGCAGGATGTGGTGATAGTGCTGTACGAACCGGTGCGCTTCGTCTCGGACGCTCTGGAGAATCCGCAGTGCCGGATCGTGCCGCGAGAGTTTCAGTGGCTTGTCCCTGCCGTGCACGAAGACCTCTTCGTTCTTCTTCGCCAGTGACAGGAGTCTCGGGGGTGTGAACTCCAGTTCATCGAATGCCGAGTAGGCAGCCGAGAGTTGCCCCCGCCCACCGTCGATGAGGATGATATCCGGAAAGAGTTCGGCGTTCATGCCCGCGTATTTGTATCGCCGCCAAACGACCTCGCGGATCGAGGCGAAATCGTCGTTGCCTTCCACTGTGCGGATCTTGTACCGCCGATAGCCGGACTTGAACGGCTTGCCGTCGATGAAGCTCACGCTGGAACCGCAGAGTTCGCCGCCGTCAAGGTGGGCAATGTCAATGCCCTCGATGGTCCTCGGGACCGCCTCGGTGTCCAGCAGCTTGCCCAATCTCTCCATTCCCGCCCGGCGGTCCATCGTGAACGCTTCGGGCTGGGCGTGCTCGTGAACCAGTCCGCGCTTCTGCAGCCCCTCCAGGGCCTTGAGTTCGTCACGCAATTCCGCTGCCCGTTCGAACTCGAGATCCTTCGCGGCCTGCTGCATCTGCTGGTTCAGTTCCCGCTTCAGCTGGGTGCCTTTGGACTCCAGGAACTGCCTCAGGTGTTGAATCTGCCGGGCGTAATCCTGCTTGCCTACTCTCGCTGCACAGGGAGCTGTGCACTGGCGGATGGAATGCAGGATACAAGGCCGAAATCTTTCGCGCGTATCGTCATCGGCGTCGATGTCGAGCTTGCAGGTGCGGAACTTGAAAACCCGCTGCATCATCGGCAGGGCAGCCCGCAGATCGCTGGGAGAGACAAAAGGCCCGTACAGGCGTACGTTTTTCGAGGCGGGCTCGCGCGTGATGCACACGCGGGGGAAGTCCTCCCGTGTTGTTACCTGAAGGTACGGATAGGTCTTCTGGTCTTTCTGGGCAGCATTGAACTTCGGACGGATATCCTTGATCAGCCTGCTTTCGCGAAGCAGCGCATCGACTTCGGACTCGCATTCCAGCACGTCGACGTCGGCCACCAGATCGCGCACCATCCGCTCGATCCGCTCGTTGCGCGTGCGGTCCAGGTCGGCAGATGGCTGGAAGTAGCTCGCCACCCGGTTGCGCAGACTCTTGGCCTTGCCGACGTAGAGAACCACGCCGGTGTTGTCCTTGAAAAGGTAGACTCCCGGAGACGTGGGAAACTGGGAGATCTTCTCGCGGAGGTCCTGCAGGATGGCGGCTCGTTTCTTCGCCATGGACGCATTATAGCAGGCCGGGCGGGGGATCCGGCGCGGTTGTCATCGGATTTGGCAAGGCAGAGGAAGCGCGAATCGGCCCGTACCGTGCGCCACCCATCGGTTGGGAGAGCTTTGACGGGCTATCAGGCTTGGAACTGCACGCCGACGGCGATGTGGCCGGTCGAGAGCAGGGCGTTGCGGTCAACCCGAACGACCTTTGCCTGAACCTTGCTGTCGGTGGGCCCGGAGTAGGTGTTCCGCGGGACTGCCGCGAGGTCCATACGGATGCACTGGCCGATGTGGACCGGAACCGTAGCCGGAACATACATCAGCATTCCGCCGTCGGAGACATCAACACTGCGTCCGGGGAAGTCCCGTTGCGAGGGGTCATGGAAAAACTGTACACTGGTCGCCAGCGGAAACCGCTTGTGCGTCCGGCGTTCTGACGATGGTGTTGCGTTCATGGCTGACTCCGTTGAAGCCCGTTCTCCTGAGATATCGGAAGACGCAACGGCAACATTGTATGGATGCGCGGAATAATCCACAAGGATCAATATCTCTGAATCATATGCAAATTATTGATAATATTGCGCTTATGGGAGATTGACGCCGTCGCGCCTCCTTCGTGAACAAGCGACGCGTTCTGCAGGGATGCTCTCATGATCAATCGAAAGCGAAATTGGCTGCTGATCTCACTGCTGGTTGCTTTCCCGGCGACTGCAGGGGCAGATCCGCCCAGGCTCCAGAACCAGGCGCTGGCACTGGTCTCGCTGCACGCGGGTAGCTTCTCCGAGGGGCTTGGAGTCTACGCCATGGAGCTTGACTCAGGCGGGGAACTGATGGCCGTTAACCAGTCGATCCGTCGCATTCCTGCCAGCAACCAGAAGATCCTGACCTCGGCTGTGGCACTGACGAAACTTGGCGGATCCTTCCGTTTCGCGACGGCTCTGTATCTATGTGGCGACGAACTGCTGCTGGCTGGGGATGGTGATCCGACCCTTGGAGACCCGGTCGTTGCCGCAGAAGAGAAAGAGACCATCTACGCCGAGTTCGATCGGTGGGCAACCAAGGCTGTTGCGAAAACGGGTCGTGGTTCCACGTTTCGGCTGAAGGTGCTTTCGGTCCCGGACCCCAACAAGATGCGCCACCCCGACTGGCCGAAGAAGCAGTTCCGAAGGTGGTATTCGGCTCCCGTATCGGCGCTGAATTTCAATGACAACTGCATCGAGGTCGGCTTCGAGAAGACCCGTTCCGGCGTTCGACCTGTGGTCATTCCCGAGGCGCCTGCGATTCGCGTGATCGACAAGACCAGGTCGGGCAAACGGACCGCCTGGTGGGCAAGTCTCCACAGCGACGACTCCGTCATTACGCTCCGCGGGCGGGTCAAGCCCGGCAAGACTCACCCCTATCCCGTCGCTGTGGATCGTCCCGACCTTCTGGCAGGACGTGTACTTGCAGGGCGGCTGGAGAAAGCCGGCATCGAGATCCGCGGCGACGTTCAGGCCGTCAGGCCCGACGATGTGAATACAAAGGACGCCGACCTCATTTCGGGCAAGTCCACCCCGATCGGCGACGTGATCCGACGGGCCAACAAGCGGAGCCTGAATCTGGCAGCAGAGTGCCTGTTCCTGCGGTCAGGCGACTTCACCTGGAAGGGCTCAGCTCGCGGGTCCGAGGAAGTCCTCAACAAGACGTACGGCCTGGACGCCAACGACGTTCGGGTGGCCGACGGCAGCGGGTACTCCCGCAGGAACCTCGTGACTCCCCAAGCGATCGTCTCGGTATTGCGTCAACTGGCAGCCGGCGACGATGCCAGAATGTTCCAGGCGAGCCTGCCCGTCTGCGGGATCGATGGCTCGCTCAGGCGTCGCCTGACTCGCGCACCTTACAAGGGGCGGGTTGTGGCGAAGACGGGTACACTTGCGGGAGTCTCGGCGCTGAGCGGGTACATTCTGGATGCCGACGGGAAGCCGGCCGTGGCGTTCTCGATTCTCGTCAACGGCATCCCTTCGCGTAAGGGCGGAGCGGTGGATCAGTTGGAGAACGCACTCTGCGTGAAGATGGTGGACTACGTCCGCGAGACCTGCGACCAACGCGAGTAGCGGTGGGATCGGCTGGGAACGGTTACCAGGCCTGGAGTTCGCCGACGATTTCCTCGACAAGGTCCTTGATGGTGATGATTCCCACGTGTCTGCCCCGGCCATCTGTCACGATCGACATCACCGCCTTGCCGGTCCGCATCCGGTACAGCGCATCGGCTACATGGGTCTTCCAGTCCAGCACGCAGGGAGGCGTCATCTTCTCGAAAGGCTGGCGGTCGTCGTTGGTGGCCAGCACGTCGTAGACGTCCAGAATGCCCACGACCTGCGCGCTTTCGTTCAGCAGGGGGATGCGGGAGACGTCGTGCTGACCGTAGAGCCTGGCCAGGTCGTTCCTGCCCAGCGAAGCGGGTGCACGCACGACTTCCTGCATCGGGATCATTACGTCCCGCAGCCTGACGTCCCGCATTCGCATGACGCGGTCTGCCATCACGGACTGGAAGTGCGTCAGGACTCCGCTGGCCTGGCCTTCGATGACGGCCCCGGTTACGCCGTCGTGGGCAAGCGGTGCGTCGGTCTTCGCTGCTCCGGTGATCTTCATGAGAACCGACGAGATTGCCGTTACCAGCGGCGAAAGCAAGGTGACACGGAACACGATATTCGACACGCGGATCAGCCAGGTGAACGCATAGACCACCCGGTCGCCAAGACGCTGGAACACGCCCTTGGGAACTGCGTCGCCTATCACGAAAAGCACTGGCGTCGCCACGATGATCGTATAGATCTCCGACATTTCTCCCGCGCCGCCCATCGCGAACATCGACGTGATCGCGAAGGTGGCTGCGTAGCGGCAGATGTTGGTCCCGATCAGCAGCACGGCAAGGAGGTTGTTGGGCTTGCGGAGCATGCTCCGCAGGAACCGGGCGGAGCGGTGTCCCGCCTCGGCGTGAAGATCGAGACGAATCTTGTTGAGCGTGTAGATCCCCGTTTCCATGCCGCAGTAGATCGAATCCAGCAGGGCGGCGCAGACCATGACGAGAGGCCAGACCAGCCAACCGACCATGGGAGAGAGTTCCGCGATCATCCGCTCTTCTCCCCTCCGGGCGATGGCGATTGGAGTTCCAGAAGCAGCGTTTCCACGCGTCGGCCTCGCACGCTGTCGACCGTGAACTTCAGGTTCCGGTACCGGGTAACGTCCCCCACCTGCGGCAGCCGGCCGAGTAACGACGTAACGAAGCCGCCAATCGTGTTGTACCGTTCGATGTTCAGGTCCATTTTGAACGCATCGACCCAGTCGTGGATTGCCAGCGAACCGTCGAGCAGATAGCGGTTCTCTCCCAGTGCCCGAACCACCTGTCCCTCCTGCTGGCCTTCGGTATCGGGCAGGTCGCCGACGATCTCCTCGAGGATGTCCTCCAGCGTGACCAGCCCGGCCGTTCCGCCGAACTCATCTACCACGATGGCAAGCTGCCGCCGGCGGATACGGAACTGCAGCAAGGTTTTCTCCAGGTCCGCCATCTCCGGAACGAAGAACACCTCGGTCGTCAGGTCGCGAAGTGTCCGGTCCGGATGAAGCCACAGCCTCTTGGCATGGATCACGCCGAGGATGTTGTCCAGGTCGTCTTCATAGACGGGAATCTTTCGCAGGCCCGTGCGGCGGAACAGTTCTCTGAGTCCGGCCGGGTCCTGCGATACGTCGAAGGCGACCATGTCGACGCGAGGCACCATGATCTCGCTGACGCGAAGGTGTGTCAGTTCCACGATGCCTTGGAGCATGGCTCCGGCATCGCGATCCAGTTGGCCGCGCTGAGAGGAGACCTCCAGCAGTGCGGCGAGTTCATCGGCCGTGATGTCGCGCATCGCCGAGACTCGCGGCGCGAGGATTTTCGTCAGAGGCGATACCAGTCCCTTGTCGAGTACCAGCAGAACCGGTGCGAGGATTCTGCCAGCCAGCGCAGCCGGCCCGACCGCGACAACCGCCCACCGTTCGCCCAAACGATAGGCGATCATCTTGGGTGTCACCTCGCCCAGGAGGATCAATCCCAGAAGCGGGATCAACGATGCGACGCCCACCTGCCACGCTGGAACGCCCGGGGTGTGGGTCAGGTCGAGTACGAGCACGGCTGAGTCTCCGGCATAGGCGACGTTGACGAGCATGTTGCCCAGCAGCAGCGTGTTGAGTGTATGACGAGGTCGGTCCATCAACGAGGAAACGAGTCGCTGGAGCGAGTGCTCCGAGCGTCTCAGCCGATGTAGCTGTCCCCCCGTGAGGTTGAACAAAGCCGTCTCCGTGCCACTGAAAAAGCCGGAGAAGGCAAGCAGCACGCCCAGGCCGATCAGTCCCCAGAAGTGGTCCAGCAGGAAGCTCCCCCAGTTCATGAGACGGCCTCACGAACGGGACATAGGCGCAGGGATCGGGGCATGGGGGGAGGTTGCTCGGACGGATCGTCCTCGCAGGCCTCGGGATGGGGAACACTCTCTGTCGATGCCGAATCATTCATGCGACGCGGCGGATTATACATCTCCTGACTCGCTCAAAGCCAGCGCTGTGGCGAAAAGACCACATTGTCGTGCCCCGGGATGATCACGTCGGCAATTTCCAGCACGTCGCGGAACGATTCCATCGCCTGTTCGGCATTGAAGCAGCCCTGCCAGATCTGACCCGCGCGAAGGTGCTCGCCGGTCACGACCGCATCTCCGGCGATGACCACGGTCTTGGCTGGGGGGGTGAGCAACAGGCCCGCTCCGCCGACGGAAGGTCCGGCCAGGGGGAACAGCCCCACTTGGGGCGTGAGCTTCTCCGGACATGCCTCGAAGCGGTCGAGCAGTTGCAGGTCGGCCTCCACCTGTTGGGCATCGTCCGGAGAGAGACGCTCGGCTTTGTCCAGCATGTCCACAAGGTGAGAGCGATACGTTTCCAGTTCGTCCTCCGCGCACCACCAGCGAGCGCCTTCCAGGGCAGGCAGGCCACGACGGTGTACGGGGCGAAGCGTCGTGCAGAACACGTCGGTAACGGCACTCAGTTGCTTCCCGGTGCGTTCGTGGAAACGTGCGGCGAGAATCTCGCCCGGCAGCGACGGATCGATCAGGATCAAGCGGCCCTGGTCTTCTGCCAGCGTGACCGTCGCGTGGGCGGTGCGTACCTGTCCAGCTTCGCCCCACAGGCGATTGTGGGAGAGCGTTCCGATGCTGATGATGCGATACTCGACAGCCAAGTTGCACTCCTTCCGGAAATCGTGTAGCGGGAATTCTACCCGTCGCCGCGGTTGCCGCCAAGGAAGCCTTGCTCGCGAACTGGCTATCGCATCGTGCGGACACCCGGTCCCGAATGCGTCAACCGGGTGCGAATCCAGCCGTTGCTCGCTGTCGAGTAGTACGCCCTGTTCCGCGTCAGCCATCGCAGGAATTCTTTGGCACGCGGGTCCGAGATGCGCAGATCGCGCGACGAGCTGACCAGCACCACCCGTGGATCGACAGCCTCTACGAATTCTCGAAGCGTCGGCCTCCAGCTGCCGTGGTGAGGCAGGACGAGAACATCCGCACGAAGGTTCGCGCCGGAGTTCAGCAACTCACGCTGACCGATCTCCGTCAGGTCCGAGGGCAGGAGGATACTCGACTCGTCACAGACAACACGCACTACCAGCGCGCGGTCGTTGGGCGAGAACCCCTCGGCTGTGAGGTCTCGAATTCCCGGCCTGGGCGGCCAGAGGATCTCCAGCTTCGTGCGTTCGTCGAGTTGCACGTGATCACCGCGAGCGAGTGTGGTCACCGCCACCCCCTCGGCCTTGAGGAGTGTCAGCAGCCTGCGCTCGCTTCGGTCTTCCGGGTTGGTTCGCGACAGATAGGGACTGGCATAGACCAGCGACACGTCGCCTTGTCGGATCAGCGTGGGCAGGGCGTTGTAGTGGTCG
Organism: uncultured Planctomycetaceae bacterium; assembly: GCA_964642855.1. Taxonomy (GTDB): domain Bacteria; phylum Planctomycetota; class Phycisphaerae; order SM23-33; family SM23-33; genus CAZXSK01. The sequence continues at coordinate 52,491 of CAZXSK010000007.1, read as the reverse complement.
GTATTGCCATGCGAGATCACACAGGCCGACGGCGTTGGCAGGCGGAGGTGATGGACCAGCGGCTGGATCGTCGTGCGCGTGACGTCCACGGGCCTGCTCGTGCCCGCATCGATCATCAGCGAACTCCCGGCCGGCAGGTGAAGCAAAGCGCACTGACCCGATCCGACGTCCGCAAGGTGAAGCTCCGCCCCGTCGGCACAGGACGCGGGCCATTGTGACCACGCCGTCGCCACGGCCAGGCATGCGGTGACCCCGGCTGCAAGACATCGCCCGGCCCGGATGCGTGGTGAGAGGATCCATGCGACGATCGTGCCGTACGCCAGCACAAGCCAGCCGAGATTGAGCGGGTGCAGTGGAATGCTCAAGCCGGGTAGATGCCGCAACGCGTCGATCATCCCGCCTAGCCAGCCGGCCAGCGTTTCGGCAAGACGGGAGAGCATGCCCGAGAGGTTCGGCATCGGCCAGGCCAACGCCATCGCCAGGTAGCTGGGTATCAGTACGGCAAGGACCAGGGGGAACATCAAAAGGGAGAGCACGGCCCCGTACGGGCTGAAGATGCCGAAATGATACGCAACCAGCGGCGCGGCGCAGACATAGGCGAGCAGTCCCATGGTGGCCATGCCGATAGCCGTGTTTGCGAGAGAATAGTAGGCCCAGCGACGCAGGCGTTCGTCGCGTCGGAAAACCATCAGGCCACGATGGCGCAGGAATCGCCCGAAGAGGATCTGCTCTGCCGGCTTGTAGAGCAGGATCAGCCCGGTGACGATCACGAAGGACAATTGGAACCCCGCCTCGAAAAGCTGCAGCGGCTGCACCAGCAGCAGTACGATCGCAGCCATTGCGACGGCATTGAGCGCGACGTAGCGTCGGTGGAGCAGTGCCGCGATGCATATCAGCCCGGCCATCAGTGCCGACCGCAGCAGCGGCGCGCGGGGTTCGGCGATCAGGAGGTAGACCACGAGGATACCCAGCACCGCTCCGGCGGCTGCTCTCGGGCCAAGTCTGCCCAATCTCGCCAGCAGGTACACAAAGCCCAGGAACACGGCCAGGTGAAGGCCTGAGATGCTCAGGAAATGGGCTACGCCCGCGCGCATCATCACGCGGTTGGTCGCCCGCAGCGCAGGATGTCTTTCACCGATGACCAGCGCTGCTACGATGCGCGACTCGTGCGGGCTCGACGGACCCACCAGGGGCTGACGGACCGAGGATCGTGCGTTCCAGAGAGCACGTTCCAGCGGAGCGACATCTTGGCTGTCGAGAACCTTCGCCCCCTGGCCGCACGGGACCTGCAGCCAGACGAGCACTCCGCGCCTTCGGGCAGTGGAGGCAGGGTCGTACTGTCCCGGATTGTCAGCCGGGCCGAACCGCCCCGCCTTGCCGATGAGTTCCACATGGTGGCCCGCTCGCAGGGGCGTGTATTCGGCGTTGATGGATACCTTCACCAGCCCGTTCGTGTCGTGCCAACCTCGACGATCATGGACCCGACGGGCCTGGACCAGAAGCGACGTGGTGGGGTTGCCCCGCCATCCCAGATGCTCACGGTCGGCAGGTTGGCTGACGGTGGGCGTGGTCACGACCTGGCCCTGGAGGGTCAACAGCACCGGGCGATCGCCTACGAAGCCGGCGACGTGTCCCCGGGGGACGGTCCGGTGAGAAGTTCCGGCCTGGATTGCCCCCACGCATCCGACGGACAGGCACACGAACACAGCCGAGAGGAGGTGCAGGTCCCTGCGGAACAGCAGAACAGCTGCCGTCCCGAGCCCTGTCAATGCGAGGATTGCCCAGAACAGGGGGGCGATGGGCAGGAACCTACCCACCACGATTCCCGCAATCAACGCCAGGGCCACCGGCACCAGCGGCGCGCGGCGGACACTTGGCAGGCAAAGCTCTCCCTCTGTCTGGCGGTCATCCATCGGCCGAGATTGTAGCCTCGGCTGCGTCCGTCGCCAATGCCAACCTCGCTTCTCAGCTCTCCCTGCCTACTGCTTCGGAGATCCGCCCGAGAACCGGCATCAGGTCCATCAGCGATTTAGGCGTGATGGACTGTGCCCCGTCGGACAGAGCATGCTCGGGGTCGTGGTGCACTTCCACGATAAGCCCGTCGGCCCCCGCGGCGACCGCAGCGCGGCACATGGCGGGGACGAGGTGCGAGTGCCCGGTTCCGTGCGAGGGGTCGACAATGATCGGCAGGTGTGTCCGTCGCTGGAGCTCAGGCACTGCAGCCAGGGGCAGCGTGTTGCGCACGTAATCCTCGTATGCCCGGATGCCCCGCTCGCAGAGAATCACATTCGGGTTGCCGGCGTTAATGATGTACTCCGCAGCCAGCAGCCATTCGTCCAACTGGCTGGAGAGGCCCCGCTTGAGCAGCACGGGCTTGTCGACCTTGCCGACGGCTTCCAGAAGCGGATAGTGCTGCATGTTGCGCGCCCCGATCTGCAGGACGTCGGTGTACTCTGCGACCAGGTCGACGGTCTCGGTGCCGATGACCTCGGTGACAATCGCCAGGCCGGTTGTATCGCGGGCTTCGGCGAGAATCTCCAGGCCTTCCTCGCGCAGACCCTGGAAGCTGTAGGGACTGGTGCGGGGCTTGTAGGCTCCGCCCCGCAGCCCGATGCAGCCAGCCTGCTTGACGGCTTCCGCGGTCCGCAAGAGCTGATCCCTGCTTTCTACCGCACACGGCCCGGCGATGACGCCGATCTTCGTTCCGCCGAAGGGGAACTGCGCAGGCCCGACACGGATTTCGGACTTCTCCTGCTTGACCTCGGTGGAGGCCATCTTGTATGGGGCCAGGATCGGGACGATCCGGTCGACTCCCGGTGCGTTCTCGATGGCTCCCTTGTCGACGGCCCGCTTGTCACCCAGGCAGGCGACCACGGTCCGGTCCGTGCCGTAGATGACGTGCTCCTTCAGGCCATAGTCGTTGACCAGCTCGACGACGTGCTGGATCTGCTCCTGCGAGGATCCCGGTTTCATGACGACAATCATCGGTGTTCTCCCTATCGGTGTACGTGCTCTGAAAAGGTTCCCCAAGCCACGGGGCATCCGGGATAGATCGGCGGGACGCTGGCTGGGGTGAAATCGTAGGCCTTACCAGGCCCGCCAGCTCAGCGCATAAGAGAAGTAGCCCGCCACGAAGTTGCGGGCGACGGCAAACGGCCGGGGAGAGTCCGTCCGCGTTGTCGCGGCGCTCTCCCACAGAACCTCCGGAATGTCTGGAACGTTCGTCATGGCTGTTTACCCGTCCAGCGCCCAGAACATGAGCCGCTGCACGTCTGCATTATACCGCCATGGCGCCAGCCTGAAAGCCCCCAACCGAATCTAAATCTTTGCTCTCGGCTGCAGCGATGTGCCGGTCAGCAAGGCGGCTCGATCCGTTCCACCCCCTGCATGTAGGGCCTGAGCGCTTTGGGGATCGTCACGGATCCGTCCGCGTTCTGATGGTTCTCCAGGATCGGAATCAGGATTCGGGGGCTGGCGATCACCGTGTTGTTCAGCGTGTGACAGAAGTGAACCTTGCTGTCCTCGTCGCGGTATCTCAGGTTCAACCGCCTGGCCTGGAATTCATAGAACCGGCTGGCCGAATGCGTCTCGCTGAAGCTCTCGCGGGAGGGCATCCAGGTTTCCAGGTCGTACTTCTGGGCCTGGCCCATGCCCAGATCGCCGGTGCAGACGTTTACCACCCGGTAGGGAAGCTCGAGCGCCTTGAGCACGTCTTCGGCGTTGCGGAGGATTTCCTCGTGATAGGCGCGAGACAGCTCCTGGTCGTTGCGACAGACGATGACCTGCTCGACCTTGTCGAAGTAATGAATGCGATACAGGCCTCGCGTGTCTTTGCCCGCAGCTCCCGCTTCGCGACGGAAACACGTGGACATCGCGACGTACTTCCTGGGCAGCTCCGACTCGTCGAGGATCTCGTCCATGTGGTAGGCGGTTACCGACACTTCAGCCGTGCCCACCAGTGCCTGGTTGTCCCGCTCGCAGAGATACGCTTCATCCCGGCCGACCGGGAAATAGCCCGTGCCGTACATCACGTCTTCGTTGACCAGCACCGGGATATTGAGCAGCGTGTAGCCCTTGGCCACCATCTGGTCAACGGCCAGGCGGAGAATCGCATAGTGAAGCTGTGCCCCGGCGCCCTTCAGGGAGTAGTTCCGGGAGCCGGCCAGTTTGACCCCGCGCGGGATGTCGATGATGTCCAGCGACTCGCCGAGTTCGACGTGGTCCCTGGGCTCGAAGTCGAACTGCCGAACCTCGCCCTCCGTGCGGATCTCGACGTTTTCGGTATCGTCTTTGCCCACGGGCACACCCTCGTCCGGCGGCTGGGGGACGAGGTACATCAACTCGCGGAAACGAGGCTGGAGGTCGGCAGCTGCATCTGCGACTTCCTTTGCTCTTGCCTTGAGTTTACCCATCTGCTCGATGGCCTGTTTCTTCTGGTCTCCCTCGAGTTGGGCGATTTCCTTGCCCGCCTTGTTCTGCTGGGTGCGGACCTCCTGGAGTTCTCGCTCGGCATCCAGAAGCTTCGCGTCGATCTCCAGGAGCTCGTGGATGTCGACGCTGAAATTCTTCCGTTCAGCGGCCTGGATGTAGCGGTCGGGGTTCTCGCGGATGAGTTTGATGTCGATCATGGCGTTGGTCCGTAAGCGTTTGGTTGGTGAAGCAGGGGATTATACAGGGCAGGCCACCGGCCCGCCACCCGATGCAAACAGCTTACGCGGCAGAGTGTTTGGCTGGTTATGTCCGAATCTTCACCTCAGTCGCTCCGTTGCATTCGCCGGTTCGTCGCGAGACAATGCCCGCGATGGCAGAGATCGGTTCACCGCCCGACGTGAAGTACATCTGCGGCATGCTCTCTGCGCGGCGCGATCTGCTTACACGTTGCGCTCAAGAGGTCTCCCGTGTGCTTGGGCCTGTCGAGTCGGTGTCCGAGGTCATTGCTTTTGATTTCACCGACTACTACCGCGACCAGATGGGGCCGGACCTCTGGAGACAGTTCATATCTTTCACCGGGCTGGGGGATCCCGGTCGGCTGGCGGAGATCAAACGGGCGACCAACGAGATCGAGCGTCGTCTGGCGGCTGAGAGTCCCGATGGCCCGCCGAGGCCGGTGAACCTGGACCCGGGGTACGTGGAACTGGCCAAGCTGGTTCTGGCGAGCATGAAGAACTTTGCCCATCGTGTGTATCTCCGCGACGGCGTGTACGCGGAGGTCACGCTGCTGTACCGCGAGAAACGCTGGCAAGCCCTGCCCGCAACCTTCCCCGATTACGCCTCGGGGCGCTATTTCCCATTTTTCTCCAACGTGCGTGAGAGTCTTCGCAAAGAAGTCGCACCGAGAATGGAGGCTGGCGGATGACCTGGATGATGCTCGCTGCGATCTGTGTGTCGTTCGTGCTTTCCCTGCTCCTGACGCCCGTTTCGCAGTGGGCTGCCCGCCGGTTCGGCGTGCTGGACTACCCCCAGCGTCACAAGGCCCACGCCAGACCCACGCCTTTGCTCGGCGGATCGGCTGTGTTCACAGCGATTCTACTTCCGACGCTCGGCTGCCTGGCGGTTGCGTCCGAATGGGCGAGGCTGGGGGTCCCCGGTTGGGTGCCGCAGGAGCTTGCCACCCAGATCGTAGGGGCGTCGGGCCATGCGATGCGAGTCCTGGGGCTGCTCGTCGGTGCGCTGGTGTTGCACGTGATGGGCATCATCGATGATCGCAGGCCCCTGGGGCCCTGGGTCAAGCTCGTCGTGCAGATCGCCGTCGCACTTTGGGCGACGCTCGCGTGTGGTCTGGAGGTGCTCACCGTGGCCGGACCGGTGGTGTCGGTGGTGCTTACCGTGATATGGATCGTCGCGATCACCAATTCGGTAAACTTCCTGGACAACATGGATGGCTTGGCTACGGGGGTCTCGGCCATCTGTATCGCGGCGCTGATCGGTGCGACGGCCCATCTGCAGCAGGTCTTCCTGATGGGTTGGCTGTGCGTGATTCTGGGGTCGCTGCTGGGGTTCCTGCCGACGAATTTCCCGCCGGCAAGACAGTTCCTGGGCGATGCGGGATCGCTTGTGGTGGGCTACCTGCTGGCGGTCGTCAGTACGCTGGCGACCTACGTCGGGCCGGGCGAGACGTACTATGCGTACGGCATCTTCGTGCCGCTTGTCCTCCTTGCTGTACCGATCTACGACACGGCCAGCGTAATGACGATCCGGATTCGCGAGGGCAGGAACCCCATGATCGGCGATCGAAGGCATTTCAGCCATCGGCTTGTCGCCAGGGGTATGAGTGTTCGGACGGCGGTGTTGACGATCTATCTTTGCACAGCAGCCACGGCTGTTGGAGCGGTTCTTCTTCCAAGGGTTCAGGACTCGTTCGCAGCGGCGTTGGTATTCCTGCAGACCGCTGCCATCGTGATGGTGATCGCACTGCTTGAATCTTCAGCGTCGACCAGGAAGCCATGACGGCAGATCCACCTATCCCGCAGCAGGATTCGGATGTTTCACGGTGGGGCAGCCGTCTTGGCACGCTTGCCGCCTTCGGCATGCTTTGCGTGTTGGTCTCCCGCGTTTTTCTCGGTGAGATGCCGTTTCGGCCTTCGCTGTTTGACTTCGCCTCGTCATGGTCTTCCTTCGAGACGACGGGATACGTGCCAGTCGCCGACCGCGGCGAGCTGGCCCGGCTGACATTTGCGACGATTCTGGCAGGGCTAAGCGGGTTGACTGTCCTTGCGGAATCGCTCCAGAGGCGGCGACTTCGCGCGGCGTGGCTGCTGCCGGCTATCGGAGTGTTGGCGGGCCTGTCGCTTGTCGGCTCGCTGGTGAAAGCGGGGGATGTTCGCGGCTCGTTGTGCATGTGGTACGAGCAGATGTCGCTCGTGACAGCTGGCTGGGCGTGCGCCCAGTTGTTTGGCCGCCACGACCGCCTGAGACTTCTGCTAGCCGTCCTGGCGGGACTCGCAGCATCGCTGGCAGCCAAGGGCATCTGGCAGCTGGCTGTCGATATTCCCGAGCGGATCGCATTTTTCGAGTCGATGGGTCCAAAGGACCCAAGCCCGGAGACCAGGCTGCTGGAGATGCGCGTCCGGGACCTCACTCCCTCGGGATTCTTCTCGCTGGCAAATGTATTTGCCTGCGGCCTGATCGGCCTGGCCGCAGCTGCGTGGGCGGTGTTTCTCTCTTCCCTGATCGGGGCCATGCAACGACGAGAGACGGACCACAAGAACATGGCTGCGGGGGAGCTTCACCTGCCCACCTTCATCTCCTGCGCCCTGGCGATCTTCCCGCTGGCAGCGTCGGTGGTCCTTGTGCTCACCCGGAGCTTGGGCGGTGTTGTCGCTGCGGTCGTGGCAGCAGGACTTGGCCTGGCTGTGGCGACGCTCGGCCCCCGGCTGGGCACGTATCGCAGGAAGGTCGTCGTTGCTGCCTGGATCGCAGTAGCAGCCGGGATCGGTGTTGTGATCGTCGCCGGCATTGCGAGGGACAGCCTGCCGGGCAAGACCATGACGTTTCGCTGGTTCTACTGGACCGGCTCGGTGGAAATCGCAGCGGGGAACCCCTTGCTGGGAACGGGTCTGGGTGAGTTTGACAAGGCATATCTGGCAGTTCGCAGGCCGGCGGCGGAGGAAGCGATCCAGCTTCCCCACAACTTTGTACTCGCATCGATTGCCCAACTCGGCGTGATCGGCGGGACGCTGCTGGCAGGGCTTGCGGTCTGGCCGCTCCTGCTGGCTGGGTTCCGGGGCCTTGGGGACCTGAGCGTCCAGCGTGTTCGTGACTGGTCTGCTGGGTTGTGGTGTGTGGTCGGGCTGGTTTTCGCAGCGACGACGATCCTTGCGCGGGCAGTCTTCTCCGACTGGGGGGGCATGGTCGCGGCGCTGCTGGTCGAATCGGCGATTCCCGCGGTGATCCTTGCGGTTGCGGTGGCTGGAGCGGGTTGGGCAGGGCGGTGGTCCGTTTCGCCGAGGTTCGGCCAGATCGCGCTGGCGGCCGGGCTGGCGGGGATGTTGTTGCACTGCATGGTCAGCATCGGGTTCTGGATTCCTGCTACGTCGACGCTGATCTGGATGCTGGCCGGTGCGCTGCTCGCGCAGATACGGAGCAGAGAGGGCAAGCCTGTCGATCGCCCGGTTTCCACACTCGGTTGGTTGGTCCATGTCGGGGTGATGGCCGTTGCGATTGTCGCTGTTACCATCGGGGTGCTTCTGCTCCTGCCGGCGTTGCGAAGGGCGGATCTGGCCGACCGTCTGCTGGCTGCCCAGGCAGCCGGCGACCGGGGCAGATCCCTGGACCTGGCCACACGCTATGCCCGGGCGGACCGTCTCGATGCGCTTGCGGCGGCCGACGCTTCCAAGGCGGTCCTGCGAGTGGCTGCAGATCCGCAGGAAGCGCAGATACGTGCGTATCTGCAGAAGGCCTGCGAACTGGCCTCCCTGGCTGTCGAACGTGATCCGGGCGATTTCAGCCACCAGCGGCAGCTGGGTCTGACGGATTGGTTCGTTCGGCACCCGGATGTGTTCCTGCTGACCTCGCGCCCCGTCCATGGTGACCCGGAAGTGTTGGAGCAGGACCTCCGCCGACAGATCTCCAGTGGCAGCGAGACGGCCTTGTCAGTCACTCGGCTTGCCAATGTGCTGCAAGCGCGCAAGAGGCCCGAGGCCGCGACCCGCTGGTACGAGCGCGCGACAACTCTCGCACCGGGCTCCGTGCAGGCATGGCTGAACTACGGAGACGCTGCCTGGCGGATCGGAGACGAGTCGGCTGCCTTCGAGGCCTGGCAGCAGGCTGCGCTCCTGCAGACCAGAGAAAGCAAACGCCGCCCCGTCCTGCCGGAAGGTTTCGAAAAGGCGCTGGAGCGCAACCCCAACAGCATCCAGCTGAACCTTCAGCTTGCCGAGATGTACAGCATCCTGGGCCGTCGCAGAGAGACGATCTCGCAGCTGAATTGGGTGCGTTTTCTATCCGATCGGCTTATCAAGCCCAGCGTGTTCGAGATCAGCGAAGATCAGGCCCTGCGGATGGAAATGATCCGCGTGCGGGCATCGGTCATTGGCAGGGCGATGGAGGACCAGCTGGTCGGAGAAAGCGATCAGGTCGGCCGGTAGCGGATCACGCGGACCGGCTCGGAGGTAATCATCGCCTCTCCGAGATGCTCGTCCAGTTCGGCCAGCAGCTTCTCGACGTTCTCCTGGGTGTCCACGACTTCCACCACGACGGGCAGATCCTCCGAAAGCCGGAGCACTTTCGAGGAATGCAGGTGTGAATCCGCCCCGAAACCCATCATGCCTCGCAGGACCGTTGCCCCCGCCAGACCCATCCGACGCGCCGTAAGGACAACGTGTTCGTAAGCACACCGGCCATCGATCTTGTCCGATTCGCCCAGGAAGATCCTCAGCAGCGCGCCTTCGCCGGTGTTCTTCATTCTTGTCTTCCTACCTGCCTGATGTGATCCATCGTCCCAATGCCATGCCGGCGATTACGAGAATCAGCCCGGCGGCCAGGCTGCCCAGGAGATTCGCCCCGGCTGCGACGTACTGGCGGTCGCGCAGGAGTTGCCAGCTTTCCAGGGAGAACGTGCTGAAGGTCGTAAATGCGCCCAACCCGCCGGTAAGCACGAGCAGCCTGATTCCCGGAGAAACCGTGACCGACTCGACAGCCCCCGTCACCAGGCCGATGATCAGTGATCCCACGAGGTTGACACTCAGCGTGCCCCAGGGGAACAGGGAGCGAGAGAGCGTCTGGACCCAGCCGCTCAGTGCGTATCGGCTGACCGCCCCGACCGCGCCGCCCAACGCCACCATCAGCAATTTGTACATCTTCGTCCTCGAAAACAAACCCGTCCTTGGCAAACGACGGTGCACCGCCCATCATACGCCTGCCCGGTGTCAGGGCAAGGGCAGGAAAGCACAGCCGGCGCTTCGACGGCAGGAGAATCGCATGGACATCATCCGCAACCCGGTCCTTCCGGGCTTTCATCCCGACCCGAGCATCTGCCGTGTCGGGGACGATTTCTACATCGCCAACTCCAGCTTCGAGTGGTTTCCGGGTGTGACGATTCACCATTCGCGGGACCTGGCTCATTGGCAGTTGGTCGCCAGGCCCCTGGACCGCACCAGCCAGTTGGACATGGTGGGCAATCCCTGTTCCGGAGGAATCTGGGCTCCCTGCCTGACTTGGGCTGACGGGTTGTTCTGGCTGATCTATACGGACGTCAAGAGCCTCCACGGGGCGTACAAGGACACGCCGAATTACCTGGTGACCGCACCGGACATCGCCGGGCCCTGGTCCGAACCGATCTTCCTGAATGCCTCCGGTTTCGATCCGTCATTGTTCCACGACGACGATGGCAGGAAGTGGCTGGTCAACATGATCTGGGACCACAGGCCGGGACACAATCGCTTCGCCGGAACCGCGTTGCAGGAGTACTCCCACGACCGCCAGCGACTGGTCGGCCCGATCAGGAACATCTGTCCGGGCAGTGAAATAGGCTGCACGGAAGGCCCGCACCTCTACAAGAGGGACGGCTGGTACTACCTCATGCTTGCCGAGGGAGGGACCGGCTGGAACCACGCGGTCAGCCTGGCACGCTCACGGAGCATCAATGGACCTTACGAATTCCAGCCGGACAACCCGGTGCTGACGTCCGAGCCGTACCCCGAAGCAACCTTGCAGAAGGCCGGCCACGCGTCGCTCGTGAATACGCCCAGCGGGGAATGGTACCTGGCGCATCTCGCGTCGCGCCCCGTCAACCCCGAAGCGCCCCGGAGCGAGCAGAGGTGCATGCTTGGGCGCGAGACAGCCCTGCAGAAGGTCCATTGGGACGAAGATGGCTGGCTGAGGTCGGACGTCGGTGGAAGCGAGCCGCAAGACGATGTGCCCGCGCCCAACCTGCCCGAAGCCAAGGTTCCCGCCCCTCCCGAACGGCACGATTTTGACAACGCGGAACTCGATCTGCAGTTCCAGTCGCTACGGACACCCGTCGACGAGAGCTGGTGTTCCCTGACCGACCGGCCCGGCTTTGTGAGGCTCATCGGCAGAGAATCCCTCGGCAGCCGCCATCACCAGAGCCTGATCGCCTGTCGCGTGCAGCACTTCCGCTTCGAAGCAGCCACAGCCCTGGAGTTCGAGCCCACAACCTTCCAGCAGATGGCCGGTCTCGTCGCCTTTTACAACGTCGAGAACTGGTACTACCTGCACATCTCTCACGAGGACCAACTTGGCCGCGTGCTGCGACTTGCCAGCTGCGACAACGGGACGTACTGCGAACCCGCCGAACCCCTGAGCATCGGCAATCGCAAGCGGATGATGATGCGCCTGACAATCCGGAACGGCTTGCTGCAGTTCTACGCGAACATGGCGTGTGGCTGCGTCGAGGGCCGGGAATGCGATTGGCAGCCATTGGGCCCGGAGCTGGATGCCACGACGCTCTCGGATGACTATGTTCAAGGCTGGGGATTCACCGGCGCATTCGTCGGCATCGCCTGCCAGGACCTCTCGGGGCAGCATAGGGCCGCTGACTTCGACTGGTTCGAGTACCGTCCGCTGAAGGTCTGAGATAGTCCGAAGCCCCAAGTCCGGTCAGTCCGCGAGTTTCTCCAGTTCCGGGTCCGCGCCGGCTCTCCAGGGCTTCAGGCCGTACTCATAGGCGCCGAGGTCCGGGGGCTGGCCGACATATTCGGGCGAGTCTTGCCGCCGCTCGGCATCGAGGAAATCGTTGTAGGGTGCGATCACGACGCCTGCATCGATGGCCGGGGAGCCCTTGCGCAATTGGAAGTTGCCCGAGCCAGCGTCCACAAACATGGGGTCGGTATCCTGCCTGAGATTATGGTCGACCGTCGCCCCGAACTTCTCGCAGTTCTGCAGCTTCTGTGTGGCGATGTTGTTCCGCACGATCGTGCCCGTCATGTCCTGGGGTCTGTGAGTCGAGAAGCTGATGCTGGCACGGTTGCCCGCAAGCGTGTTGTGGTAGATGCGATTGCTCATGCTGTCCGGCGGGTTCATCGCCAGGGCTTCGGACACCTCGTAGACCACGTTGTGGTGCACAACGTGGCGCTTCGTCTGGTCGTCGAGGTAAATACCCACGCACCCCCATCCGGGTGCGAAGTTGTGGTGGATCACGTTGTAGGCGATCTCGGTGCCGTTGCCGTCGGTCTGGTAGGTGTAGGTCATCCCGAGGTCCCGGGTCAGCAGGCCGGCGTTGTACATGTGGTTCCGCTCGATGAGGCCTTTTTCCAGATGTCGATGGACCAGGATGCTTCGCCCGCCGTTGTAGAGCGTGCAACGCCGGATGACATGGCCCTGGCCGGTCACGTTCACCGGGGCGCAGTCGGAGGCGGAGTAGTCGAAATCGTGTACCACACAGTTCTCCAGCGTGTTGTACCGGCCGTAGATGCTCACGCCGTCGCCCGTTCCGTACGCCACGGTGCAGCCTCGGATGGTGTTGTGCTCGCCGCCCAGGACGATTCCCAGCCCCTCCTTGCCCATCACGCCGTGGTCACGGTTGAATCCGCCCTTCATGGTCTGCTCGAAACTGACCCAGCGCAGGTGTGAATCGCTCAGCAGGCAGTGGGAGGCTTCGTGGAAGTTCACCGAGGAGGCAAAGACGTGCACGCCGCGGACCTCGATGTGGCTTCGCCCGCGAAGGTCGATCGCCCATCGTCGGTCGGTCACTTCCACGGTCGCGCGGGTCAGGTCGATGTCCCCGGGGGCAATGAGGTAGAGTTCGTCTCCCTCCGCGTGCCATTCGCCCGGGGAATCCAGGAGTTCCAGCTTGCCCGACAGGATGATCTTCCCTCCACCTTCCCGCCACCATCCGCGACGCTTGCCCTCGAACAAAAGAACGCCGGGCTTGGAGTCGTCAATGGTGTAGGTCTGGGCTACCCACATGCGCTTCATGTCCAGCGTCCAGACTGTGGCTCCCTTCCAGAACCCCTCGGGCTGGTTGAGTCTGTCGCAGAATATGCTGTTTCCGTCGGTGGTGGCCTTGAGGTAGTTCGGCTTGAAGCGGTCGAGGGGGGCGTTGGGCATGCGGGCTGGGATCAACGCCTGGCCGTCGACGAAGACCTGCTCGATCGGGCCTGCAATGCGTTTCCGGTCGATCCGGGCGCGGTACATCCCATCTTTGACGTGCGTCCAGCCCGTCACAGTTTCGGTCCCCGTGATGACGACCTTCTCCCCGGGCCTGCTACGGAACGTGATGGGGTTGTCCGGCTGGCCGCTGCGTGCGGGCCTGAGAACCTGACGGTACGTCCCTTCGTGGATCACGCACGTATCGCCCGGCTGCATTCGGTTCGCTGCGATCGCCAGCGAGCGGAATGGCTGGCTTGCGCTGCCCGGGTTGTCATCGCTGCCATGGGGAGCGACGTGATAGGTTGTTCCGCAGCCTGTTGCCATCAACAGAACAAACGCCAAGGCTGGGGCGATCAGGGCGTAGGCTATCTGCATGGAGGGATCCTTTCCTGTTCGTTCCCCTGCCCGGCGTAGCTGGAATTTTACCACTTGGGATCTTCCAGTGGGTTAAACCCTCGCTTGGGTTCGGGTTTCGGGAGCGTATGGATCACGGCTGCGGCCAGGGCGAGGTCGTTAGGCGTGGTGATTTTGATATTCCTCGGGTCGCCGGGGACTACCGAGACAGGGTGTCCGAGTTTCTCGACCAGTCCCGCATCGTCGGTGACCCCCTCCAGCGGCTGCCCGTAGGCTTCGATCAGCAGGTCGCGTGCGAACACCTGTGGCGTCTGGGCCTGCCATAGCTCTTCTCGTGGGACGGTTTCGTCGATTACCCGGGCGGACGAGACCTTCTTCAGCGTTCCGTGAACCGGATACGCGAGGATGGCAGCCCGGGTCCTGGCGGCCTCCTCGAAAACCGCATCGATCCAGATCGGTGACACGCAAGGTCGGGCTGCATCGTGCACGCATACCAGGTCCGCATCCTCGGCAGTCTCTTCCAGGGCGTTCTTCACGGAATGGGCGCGGGTTTCTCCCCCGGGAACCAGTCTGACGCCCATGAACCCCAGGTGGCCGCCAAAGCGATCCCGCATCGGCTGCATGTCGGCTTCGGACACGACCAGGAAGGTTTCGTGCACATCCTGGCGGGAGACGAACGCCTCGAGCGTTCGAATGAAAAGCGGCTGATCCTTGATCCGCTGGAAGATCTTGTTCTGCTTGTCGCCGAAACGGCTTCCCGACCCTGCAGCCGGCACGATGACCGACACCTTTGCCATAGCGAATCTCCTTGGAGCTACTGTACCCTTCGCCAGGCTTGGGTTCAATGAAACCGCCGGTGCAGCGCCTTCACGAGAGATGGAGGTCGGCCCGGGGCGGGGCGAGTTCGTGAAACATTTCACAGCCTGTGGAAGGTTGCGTTGCATCGCCCCGGCCGCTCTGCTACTATTTGGATTTCCGCGTACCCCGAGGACCGAAGCACCCATGGCGACATCGGAACGGCAAGCCGACCGCGAGTATTCCTGCCCCGCGGGGTGTCCGCACTGCAGCGGAGGTCTGGAGGAGGCGCAGAAGTGCGTCGACTCGGGGCCCAAGGGCGGAAGACTTGCCATCGCCGCCGCTGGAATGTTTCTGCTTCCGTTGGTGCTCGCGATGCTGGCCGCCTATGCCGTCGGGAATGATCGAACGGCACAGCTTCTGGCCGCTACGGGCGGGCTGGTCCTTGGCGTGGTGATTGCTGCGACCGCCTGCCGCGTTCTGAGCCGTCGGGGTTCGACAGACAGTCAACAGGAGAACAAGCAGCCATGACAACGGCCGATGCAGCGTCGATTCCTGGATCAGGATCTTTCGCGCGGGGTGTGCACCCTCCGGAGGGCAAGCACTTTGCCGAAAGGCAGGCCATCGAGGTGCTGGACCCGCCGGCCCAGGTCGCCGTGCCATTGCTTCAGCACATCGGCGGGCCTTGCGAGTCGCTTGTCAAGCCCAAGCAGGAAGTCCAGCTTGGCGAGACCATCGGCAAGGCGGGTGGGTTTGTTTCGTCTCCGGTCCATGCCTCCGTAGCTGGCGCATGTCAGATGGGCAGCGTTGCGACGCTTCCCAACGGCAGGCATGTGCAGACGATTCCCATCAAGGCGGACGGCGAGCAGCTTGCCGGCGAGGCACTTCTCGCTGATGTGTACGGCGGGGACTGGCCGACCGAGGGCATCGATTCGAAGGATCCCAAGGACATCGTCACCGCGGTCTGGGATGCAGGCATCGTCGGCCAGGGCGGAGCTGCCTTCCCAACGCACGTCAAACTCACCCAGAATCCGGAGAAGCCTGTCGACGCGCTGCTGATCAACGGATGCGAGTGCGAGCCGTATCTGACGGCTGATCACCGGCTGATGGTGGAGTTCCCCGAGCCCATCGTAGCCGGGGCGATGCTCGCCGCCCATGCCTGCGGCGCGAAGAAGATCTACGTCGCCATCGAGAACAACAAGCCCGACGCAGTCGATGCGATGGCCAAAGCGGCCGGCGGGGCCGGCATCGAAGTCGTCTCCGTGAAGACCAAGTACCCCATGGGCGGCGAGAGGCAGACTGTCAAGGCGGTTCTGGGACGTGAGGTCCCCACCGGCGGCCTGCCGCTGGACGTGGGCGTGGTGGTCTGTAATGTCGCCACCGTCGCGGCGATTGCACGGGCGGTCCTTCGGAGCAAGCCTCTGACCCATCGCGTGGTCAGCGTAACCGGTGCGGGGATCACCCAGCCGAAGAACCTGCTCGCCCCGATCGGCGTCAGCTACGGCGAGTTGATCGACGCATGCGGAGGGTTGACCGCCGACGCAGCCCGGGTGATTGCGGGAGGCCCGATGATGGGCTTCACGCTCGGGGATCTGTCTACGCCCGTCACCAAGGGAACCAGCGGCGTGACGGTACTCACACACGAAGATGTCAAACGGGCGAAGGAAACCACCTGCGTTCGTTGTGGCCGGTGCGTGGATGTTTGCCCTCTGGGGTTGGTTCCCACGAAGATGGCCCTTGCGTCCAAGCACGAGGACTGGGACCTCGCCAGGAGGTATTACCTGTCCGCCTGTTGCGAGTGTGGCTGCTGTGCGTACGTATGCCCGGCCTCGATCCCTCTGGTGCAGTTGATGCGGATGGGCAAGGCCCAGATGCCTCGCGACTGAATCCCACAATACAGGAGTGATGCGGTAGCGCGATGACCGAGACACCCACTGCAGACAACGGAACGGCCCCCGTGACGCACGTTGCGCCGGGGCCCCACCTGTTCAGCGGCAAGCTGACGACCCGGCGGATGATGTTGGACGTGATCATCGGTCTGGCTCCAGTGCTGATCGCTTCGCTGGTGGTTTTCAAGCTCTATGCCGTCAAGCAGATCGCCATTTGTGTGATCAGTTGCGTCGCTGCTGAGGCGGTCTTCACGAAGATGCGGCGCAGACCCCTGACGCTGGGCGACCTCTCTGCCGTCGTGACGGGCCTGATCCTGGCATTCTCCCTGCCCGGAACCGCGCCCTGGTATGTGGGCGTTCTCGGTGGGGTCACCGCCATCGGGCTTGGGAAGGTGATCTTCGGCGGGGTGGGCATGAATATTTTCAACCCCGCGATGGTCGGCAGGGCGTTCGTGATGATCGCCTTTACCACTTCGCTCGGCGCGACTGCCTATGTCGACGCGTCGGCTGCGGGCGATGTCATCAGTCAGGCTACGCCCATGACCGCAGCCTACAAGGGCGGAGTGGTGCAAGATGGGCTGCTGCTGAAACTGCTGCTGGGCAATACCAACGGTTCACTGGGCGAGACCAGCGCGCTGGCCTGCCTGCTTGGGGGCATCTATCTGTGCATTCGCCGGACGGCGTCCTGGGAGATCCCGGTTTCGGCGATCTTGGCCGTCGCGGTCATTGCGGGGATCGGCAACCTGATGAACCCCGGGGCTTCGTGGACGGTGCTGCACCACCTGCTGGGCGGGGCGTTGCTGCTGGGAGCGTTCTTCATCATCACCGACCCGGTGTCCAGCCCGCTCACGCCGAAGGGCAAGTTCATCTTCGGAGGCCTGTTCGGCGTGCTGGTGATGCTGCTTCGCTCGCTGAGTGCGTACCCCGAAGGCGTGATGTTCTCGGTGCTTCTGGTCAATGCCGTCGTGCCCCTGATCAACCGGTGGACGATTCCCAGGCCCCTTGGTGGGCCCGTACCCCAGCCCAAGGCCGCGTAGCAGGCCGGCGAGGAAGGAACCCACACATGAGCTATCTCAAGCAAGCCTGGCTGGTCCTGATGCTCGCGATCGCCTTTGGCGGCGCGCTGGCGGGAATCCAGATCGGTCTGGGCCCGATCATCGAAGAGAACAAGCGGAACGAAACCTACAACCAGGTTCCCAAGCTGGTCGCAGGTGCGGTGAAGGACAAGACCCAGGAGCAGGAAATCGGCGGCAGGAAGGTCCTCAAGGCCATCGATGAAACTGGCCGACACGTCGGCTGGGTCCTGCCGGCCAAGGGCATGGGCTTCGCCGATGTCATCGAGGTGCTGATCGGCCTCAGCGCCGACGCTTCCCGGATCACGGGCCTGTACGTACTCGACCAGAAGGAAACGCCCGGCTTGGGAAACAAGATCACATTCTCGGGCGGCACGAAGGACGCGCCGCTTTTCCTGGACAACTTCGTGGACCGCAGCGCCGCCGAGCCTCTGGAGGTCGTCAAGACCAGGGCGGACTACGACAGGAACGAAGTGCAGGCGATTACGGGTGCGACGGTCTCTTCGGTCGCGGTGACGGGTATCGTCAACAAAGCGGTGACGGAGTTCCGATCGGCGCTGAAGCCCTCCGCCAAGGGCGACCAGGCGGGCCCCTATGGCGACGTGGCTGCCGTTGTCCCCGGCGCCAGCGACAGCCGGGCAGTCAAGCTCGAAGTCGCAGGCTACACGGTCTACCAGGCATACGCTGCCAGATCCGACGCAGGCTGGGCTCACGCCGGCTGGGCTGTCCGCGTCACGACCAAGGGCAGGGAAGAAACCATGGTCGCTCTGGTCGGGTTGGACCCCCAGGCCCGGAAGATCACCGGCCTGCGGGTGCTCCAGCATGGCGACACGCCCGGTTACGGCGAGAAGATTGCCAGGCCGGACTTCACGCAGCAGTTCGCAGGTCAGCCGACGGATGGCCAGCTCGAACTGACCGGAAGCGACGCATCGACGGGGGAGATCGTTCCCGCAAGCGGAGCGACGAGCAGCTCCCGCAAGTTGACCGACACGGTGAACAAGGCGATGGACGCGGTGCGGGACGAACTCGCCCGATTGGCGAAGGAGGCGGAAACCAATGGCCAGTGACGGACCGACACCCCTCGAGAGGTTCATCCAGGGGATTATCCCCGAGAATCCCGTCTACCGGCAGTTGTTGGGCATGTGCCCGACGTTGGCGGTAACCAACAGCGTCAAGGGCGCTCTGACGATGTCGGGCGCGGTGCTGTTCGTGCTGTTCTGCGCGAACGTGCTGGTGAGCCTGATTCGCGGTCTGCTCAAGCCTCACCTGCGGATCCTGGTATTCACGCTGACGATCGCGACCTTCGTGACCATCGCCGACCGATTCCTTGCCGCCTTCATGTACGACATGAGCAAGCAGCTGGGTCCCTACATTCCGCTGATCATTGTCAACTGCGTGATCATCTGCCGTTGCGAAGTCTGCGCAAGCAAGCAGAAGCTGCCTGCCGCAGCTGCCGACGCCGTCGGTCAGTCGATCGGGTTCACGCTGGCGCTGGCGAGCATTGCCATCGTGCGGGAGTTGCTGGGAACGGGCAAGCTGATGGATCTGCGGATTCTGCCCGCCGCCTGGCCGGATTGGGTGATCATGGTCCTGCCGCCCGGGGCATTTCTGACCCTGGGTTTGCTGCTGGGCTTGGCCAATTGGATCGGCCTGAGCGTGGCCGGCAAGAAGTCATAGGACTTCGGAGGAAGGAACACACGCATGGAATACTTGGGCGAAATCCTGGTCATCGCGGTCGGCGCCGCCCTGATCAACAACTTCGTGCTGCACTACTTCGTGGGTATCTGTCCGTTCATCGGCGTTTCCCGTCGGGTGGATATGGCCTTCGGAATGGGTTGTGCGGTGACGTTCGTGATTACCATCGCGGCGCTGCTGAGCTGGATTTTCACGTACTTCATCCTCCGCTCGGGCGCGCCACTGACGGCGTGGGTCTGGTCGGTCTCGGGGGGCGATCCCGGCGTGACGATCGACCTGAGCATCCTGAGCTACATCGTCTATATCTTCGTGATCGCCTCGAGCGTGCAGTTCGTGGAGATGTACCTGCGGAAGTTCTTCCCTCCGCTCTACAAGAGCTTCGGAGTGTTCCTGCCGCTGATCACCACCAACTGCGCGATCCTCTTCGCCTGCCTGGAGATCATGAAGAACGTCTCCGGCGTGGACGACCCCTCGCAGGCGTGGGACCTAGGCCGGGCGCTGGCGCTGGCGATCTTCGGCGGGGTGGGCTTTACCATCGCGATCGTCATCATGGCGGGCATCCGCGAGGAACTCGATCACTGTGACGTACCCAAGCCCCTCCAGGGAGCAGCGATCACCATGGTGGTTGCGGGTATTCTGGCGCTGGGGTTCATGGGCTTCACGGGGGTCAACGGGTCGCTGCAGGAGTTGGTCCAGCCCGAGGAGCCGCCGGCAGAGATGATCGAGGCCGACAAGGCTGAGGGCATGACGGGGGCAGATCGCGCCGCCCAGCCGATGGCTGCGAAGTCGGCTGAGCAATTGGGGCAGGATTCGGTACGATAGAGACAGACCGGAGAGGTCGAGAACATGCTGGAAACAATGACAATCATCCTCGCCGGAGCAGCGATGCTGGGTCTGGCGATCGCCATGGCGTGGGTGCTGGGTTGGGCGAACCGGGCCTTTCACGTGGACGTCGATCCGCGGATCGACCGGGTCAACGAAGCGCTTCCCGGCGCCAACTGCGGGGGGTGCGGATACGTCGGGTGCGGCGAGTACGCCGAGGCCGTCGTTGCCGGCGAGGCCCAGCCCGACCAGTGTCCCGTTGGCGGCAAGGACTGCGCCCAGGCGATCGCGGACATCCTCGGCATCCAGATCGGCGAGTCGGCGCCCTACCGGCCTGTCGTGCATTGCGGCGCGAAGCTCGAAGACCGTCTCAAGCGCAACGACTATCGCGGGGAGCAAACCTGCACCGCAGCGAATCTCGTGGCTGGCGTACAGGGCTGCACGTACGGCTGCCTCGGCATGGGCGATTGCGTGCGCTCGTGCAATTACGATGCAATTCACGTGGTCGACGGCCTGGCTGAGGTGGATTACGACAAGTGTATCGGTTGCGGGGCGTGCGAACGGGCGTGCCCACGCCATATCATTTCCATGGTGCCGTTCAAGCAGGAGCAGATGCTCGCCATCAAGTGCTCCAACAAGGATTTCGGCAAAGACGTCAAGCAGGTCTGCAAGGTAGGCTGCATCGGCTGCAAGATCTGTACCCGCCTGGGTGGTGACCTGTTCGGCTTTAAGGACAACCTGCCGCAGATCGACTACGAGAACTACGACCAGGATCTGCTGGAAAAGGCCGGTCCGGCGCTGGAGAAATGCCCGATGAAGGGCCTGATCTTCGTCGGCACACCCAGCGAGGAAGACAAAGCCGCTGCCGAGGGGGACGTGCCCGATATGGTCAAGCCAGACTTCCAGACCACGGTCGACAAGACCGAATGGCACGGCTGACAGTAAGCATCACTCCCGTTACATGGGACAACGGCCCGGTTGATACGGGGTTTCCCGCCGCCGGAGAGGGTGCGACATGTCCGTCCGACGTTGGATACTACGACGAATGATCTTCTGGCTTCTGATCGCACCGGTCCTGGTGTATGGGCTTCTGGCTGGCTACCTGTATTTCATGCAGGACCGGATCGTCTACCATCCCACAGCAGAGTGGGACGCCACGCCGGGTGATTTTGGAATCGAGTTTGAGGATGTTGTTCTCCGCTCGGCCGACGGTGTGAAGCTCAGCGGCTGGTACTGTCCCCTCCCCGACGCTCGCGGGACGTTCCTGCTGTGTCACGGCAACGGGGGGAACATCTCCCACCGTCTCGACAGCATCGCCACCACTCAGGCGATGGGGTACTCCATTTTCGTCTTCGACTATCGTGGCTACGGCCGGAGCGAGGGCAGGCCAAGCGAAGAAGGTACGTACGCCGACGCTCGGGCGGCCTGGGAATACCTGACAAAACAGAAGAACATCGACGCCGAAACCATCGTGATTCACGGCCGGTCTCTCGGCGGAGCGGTCGCCAGTCGGCTTGCCGGAGAAGTCCAGCCGGCGTGTCTGATTCTGGAGGCGGCGTCGACGTCGGTCGCGGACGTGGGTCACGACATGTATCCGTTCTTTCCCAGAGCGTTGATCCGCCTGCTCAGTCGCTACGAGTACAACACCGCCGGGCACCTTGCCGACGTGCGGTGTCCCGTGCTGATCGTCCATGCCCGGGAAGATGAGCTGATCCCGTTTTCGCACGGCAGGGAGCTTCTGGAGGCGGCAGGGGAGCCCAAGGACTTTCTGGAACTGGACGGAGGACATAACGACGGTTTCGTGGTCTCCGGCGTGCGATACCAGCGTGAGGTGTCAGCGTTTGTGGATCGATACCTGCCCGGCGACGACCCTAGCGCGACATCGATGCCTGGGTCGTGACGGGCTGCTTCCGGGAGATCACCATCTTCTCAAAGCCGGGCGTCATGACCACTTCGTGGTCGTCCGGCGTTCCGGTTACCAGCATCGCCTCGATGCTCTGGTCCTGGGGGATCAGGGACATGCCATCGGGCCCGAGTACGCTCAGTGCCGTTGCCCAGCCGTCGGCAATCATCGCCGTGGGGGCGACGACCGTCACGGAAGGTGCAGCTTCGACGGGCCAGCCTGTACGTGGATCGATGATGTGGCTGAACCACTGGTTGGCGATTTTCACGCCCCGCCGATAGTTGCCGCTGGTGCAGACTGCTCCCGCCTTGCTGGTATCCACCTCGATCTGCAGCAGGGGCTTGTCCGGCGCGAACGGGTCTACAATATCCACCCGCCAGTTCCGGTCGTCGTGACGGACGCCGAAGCAACGAAGATCGCCGCCGATCTCCACGATGCCGCCTCGGACTCCCGCTTCACGCATCGCACGGACCGCCTGGTCGATGGCGTATCCCTTGGCGATGCCGCCAAGGTCCACACTGACGGTGGGCACCTGCTTGACGGCGTTGTGCGGCCCGAGGTCCAGCTGCTGCCAGTTGCTCGCCTGACGGGCAGCGGCCAGTTCATCCTCGTCTGGCAGGCGGTCTTCCGAGGCGGCGGTCTTCCAGACTTCGATGATCGGCCTGACGGTTACGTCGAACGCCCCCTGCGTTTCAGCGTGCAGGGAGCGCGCCGTCTGGAGCACCTCCAGTGTCTCCGGAGACAGGGAGATCAGTTGATCGGCGTCGGCCTGGTTGAGCAGCGAGATCTCCGCTCCTTCCATTTGGGAACTCATCAGACGCTCAACGTCAAACGCAGCCTGCTTGGCCTCCCGGAAGGCCTCTCTCGCGAGATCCTTCTGATCGGCGGGGACAGCGGCGACAAAGCTGCCCGTCGTACTCATCACGCCGTCGATGCGGTCTTTCTCCAGGACCTTGAGCGGATCGCCGCCGAAGGTCATGAAACGACCCAGGAGCACCAGCGAGAAAATACCCGCCAGCAGAACGACGCCCACAATGGTCTGTCTGTGCGATGCCATGACTGCTCCGCAAACTCAGTGGTCAGGCGGCTGACCATGCTCGGCTTCGACCACCGAATGCATGCCGCCTCGGGGCGTGAACTCCCCCGTGACCCGCATCCAGCGAGGGCTGACGGCCTCGATGAGGTCATCCAGGACCCGGTTGACAAGGTCCTCATAGAACACCCCTTCGTTCCGGAAGCCCTGGAGGTAGAACTTCAGGCTCTTGAGTTCAAGGCACACTTTGTCGGCTACGTAGCGGACCGTGATCGTCCCGAAGTCGGGCTGGCCGGTCTTCGGACAGACCGACGTGAACTCCGGCGCGACGTGCGTAATCCGGTAGTTCCGGTGCGGGTGGGGATTCTCGAATGTCTCGATGTCAGCCGGCATACATCTCTCTCATCGGTGGCCTGATCGCTGCTTCCCCATAGATTATACGATCTTCCAACGGCGCGAAAGGCCGATAGAATGGAATCCATGGAACCTTCGCATTCCAAACAGGCCGTGGTGCTACTCTCGGGGGGCTTGGATTCTGCCACTACGCTGGCGATCGCCCGTGACGAGGAGTTCGACTGTCACGCGCTGAGCTTCGACTACGGCCAGCGGCACCGCTTTGAACTTCAGGCTGCCAGTAAGGTTGCGCATTCCGTGGGCGTTGCGGACCACCGCGTGGTGCGAATCGATCTCTCGGCGGGGGGCGGATTTGGACACAGCGCCCTGACCGACAAGATCTCCGTTCCCAAGGACCGATCTGAAGACGGCGGGATTCCCGTGACGTATGTACCGGCCCGGAACACCATCTTCCTGAGTATCGCGCTGGGATATGCCGAGGTCCTCGGTGCGTTCGACCTGTTCATCGGCGTCAATGCCATCGACTACAGCGGCTATCCCGATTGCAGGCCGGAGTTCGTGCGGGCGTTTGAGGAAATGGCGAATCTCGCCACGGCTGCGGCGGTGGAGGGACGCGGGGAGTTTCGCATCCATACCCCCTTGATCGATCTGTCCAAGACGGACATTATCCGTCGCGGGTTGGACCTGGGCGTGGACTACGGCCTGACGCACTCCTGTTACGATCCCGACGAGCAGGGCAGGGCGTGCGGGCACTGCGATTCGTGCCGGCTTCGTCTGGCGGGGTTCGCCGAGGCTGGGGCCTCCGATCCGGCGACGTATCAGGAATCAGGCGGCTGTTGAGAGGGCGGCCGCGGTTCGCCTTTCTCGCTGCCGGTGGGGCAGGTGTCCTGCATCGAGCAACTGCTCGTTCCACACCCACAGCCTGCCCTCCCGCCGGCGCGTCGGACGAAGACCCACCCGAGGATGAGCATCGACGCCAAGAGAATGACGAAGACGATTGCGGTTTCGAGAATCGCTGAAAGCACGATGGTACTCCATGGCGAATAACGGGCGAATTTCTACATTGTAGGCTTCCCGCGCGAAGCTACAGCTGTCGCACGATCGCTGCGATGGTCTTCGCTGCGGGCCTGGCCTGATCGTCGATCGTCAGGATGTACCATGCCGCCAGGGCGGGAACGCTCGGGGGATATCGGCGTTCGTTCTTGAGGATGTGCGCCAGCGCGGGGCGTCCCTTGGCCTGGGCGAACTGCCCCAGTGTCAGCGCGGCGTCGGTGACCAACTCGCTGTACGGACTGTCCAGCAGCTTCTCGGCCAGCTTGCATGCCTTGGGGTTCGTGGTTCGCAGCAGCCCGCCAGCGACGGCTCGCTGGCGTGCGTCGTATCTGCCGTCCAGGATCTCCGAGACAGCCGCCAGGGCTTTTTCCGTGCCGATGTTCAGCAGCACGGTGGAAGCGACGGCAGCCCTTCGGTGGCTGGGGCCAGGCCTGCGGGCCTTGCGCTGGACAGTGTCCAGGAACGCAGCCAGCCCGTCGATGTAGAAGGCGGCATCTTTGCCCTTGTCTTTCGCATCGTCCTCGGCTCTGCGAAGGACGTAGTCCAGCACGATCGGGTGCTTCTCCCGGATGGCAGCCAGCACGGCCTGGGAGGCTTTGTCCCCTCCGGCCTGGCGGGCCAGCTCCATTTTCGCGAGCTTGGCGACCGTGTCGTCTTTCTCCGCAAGGGCCTGCAGAACGGCGGTGTCTTTGTCCTTCCCGGGGATCATCTCCATCAGCATCGTCTGCAGAACGAGATTGTCCGACGCCCGGATCGCCCGGCCCAGCAATATCGCCGGCTGATCCGAGAAGGCAGCGAGGGTCTTGTACGCCCGGGATTCGATCAGCAGCCCACGGTCCGAGCCGGTGATCAGCTTCGCCAGCTCCACTCCCTGGGTGACCTCCTGCTCCTCGGCCTGGTCGAGAAGCATCGCCACGATCACGTTCGGGACACGCACATTCTTGACAATCTCCTTGAGGCGGGGCAGTTGTTTGTCGTCGCCCAGGGCCAGAAGACTCAACCGGGCCATCCCTTCGGTGGCGATCTCGTCGGACTCGACCAGCTTGCCCAGTACCTCGGTCGTGCCGTCGGTCTTCCCTCGGGCGATCAACTCGCGGGCAGCCAGGCAACGGATCTTCTCGTTGGGCATGGCCATGGCTTTGCGGAGTTGAGCTTCATCGATCGCATCGAGGTTGATCAGGTGGGTCATCACCTCGGCTCGGAGTTCGAGTTCCTCGTCTTTGAGCATCATCTCTGCCAGGGCGTCGGCGGCGTCCTTGCCTGCCAATTGCTTGAGCGTCGAAGCGCAGAAGGATCGCACCTCGACCTGCTGAGACTCCAGGCCGGCCCGGAAGACCGGGATCAGGCGCTCGTCGTCCGTCGCCCGCAAGGCCAGGAGAACCTGGCCTCGGTCGCGCTTGTCCTGCAGTCCCTTGGCGATGTACTCCAAGGCGCCGCACGAGTCCTGCGCAGCGGAAATCAGCGGACAGGCTGTCATAGCCAGAATCAGGCAGGCCAGGCGTACTCTCACGGGTTGCTCCTTGGTTGGTTCGGTTGGCTTGCGAATACCGTGATACGCGCCCGTGGGCAGGAAGTCCAGCCTCATTGACCGGCGGGGGTCGGCTGATCGCGATAGTCCTCGACCGACGGTTCGCCGACCGCATCGATGAGCATCTCGATGATGTCGTCCGGGCCGATCCCTTCAGCGTCGGCATTGAAGTTCGTGAAAATCCGATGACGCAGGACGGGCTTGGCTACCAGGCGAACATCCTCGCAACTGACCTGGAACCGCCCCTGCAGCAAGGCCCGGCTCTTGGCTCCGAGGATCAGGTACTGCGCCGCCCTGGGCCCGGCTCCCCATGTCAGGTAGTTGCTCACGAAGTCGGGGCTCGTGCCGTCTTTCGGCCTCGATGCCCGCACGAGGTTCACCGCGTAGTCCACCACGTGCTGGGAGACGGGGATCTTTCGAACGATCCGCTGCAGTGCGAGGATGTCCTCGCCCGAGAGCACCGGCTGGGGCAGGTCCTCGACGTCGCTCGTGGTGGTTCGCGCGATCAGTCGCTCCTCTTCCAGGGACGGATAGTCCACGATCACCATGAACATGAAGCGGTCCAGCTGGGCTTCGGGTAGAGGATAGGTACCTTCCTGCTCGATGGGGTTCTGCGTGGCCAGTACGAAAAAGGGCAGGTCCAGCTCGTAGGTGTTTCCCCCCGCCGTTACGTGATACTCCTGCATTGCCTGCAACAGGGCAGCCTGCGTTTTGGGTGGCGTGCGGTTGATCTCGTCGGCCAGGATGATGTTCGAGAAGACCGGACCTTTGACGAACCGGAACTCGCGCCGGCCGGTCGAGTGGTCTTCCTCGATGATGTCCGTGCCCGTGATATCCGAGGGCATCAGGTCGGGGGTGAACTGGATGCGGTTGAACGACAGCCTCAGGACCTTTGAGAGCGTGGAGATCATCAGCGTCTTGGCCAGGCCCGGTACGCCGACCAGCAGGCAGTGCCCGCGGGAGAGCATCGCCTGCATCAGCAGCTCGATAACCCCGTCCTGGCCGATCACGACCTTGTGGATCTCTCCGTACATCTTCGCCTTCGCCTGGCGAAGGTTCTCGATGATCCGCACATCTGCTGGCTGGCGGGCTGGCTCATTCATCTGGCAGACTCCCTCGTATTGTCACACGGACGTACTGTTGTTGGAACCCTCCGCCCGGCGGGAGGTTCTCCAATCGGCCGGCCCACGCGGGGTCAGCTCACGGCCGTCAGAACCCACAGGCCGATGGTGAAGTAGATCACGATCCCGCTGAGGTCCATCAGCGAGGCCAGGAACGGGCCGGACGTTACCGCCGGATCCAGCCCGATGCGCTTGAAGAAAAACGGCAGCATGCACCCCAGCAGGTTGGCGATGCTGACCGCCGAGAAGATTGCCACGCTCACCGCCGAGGCGATGGACGTGGCAGGTTGGTCTCCCGTGTCCACGACACGCGCGAACGTGACGGCAGCTATGAATCCGATGCACGCCAGGATGACCCCCAGCGTCAGGCCTCGCAGAAGCTCGCGCCCGAGGACGCGCCACCAGTCGTTCATGGCTACGTCCTGCAGTGCGAGTCCGCGGATCATCAAGCCGGCGATCTGCGTGCCCGTGTTCCCGGCCGGGGAGTTGATCAGGGGCATAAACAGGAGCATCACAGCGAAGACGGGCACGTGCTGAAAATGGATCAGCGCGACGGTCGTCAACGTCTGGGCGGCAAGGAGCAGCCCCAGCCAGGGCAGTCGCTTGCGGATCATCTGGAACGTGCCGGTCGAGAAGTACCCTGTCTGCAGAGGCTCGATACCGACCATCTTGTGGACGTCTTCGGTATCCTCTTCCTCGGCGACATCCATGATGTCGTCGTGCGTGACGATGCCCACCAGGATGCCCTGCGAATTGACCACCGGCAGGGCCCACGCGTCGTACTTCTTGAAAATCTCGATGGCGTCTTCCTGATCGTCCGTAGCCGTCAGGAAGCCTACCTGCTCGTCCATGAGATCGGCGACCTTCGAATCGGGCGGCGCGAGCAGGACGTCTTCCAGGCGGATCTCATCAAGGAGTTTCCAGGAAGAATCCACGACATACAGGACGTACAGCGTTTCCTTGGTCGGCGCGACCTTTCGTATGTGGGAGATCGCCTGATCGATGGTCCACTCGGGGCGGACCGCGACGTACTCGGGCGTCATCAGTC
>CAZXSK010000007.1:0-24673 GCA_964642855.1 uncultured Planctomycetaceae bacterium | reverse complement strand
GCCTGATCGATGGTCCACTCGGGGCGGACCGCGACGTACTCGGGCGTCATCAGTCGCCCGATCGATTCCTGAGGATAAGCAAGCAATGTCCGGCTGACTTTCAGCTCGTCGCCGCGCAACACGTTCAGCAGTCGCTGGGCGAGTTGGCCGGGCAATTCCTCCAGAAGCTCCGTACGGTCGTCGGGGGCCATCTCATTGAGAATCGCCGAGACCTTCTCCGACGAGAGCGTGTGGATGAGCTCTTCCTGCTGATCGACCTCCAGTTCGGCAAATACCGTTGCCCCCCGGTCCCGGGACAGGAGGCGGAAACAGACGGCGAGGTCCTCGTCTTCCAGTTCCACCAGCAGCGCCGTGAGGTCGTGGATTTCCATCTCCTGCAGCGATGCCTTGAGCGTGGCGAAATCCTTCGACTCGATGAGTCCGTGGATCTCTGGCTGGACGGCTTCTGAGAGCATGATGCCTCGCTGTCGGGGGTTGCCGGAACGGTACCGTCGGGCGTCATTGTGCCTGCGATGCCGCGGGAAGTCAACGAGTCGCACGAGAGCGGGACATGTGGCCCGGACGACCTTGCGGCATGCAGCCTCGCACCAGCCGGATTTGTGATTCCTCTCGCAGGCTCCGCGGACTATAATGGCGGTTCTTTCGTGAGTTCGGGAAAGCCGTATCGCATAGTGAGGACGCGAAGCATGTTCGAAGTTGTTTCCAACGAGGTACTTGCTCCCAATGTCCACCGATTGGTGGTGCGGGCTCGGCGGGTCGCAAAGGCCCGCAAGCCGGGGCAGTTCGTGATCGTACGCCACAGGGAAGGCGCCGAGCGGATCCCCCTGACCATCGCCGATGCCGACGCCCAGGCGGGGACAATCACCCTGATCATCCAGGCGATCGGGCAAGGCACCCGGGACATCGTCGAAACCCCGATCGGCCAGTCGATCCGCGATGTAGCCGGCCCCCTGGGAATGCCCACCGAAATCGAAAAGTGGGGCAAGGTCGTCTGTGTGGGAGGCGGAGTCGGCACGGCCGTGCTGTTCCCCCTGGCCAAGGGCCTCGCCGAGGCAGGCAACCACGTGACGACCATCATCGGAGGCCGCAGCGAGCCGTATGTCATCCTGCGGGATGAACTGGCCGGGTTCTGCGACGAGGTCCTCGTGACCACCGAGGACGGTTCGCTGGGGACCAAAGGGTTCGTTACCGCGGTGTTGGGCGAGATTCTTGCCGACGAGTCCCGCCGGCCCGACGCGGTGATCGCCGTGGGCCCGGTGCCGATGATGGCAGCCGTGGCCGAACAGACCCGCCCACGCGAGATCAAGACCGTCGTTTCGCTCAACCCCATCATGGTTGACGGTACGGGGATGTGCGGCGGCTGCCGGGTGACCGTCGGCGGCGAGACGAAATTCGCCTGCGTCGACGGGCCCGAGTTCGACGGGCACCTGGTGGATTTCAAGGAACTGGCGACGCGCCAACGGGCGTACCAGGAAGAGTACTGTCGCCTGGAAGCCCGCGCGGATGAGCTTGCGGAGGAGTCGAAGTGAGTAACAAACTGACCCCCAAGGAGCGGATGGCCATCGGGCGCACGAGCATGCCCGAGCAGGATCCCACGACCCGCGCGACGAATTTCCAGGAGGTAAACCTTGGCCTCGCCGAGGCGGCTGCTGTCGAAGAAGCTCAGCGGTGCCTGCAGTGCAAGACCCGCCCGTGTGTGGCTGGCTGTCCCGTGGGCGTGCGGATTCCGGAGTTTCTGGAGAAACTCGCCGAGGCGGATTTCCACGGTGCCGCGGAGATTCTGCTGGTCGACAACGCGCTGCCCTGTACCACGGGGCGCGTTTGTCCGCAGGAAAAACAGTGTGAAGAGGTCTGCGTGCGGGCTAAGAACGGCCAGCCCGTGGCGATCGGGTGGCTCGAGCGGTTCGTTGCCGACTGGGCGGCAGAGAACATGGTCCCGCCCCAGCCGCCGGAAGAGAGAACGGGCAAAACTGTCTGCGTCGTCGGCGCGGGTCCCGGCGGGCTGACCGCTGCAGGAGAGCTCGCCCGGAAGGGTCACGACGTGACCGTTTTCGAGGCGCTTCACGACTCCGGCGGCGTGCTTCGATACGGCATTCCGGAGTTCCGTCTGCCCAAGGCGATCGTTGACCGGGAGGTGGAGAATCTCAAGAGCCTCGGCGTGAAGTTCGAGTTCAACGTGGTCGTCGGCAAGACCGTCACGCTCGACGAGATTCGCGAGGAGTTCGACGCAGCGTTCATTGCCAACGGTGCGGGGCTTCCGATTTTCCTGAACCTCCCGGGCGAGAATCTCAAGGGCGTGTACTCAGCCAACGAGTACCTCACGCGGGTGAACCTCATGGGCGCGTGGAAGGGCGATGAAAGCACCACGCCGGTTGCCCGGGGCGCCGTAGCCGTGACATTCGGCGGAGGCAACACCGCCATGGACTGTTGCCGGACCGCCAAGCGCATGGGCTCCACGCGGTCGGTGCTGGCCTATCGTCGCAGCCGGGAGGAAATGCCCGCCCGCGTCGAAGAGGTCATCCATGCCGAGCAGGAGGGCGTCGAGCTGATGTTCCTCTGTTCGCCCATCGAGATCCTGGGTACCGAAGATGGCTGGGTTCGCGGCGTGGTGATGCAGCGCATGGAACTGGGTCCGCCGGACGACTCGGGCCGGCGCAGGCCTGTGCCCATCGAGGGCGATACATTCGAGATCGCCGCGGATCTGGTGCTCGTGGCGATCGGGACGCGCGCGAACCCGCTGCTGACCGCGACGGCCCCGGATCTGGAGCTGAACCGGTGGGGCAATATCGAGGTCGACGAGAATCGCATGACGTCGATTCCGGGCATCTTCGCGGGGGGCGACATCGTCCGTGGCGGCGCGACGGTCATCCTCGCCATGGGCGACGGCAAGGCGGCAGCCGAAGGGATCGACGAATACCTGCGTCAGCAGGGCTGACGCCGAGCGACCCCCAGGAAACCCGACACGCCGGGCGGATCAGTAAGGTTCGCCCGGCTTTTTGTCGCGCTCAGGGAATCTACAGCACCCGGGCAATCTCCCGGAGAGACGTCACACCCTGTCGCGCGCGCTCCAGTGCCACGGCCCGGAGTGGATCGGGAGCGGCCCCTGCCAGCGCGTCGGCCAGCTCGTAGCCGCAGGCGCCGCGGCGGATGAGTCGCGCAATCTCCTCGTCGATCCGCCGAACGGATATCAGATCGATCGTGCCCGCCAAGCCGGTCTGAGCGCAGTCCGCGCAGCCGGGCGAGACCGACACGGGGAACGTGACCTCGCCGGGCTGGAATCCGAGTTGCAGGGCTTCTTCAGCGCCCGGCTGGACCACTTGCCTGCATGCAGGACAGAGCCTGCGCACGGTTCGCTGCTCGACTACCCCCAGCAGGGAGGCCGCCAGTGGCAAGGGTCTGATGCCGACATCCACCAGACCCGCCAGGGCGTCGGGTGCGTTGCGGTCGGTCAGGCCCGCGATCACCAGCGTGCCCTCAACGGCGGCTTCGAGGAGTTCGTTCGCCCCGGCCAGGCCGTCCGCCTGGCCGACGATCAACACGTCGGCATCGGTGCAGCGAGCGGCTTCGATAGCCCGGTCTCGGTCGAACCCGCGCCCGGTATCAACCTGCATCGCCAGCAGCCCGTCCGGTAGCGGGTCGCCTGTCTTACCGATCAGGGCTACCTGGCGGTGAGGCGACGCCACATGCGAAGCGACCGAAAACAGTGCGCTGCTGCGATCGCAGCCTGGCGGCGAGACCCACAGGATCAGACCGGCCTGCCGCGCGAGTAGATCTCGCAGGATGGATTCCCCGCCGAGATTCATGCCCAGTCTGTCGAGGCTGACCGCCCGTACCGGTCTGTCGATCCGCAAAACGATCGCCTCCCCGCGGGGGCCGGGAACCGTCAGGAGATGGACCTTCACAGGTCCCGCCTCCGTTGGGTACTCGATCTCCCCTCGGCGGGGGGTATTCCCCTCGGCCGGGGAGAGTCCCGCCATCTGACGAAGACGTGCAGGCAGGGCCCCGACAAGATCCTCCGGCAGGCGAGACCGGAAGCTCTCCTTCTCGCGCAGGACGCCGTCAATCCGAAGACGCAGCGAAAGCCCCCGCAGTCCCGGAGAAAGGTGCACTCCCGTGGCACCCCGGGCGATGGCGTCGTCCAGAATGCGTCCGGCCACCTGTTCGGCTGCATCGACAGGGGTTGCGAACACCTGCGCCGATTTCCTGCCGATGAAATCCTCCGGCCTTCGGCTGGCGGAGGACTGCTGCCCCGACGGGTCGGTTTCAGCGCGGCCCGGGGGTATCGCTTCGGCCCGCCGATGCGGCTGGCCTGGACCGGCTGGCTCCGGCGAAGGACGGGACTTCTCGGCTGGGAATTCCGGCGACGTTTCGGGTTCAGGCGTCCGGCTGTCTTGCCCTTCCTCGCGCGAAGCCGCGAGGGGAGGGGGTTTCTCGTCGGATTCAGGATGCGCGGGGGGGTGTGGGCTTTCCTCGTCCGCTGCAGGTGTGGGTTCCGCAGGCTGGTCTTCGTCCGGCGGTTCAGGTCGGTCAGCTCGGGCATCCACCTCCTGTTGTTCGGTCTCCTGCGCCTGCTGCCGGATGGACTGACCATTCCCCATGAGATCCTCGGCCAGGCTTCCCAGATCGTCCACCGGCGGCTCGAGCATGGACAGTTCGCCCTCGTATGCGCCCTGGCAGGATTCTGCCTTCGCGAGGACCTCTTCGATGTCGACCCCGCGCTGTTCCAGGAAGTGAATGAGCACCTCCTCGGAGACGCGCACCGGGCCTCCGGGCATGCGAATGAACGGCAGCCAGCCTTTCCGCAGCCACTCATGGACCGTTGCCGGGGTGGCTCCCAGCAGGTCGGCTACCTGGTATGTGCTGTACAGTCGCTCCGGCATTCCTGCCCCGTCCCTTGCATCGTGAGACGCACCATGGGCGCAACACATCACGTTCGATGCACGACGCATCGATTCGTTGGGCGACGATTCCTCCGATGAAACATCGCGCGGGGCGAGAAGTTCTCCGCCCCCGCAGGCAGGAAGTGGAACAAACACCTCCCCCCACGCTCTTGGACCCCCCGTCATGCTGCGGGCCTCCGATCCTCGCGACGATTATACCACAGGTTCCCGGGTTCGGGCTACCGGCGGAATTCACATTTCCGCACGGGGCGATCTTCGCAAAGACGTTGGATCACCCGTCAATCTCCGTACCCGTCAGGATGCTCGCGATGCCATGCCCACGCGTGTTGCACGATCGTCGAGAGTTCGGGATACTTCGGCTGCCAGCCCAGTTCTGCCCTGGCCTTCTCGGCAGAAGAGACCAGTCGCGACGGATCGCCCGGCCTGCGGTCTGCGGGGGTGGCGGGGATGGCATGGCCTGTCACGGTCCGGCAGGTCTCGATGACTTCCCGCACGCTGAACCCCTCGCCGTTACCGAGGTTGTACGTCTTCATGCTGCCTCGCTCGATCGCCTCGGCAGCCAGCAGGTGAGCGTCGGCGAGATCGCAGACGTGGATGTAATCGCGGATGCACGTGCCGTCGGGCGTGTCGTAGTCTTCGCCGAAGATCTTGATGTCTTCCCGCCTGCCCAACGGGACCTGCAGGACCAGCGGAATCAGGTGCGTTTCGGGGGAGTGGTCTTCGCCGATGCCCCCGTCCGGATCCGCACCGGCTACGTTGAAATAACGCAACGCCGCGAAGCCCATGTCGTGGGCGCGGGCGAACCCCTGCATCATGTACTCGGTGCAGAGCTTCGAGGCCCCGTACGGGTTGATGGGCGCCAGGCGGGCGGTTTCCTCGATCGGCACGCTCCGCGGCGTGCCGTAGACGGCAGCTGTCGACGAGAACACAAGCCTGCGGACGTCTGCCTCCACCATCGCCTGCAGCAGTTCCAGGCCGGCGGCGGTATTGTTGGTGAAGTACTTCTCGGGCTTGACGACCGACTCGCCGGCTTCGATGAACGCGGCGAAGTGCATCACGAGGTCCACGTCGTGTTCGCCCATCGCGGCGACCAGCTTTGCCCGGTCTCCCACGTCGCCCTCGACAAACGGCACGTCTCCGACCGCGCGGCGGTGGCCTTTGACGAGATTGTCGTATACCACCACGCCGTGGCCCGCCTGCCTGAGCTTGCGCACCACGTGCGAGCCGATGAATCCCGCGCCGCCTGCTACCAGTACGTTCATTCCGTCTCTCCAGCTTGTCCCCGGACGGTGGGGGAGTATAGCCCCAGTCGCCTGCAGTTGCAATTCGGCGAACAGACCCCGATGATGGTACGTCCAACCCTTTGATAGTCCCTGTCGGGGCGGACAGTTCACGAGAATGTGGTAGATTCCAGGAGCACACCATGGTCCTTGCCGGGAGCGAGCAACGTAGGAAACGGTTCAATCCGACGGCAATCACGGTCTTGCTGTCAGTCATTCCGGCCTTGCTTGTCGGCGGATTGTCCGCGTCCGCAGCCGCAGATGACCGATCCAACGACAACGCAGATGCTAATGCTGCTACGTCCAAGGATGGGAACTCTCCAGCCGTTGGCACGATCGACATCACGATCTCGAAAGAGACCACGTTCGTCAAAGGCCCCGTCCGCGAGGACGGTACGATCAACTACGTCGCTGCACTGCGGAAGCGACGGGGCAAGATGCCCAAGCCCGAGGACAACGTTGCAGCGGGGTTGATCGAGATTCTCGGCCCGGATGTGATTTACCGGGACTACCGCGAGGAGGTATGCCGGAAGCTGGCGATCCATCCGGATCCCAACGATCAGTACATGGTGGGGCTGTTTGAGTTTGTCGATCCGAACGGGCGCTACGGCAATCCGATCAGGGACCAGGCGCAGCAGGAGTATGACGCATCGATAGGTAGTCCTTGGAAAGCAGAGGACCATCGGCTTATCGCTGCCTGGATAAACCGGTGCAGCGCCCACCTTGATGACGCCTGCCGGGTTGCCAAGCGGAAGCGATACCGAATGCCGCTTTCGGTCAGCGGAGACGGCCTCCCTGTATCTGCAGCCGGAGTCACAGGATCACACAGGGACCTGGTACGAGCTCTCTGCTGCCGTGCTATGCTGCGTCTGGGTTCTGGAGACCTGAAACGCTCTCGGGATGACCTGGAGGCGGCACATCTGCTTGCCAGGAAGTGTAGCCCAGGCATGCTCGTCATCGACGGACTGGTTCGCCTTGCAATGGATTCCCTGGCTACGAATGCGGGAAAGGGGTATCTGGCCAGCGATGGGGTTAAGGCTGGCGACCTCCGGCTGTATCGGAAGATGTTGCAGGATCTGCCCCAGCCCGTGGATTTCCAGGCTGCTGTGGAGATCGATCGCCTTATCGCCCTGGGAGTCGCGATGCGGGTGATCCGTGATGCGCGCGACGACCGAGAGATCGGCTGCGAGGAGCTTGGGATACCGAAGCTTTCTCTCGGGAAGGGGCCGGTTGAATGGGATGCAGCCTTGCGCAGAGTCAACACGGTGTTCGACCGCGTGGAGAAACTGGGAAGGGCACCGGCGTGGAAGAGACCAGATGTCAGGCGGGAATTCCGCGAGCTTATTGACGCCAGCTACAAGCGGCTGGAAAAGGAGAAGCCTTTCCGTGCCGGTTTTTCGGAATTGCTCAACCATGA
This sequence comes from uncultured Planctomycetaceae bacterium, assembly GCA_964642855.1. Taxonomy (GTDB): domain Bacteria; phylum Planctomycetota; class Phycisphaerae; order SM23-33; family SM23-33; genus CAZXSK01. The sequence goes on along the minus strand of CAZXSK010000007.1, from coordinate 17,075 downwards.
TAAATGGGCTCGCTTCCGCGGAGAGGGCCTTGGCGACGTCGTCGTCTGTGCGGTTGTGCCACGCGGCTTTGATCGCATCTTCGAGATGGAATCAGAATGCGTCGCACTCTTCCGGGCTGTTCGCTTGGGATCTGCCTTGCGCGAATACCATCTGCGAGAGGGAGACCTGCCCGACCAGCTTTCGGCCCTGGTGAAGGCGAAGCTGATCAAGCAGGTTCCGACCGATCCGTTCTCCGGCAAGCCGCCGGTGTACAGACGCACGGACGAGGGCTTCGTGCTCTACAGCGTCGGCCGGAACCTGCGCGACGATGGCGGGAAGGACAACGGCGTCCTGGAGCAGGACGACATCGTCATTCGCTATCCGCAGCCGAAAGCGGACGCCAAGGAAGACAGCGACGGATAACGGTTTCGTGAGGCTCCGGTTGGCCGGTGGCCGATGAAGGAGTATGATGCACCGACCGGCCGGGTAGTGACAGGTCGGTAGAAGCGGAGTACAGGTCAGTCGATGGAATGCTGCGACGGGTGGGTGCACGACGCTCAGCCGGGCGAACTGCTGCGCGCAGGGAGTGACGGATCCGTGACCAGGCTGCTGGAGAAGGCCCTTGCCAGCGAGAAACTCATTGCCGCGGGCGACCACATCGCCGGTGGGGTGTCAACTGTGCGCCTGGGCGGAGTGTGGGGGTCGTCGGGCCCGCTGGCTGCGGCTTCGGTCGGCAAGCTGACCTCCCGCCCGATCCTGTATGTCACCCGGCATCTCGATGCTGCCGACGAGGTCGCCGACGACCTGGAGGTGTTCACAGGCCGGCGGGTGCAGCAGTTCCCAGCCTGGGAGGTCGATCTCGGGGCGGACCACGTCAACGACGAGGTCGCGGGCGAGCGCATGAGGCTGTGCAATCTGCTGGCCCAGGCGGAGGGGGATCGCGACGAGCCCGTCGACCTGATCGTGGCGCCCGTGATGGCGCTGCTCCAGCCGGTCGCCTCGGCCGAGGCGCTGGCCGCAGCACGCAAGGAACTCCGGGTCGGCTTGGACATAGGCGGGCCTGACGGATTGTCCTCCTGGCTGGTAGACGCCGGATTCGAACGCGTCGAACAGGTCGATCAGCAGGGCGACTTCGCCCGGCGAGGCGGGATCGTCGATGTTTTCCCGATGGCCTCGGCGCTGGCGGTACGCGTGGAGTTCTTCGGCGACCAGATCGATTCGATTCGACGGGTCGATCTCGACACCCAGCGATCCACCGATCACGTCGACGGCGTGGATCTGGTGGGGATTTCCGTCGGCCACACCATGGACCCCACCCGGACGCAAAGCCTGCTGAGCTACCTGTCCGACAGGACGCTCATCTGCATCCACGACCGGCCGGAGGTCGAGGAGATTGCAGAGGAACTCTACCAGCGGTCTCGCGACCTGGACGGTTTCGACGAGCAGGCCGGCGGCAGGGCGGTGCGGTTCCTCGACCCGTCGGACCTCTGGGCGGAGTCCGAGGCGTTCATCCGCCTGGAGCTTTCAACCTTCGGGGGCAGGGGGGTGTCAGAAGCCGCAGATCTGGGCGTGCGAAGCCTGGAGAAGCTTGCGGGCGACACCCGGGCCGCCCTGGCCGAACTCGGCAAGCTCGCGGACTCGGCCGAGGTGCGGGTGTATTGTGAGAATCCGGCCGAGCGGAAACGCTTCGAGGAGCTTCTGGAGACCTCGCACCCGGACCTCGCCGGTCGGTTGACGACGGACATCGGGCACGTGCACAGCGGGTTCCACTGGCCGGAGCTGGGCATCGTGGCGGTGGGGCATCACGAGGTCTTCCACCGGTACGCGAAGGTTCGGCGGATCCGCCGCGTTCGCGCGGGCCGGCCTATCGAATCGCTCGTGGACCTCCACGACGGCGACTACGTGGTGCACGTGGCGCACGGCATTGCGAAGTTCGAGGGCCTGCGCACGCTGGAGAAGGACGGCCGGGAGGAGGAGTACCTTCGGCTTCGCTTTGCCGACAACGCCGTGCTGCACGTTCCGGTCAGCAAGATCAATCTCGTTCAGCGATACATCGGCACGGGACGCAAGCGCCCGAACCTCAGCAAGCTGGGAGGCAAGCTCTGGTCGCGTCAGAAGCAGCGCGTGGCCGAGGCGGTCAAGGACATGGCCGCCGAGATGCTGCGGATCCAGGCGATGCGTCGCTCGATGCCCGGCGTGCGCTATCCGGGCGACACGCCGTGGCAGAAGCAGTTCGCCGAGGAGTTCCTGTACACCGAGACGGAAGACCAGCTCGCGGCGATGCAGGAGATCGACCGGGACCTGGCTGCCGAGAGTCCCATGGACCGCCTGCTGTGCGGCGACGTGGGATACGGCAAGACAGAACTGGCGATGCGGGCGGCGTTCCGGGTGGTCGAAGCCGGCCGGCAGGTCGCCGTGCTCGTGCCCACCACCGTTCTCGCCGAGCAGCATTACCGCACGTTCACCGAGCGCCTGGCCGATTACCCGTTCCACGTCGAGATGATCAGCCGCTTTCGCAGCCAGGCCGAGCAGAAGCGCATCGTCGAGCTTGCCAAGGCCGGCCAAGTCGATGTGCTCATCGGCACTCACCGCCTGCTGTCGAAGGACGTGCAGTTTGCCGACCTGGGCCTGGCGATCGTCGACGAAGAGCAGCGGTTCGGCGTGGAGCACAAGGAGCATTTCAAGACGCTTCGCGCTTCGATCGACGTGCTGACCCTGACCGCGACGCCCATTCCCCGGACGCTGCACATGTCCCTGCTGGGACTTCGCGATATCTCCGCCCTGGCGACGCCCCCGCTGGACCGCCGGGCGATCCATACCGAGGTCCGACACTACGAGGGGCGGTTCGTGCAGCACGCCATCCGCCGCGAACTCGCCCGCCAGGGACAGGTGTTCTTCGTGCACAACCGCGTGATGGACATCGAATGGCTGGCCGAGGAGGTGAGGAGCCTGGTCCCCGAGGCCCGTGTGGCGATCGGTCACGGGCAGATGCCCCCGGGCAAGCTCGAGAAGATCATGCTTCGCTTCGTGCGCGGCGAGATCGACGTGCTGGTCTGCACCACGATCATCGAGAGCGGCTTGGACATTCCCTCGGCCAACACGATGATCATCCACCAGGCGGACCGCTTCGGCCTGGCGCAGCTTCATCAGCTTCGCGGGCGCGTAGGGCGTTACAAGCACCGGGCATTCTGCTACCTGCTGCTTCCCGAAACCCGGCCGGTCACGCCGGTGGCGTCGAAGAGGCTGAAGGCGATCGAGGAGTTCTCCGACCTCGGGGCGGGGTTCCAGATCGCCATGCGGGACCTGGAGATCCGCGGGGCGGGGAACATTCTGGGACGAGAGCAGAGCGGGCATATCGCGACGGTCGGTTACGAGCTGTACTGCCAGTTGCTGGAGGATTCGGTCCGCGACCTCCGCGGCCAGAAACCGAAGAAGCGTCATGAAGTGCACGTTGAACTGGGGGTCGATGCCTACCTTCCCGCCACGTACGTGTCTTCCGAGCGACAGCGGATGGAGATCTACCGCAGGCTGGCCAAGTGCGAAAGTCCCGAGGAGATCAAGCAGCTCCAGGAGGATCTCGTCGACGCCTACGGGCCGCTGCCTGAGATCGTGGAGGTGTTGCTGGATCTCGCGGAGATTCGCGTGCTCTCAGCCGGCCTGCGGATCCGGAGCATCATCCGCATGGATCCGGACATCGTACTGACGGCGGGGGATCTCCAGCAGGTGCGTCACCTGTTCGACGGAGCGGCAGGGAGCGTGCGCATGCCGGACCCGCAGACCATCCACTGGCGCCCGCCCGGAGCCTATCGCCAGATGCCGACGCTGGTGATTGTGCTTCTCAAGCGTTTGAGAGAGGCCCTCGCTGCTGTATAATCCCTCCGATGCGAGGAAGGAATACAATCTCCATGAAGGCAGCATGTACGCTATGTCTGGCCGCGGTGGCGGTTTCGCTGGGCGGTTGCGGTGTCATCAACAGCGTCCGTTCGTGGATGGACCGCGAGCCGTCCGTGCCGGTTACCCAGCCCACGGAAGTCAACGACTCGGCCGCGGAGGAACTGGCGACGCGCCCTCCGCAGGCGGACGACCCGAACCCGTTGGACGAACCCGCCGATGGCAACACGCCGTTGGGTCAGCCCGACGTCGATGACCCGACCGACCCGAACGAGAGTGTTTCCCAGACCCAGGCCGACGCCAACACTCCGGCAGCCGATCCCAACGAGCAGGTCGTCGCAGCTTCGGCGGTGCGCGTGAATCGGGAGTTCATCACTTCGGAGGACATTCTCCGCCAGGCCCGGCCCCGTCTGTGGCAGCTGTCGCTGAAGATGAGTGACCGTCAGTTTGCCGTCTCGGCTGCGAGGATCATCCAGGAAGAGATACGAAACCGCATCCGGCACACGCTGGTGCTTCGCGAGGCAGAGGAACGTCTCAAGGAAGGCCAGAAGATGTACATCGAGGAGCAGATGGCTGACTACCGTCGTCAGCTCATCGCCGAGGGCGGAGGCAGTGAGGAGTCGCTGGCCGCCACGCTGGCCGAGAAGGGCACGACCCTGGAGGCCGAGCTCGACGCCCATCGCCGCAGGGTCACGTACGTGGTGTTCCTCCGGGGGCGGATCGATCCGGCGATTGTCGTCACCCGCCGGATGCTTCTGACGTACTACCGCAGGCACATCGATGAGTTCAGCACCGACAGCCGGGTGCAGATGCGGATCCTGGCGATGCCCTTCGCGAAGTTCCTTCCCGACGGCGCGGGGGACCCGTCGGAGGAGCAGCTTGCCGAGGCAAAGAAGCAGGCCCGGGCGACGCTGGAGAGGGCGATGGCGGCCTGGAAGGACGGCCAATCGTTTGAGTCGGTGGTCAAGAAGTACTCGCGGGGAGCGTTGGCCCACCGCGGCGGGCTTTGGCCGATGATGGGCAGGGGGAGCTTCGCGAACAAGCCGGTGGAAGCTGCCGCCTTTAAGCTGGAGCAGGACGAGATCAGCGACGTGGTCGAGACCGACGACGGCCTGTATGTCGTGCAGGCTGTGCAGGTCGAGAAGGGCAAGGTCACCCCGTTCCGCGAGGCCCAGAAGCAGATCGAGGCGGACCTTCGCGAGAAGCAACAACGCCGTCTGCAGGAGGAGTACCTCAAGCGTCTCTACGAGGGCGCGAACATCGAGGTGTCCGAGGCCTTTACCCGGACCGTTCTGGAGAAGGCCTTTGAGGAGTTCCGCATCCGCAAGCATGCGGCCCACGCCCACGAATCGGACGAGGGGTGATTTCTCCGCGCCGGGTTCGGTCGAGGTGCCGCTGCGAGGGCGGCGCGAGAGCCAGCACGATTCGCGTAATCTTCTGCGGTGTGGTCAGTCCCTGCGGATGAGATTCAGGCCGGTGCGGCTTGAGTCCTCGCCGTCCCAGCGGTATTCCTTGACGTTCCGCACGATTTCCTGGGCGACGCGTACGGCTGCCAGTCCGTCGGCTGCGGAGACCACCGGGGCCTCGCCGTCGACGACGGTCTTGCGGAACGCCTCGGCCTGAAGCCGGAGGGGCTCGATGGATTCGTCGACGGTGAGTTCCTCCATCTTGACCAGCGTGCGGTAGTCGACGCTTTCGGCCAGTTCGGCGAGGTCTTCGACGTCCAGGTCCGAGGCCATCTGGATGAGATCGAGGTTCTCGTCCTTCTTGATGACCACGCCGACTTTCCTGGCGTAATCGACCGAGACGTACGCCTGCTCGGAGAAGATGCGCATCTTGCGCTCGGTCTTGATCGCCAACCGGCTTGCGGTGACATTGGCCACGCACCCGTTGTCAAACATCAGCCGGGCGTTGCAGATGTCTTCATGGGGGCCCAGCACGTTGATGCCCACCGCATGGACGGCCTGGACGTTGCCCCCCGCAAGCATCAGCACCAGGTCGATGTCGTGGATCATCATGTCCAGCACAACGCCCACGTCGGCCGATCGGAACGTAAACGGGCTGATCCGGTCGGCTTCGATGAACTTCGGGCTGATGGCGTACTTCTGCATCGCCAGCACGGCGGGGTTGAACCGCTCCGTATGCCCGACCTGCACGCTGGTGCCGGTCTTCTCAGCCAGGGCGATGAGTTCCTCGCCGGCATCGGGATCGTTGGTGAAGGGCTTCTCGATGAGGGTGGGCTTGCCCGCCTCGACGAACGGCCTGGCGACGTCCAGGTGGTGCAGCGTGGGCACGGAGATGATCGCACAGTCGACCATGTCGACGGCCTCGCGGGCGTCGGTCAGTGCCCTGCAATCCCGCTGGCGGGCGACGGCATCGGCGGCTGCGGCGTTGGAGTCTACAACGCACACCAGCTCCGCGTTTTCCATTTCGCTCAGAACGCGGGCATGGAGCCTTCCCATTCTGCCCGCGCCGATGACGGCTACTTTGAAACTCATGATGGGTCCCTCCTGAACCATTCTTTTTCGCGTTCGGTAAGAAGGTGCTCGGCGCCGGGGGGCATCTTGCCCCGGAACAGCTCGCGGTAGCGGCCGTACACGCCCGACAACGACTTCTGGCAGAAATCGCAGAGTTCGGCTACTTCGCCTTCCACACCCAGATTGACCAGTTGCTCGATCTTCGTCTGCAGCGCCGACTCGTCGTAGAACAGCTCCTGCATTGCCCGGCGGAGTTCCTTCTCTTCCTCGCGCGACAGTCCGGCAGCCTCGATGCCCGCGTCGTGGATGCCGCGGACGGCCGGCGACCAGTCGCAGTCCCGGCTGAAGAAGCTCGTAAATGGCGGCACGTCGCGGCGGACGGGCGTCCGCGGGCCCACGTGGGCATGGCGCCCGATCGTCGCGAAGCTCTGCACGCCGACCATCGCCTCGATAACCGCGCCGCTCTGGACGTGGATATGACCGGCGAGGAGCGTCATCTCGCCGATCACGGTGTGGTCGTCGAGGTAGCAGTCGTGAGCCACGTGGCTGCGGTCCATCAACACGTTGTCATTGCCGAGGTAGGTCAGGAAGCCGCCGAATTCGGTGCCCAGGTGGCAGGTGACCTCGCGCCGGAGGTGATTGCGGTCGCCGATGACCAGACGCGTCTGCTCGCCCTTGAATTTCAGGTCCTGGGGAAGCCCTCCCAGCACGCAGCCGTCCTCCACGACGTTGTCCTTCCCGAGGGTGGTATCTCCGGTCACCGAAACGCGCGACAGGAGTCGGGTTCCCTCGCCTATGGTCACGCCCGGCCCGATGACGCAATAGGGGCCGATCTCCGCCTCGGGGGATACGTTCGCTGCCCCGTCGATTTCCCGGAGGACCTCAACCGTCGACATGGGCAGCCTCCGTCGTCTTGGCGATCTTGCAGACAGCCTCCGCCAGGCGACGGACATACGGGCCGGTTTCGTCATCGTCGAGCATCCTGGTGGCGAGTTCGACATCGCCCTGGCCCGAGCCGTTGTACAGCTTGCGGAATGCAGCCTGCAGCCCGCGGATGTCCTCCTCGGAGAAGCCGCAGAGCTTGAGCTTGTGGGAGTGGATCCCCCGGATGCGACAGGGGTATCCCTGAATGACCGTATAGGGCGGGGCGTCGTGATCGATCCGCGTGTGACCGACGATGAAGGTGTAGGCACCCATCCGTGTGCCGGCTGAGATATCGGTGAAGCCGCCCGTGCGGACGTAGTCTTCGAGGATCGCCCCGGCCCCGATCTGGGTGAAGTTCGGGAAGATGCCGTGACTGGCCACCCGGGCGCCCTGGCCGACCGTGCAGCCAATCATTACCAGGTTATCGTCGGCGATGCGCGTGGGCTGATCCGCACTGCCTCCGTAGACCGTCACGTGCTCGCGGAAGTTGTTGCCCTCTCCGATCACGCATTCGCCGCCCGGGCCGCCCGGGTCGGCAGAAACCCCGATCGCCGCCATCGGGAACACGTGATTGCGTGCCCCGAGCGTGGTCTTTCCGACGATGGTGACATTGCTTTCGATGATGCACCCGGGGCCCACGGTGACCTGCCCGCCGATACGGCAGAACGGCCCGACGGTGACGTCGTCGGCGAGGGTTGCTCCGGGTTCGATGGTTGCGTATGGGGAAATGCCCGCCATGTGTCTGCTTTCGTGCTCCGTCCCTGGAATCAGATAGGCTCTGCGTCTACCAACATGAACTTGATCTCGGCTTCCGCGCAGGTTTCGTCGCCGACGGTCGCCCAGCACCGCGTATGTCCCGTGCGGGTGCGCACGTGCAGGGCTTCGGCGTGCAGCATGAGCTGATCGCCGGGGCGAACCGGGCGGCGGATCTTCACGCGATCCATCGCGATCAGGAACGCGACCTTCCCCGTGTGCTCCAGCCGGCGGCTGAGCAGCAGGCCCGACAACTGGGCCAGCGCTTCCAGCACGAGAACGCCCGGCATGATGGGCTGGGAAGGGTAATGCCCCTGAAAGAACGGCTCGTTGAAGGTCACGTTCTTGACGCCGACGGCCAGCTTGTCGCCTTCCATCTGCACGACGCGGTCGACCATCAGGAACGGGTACCGGTGCGGAAGCAGCCGGAGAATCTTGCGGATGTCCATCACCGGCTCGCCGGTCATCCGCCGGGCCATCGCCTGGTTCTGGATTTCCTCCGCCAGCTTGCGGACCAGCGAGTGGTTCAGCTCGTGTCCCGAGCGATACGCCACCAGCCTGCCCCGAAGGTGCCTGCCCAGCAGCGACAGGTCGCCGATGAGGTCGCAGACCTTGTGGCGGGCGTTCTCGTTGTCGAAACGCAGCTCGTTGTCCACGGGCCCGTCGGGGCCCATGACCACCAGATCTCTGGCTGACAGATGCTTGCCGATGCCTCGTGCCTGGAACTCCTTGGCTTCGTCCTCCAGCACGAAGGTGCGGGCAGGGGCGATCTGGTTGGCGTAGTCGTCTTTCCCGAGACGAAAACTCACCACCTGCCTGCCTACGCTGGGAGCGCTGTTGGAGTAGTCCAGGTCGTAGAGGATATCGAGGCAGTCATCCGGGCCGGGCAGGGCGGCGAGCATCGCATCGCCTTCGGAAACGCTGACCGCCTGCTCGATGCGGAAGATGCGCTTGTCGGCGTCGAGCTCCTCCATGCCGGATTCCCTCAGCGCCCGAACGAAGGCATCGGCCGAGCCGTCGGTGGAGGGCGTCTCCGAAGCGTCGAGATGGATCTCCATGTTGTCCACGCCCAGGCCCCACAACGCCGAGAGGACGTGCTCGACGGTTTCGACGCTGGCAGCCCCGTTCTTCAGCGTGGTGCGCCTCGGGGTGGCGGCAAGATGGTCGGCATCCACGCTGATCCGTACCGGCTCGTCGAGGTCGGTGCGGACGAACACGATGCCGCTGTCCGCCGCCGCGGGGCGCATCTCCAGCCGACAGGGCTGGCCGGTGAACAGGCCGGCCCCCTCCACGACGGCGGGCTTCTTAATGGTCGTCTGCCGATTCAAGCTTCCGTACCTTTGCTTCCAGTTCCCTGACCCGCTTGATGAGCTCGGGCACGCGCCGCTGGGCCTTGACCGTCCGCAGCGCTTCGCGTGCGGGAATCGCCGGAACCCCGGCGACGATCGCGCCGTCGGGGACGTCCTCGGCAATGGCAGAGAACGCCGCGCACTGCACGCCCGTGCCCAGCGAAATATTGTCTCGCACGCCGGCATGACCGCCCAGAACGACGTAGTCACCCATCTTCACGCTGCCGGCGATGCCGCACTGGCCCACCAGCAGGCAGCCCCGGCCTACCTTCACATTGTGTGCAATCTGCACGAGATTGTCGACCTTTGTTCCCGCCCCGACCACCGTCGAACCGAATTTCGCCCGGTCGACGCAACTGTTCGCGCCGATTTCCACGTCGTCTTCGATCACCGCGTTGCCCGCGTGAGGGATCCGATGGTGCACCCCGGCGTCGGTGAAATAGCCGAAGCCCTCGTAGCCGATCACGCTGTTGGGCCCGACGCGCACCCGGCTGCCGATTACGCAGCGGTCGCAGATCACCGCGCCTTCCAGCAGCAGCGAATTCCGGCCGATCGTGACATCCGCACCGACGCGGACGCCTGCCCGCAGGGCCGATCCCTCGCCCACCTTGCTGTCTGCGCCGATGGTCACGCCCGGCCCGATGCGCGCGTCGTCTGCGATGGTGGCCGATGGGTCCACCACGGCCGAGGGATGCACGCCGACGTCCGGCAGGCGCTCGGGGGGGAGCATCTTTTCCAGCAGCGAGGCCACCGCCTGCTGAACGTTTTCGACGCGAAGAAGCGTCATGGGCGCCGATTCGGGCTGGTCGCCCACGATCGCCGCGCCGGCCTTGCTGGAGGCAAGCTGCCGGGCGTAGCGGGCATCGGAGGCAAAGGTGAGGTCCTCCCGCCCGGCCGAATGGACAGGCGCAAAGCCTCCGACCACGACCGAGTCGTCACCCTCGACCGTCGCGCCGATCCAGTCGGCGATCTGGCGGACTGTCATGCCGTCTGCGGTCATCCGTTCGCTCTCGCTGACGTGCTGGTGCCGCAGCCGGGATCAGTTGCCCTCGCTGTTGCGGTACTCCTGGTTGAGCTTCTTGAGCACGGTTTCCGTGATGTCGACGGCGTCGGAGTAGTAGAGAATCTGCCGGCGATTGACCTTCTGGACGATGTCGGCGGAGGGGTCTTCTCCACGGGGGTCGGGCGTAAGGACCAGGTCGATACCTTGCTGTGCGGCGATCTTGCGAACCATCGCCATGACCTCCTCGTCCATCTTCTGCGTGGCGACCTCGTGGTCCCGCATCGCCAGTTGCATCTGCATCTTCTGCCAGGCCGGGGTCATCGTCTGCAGCGAAATCATCTTCTGGAACTCCGCCTCGTAGGCATCCGAGCCCTGCACCAGCCCGGGCAAAGCCTCCCGGATCTTTTCGATCTCGGCGCCACGCTTGCGGACCTCGTCCTGGATCTTCTGTCGACGCTCCTTCAGGCCGGCGAGGTTGTCCTTCGCCCGGTCGTATTCGGTGTAGATTTTCGCCAGGTCGCACACCGCGACCACTTTCGCGCCGCCGCCGGTCGCCTGGGCCTGCAGGCTCCGGTGAACCAGCCCGCCGGCTACGAGCAACGCGATCCCCAATACGCACACGGTCGTGGAAGTCTTCATCGTCTGTCACCTCGCTCAGGCAAAGAGGGGCACGCAGGCCCCCGGTTTCGATTCGTGCAGTTCCGTCTGCCCCGGCTGGCTCGGCTGTTCCGACAGACCGGCCGGTCCGGGCGAATCGGCGTAGTCTACCAGCATACGCCGCGGGGGTTCAATGGCTTTCCATGCCTCATCCCAACCCCGTGGGTCAGACACCTCCCTTGCGGCGAAGTCAGTCCTCTGTCAGACCCTTCTCTCGACGGTGGCTCTCCACTCCCTCACGCACCCGGGAGAGGCGAAAGCGATCCGTGCAAGCGCTGCGGCCGGAAGCCTCCCGCCGGGGCGAAGGGCGCGGCCGGGTGGGCGCAGAAAACAGGCGGCCGACCGGGGTCGACCGCCTGAGATGGTGTATCTACGCTGTTCCGGCTTTATGCCCGTCGACGCCGGATGTAGGCGCCGGCGGCACCGACGGCCATGGTCAGTCCGATCATGGTCATCGGCTCGGGCACGGGCGGTGCGTCGCCGGATCTCCATGCTACGCCGGCTGGTGGCCCGGCCGGGTGCCGGTTGCTCTTTCGATGGCCTCCAGACGCGCCTGCATCCGCTCGACTCGCTCGGGCTGCTCGGCCGCCAGGTTGCGGATCTGCCCGATGTCCTCGGACAGGTCGTAGAGCTGAGGCTCGGGCATCTTCCCGAGCTCGACGTTCTTGTTGGTGTCCATAAACACCCCCTCGTGTGGTGGAATCATCGTCCACGATCCCTCGCGGAGCAGGCGGGTTCGGCTGACTCCCTCGGCCACCAGTTCCCTGCGTCCTGCATCGCTTCGTCCCAGCCAGCCTTCCAGATGGTTCAGGCTGTCGGGGCCCGAGTGGTCGGGCAGGGGGGCTCCGGCCAGGGCGGCCAGGCTCGCAAGCAGGTCCACCTGGCAGAGCAGGGCGTCGCTTTCGATGCCCTCGGGCACGTGTCCCGGCCAGGCTGCGATCGTCGGCACACGCGTTCCACCGTCGTAGAGGCTGTATTTCGAGCCCCGCAGCGGCCCGGCCATTCGGTGATCGCCGTTGAGCTGCACGGCCTGGTCGTGGTAGCCGTCATCCAAAACTGGTCCGTTGTCGGACGTGAAGATCACCAGCGTATCGTCGGCGAGTCCCTGCTGGTCGAGGAAGTCGAGCATCTGACCGATGCACCAGTCCATCTCGACGATCACATCGCCCCGCGGCCCGTGTTCGGTCGCACCTTCGAACCGCCTGCTCGCGATGCGCGGCACGTGCGGCTGGTGGAGAGCGTAGTACAGGAAGAACGGCTGGTCGCTGGGGTCGGAGACGAACCGTTTCGCCTCGGCCAGGAACACCTCCGCCATCTCGCGGTCGTCCCACAACGCTTGGGAGCCCCCGGCCATCCTGCCGATCCGGCTGACGCCATTGACGATGCTGTCGTCATGGCCGTGGCTGTATCGCATGTCCAGCAGTTCGGGATGGTCCTTGCCGCGCGGCAGCTCACCCTCCAGCGGGGGCGCATCCTTGTCGTAGACCACCGTGATCGGATCCTCGGGGTCGAGGTCTTTCACCCGCCGGCCATCGACATACACACACGGAACGCGGTCGTTGGTGGCTGCCATGATGAACGAACGGTCGAAGCCGACGTCCAGCGGCGTGCCCGCGATGTCGCCGTTCCAGTCGATTGACCCGTGTCCGAGGCCCAGGTGCCACTTGCCCACGACTGCCGAGGTGTACCCCGCCTGTTTGAGCACCGACGGAATCGTCGGGCACCCGTCTTCGATGATCAGCGGCGCGTCGCCCGGGAGAATCGCCGCATTCTCGTTCCGCCACGGGTAGCTGCCGGTCAGCAGGCTGTAGCGGGACGGCGTGCACGTCGCCGCGGCGGCGTAGGCGTTGGTGAATCGTACGCCCCGTCCGGCCAGGCGATCCAGGTTCGGCGTGGGGATCCCGCTCGCTCCGTAACAGTTCAGGTCGCCGAAGCCCAGGTCGTCGGCGTACATGACAACGATATTCGGTTTGCGGTTGCTCATGGGTCCTCCAGGACCTTGGGAAAGTTCCGTGTGGTTGGTGCTCCGCCCGACGGGCAGTGGCCGAGGTCGCCTGAGGAGTATACATCCAGCAACAGGGGGGTGGAACCGGACAATCGTGTAGAGAGCACTTGCTATCTCGACGGTCGCTTGCACGCGGGCCAATCAGCCCCGATAATTCACACGCCGGGTGACTCAGAACCGGGAGAGTCTTCCATGGCTGCAAGTGAGCATCGTCAGCAACTGATCGAACGCTTCCAAGGCTGTCGGGTGACCGACGTCTGCGACGCGATGGATGCCCTGTGCATGCAGGATCTGGGCCTGATGGATCCCGACATCGGACCGCTCTGGCGTGACACCGAGACGATGGGCCATCGCATCTATGGCTTCGCCCATACCGTCCGCTTCCGCCCGACCTCACGCCGGGCTCCGGAGTTCTCGGACTACCAGCAGTGGAAGCAGTGGCTGGGCCAGTGGTACCGCGATCTCGCCCAGGGACCGATCACCGAGAACATCCAGGCCGGCGACGTGATCGTCATCGACGCTTCGGGCGTGCGGGAATGCGGATACATCGGCTCGAACAACTCGCTGCAATGGATCCATGGCGGCGCGGTGGGCATCGTCACCAACGGCGGCTGTCGCGACAGCGACGAAATCATTCGCCAGCGCACGCCCGTGTATTTCAGACAGCCTGCCCGAGGAGTCAGGCCGGGCCGTCTTGAGCTTGAATCGACGATGCAGCCGGTGACCGTTGGGGGGGTGGCGGTCAACCCGGGCGACTTCGTCGTTGCCGACGGCGACGGCGTGATTGTGGTTCCTGCCGACAAAGCGGAACGGGCGGCGGAAATCGCCGTGGACATCCAGGAAGGCGACAAGAAGGGCCGCCGGTGGTTCTTCCGCGAACTGGGCATGAAAGGCGACTTCACGACCCAAGCCCGGCGGGAGGATGACTGATGGAGACTACGACTCTGGGAAGCACCGGGATCGAGGTATCACGCCTCTGCATGGGCGTCATGACCTTCGGCCGGGAGGCCAGCGAAGAGACGTCTGAGGCCATGTTCCGCCGATGCCGCGAAGCGGGAATCAACTTCTTCGATTGTGCGAACGTGTACTCCAAGGGCCAGGCGGAGCGCATCCTTGGCCGGCTGATCGCCGACTGTCGCGACGAGCTGGTGATCACCACCAAAGTGGGCATGACCATGGGGGACGGGCCGACCGAGTCCGGCCTGTCACGAGAGGCGGTTACCAGTCAACTCGACGCCAGCCTGCAACGTCTCGGCGTGGACCACGTGGACGTTTACTTCGCCCATCGGTTCGATGACAACACCCCGCTGGAGGAAACCCTCCGGGCGATGGACGACGCGGTCAGGGCAGGGAAGGTTCGTGCTCTGGGAGCAAGCAACTACGCAGCCTGGCAGGTTGCTAAGGCCAGGGGGATCTCCGCCCGAGAGGGGCTGGCGATGTTCGAGGTGATCCAGCCGATGTACAGCCTGCTCAAGCGGCAGGCAGAAGTGGAGTTGCTCCCCCTTGCCCAGGCGGAGGACCTCGGCGTGGTCAGCTATTCGCCGCTGGCGGGCGGGGTGCTGACGGGCAAGTACTCCGGCGGCCGGCGCCCGGACGACGTTCGCCTGACAAGGCAGGAGAATTACGCGAAACGCTACGGCGAGTCGGCGTATTTCGAGATCGCCGATGCGTTCGTTGAACACGCACGCACCCGCGATGTCCACCCCGCGACGCTGGCTGTCTGCTGGGTCATGAACCACCCGGCCGTGACGGCTCCGATCATCGGCGCACGGAATCTGGAGCAACTCGAGCCGTCCCTGGCCGCGGCGGATCTGGTGATGTCTGATGCCTGGCGCCGCGAGATTTCATCGCTGTCGATCGAGCCGCCTCCCGCGACCGACCGGCTCGAGGAAAAGCGATAGGCCTTTCTCTGTGACAGTTGGAGAAGCCTTCGGATTCGAAGGCTGCAGCGAAGTCGGACCCGGCCTTCGTGTCCGGCGTTCGTGCTGATTGAAACACCAGCCCGCCGGGCAGGGAAACAAGCCCGACCGGGAAGGTCCGAGAGCCTGTCCCGTTCGCCCGATTCGCCGAACCCCGCCGTTCCGTCGCCGATGTTCGACCTCTCGCTGCGCGTAACTTTCGGGCTTCAATCGCGTTTAAGCCGCGAAGCCAGCGGGCCGGAGCCTGGCCGGTGCAGTCTTCTTCCGGGCCCAGACCGCCCCAACGGCTCGCTCGATCAGACTGCGAACGCCTCGGAAGGAGTGACCGATGAACAAGGCAGGACTTGCGTGCATTCTCTCGTTGGTGCTGATGGCCGGCATGGCTGCGGCAGGACAGGCCGATCAACTCGCCCAGGGCCTCCAGGCTGACAACGCCACCACACGGATCGAGTCCGCCCGCGCACTGGCCAACCTGGGTGAAGAAGCAGCCCCCGCCGCGGAGCAACTCGTCGAAGCACTCGCGGACGAGTACTGGGAGGTACGCAAATCCGCCGCCCAGGCCATCGGCGGGCTTGGCTCGGCCGGTGAGCCCCTCGTGGAGGACATCCTGGCCAGGACGGAATCGGACGTGCCCGGCACGCGCCTGGCCGCGATCGAAGCGCTCGGCAGGCTGGGCTCGCACGCCAGGGCGGCCTCGGATGGCCTGGTCGAACTGGGCACGCAGGTCGACGATGAGATCATCAAGGCGTGGCTGATCTGGTCGGTGGGGCGGGTCGGCCCGCCCGACCCCAACACCATCGGATGGATGCTCGACCAAGCCCGCCATCGCGATGACATTCTTTCCGAGACTGCAGTCTCTGCCCTCGCCGGTATCGGCCCCGACGCCATCCCCCCGTTGTTCGCGATCCTCCAGAACACCCGCGATCACCGGAAAGTCGGTGCGGCCGCAAAGGCCGTCGGGCAGATCGGAAAACCCGCCGTCAAGCCCACCATCGAAGCGCTCCAGGATGGCGAACGTTACCTGCCCAGCCACGCCGTGCGGATCGCCGGCGCCATCGGCGAGCCGGCCATCCCCTCGCTCATCGATCTGCTGTCCGACGAGGATCATCGCGTTCGCGAGCGCGCGCGGGAGGCACTTGCGAAAATCGGCAAGCCGGCCGTCGCGCCGCTGGTCAAGGTCCTCCGCCAGCAGGAATCGTTGCGCGGTGAGGTGTTGCGTGTCTTGGCGGAAATGGAAGGCCTCGCACGCCCCGCAGCCGACGCGGTCGCCGAGATCTTCCTGGAGACCGACGACAACAACGTCAGGCATCGTGCGATGATCGCGCTGGGAGAGATCGGCCAGGCCGCGGCGAGCAAGGCCGTCCTTCACAAGATGATCGCCGTGCTCCGCAGCGACCAGGACCGCGTGAAAGACGACGCAGCCCGGGCGCTGGAACGCATGGGGTCGGCCGCAGGACCCGTCGTCGACGACATGATCGACGTCCTGCCCTCGCTGAAGGGACGGACCAAGTCCGAGCTGATCCGCGCGATCGGCAACCAGAAGCAGGCCGCAGCCGACGGCGTCGATGAACTGACCGCCGCCCTCAAGGCCAAGGACGATCGGAGGGTCCGCGAGAACGCCGCCTGGGCATTGGGCCAGATCGGCGCGGCAGCCAGGCCCGCCCTGGACGATCTCCAGGCCGCAGCCAAGGGCGACGAAAACCGCGGCGTCAGAGAAAGGGCTGAGCGGTCCGCCGGCCGCATCCGCGATGCACTGAACAGCGAGGAAAACTGACGCTCTGCCACAAGGCAGAAGACCTGGGATGCTTCAGCCAGGGGCAGCAGCGTTCTGAGCCCAAGCCGAAGGGAGCAAGCCGACGGCCCTCTGAGCGCGCCGACGATCGCCGCCCCGGGACAAACACCCGGACCCCCGATAGTGTGTGCCTGTGTTCCTCTGTTTTTCACGGCTGCCCGGCCGCCCCGAAAGATCTGTGTCTGCGTACTTCAGTCTGAGGCAGCGCGTGGGACCTCGCAACGCATCTCTCATCCCGCTGTGGCATCCGGACCCGGTGACCTTCCGGCGGCTCTTCTCCCGTGCCGGCAACACACCACGCCGCCGTCGGAGGTCGTCGGCTTCG
>CAZXSK010000006.1:61784-92159 GCA_964642855.1 uncultured Planctomycetaceae bacterium | reverse complement strand
TCAGGATCCGGGCGTTGGATACGAATCGGAGAGGGCGGGATTCGAACCCGCGGTACGAGGAATACCCCGTACGCCGGTTTAGCAAACCGGTGCATTCAGCCACTCTGCCACCTCTCCCGATTGATTGTCAGCCCCGCCGGGATCCCCGCAGCAGGTGTCCTGCCGAGTCCGCGACGGCGCGAGTCGTCACAGTATCTTTCGGCAGCAAAGCTGTCAAGCTCTTCCTGAAATCCGAAACGCCCGCAAACAACCCTCACCGCGGAGCGTCTAATCCCTGAGAACGGCTCGAAACCTTTCGGCTTGACAGCGGTTCTCCAAAGGGTTCCGCTGTTTTCCCGCGATGGGTTCTGGTATCATACAACTCCGCAACGAGTTGCTCGGATTCCGTATCACCCAAAGCACCCGGACGCCCGTATGCATGCCCGAATTCTCATTGTGCTGTCGCTGTTCGCCTCGGCTGGCCTGACAGGTTGCACGCCGAGCCAGTACGCCGACCAGGCTGACGAAGACGCCCTGGCCGTTCTGGACCAGGGACAGCGCGCAGTCTATGGCCGCGAAAGGCGTTTCGACATCGACTACGATCCGGTCTGGCTGTCGCGTCGCGACCAGCCTACGGTCATCCGCGTGGGCGAGAAGGTTATCCGCCGATCCGGTGAGCCCGTTGAGCTGACCCTCGACGAGGCGCTGGAGGTGGCGTTCCGCTCCAGCCGGTCGTACCAGACACGCAAAGAGGAGCTGTTCAGCTCGGCCCTGGCCGTGGCCAATACGCGCCGGGCGTGGAACTGGACCCTTCTGGGTGGCTCGCTGGACGCCGAAGCCTCTCACACGCAGATCGCCAAGGGTGACGGCACGGATTCCGGCACGGGCGAGGTCGGCCCGACGCTGACCAAGCGGTTCCTCCACGGCGGACAGCTGACCCTCGCGACGGTGCTGGACCTCGCGACGGATTTCGTGGGGGGTTCGGACACGACCATCGGCGGGCTGGTCAATGCGAACTTCACCCAGCCGCTGCTGCAGGGGGCGTGGCGGGGCTTGGCCTACGAGCAGCAGTATCGTCGCGAGCGGGATTTCCTCTTCGCGGTGTTCGAGTACCAGCGATTCCGACAGGAGCTGGCTGCCAGTATCGTCAGCGATTATTACAACGTGGTCCGCGCCCGCGACGAGTTGGAAAACGAGCGGGCGACGATCGAGCGGCTTCGCCAGGCGTTGAAGCTCACAACCGTGCTCGTTGCCAACGGCGAAGCGACGGTGGTCGACCAGGACCAGGCGATCCAGAGTCTCCTGTCGGCGCAGATTCGCTTCCAGGGCAGCCGGCAGGACTACCAGGACGCCATCGACCGCCTGAAGCTCACGCTCGGGCTGCCTATCTGGGCGGAGGTGGTTCCCGCCTACGAAGAAACGCTGGCCCGGCTGCTGGAAGGTGACCCCAAGCCCATGCCCCTGAAGGAAGAGGATGCGATCGCCCTGGCGCTGCGCACCCGGCCGGATGTGCTGGTCGAGCGTGCCCAGGCCCGCGACGCCGCGCGGAACGTGGAGATCGCAGCCGACGAGTTCCTGCCGCAACTGGACCTGGTGCTCGATGCCAGCGCCACGGGCACCGAGCGGCGGGAGTTCTACCGGATTCGCTGGGACAAACACACGCGTTCGGCGAAGCTGACGCTGCAGTACGACCTCGACCAGACGGACAATCGCGACGCGTATCGGCTGGCGCTGATCGAACGGGACCGCGCCCGCCGGGAGCTGACGGAGTTTCTCGACACCGTGAGGCTGGACGTTCGCCAGCAGTACCGCACGCTGGTGCGGACGTACCGCAACTACCGCATTCAGCAGCAGCGGGTGGAGGTTGCCCGGCGGGGCAGAAAGCTGGCGCTGCTCAAGCAGAAAGAGGGGGAGGCGTCGACCCGCGACGTTCTGGACGCCGAGGAGCGATTGCGGGAAGCACAGAACGGATTGACCTCCGAAATCGTACGATATAAGTCGACCCGCTTGCGGTTCCTGGCCACGCTGGGGCTGCTTGCCGTGGACGATGACGGACAACTGCAGGAACAGGAGCACCCCAGTGACTTCCAGAGAATCGTCGAGCGATACCCCTATCTCGGCACCGACTGACGCAGCGTCCGCCATGCCCCAGGGCCGGGGGCGGAGGCGCGGCAAGGGATGGATCGTTGCGCTGGTGGTGGTCGCCGTGGTGGCAAGCGTCGCCACGGGCGGATACTTCATGCTCGCCTCCGGGGGAGAGAAGCTCACCGAGGAACTCCCCACGGCCGAGGCGGTCGTTGCGCCCATGCTGGTGAAGGTCGTCGAGACCGGCGAGGTCGAGGCCGAGCACCGCAAGGTGATCCGCAACGAAACCAACTACCAGGCGCGCATCAAGAGCCTGGTGGCCGACGGTACGGCCGTCGAGGCCAACGACGTGATCATCGAATTCGACTGCCAGGAACTGCTCAAGGAGATCGATGACCAGGAGTTGAAGCTGGACGATGCAACCAACGAGTACACCCAGGCGGAGAAGGATCTCGAGCTCAAGCAGGAGGAGATGGACAGCCGCGTCCGCACGGCGGAGAACGACCTGATCGACGCCAACGCGGCGCTGCAGCGTTACGTCGAGAGCGAGTACGACATCAAGCTCCAGGAGTACGAGACGGAGATCGACGTCGCCAAGCGCAACCTCGCGGTGGCCAAGGACCAGTTGGAGCTCAAGCTGAAGGTCAACGAAGATCCGGAACTCAAGGGGCTTTACAGCGAGAAGGTCATCGAGGCCGCCCGGTTCGACGTCTCCAAGTTCGAAGCCGCCCTGGACAAGGCGAGAATGAACCTGGCGATGTTCAAGAAGTTTGACGACCCCAAGGAGCGTCGGAAGCTCAAGCTCGCCGTCGCCGATGCCCAGCTCGGGCTCAAGCGGGCCCAGTTGGAGGCGCGTAATGAGCTGATCAAGGCCCGGGCGTTCCTTCGGTATCGCAAGACCGCCCTTGAGAAACAGCAGGAGCGCCTGGAAGAGCTCAGGGAGCAGGAGGAGTCCCTGGTGATCCGGGCACCGGAGCGTGGACTGGTGATTTACAATACCTCCCGCCGACGGTGGCAGGACCCCATCGAGGTCGCCGTGGACGAGACGATCAGCCCGCGCCAGCAGTTGATGATCATTCCGGACATGACGTCGCTTCAGGTCGAAACGCGCGTGCTGGAGTCGATGTACAAGAAGACCCATCCCGGACTCAAGGCGTATGTCCGCCTGTTCGCCCATCCCGACAAGGTCTACGAGGGCGAAGTGCACTGGGTGGCCCCCCAGGCGAACCAGCAGGACTGGTTCCGCCCGGAAGTGATGGTTCACGAGGTGATCGTCAAGTTCGACCAGATGCCCGCCGACCTGAGGCCGAAGATGACCGGCACGGTCGAGCTGATCGTTGCCGAGAAGGAAGAATGTCTCCAGGTGCCGGTGGCGGCGGTCTTCACCGAGCAGGAGAAGACGTTCGTCTGGCTGCAGAGGTCCGGAGGCCCCGAGAAGCGCGAGATCCACGTCGGGCTGACCAACGATACGCACGTGGAAGTCACCGAGGGGCTCCAGGCCGGCGACGAGGTGTTCCGTTCGGCCACGGACGTGATGATGGCCCGCAAGGCTGCCCGGGACGCCGAGGAAGCTTCGTGAGCGAAACGCCGGTCCTGGTCGAGTTGCGGGGGGTCTGGAAGATCTACGACGTAGGTCCGCAGCGCGTCCCCGCGCTACGCGACGTGTCGATGCAGATCCGCCACGGCGAATACCTCGCCATCATGGGCCACAGTGGCTCGGGCAAGAGCACCATGCTCAATCTGCTGGGCTGTCTCGACCGCCCGACGCGCGGCGAGTACTGGCTGGGATCGCAGGAAGTCTCCACCCTCACCGACGGGGAGCTCTCGGAGGTACGAAGCCGGAAGATCGGCTTTGTGTTCCAGAGCTTCAACCTCATCCAGGGCGTCAGCGTGGTGGAAAACATCGAGGTGCCCCTGTTCTACCAGGGCATCTCCCGCGGACGCCGCAGGCCCCGCAGCATGGAACTCGGGCGGATGGTCGGCCTGGGCGATCGTCTGTGGCATCGGCCTCAACAGCTTTCCGGCGGGCAGCAGCAGCGCGTCGCCATTGCCCGGGCGCTGGCCAATGAGCCGCTGGTGCTCCTGGCCGACGAGCCGACAGGCAACCTTGACTCGGCCACCACGCGGGAGATCCTGGGCATCTTCGACCGACTGCACGAGAGCGGCGCGACGATCATCATGGTGACCCACGAAGACGATGTAGCCGCCCACTGTCAGCGGGTGATCTGGCTGGGCGACGGGAGCGTGATTTCCGACGAGCGCAACGGCGAGCGGATGCGAGTGCAATGATCGGCCTGACGAAAACCTGGGACATCGTGCGCATCGGCCTGCACAGCCTGCGGATCCACAAGGTCCGCTCGCTGCTGTCGGGGCTGGGCATCATCTTCGCCGTCTGGGGCGTGATCGCCATGCTCGCGATGAACGAAGGCGCCTCCCGCAAGAGTCAGCAGCTCATCCGCGAGTTGGGCAGCAACAACATCATCGTCAACTCCCGCAAGCCCTCGGGCGAAACGTCCCAGGCTTCGAGCAGCCGCCGAGGGGCGATGTCCTACGGCGTGACCGACGCAGATGTCCGGTTGATGCGCGACCCGCACAACGTGCCCGGCGTGGTGCGGTGCGTGACGGTTCACAAGACCATCAAGGACGCGTTCGTGGGCAACAAGAAGGTCCCCGTCGACGTGCTGGGCACCGAGCCGACCTACCAGCAGGTGGCGCGGACGAACATCATCGAGGGGCGGTTCATCAGCCACGCCGACAAGATCCGCACGCGTTCGTACTGCGTGATCACCGCTGCGCTGGGGCGGTCGCTGTTCGGGTTCCACTCCGCCATCGGGCGCTCGGTGAGTATCGGCGGCGAGCAGTTCGAGGTCATCGGGGTGCTCGACCAGTTGCCCGAGACCCTCGCAGGCCAGGCCGGCGAGCACACCGTGCTGATTCCCGATACCACCGAGGAGCGCAGGTTCTCCCGGCTGACGGTGATGTTCCAGCAGGGCTCGCGGACATTCGAGAGCGTCGAGGTCAGCCAGGTGATCCTGGAGATGGAAGACGAGCAGGCCGTCGTCGAGGGGTCGCGCGTGGTGCGGAGCCTCCTGGAACGCAACCACGATAACCTGGACTACGAGATCCGCGTTCCCCTGGAGCTGATCCGCCAGCAGGAGCAGCAGCAACGGCTGTGGAACCTCGTGCTCATCGGCATCGCGTCGGTTTCGCTGATCGTCGGCGGGATCGGCATCATGAACATCATGCTCGCGGCGGTTACCGAGCGGACGCGGGAGATCGGCATCCGCCGGGCGATGGGCGCCAAGCGACACGACATCACCATTCAGTTCCTGGTCGAGTCGGTCACGCTGACGACCTTGGGCGGCCTGGTGGGGATCATCATCGGGGCCATCGGCGTGCCCTGGGCGGTCGAGCAGTCGGAGCTCGGTTTCGAGGCGATCGTACCCCTCTGGTCGCTGCTGCTTCCGTTCCTGATGGCCGTGGGCGTGGGACTGGTCTCGGGCGTCTACCCGGCGATTCGTGCTGCGAGGCTCGACCCGATCGTCGCGCTGCGTCACGAGTAACGCAGGGGTATTGTCCCGGAGCGCACCCGCCGACCTGTGCAGAGCAAATCCACCAGGCCCGACTTGCCCGACGGCTTCCCATCGGGGCGGGGCGATGACCGTCCTGCCCGGTCTTCACTTCTTCCGGTTCCGCTTTGGCGGGCGTTTGCCTTCCAGCAGGTAGGGCAGGTCCTCGACCGGTGCGGTGCGGATGCGGGTTTTCCGATCAGGCCACTTGACGTCCTTGCCCGTCGACCGGCTGTAAGGCTGCAGGCCGAGCACGATCTCCGATGTCTCCAACGGACTGCCTCCCGGGGAGAACACGCTCAGTGCCCAGCGTGTCTTGCCGGGCTTGAGATCAAGCGAGTGTCCGCGGTTGCCCTTGTCGGTGTGGCGGATGACGTGGTCCCACGTCTTGGCGTCGGGCCCGCCGGCCAGGCCGTCACGTCCGTCGCGTTCGATCCTCAGCGTCCAGCCGCCGTTGTCTTCGAGGTCGAACTGGAAGAGGGGCTTCGTGACGCCCGGCTTCATCCGGTTCTCGCCGGAGAAGTAGGGCATGAGGTCGGCGATGATTCGGCTGTCGAGATTGTTGGGGTCGCCGAAGTACTCGTAGTGGATCATTTCGCCGGCTTTGAACTGGATTACGCACGGGCTCTGCGACTGGTACCAGGTGTTGACGTGATACTCGCTCTGGTCGAGCGGGTCGTGATCGCGGGTGGTATGGCGAACGGGCAGGAAGACCAGCAGGCGGTCCGCACCGGTCAGGTGGGCCAGGTCGCAGTTGTCGGCATGCAGGAAGCGGAAGTCCTCCTGCACGTACCCGAAGATGATCTTGGAGTTGTGGAAGCCGTCGGTGTTGAGGATGAACTTCGTCGGCTGGACGCGATAGGCGACGTTCTTGTCGCGGCTGGTGAAGTTGTTGCGTGCGTGGACGAAGACCTCCAGCCCCTTGGACCTTTTGAAGCGGGCGTACTGGTACAGCCAGATGTGATTGCCATCGCGTTTGGGCAGGCCGTTGGCATCGCAGAAGCGGACGTCCTCCCCGAGATCCATCGCGCGCCCCCAGTGGAACGGGCCGAACTCCCCGGCCAGGCCTTCGGAGAAATCGGGCAGCATCTGCCGGGCCTTTTCGTATTCGGTGGGTTCGGTGGTCCTGGATTCGCCCGGGGCGTCGTTGGCAGCTGTGAGATTCGCCCAGCTCAGGGCGACCACCGCCCCGGCCAGTGCAGCTCCGACGAACAGCTTGGCGTATCGAGAAGTCCTGTCATCCATCATCTGGCCTCCTGCGCAAAAGGTTGGAAGTGCCCGCGCATTGTACCACGCGGGGCGGATGTCAGACAGGGGTTCGGTCGGCGGGATCGGCGTCGGACAACTCGCCCGCTCTAGCTTCCGGGTCCATCGAGCAGAATCAGGCGATAGTTGGCCTGGCGGGCATAGAACTCCAGGGCTTCCCGCCGGTCTGGATCGATCGGCCCGAACTGCCAGACGAAATTCACCGGGGCCAGCACGCGGGCGCGGGGGATCTTCCGCAGACGAAGGTAGCGGAGCGTATCGGCCAGCACCTCTGCTGCGGTCTGGCGATCGGTGACGACGTAGCACTGCCTGCGGAACCAGCTTCCCTCGAAGATCATCTCGCTGGAAGGTCGCTGACTGGCGGAGGAGACGACGACCTTTTGCAGCCCCAGCAGCGTGGTCTTGGGCAGCCGGCCGAGGCAGACCTCGCCGGGCAAGGGGTCTTCGGGGCCGAGGTACACGAACGACTCGCCGCGGCGAACCGCTGCCCGCAGGAACCGTTCCACCTCCTGGCGGCTGGGGTTGCGGGCGTCCAGCGGGGGCAGGCGCCTGGCCGGGAGAACCACGCTGAGGGTGGGGACGAACCGCGAGAGCAGTTCCAGGCCGAGCAGGGCAGCGGTCAGGAACGACACCCACCGGACGAAGAAGAGGTTCAGGCGGTCCCAGTCATTGGCGCGGACGACGTCGGCTTCGGGCATGAGTCTGCCGGTTGCCCCAGCCCGTTCGGATGAGCGGTCGACAGCCAGCAGGGCCAGGTCGTCTGCCGAGGCGGCTGCGTTGGGGTCGCGTTGGACTTTGGAGCGTTTCTGGTAGGCGTAGCGGAATTCCGGATCGTTGGGGTCATTGGGGTCGGAATCCTGCGGCGCCCGGGCGCGCCGCGCCTGGGCGTACATGCCCGACCGGTCGACGCGATAGGCGGAGACCTTCGCGGAGTTGATTCCCGCAAGCACCAGGGCCAGTTGGGCGACGATCGTCGCGACGAGCAGACCGGCCGACCGCCGGGAGCTGCGCAGGAACGCAATCGCGACCGCCGCTGCGATCACCCACAGGAGGATCGATGCGATTCCGACGACGCCGAAGTAGTCCCACAGTTGGATCATTTGCGGTACTTGCGTGTTTCTTCGAGGTAATTGGTCACGGCATACCAGACGATGTTCACGCCCAGGCGGAAGGCAGCCTTGCGCTTGTACTGTTCGGTCTGGGGGGGCGTTTTCCAGGCGTCGTTGACGTCGCCCGGGTGGAAGAACACGACCCACCGGTCGCCCTGTTTGATGCCCATTGCCTTCCATCCACCATGGTGGAACAGGGGCGGAGCGCCGTTTGGGAACCCGTAGGGCCTGAGGAAGATCGGGTCGTCGTCGGCGATTTCGCGGAGCTGCTTGTCCGGGAAGAGCTGATATTTGCAGAATGCCTTGAAGCTCTGCGTCCATCGCTCGGACGAGGAGTCGGCGAAGATCATCCCGCCTTCGTTGATGTAGTCCCGCAATCGCTGGACGTCTTTCTTGTCCATGCGGAAACGGTCGCTGCCGGTCATGTAGATGAACCAGGGCTTGCGTCCTTTGGGCAGTCGGGCGTAGTCGCCGATGGTCCACGCCTCGCCGCGGTCGGCGATCTTCAGGCTCACGCTGGGCAGGTTGCGAAGGAACGTCAGGAAGTTGACGTCGGCGTTGCCGGAGTCTTCGCTCATGCCGTCGTCCCAGCCGCGACAGTTGTACTTCAGGCGTGCGAAGCGGATCTTCCCCGCTTCGTCGCCGTCGGGCCAGCCTCCCTCGTCGCCGCCGCCTGCGCCCATTTTCCCGTGCACGGCGTCGGCGTCGGCGGTGTAGACGTCCTGGGATTCGTAATCGACCTCCTCCTGGATCTTGGAGTCGTCGAGTTCGGGCTGATCGAAGATGATCGCCGAGTTGGGGTTGAGAATGTACTTCTTCTTTTTCGGCTTCTTGGGCACGAAGCGGATCTTGGTGACCGAGGGTGTTCCGCTGCCCTTGGGGGCCATGAACGGCGGCACGCATCCGCGGAAGAGCATGGAGATCAGCAGCGCACCGAAGAGGA
The DNA here is from genome assembly GCA_964642855.1 of uncultured Planctomycetaceae bacterium. Taxonomy (GTDB): domain Bacteria; phylum Planctomycetota; class Phycisphaerae; order SM23-33; family SM23-33; genus CAZXSK01. Next base: position 83,208 of record CAZXSK010000006.1, on the reverse strand, counting down.
TCAGCACGTGCACCCCGGCCGAGGCCAGGAGGCTCTTGCTGTATCGGGGGTCGCGTCCCCAGGTCCGGATTTGCTCGAGGATTCTGCGCACGTGGATTCGGGTCAGAAGTTCGTGTCGCCGAGGTCGAGGTCTGGCTCGGCCGGGGCGTCCCGGACCTCCTTGGTGTCCTTGACGACTTCGGAGTCGTTGGGATCGTACTCCCTGTCGGTCGTGTCGTTTGCATCGGCGCGCGGGGTATTGGCGTCGGCCGGCCGATCGGGCTGACCGTTGGGGCTGGTCTTATCGGCCGCGTTGCCGTCATCGGTGGCGGCTACCTGCTGGTCCTCGTCCGGCTCGCCTGCAACGAGTCCGTAGCCGATGTCGACCCCAAGGATCACCAGGTGAATGCCGACCGCGACGATGATGCTCAGTAGCAGGGGGGCATGGTTGAAGCCCTTCAGCAGTTTGTCGGGCGAGAGCTTCTGGATGTCTTCGCTTGGTTCAGCCATGGGTGAGGCTCCTGGTTTAAAAGGACTACTGTCCTTGCTTTCGCTCGCCGAGGGCGGCCATTTGTGCTCCGCTGCGGGAGATGGCCCGCATGGCGGGCATGAAGATTTTCTGGTCGATTTCGCGATCGCACTTGAACTGCACCCGAAGCTGTGACGCCTCGATGCCACGGAGTTCGATGATGCGCGTGATCGCCCGTTCGAGCGTGTCGGCATCGCCCACCGGGGCGCCTTCAAGGTAGATTCGCCCTTCCTCGTCGACCGACACGATCACCGGGGCGGTTTCGATCTCCGTCAGTGCGGTGGCACGGGGCAGCTCGAGCTTGACCTCCGCTTCCTTGGCGAACTTGCCTGCGATCAGGAAGAAAATGATCAGCAGGAACGCGATGTCCGCGAATGAGCTGACGGGCACGATCAGGTCGTCGTCACGATGTCTGCGTCGTCGTCGACGGGACAACTCATTCCTCCTCGTAGCTCATCACCGGCAGGCCGCCTGCCTGTTCGATCCACGCCGTGACCTGCAGGAACTGCTCCCACTGGACGGTTCCGGTGGTCTCCAGCATCACGACCTTCTCGGCCGGGGGTTTGTCGCGGAGCTTGAGGCGCGCGAGTCTGGCCGGAAGCTGCGACTGCTTGATGCGCTTCTCGTTGAGATACACCGCCCCGTCGTTGATCTGGATCGTGGTGTCCTTGTCCTGCTTGGCTTCGGACTTCTCGCCGGCTGGGGCTTCCATCTCCAGCCCCGCGGCGGGGGGCTCGATCGACATGACGATCACGAAGAAGATGATCAGCAGGAACGCGATGTCCGCAAACGAGCCGACGGGGACTTCGTCGCCCGTGGGGCTCCCTTTGCGGAGGCGTCGTCGCATTTTTCTTCTGCTGGAAGCCATGGGTCCTTACCGCCCGGTCTCCACGACCGAGGCGACGTAGTCGATCAGTTCCGAGGAAGACTCTTCGATTTCCAGGTCGATCCGATCGGCCATCGACTGGAAGATCTTGTAGGGGATCACCGCAGCCACGGCGATGATCAGCCCGGTGGCGGTGGTGACGAGGGCTTCTTTCATGCCTCCGGCGACGGCGGCGTTGTTGACCGCTGCCTGCCGGGCCATCTCGTCGAAGGCGCGGATCATGCCCGTCACCGTGCCGGTCATGCCCAGCAGCGGCGAGGCCATCGCGACCGTTGAGAGGACGTTGAACCGTTTCTCGACGGCGTGCATGGCGTGCTCGGAGTAGTCGTCCATCGCCTTGTCCATGATGGACGTGAGGCTCTCGACGCGATCGGTGAGGGGCTTGTGTCGGTCGTAGGCCTGGATTCCGGCCAGCAGAACCGCCGAGATCGGCCCGGGCGTGGACGCGCACAGATGGGCGGCCTCCTTGATGCGTCCCTCGCCGAGAAGTTCGAGGACCTTCGCCCGCAGGGCTCGGGTATCAACCCGCCAGTTCGACCAGAACGCCCACGCGCGGTCGATGATGGCTGCCAGCGCGAAGATGCTGCACGCCAGCAGCGGGTACATCATCTCCTTACCCATTTCGAACAGTTCAAGCATCGTCTTGCTCCTCGTTGTCTGCGGGATCTGTCCCGCGGGTCTTCAGGCCGGTCAGGCCGTGGGGGCGCTTCGGCCGGTGATGATCTCCAGTACCTCGGCCCCGACGGCGGGGTCCATCTTCAGCGACCGTACTGCCAGGTCCTTCGCGGGTGCGAGCACCAGCGAAGCGGTCACGTGGTTGTACACACTTTCCTTCAGGTCGTCGAATGCGGCGTTCTGTACCAGCGGCTTCGGGGCAGGTCTTCCCGTGGCCACCAGGAGTAACCCGTCGGCATGAACGATCAGCCATACGCGCCGCCGTCCAAGCCATCCGCCGACGTCCACGCGCGTCTGCGTTCGGATTACCCGCAGCACCCGCCCCCCTTCCAGCCGATCGGCAGCCAGTTGGCGGGTTTTGGCCGGCAGGGACGCCATCGGATCGCCTTCGGGCGGATCGGCCGCCGGAGGTGGCGCCGCTCGGGTTTGGCCGGTTTCCACCATCAACCGTCCTCGCTGCCTGCCACGCTTGAGAGCCTCTCGTCGGCAAGTACGCCGCGGGCATACTTGGCCCACATCGAGGCCGGGTAGTCCCACGTGAGTCTCTTGAACATGCGGTACGCTTCGACGTACTCCTCGGTCTTCATGTAGGAGTCGCCGCACCAGTACATGCCCTCTGCGACCAGGTCGGGGTCATACTTCTTGGCGTCGTCGACGATCTCCAGGAACGTCTCGACGGCCAGATCGTACTCCTCGGCGTGTATGTAGCATTGGGCGGAGAGGACCAGCGTCTTGCCCGCGAGGTCGTGGGCGGGGAATCGCTTCTGCAGCCGGCCGAGCACCTGACCGGCCGTCTTGAAGAACTTCCGGGCCTGCATGAGCATCTTCTCACGCTCGATCTGGTCTTCCTGGGCCTTGGCGACGTCGCGCATCATCTTGCCCTTGGTGAGGAAGTAGTTGCCCAGGCGGGCGATAGTGCGGGCTACCAGCTCGTTCTCCGGGTAGCGGTAGGAGAGCTTGACGTATTCCTCGCAAGCCTGGTCGATCTGGCCCATTTTCTCGTAGGTCAGCGCCTTTTTGAACTGGGCCTTCGGGGCGTACTCACTCTCCGGGAACGTCGAGACGATGTCGCTGAATCGCGTGACCGCCTCGGCGTAGTATTTCTTCATCCGGTCGGTGCGGTCCTCGACCTGCTGGAGATACCGATCATGCTCGGGTCCCTCTCCAGCCTTCTTTGCTGCTTCGGCGGCAGTGTCGCGAGCGTCGGCCATCTCGTTGCCGAACTCCAGCGCCAGGTTCGCAAGCAGGTAGTCCGCCTGGGCGCGGGCGTCGGTGTCGGGGTAGTCGCGGATGGCTTCTTCGAGCGTTTTCTTGCCGGCGAGGATTTCCTCGGCTGCCAGGTTCGGGTCGCCCAACTGGCGATGTCGCTTGGCCAGTTCGAAGTAGGCCTCGGCGATCAGGAACTGCGTTCGCACGGCGATGGAGGAGTCCTTGAACCGCTTGGTGAACGGGATCACCTCGCCATCGGAGCCCTTGAAGATCTCTACATCGCCTTCCAAGCCGGCGAGCTTCCGCTCACGCGGGTAGCTGACCGTCACGACGTCGCCGTAGACCACCGGCACGATGTCGCCCGGGGCTGCGTCGACCTCTTCGTCGGCGTAGACCATTCGCGTGAGACCCTTGAAGATGCCCGAATGCGAGAAGGTTTCCATCAGCTCGATCGTCGTGGTCTTGCCGTTTTCGGTCTTGACCGACAGCTTGACGATATCCTTGCCATCCGTGAGGTCCTTGCTGGCGTCGATGACGCGGAAGTAAGCCCTCTGCCCGACATACAGGCCGTCGACGTTCTTCTGGTAGCGGCGGTCCATGATGTCAAAGAACGCGTCGCTGTCGAGGACGATGGTCTGCTCGAGCCAATGCTCCTTGCCGGTCTCCGGATCGGTGTACTTCAGGGCGACGTAAATCGTGTCGCTGCCGCTGACCTTGAGTGTGGGCTTCTCCAGCATTCTTCCTGCACCGCTGAGCTCATCTTCGACCGCGTACGATCGTTCGGGGACCGCTCCGAGCTCGACGGGCACCTGGAAGCAGAACCGCCCGAGTTCCAGCGGCGAAAGCGCCATCGTTTCTTCGATGATCTCCACGCCGGTGTACCCCGGGCCCGGGGCGGGAGCCTTCTGGCTGCCCGGGCGGCTTGTGAGCTTCAGCGTGCCCGGCACGCGAATGTCGAATGCGTCGTTGGCGTCCTTTCCGGCCTTCCTGCGAGCGCTGGATGTCTGCGCGAAAAGCGAGATCGTGCTGGCCGGCGACTGGGCCGCCGACGGAAAGAGCACTTCCACCAGCACCGGCCCGCCAATGCAGGCGGTGGCCGGCTTGTCATAGTGCGTGTCGGCCGGACGCGTAGCCACGAGCTTGCGACTGGCGGGGAACTGTTCCTCCAGCGACGCGCCGAGGGCCTCTTCCTGCTCGCCGGCCTTCTCCGCCGCGGGGTCCTTCTCGGACTTCACGCTGTAGACACGGACCTCGGGGGTTTTGAACCACGTCTGCTCGATGTTCGTCTCACGAGGCCAGGGGATGCCCGGGGCGGTATTCTCCCGGTCGTTGTATCGCAGGAAGATGTCGTCGCCTTTGTCGACGACGATCTTGCCCGGCCCGTCGGTTTCCTTCGCGTTGGGATCGACCGGGAAGAGTGTCCCGAGGAACACGCCCGAGTGTTCGGCTGTTTCAAGCGCATCGATCTCAACCGGCGAGCCCATCGATTTCCAGGCCAGGAACTTGATCCGGTCGGGCTTGTCGGACACGTCGCAGTCGGGGTCGCGGATGAACACCTTCACAGTGTCGCCGGGCTTGAAGCGATACATCGGGATGTACCGGGGCCTGGCGAGTCCGCCCTGCATGTCGTATTCCACGAAGCAAGCGCTGATCGTCGCGTTGGCGTATGTCGCCTGCAGGAAGGCTTCGCGAAGCTCCTGGCCTCGCTTGATCACCTTGGGGTCCTCGTAGGTCACGGAGATCCGGTCGCCCGGGACGATTTCCAGCTGCTGGTTCTTGCGGAGCTCCAGGAAGTCCTCCTTCGTGGGAAGGAGCACGTTTTTCTGGAAGTCGGTGAGTTCGATCTTCCGTATGGCCGGGGCGTCGGTCTCGAAGTCCAGCAGCGCCAGCCTCACCACCCGCGCCTGCGTGCCGTCGGGGTGCTTGTCCGATGGCGGGGCGAACGAAATCGCGAAGGTTTCCTTCTTCTGGTCCGCCTGGACGGTTGCCACGGGTACGTTGATGCCCTCGGCAATGACCGGGTTCTTCTCGACGTCGAACATCTCCGCAGGGCAGGGGCCCATGTACGGGGCCTCTTCCTTGTCGCAGTGCAGCTGGAACTCGACCTTGTCCTTGCCGTTGGCGAAGACGTAGATTTCCACCCGGTGGACGCCCTTGGTGAGCTTCTTCTGCACCTCGATGAAATCCTCCTCGGTTCTGCGCGAGGAAGACGCAACCTGGCCGTCGACCACGAGGAAGTACGTCGCCTTGCGGTCGCCGGCGGGCATGAGGCGGAACGTCCGGATCTGCCGTCGCGGCTGGAAGAACGCAGCAGCGACTTTCGCGACGTAGTAGCGGTCGTCCTTGTACTTGTCGAGTCCGATCTTTCGGCCGATGCCATCGAGTTCGTGGTCCCACGAGAACTCGTCCATGGTCACGTACTTGCTGGCGGGCTGGTAGTCGGTGGCTACGTGTCCGAGGGTGAGATAGTGGCGGATCTCGCCGACGCTGCGCGGGCCTTTGCTGGAGGGGTACCGGCAGGCGGTGAGTTCCGGCCGGCCGTCCCAGGGCACGTATCGTTCCGGCCAGCTGCCGACGGTGCGGAAGTCTTCGCCGTTGAGCGAGGTTTGCACGAGGAACTTCTTGAGGCCCCGGGCGGGGACGTCGGCGATGACCTTCATCCTGCCCAGCTTGGCCGAGGTATTCAGGTCGACACTGAAGGTCTTGGGTCGCTGGTTGTCCGGCAGTGCGACCCAGGCGGGGTAGTCCGGATTCCGGGATATGGCGAAATTGGGGAACTTGCCTTCCTGGGAATCCGAAGCCGTCGCGATGGCCTGTCCGGCGGCGGTGAGGACCGCCCCTTCGAACACGCCTGTGTGGGTGCCGGTTTCCTTCAGCGTGAAACTTGCGATGGCATCGCCGCTGGAGGAGGCGACCTTCACCGAGACGGTATCCACGTCATCGGTCACGCTGCGGTCGGGATCGATCACCCGGACGTTGACCTTGTTGCCGGGCTTGACCTGGTTCTCGCCCCGGACGGTGCTGAGAGCAACCTGCTGGGCAGATTCCTTCTTGAGCTCCATCTTCTGGCGGATCTTCTCTTCCAGGGCTCGCTGCTCGCGCTGCTCGCGTGAGAGGATCGTCCCCGAGGAGGCGTACAGTTCCGAGGCGGTCGCGACCGTGAGGCTGGACTTGACGTTTTCGGTGATCTTGTGGGTCTTCTTGAATTTCTCGGAGAAGTCGTAGTGCACCCGGTCGTTGCCAAGAAGCTGCAGCACATGGTCGCCCGGGCTGGCCTTGGCGATTTCCGTCGGCACCTGCCCGCGGAAGTTCGTGCGGGAGTCGCCGAACGGCGTCAGCAGGAACGTCTCGCGGTCGCCGGAATCGGTCCAGGCCGAGATCTCGATGTTCGAGCTCTTGCCGACCACCGAAAGGTTGCGGTCTTCCAGGGAGACCTTCAGCGGCATGCCGGGCACGATCAGGCGCTTGTCGCTGACCGGACCGATCCGCAGGTCGGTGGGGTCTTCAAGTTTGTTGAGCTTCAGATTGATCCTGCCTTCGAGGATGCGGGCTTCGGGGTGCTCGCCACGGGCGACGAAGACCTTCGCGAGGGTGTCCTTGGCGTCGGTGTACAGTTCCTGGTCGTACTGAACCTTCGCCAGCTGGTACATCGCCTCGGCACGCAGCCAGGAGTCCTTGCTGCGGGCGAGGGTTTCCAGGAGCTTGGTTGCGGGCTCGAACTGCCTGGTCACGCGATCGACTTCGGCGATGCGGAGCTTGGCCTGCTGCTGCGACCGCGTTCCCTCGAAGTCTTTCGATGCAGCGACGGCGTTGTACAGCGCGCGGGCCTTGGCGTATTCTTCCTTCGCGAACGAGATATTCGCATAGGAGCAGTTGAGGCGTGCCCGGATCTCGGGCTCGAAGCCATCGGAGGTCGAGTCGAACCACTGGAGCATGACGCGGGCGAACTCTTCCGATGCGTCAAACCGCTGGACCTCCGTGTTCTTGTCGATCAGCCAGATGCAGAACTCGGGATCGAGGTCCTTGACCGTGGCGAGGATCTTCGCGGAGTTCTCAAGGTACGTCTGCCACGCCGTCTGCTCTTTGCCCACCAGGTAAGCAGCCTGTGCAGCGAAGGCGGGGTAGCGGGGATCGGACTTCTCGACCGGAATCACCGCGCCGACCTTGGAGATCGCCGAGGACTTGGTAGCCGTCAGCTGGGTGCGTGCGTCTTCGGGCAGGGCGTCGGAGGCAAGCTCGAGCCCGCAGAGGCTGGAGACCAACGCCAGGTCGAACTGTCCGCCGGCGGCGAAGGAACGTGCGCGTTCTGCCAGGGCGCGGAGATACTCGTCTTCGTCGACGTCGCCGCCGATTTTCCACAGATGCCCCAGCACCTCGTACAGCTCCACCTGCCTGCCTTGGTGAACCAGTGCATCGTGCACGACGATGCCGAGCCGGTCGTAATTCCAGCCACGCGGCCACCAGGACGGGGTTGCGTGCGGGAAGATCTTCACGAGTACCTCGAGCTCATCGGCGGTGAGGTCCTTCGGAGAGAGCTTCTCGAGCTCGCCCATGTACGGCAGCGAAGGCCGGGCCGGGGCATCGATCAGCCGCTGGACCAGCGTGTCGAGTTCCTGGAAGAACTTCTTGCGCCCTTCGGGCTTCTCGACGTCGCGGGGATTCGTGAAGTACGCCCAGCCCATGGCATAGGTATCGAAGCGTGTCTTTCCGTAGTACGATTCGGTCCGGGCGAGCAGATCGTCGCGGACCGCATCGATGCCGCTGAGATGCCGCAGCCACTCCCAGAACTCGCCCCGGCTGTATCGTTCGGGCGTGTCCCCGTACCCGAAGGGAACGCGGTCGTATCTGGCGAACGCGTCGGCTGCCGCCTTGGCGACCTTGCTGTCGCTATCCTTGCCGTACTGCCAGTAGCTGTAGTCGAAGGATCCGGTCTTGCGGGCTTCCTCGATATACATGTCGTCGAACCAGGTCGCCGGGGGGTACTTCTCCTGCAGTTTGGGGAAGTCGCGGCTGACGAGGTACATGTAGGTGCAGGTGGCGCTGCGTGTCCGGTCGCCAGGAGTGTAGCCCGTGCCGTGGATGGCTTTGCGATCGATGATGGCCTGCATTACCTCGTTGCCGGTGTTCTGGATGTTCCAGCCTCGCCCGTCGCGCGTCATGCGGAACCAGTTCATCAGGCGCGGGTCGAACCGTCCGGACTTGACCACCTTCAGCAGCGCTTCTCCGACGATGCTGTTGAATGACTTAGCCGTATCGGCGTATCGGTCCTCGATGCGTCCCCACTCCCATCGGTAGGAGTCGACAAAGGTGTCGATCAGCTCGTGTGCATCGCTGCGGGGGTCGGTGCCGTCGATGGCTTGGACCTGGTCGGCGAGTACGGCGAGGTTCAGCTCCGAGGAGTCGAAGCCGTTCTGCTTGCGCACGAGATATCGCATGACTGCCCGGCCGCCGGGAATGCGCTTCTTGTGGTAGTCGGCAAGCTCCTTGAGCAGCTCTTTGCCGGCTGGGACGTACGCCTTACGATCGCGCTGGTTGTCGGCCTTGAGCAGCAGGGCCATCTGCTTGCACATATTGTTCGGGGCCGATGAAGGATCTCCGCTTTCGTCTTTGCGGACCTCGTTGAACACCTTCTCCAGCCGGTCGATGATCTTCATCTGGGCCTGGGGGATGTCGGCCTTGTCGTCCCGGGCTTTGCGGCGCAGGTGAGACACCCAGCCCCGGTAGTCGCGGTGTGCGTCGTTGAACACATCTTCGCGCGTGCGTCGCGACCAGGGCACCCACGCCAGCGCTTCGAGATGGTCGGCGAATTGAGACTTGTCACCTTCCTCCTTGCCGCTGTACCGCCAGGCGGCATCGAGATATTTCTCCGCGGCCTGGTCGGCGAAGTAGACAGCCGGGGAGGTCGTCAGGTACTTCCGGCCGAAACTGACCCACGCGGCGTCGGGATTCTTGATTTCCTTGCCGGCCTTTTCGGCCAGACGCTTGATCTCTTCGATGATCTGTCCCGCGATGTTGTCGATGGCGTCGGGGTCGCAGTGCCAGAGCTCTTCCTTGCCCAGATGGTCGAGGGCCTTGTGGGCGTCGAACCCGCCGGCAGCGATGGAATTGATGATGGCGGCATCGTGTGAAGGCACGCCTTTGAGCAACTTGGCCTGCCGGACGTAGTCGTCGAGCGTGTCGCCCTTACGATCGAAAGAAAGGTTCATCAGCATGCGCTTGCCGGCGAATTCCCGGGCGGACTTGCCGATCAGCAACGCCCACTGTGCATCGCTGGCGAGGTTCTTGGCGATCGACCTCGATCCGTCTCGCCAGGAGATGATCTCGGCTTGGTCGTCAGTCGAGAGCTTCTGGAACATCTCGGAGAACATCTTCTGCTTCGAGGCCAGCTGGTCCTTCCAGGCGTCTTCGGAGAACCCGCCGATTCCGCCGGCGAGAATGCGGCAGATGTCTTTGACGGTTGTGGCGGAGCGATCGGCTTTGAAGTAGTCTTCCGCGGCTTCGGTCACCAGCGTGTAGATGCGGGTGAGCGTTTCGTCGTCCTTGCCGGCAGAGGAGGCCTTGAATTGCAGCTGGGCGACGGCGAGTTTCATGCGCAGCTGGCGGGTTTCGTCGTCGCGGATCATTCCGGCCAGTCGCTTGCAGTAGGGCAGGGCGGGGTAGCGGTCGCTCCGGGGGTCGGAAATGGTGCGGATCAGGGCGTCGAGATCATCCCAGTAGTACAGACGCTCCTTTTCGAGGGGGATCTTGTCTTCGAAGATCGCCGAGAGCATTCGCGCGTGGGTGGCGTGGTCTTCGCGCTTGCGTGCCTGCCGAAGCAGCCAGGTGTCGTATTTACGTGCAGCAGGGGTCTCACGGTAGCGGTCGGCGCGGACGCTCATGAACTGGTATGCGTCGTCTTCGGCTTCGAGGAAGTCGATCAGCACTCGGTAGAGGGCACCGGCCGCCCGGGAGACCTGCTCCTTCGATTCGCCGTTACCCTTCTTCTCGACAGCCGAGAGATACGCCTTGTACCGCGCCGCTGCGGTGCGGTAGTCGGCTGCGAGAAAAGCATTCTCGGCTGCCAGCCGAAGCAGTTTCGACGAGGGCTGGAAGTTGCGGGAGAAGTACCCTCGCACGGCCAGGGACGTCGTGTAAGAGCGGTTGAGTTCCTTGCCTGCTTCGAGGAGTTGGAGGATGTCTTCTTCCGACGCGCGAGCGGGGTTGGTCTGCACCTTGCGGAGAAGCTGGTTGTAGGCTTCGAGGTCCTTGCTGTTATCCTCGGCCCGGAGATCCGATGTCCCGGCCAGGACTGCAAGCGAGACGACTGCAATGATCGTACGTGTCTTCATGAGTTACTCCGCCCCCTTCTGGGAGTTCATTCTTTGCTGGACCGCCTCGGCCCATTTCTTGGCATTCGGGGCATGCTCGCTGCTGGGGTACTCAAACAGCAGCTGGGTCCATTTCTCGTGAGCCTGCTTCAAGTCGCCTCGCCGGTAGGCAAGGACGCCCCACTTGGCCAGCATCTGGTCGAGGAACGTGGCGTCGGGGTAGTCCTGGAAGATCTGCTGGAGCAGGTCTTCTGCCTGGCGGTAGTCCTTGGTGTTGATGAAGTAGTCGACCTGCCTGGCCAGGGAAGGCCCGGCGAATTCGGTGTCGGGGTAACGCTTGGAGCATTCGCGGAACGCCCGGATCGCCTTCTCCGAACCTTCTCCCTCGATCTTCTCGTAGGCCTGGGCGATACGGAACTGGGCCTCGGCCTTGGCGCGGGACTTCTCCAACTCCAGGATCTGCTGGAAAACGCGGATCGCCTCGGCGTACTCCTTGTTGTTGATCCTGGCGTTGCCGATCCCCAGAAGCGCTTCGTCGACGAAGGCGGAGTCCGGGAACAGCTGGCTGAACACCCGGCAGGTGGCGATGGCGGCTTCGTAGTCTTCCACCGATTCGTGCAGCTGCCACTTGAGCTTGAAGGCCTCCTCGCTGAGCGACTGGGGGATGGGTCCCTCGATGCGGATGATTTCTTCGACGCGGCTGAGGCCTTCCGAGGCTTTACTTCGGGCTCCGTCCATCAGGCCCATCGAGCGGAAGATTCTCGCCAGCTCCAGGTAGGCTGTTGCTTCCACGATGTTCTTCTTGGCCTTGAGAACCGGGTCGGCGACCAGGTTCTGGGTCGCTCGCGGCGAGGCGTCGATTTCGCCGATTACCTTGATCGAGACCTTCGATTCTCGCGGGGACTCGCCGCCGATGTGCAGGCGATCTTCGTAGGTCGCGATGATCTCGTCGCCCAACGAGCAGTGCAGCAGATCGTCGGTTCTGTCGACGGCTTTGTCTTTCGGCGTGGGGGTGATGAGAATCCTGCCGGTGAACTTGCCCGTGTGCACGGGCGACTCGCCGAGTTCCGAGAGCTTCAGTGTGACCTCGTCGCGGGTTTTGTACAGGTCGGCCTCCCGATAGGTCAGATCGTCGCCCAGGCCGGTTTCTTCCATGGCCTGGTCCTCGGCACGATAGCGGCTGATGAGCCTGACATAGGCGGTTTCAGCCTTGGGAGACACGTCGAGATCCACGTCGCGCAGGGCGACGAAGAGGGGCTGGTTCAGGAAGGCAGCTTCCGCCTTCGATTCGTAGGTGCCCAAGGTAAACGCCAGCGAGGCCGTCGAGACCACGCGCGTTGTGCGGGTTCGGTCGAGTCCCTTGCGGCCGTCCTTGGTGTTGTCGTCGACGTAAGTCGTCACGATGGTGTCGCCGCCGGCGACCTGAAGAATGCCATCATTGGGCGCGGGAGGTGCGATGTCCGTTCCGACCGCGGCGATGAAGACGGCTGTCTTCATCGACAGGGGCTTGCACTGGACTTTCTCGCTGTCGCCCGATTCCGTGCGGATCGTCACGTAGGTGGTTTCCCCGAGGCGATGGAGAATCGGCAGGTCGGCGTCGGCGACCTTTACGTAAAAGCGGTGGCCTGCTTCGACATACTGCGTCGACGGGCTGTCGGGGTCTACGAATGTTCCGACCAGCGCCAGGGACTCGATGGCCTTGTTCCAGTTCTCCTGGGCGAAGTGGCACATCCCGATGTAGTAATATGCTTGGTTGGCCCAGATGGTGTTGGGGTAGCTGGACGTGATCCGCCGGAGCATCGGAAAAGCAGAGGAATACTGGCGGGTCTGGAAGTACGCCACGCCGCCAAGGTAGAGCGATTCGAGATACATCTCCTTCTCGTCGCCCTTGATCTCCTGGCCGGTCTTCTTCAGCCTCCAGAGCGGGCGGAAATTAGCCAGGGCCTTGCTGTGCTGGCCTCGGTTGAGGAAATGCCTGCCCAACGCCAGGTGTGCCCTCGTTCGGGCCTTACTTTCCGGGAACTGGTCGATGACATTCTCGAGCATTTTCACGCCGCGCTCGTATTCCCGGATGGCCAGCAACTCCACCGCTTTGTCGTAGCGCATCGTCGCGATGCGCTCGTCCTGGGATACAACCGGTCTGCGGGCGGCTTCACGCACGGCCTGGGAAATGCCCAGCCCTGCGACGATCAGTACCAGTCCGACAGCTACGACCCATCTCGTCCGCTTCATGATCGAACCTCGTTTGCAGTGATGTCCGCCCCGGCTGCGAGGCGGAGTTCTCCCGACCTTGTGACCCCCGGCAGAGGAGGTGCACTCTGAGGAAACTACTCGGCGTCCACGCCTCCGCCTGTGCGGATGCCCATGCGTTCAAGCTCCTGGTGGGCGTGGCTGGACTCGGTGCTTTTGGGATACTTCATGGTGACCCGCCTGAGCGACTTGACGTAGTCCGTGTTCTTTCGATCCCGACCGGCCTTACGGCCATATACCTTGGCGATCTCCAGCGCCGCGCGCGAGCTGACGTTCTTGAAGAAACCCTCGATCTCGCCGAGCTGAGCAATCGCCTGATCCCACTTCTTGAGGGCTTCGTAGCACCGGGCAATTTCCCAGAGATTGTCCGGGGGGTTGTCGGCCTGCTGGTAGCAGCCGATGGCGTCGGCGTACTTCCCGGTGGCCTGGAGCATTTCCGCCTTCATCCACAGGCCGTCCTGGGCGTAGTCGGGGATGTTGGCAACCACGGTGGCCAGCTTGATGCCCTTCTCATATTCCCGGGCGTCGCGATAGCACTTCAGCAGTTCGTACTTGGCGCGCTGATCGTCCTTCAGGCTGGCGCAGAGCTGCTCCGACAGCTTCAGATCCTTGCGCTTGAAGTAATGCGCCAGACCGATCTTCTCGTCTTCCTTCAACTCGCCGATGCGAAGCTTGTCGAAGGTGTTGGCTCCCATTTCGGGGTCTTTGATCTTCTCGTAGATGATCTCCATCAGCCGGATGATCTCGCCATTGGACATCTTGGCGAAATCGAGCTTGCGGTAGTACTCCATCGCCTTGGCCTTGTGTCCGGCATAGACGCCGATCCATCGAACGATGCGGCCAAAGTCTCCCTCGGTCTGGTTGGCCGCAAAGATCTCATCGACGCGCTTGATCCAGTTGCTTTCGCTGCCTTCGTGCCGGAGATGCATCCACGCGACGTCCAGGAGGAATGCGTCGTCTTCGGCGAAGTGCTTCTCTGCGACGGGGTCCATGGCATTGGCCCAGTACCGGTAGAATCGCTTCTGCCTGTCGTCCTGGTCGTCGTCGAAGCGGTCCCAGCGATGAATGCGATGACGGATCTGGTCCCAGTACTCTTCCGAGGCGATGGTCTCGCCCTTGATCGTCCTCGGGCGGTCGTGGAACGTCTGGACCTGTTCGTAGAATTCCCGCAGCTTGGGTTCATCGGGCACGACGCGGATGTAGTAGTAGGCGACCTTCTCGATCGCGTACTGCGAGGCCTTGCCGTTGTCCTTGCGGAAATCCACCGCCACCTGCCGGTAGTACGGAACGGCTTTGGAGTACTGCTCGTTCTCGCGGAGGTGATCGGCCAGGCGGTTGATCGCCCACGCAGCAAGGGGCACCTTTCGGTAGTCCTTGTCGGCAGCCATCTTGGCCCAGGTCTTCATGGCGTCCTTCTCGTCGCCGTTCTGGAGATGGCATTGGCCTTGGTAATAGAGAGCAGCAGCTGCGTACTTGACGTCGTTGGGGAAGTAGTCCAGCACTTCCTGGTATTGCTTGATGGCCTTGTACCGCTTGCCGTCGAGGTGCAGGCATCGGCCCCGCCGGAAGATCACGTACGACGTGACCTTCGATCTTGGATACTCCAGGAGGAAAGACTCGTAGAGGGCGTCGGCCTGGCGGTAGTTCCCACCCACGAAGGCCTTCTCCGCCTTGTTCAGTGCGTGACCCTCAAAGGTGTCGAGCTTCTTGAGTTCGTCTCCGGAGAGGTGCACCGACTCGTCCTTGGCCGCATGAGACGGAGAAGCGATCCACGCCGCGGTCAGCGCAACAGCCAGCAACCACCCGCGATGGCCATGGGCAGACCTCCTGCGGGAAAGCACACAGAACATATCCAGTCCGTCTTTCTGGCCCCGCGACGGGGCCGGTCGTCCGCTGAACTTCATAGGTCCGATACGGTTCGGTTGTCCTCGCGATACTCTTCGACGGCGGCCGCGCCCGACCCCGCCGAAAGACCTCCAAGTGAAACGGCGTTGAGGCTCCACGGTTTCGGCCTGTTGGGACGGAATCAGACTTTTGGTTTCGCAGGTGATGCTCCAGCCGGTAGCTTGGCAATCCGGGCGTGTTACGCTATTTGTCACCCCTCGATGGCGAGCGGGGCAGAGACGGTTCGCAACCAAGGAGGCCGAAGTTGAATCGGAAGATCATCCCGGCAGTCGGGGCCGTGCTTCTGGCCGGAGCTTTGCTGGCTTGGCTTCCTGCCGGCGGCGCGCCTGGCGATGTCGAGTCCGACATACACAAGCGTCTGGCAGGTCGGGGCGAGCGTCTGACGCCCCAGGCCGCTACATGCTTTGGCAGCAAAGATATCGAGGAATTTCTGGCGGCCGGTTCGTTGTCCGACGGTACGATCGTGGCGTTCGGAAACGCCTGGGGGCCTGCCTTTCCCGAATCGCCCCAGCCGACCGTCTTGGGCAAGGGCAAGTGGTACGATGTCGTGCCGTATCTGGGTGGCTGGGAGACCGACGAGAGGGGCGACCCAATCCCGCCCTCGCCGAGAAACCCCAACCGCAGCGGAATGATCGTGTTCTACTCCGCCGACCTGCAGAAGGTATCACACGTGGTGAAGTTCGACTGGTCGGTCGCAACGATTTCAGCCGGCGCCGTAGCCCCGGATGACGACCTGCTCATCTCGGGCAGTTGCTCCGAGGCGATGGGAACCGTCGACGCAGCCGTCGTCCACGAGGTGCCCAACCCCCAGAAGGGCAATCGCACGCGGTACGGAGCCGTCTACTACGAGAACGTCAAGCTCTCGGGAGACGCGTACGTAGCCAGACTTTCGCCGGATGGGCGCAAGGTTCGATGGCTGTGGATCTTCCGCGGTCACCGGGACGGGGCTGAGCAGATCCATCTCGATAAGAACGGCAGGCTGACGTTCGATCTGCGCGGCATCCGCCGAATCTCGGCCGATGGGAAGAATCTCACGTCGGTGGAGATCAACGAATACGCCCACCACGAACAGTTCCTGGCCGCCGGGCCCGACGGAGAGTTCTACCGCGGCGGGTACGACTGGCAGTACACAGGCCGGCCCCGGGAAGGGTGGCGCAAGCCCTGCCTGTGGGGTTACGATGCGAAGAGCAACTGGGTGTGGCAGGTCTATGACTGGTCGGCGGAACTGGTCGGTCTGCGGGAGAACCGCCTGCTTGCCCGTTCGTGGATCACAGCTGGCTGCGTGACGTCCCGCGGCGACCTGGTGTTCGCGGGACAGACTACCGGTGCCCGGTCGGTGTTCACGCGGAGTCCGACCGACCTGTATGTCGAGCAGAAGGACACGGCCGGCGATCTGAAGATGCCCGAATCCGGCGCCGAGGCTACCTGGCTGGTGCGGATGGACCCAGCGGCGCTGTCCGTCCGGGCCCAGACACTGTGGGCGGGGCGAGGCGGCAAGGGAGCAAGCCGACGCGACGAGGTCGATGGCGTCAGCGTGTCGGAGATCGTCGAGCTGGCGGACGGATCCCTGGCCATCCGTGGTCAGGCCCGGCCCGGGCTGATTCACACCGCCAACGCGTTTGTCGCACCTGTCAAAGCCCGCCAGGTCGGCGGGGAGTACGTGACCGTACTCGGCAAGAGCTTCCGGGCGATCCGCTTTTCCAGCGTGGTGCCCGATGCGGAACTCGCTGATCTTTCCCCGTGCAGCAAGGGGCTCCTGGTCGCAGGCAGGGCGGGGGCGAATGTACCGACCCATCGACCGGCGGCCCAGCACGCGGGGGGTCGATACGACGCGTACCTCATCTGGATGCAGGAGGACTGACCATGACCGACCGTGCGACGCTGAAACGCTGTCTGCCGGCGGGGATCGCAGCCATTGCCGTCGCTGGCCTGCTGCTTGCCGGGACCGCCCTCGCCAAAGACAAGAAGTCCGAGAACAAGGTCGATCATCCCGATGTGTTGCTGGAGAACGTCTCGTACACGTTCGACCCGGTCGACGAGCAGGAGCGCTGGCCGACGTGGCCCAACTGCGTGATCGGTCTGCGCGACGGCAGGGAGGATCCCTCTCGCACGCTGCGACCCTTGTTCGTCACCGGTCGAGGCCTTGACGGTACGCTGTCCGTGAAATTCACGAACATGGGGGAACTCGAGGGCTTCGAGGGCCTCGGAGAACTTGCCAGCGCAGCCGAAACGAGCGGGACGGGATCGGCTGTGATGGACACCTGGGCGGGGGGTCGCCCGGATGCCGAAGACTTCGTTGGCTCGGACTGGATTGCAGCCAGGGACAAGCCCGCATTGCTCGTGAAAGTCACGGAGATCACCCAGTGGTCCGCGACGACGGACAGGCGGACCTCCAGCGGCGCTCCCGAACTTTTCTCTGCCCGCGTCAGCGGGGAGATCCACGTAGCACGCAGCCGGGTAGAAGGGGACGCGCCCGACCAGACGATCGTCTACGACACGGACAAGAAGGTTCGCTTCGAGGGCGCCAAGGCCGAGGTGGCTTTCTTCGATCTGGGGATCGTCAAGGAGCGGAAGATCTCCGGCATGACGGTTCGAGGCTGGCCGAAAGTCAAGGGCAGCGACCTCGGGCTTACCGGGGCTGATTCCGGCGACGTGGAAGTGTATTTCTCGATCACCGGGTATACCGACTTCGGAGCCGAGTCCGTCGGGGAGATCGACATCGAAACCGTATCACCCTCCAAGTAGGGCGGAGCAGAAATATGCAGAGATGGAGCATGGGTATCATCGGTCTGGTCCTGGCTGTCTGGCCGGTCGCTGCGTCGGCAGGATTCCGCTATGTACAGATGACCAACCGGGCCGCCCAGGGAGACAAGTACAAACTCATCGCGGCTACCTATTTCGGCACGGAAGGCCACGAAGAGTTCGTCGGCGCCCAAAGTCAGGGCGACGGAACGGTGGTGGCGTTTGGCAATACCTGGGGGCCGACGTTCCCCGCGACGCCCGAACCAGAGATTCTGGGCAAAGGCGAGTGGTACGAGGTCAGTCCCTGGCCGGGCGTGGACAAGATCGACGAGACCGATCCGGGCAAGAGCCCGCCGGATTCGTACCCCAACCGGTGCGGGTTCATGGCCTTCTACAGCAAAGATCTCGGCAAGCTCAATCGGGTAGTCAAGTTCGACTGGTCGGTCGCGACAATCTCGGTGGGCATGATCGATCGGGATGACGGCATTATCATCGCAGGCAGATCGAGCGACCACTTCCGAAAGCTTGCCCAGTCAGCTGAGGTAGTCAAGACCGTGCCCGTCCCGGAAGTGGAAGGCAAGTACGCCCGGCGGGTCGGCCCGCACTACTTCGAGGGCATCCGCATGCCGGGCGACACCTACGTTGCCAAGCTCTCGCCGGACGGAAAGAAGCTCCAGTGGGTATGGATCTTCGAGGGGCATCGCGCCGAGCCTGACAAGATCTGGGTGGATCACCGTAAGAACGTCCTGCTGGACATCCGCGGCCTGAAGCGCATCTCGGCGGATGGCGGAAAGATGGAACAACTCGATTACCGGTCCCATGGCCGGGTGAAGTTTCTGACCGTAAGCCCGCACGACGGGTCGGTTCTCTGTGGCGGGGATGTAAATTCGGGCACGGGCAGAGAGCCTTGGCGCAAGCCGATCTTCAAGTGCTTTGAGTCCGACGGAACGCAGCGGTGGGAGATCTACGGCTGGGGGTCGAAGCTCGTGGGGCACGACGAATACCGGTTGGTGTCCGACTCGGCGATCAAGCACGCCACCCACGACGATGACGGACACATGCTGGTCGTGGGCTGGTCGGACGGCGGCAACTCGGTGCTGACCAGGAACCCCGTGGACCTCGACGAGGGTGTGGCGAACACGGGCATGGGGTTCTCGATCTGGAACGCGGGCGTGCTGAGCGTTTCCTACGTCATGCGGATCCGCTCGGACAATTTTCAGTCGCTTGGCTGGACGCGATGGGTTGGCTATCTCTACCAGGACGGCCAGCAGGACAAACCCAACAGCGTCGGCGTCAAGGACCTGCTGGTGCTCGGGGACAACTCCCTGGCGATGCACGGCGGGGCGGCAAGCGGTCTGATTCAGACGCCCAATGCGTTCGTGAAGCTCGACAAGTACTCCAGCGTAGGCTACGGCGGGCCTTACGTGACAGTTTTCAGTGAAGATTTCAAAACCATGCTTTTCTCCAGCTATGTCCCCGGTTGTCGGGTCAACGGGCTGGGGCGAGCCAAGGCCGGTGTACTGGTCGCCTCGCAGTCGACCTCGGAGGATCGGCGTGGGAATCCCTCGCCGGTTACTGACGGTGCGCTTCAGAATGACTTTGCGGCTGGGTATTCCGACGGGCACCTGATGCTCCTGGGGCCTGGCGAGCAGAAGGAGGCCAACCCATGAGACGCCTGTTCACCGGGACATTGTTCGTCGCTGCTGCTGTCGCGTACCTCGTCGTCGCAGTCGCGCCGGTCGGAGCAAAGAAACCGAAGGGCCCGCGGGCAAGCATCAAGGAAGTCGGGACCGTGACGTACGATTTCCGTGCCCTGAAGAAGTGGCCGGGCTATTACACAGCCCGGATGACCATCCGCAACCCGGAGAAGCTCCGGCCTCTGTTCCTGTCTGGCAGGAACCGGGAGGGAAAGATCACGGTGACGTTCCCCGACGAGAGCGGCTTGGAGGATTTTGGCGATACGTCCGGGCTTGAGGGGCTTACCGGCGGGACGCGCACCGTGGGTTCGGCGACCGTGGGCCTCTACGAGATCACCGTCGATCGGTCCGATCTTGAGCGAACGGCCGGCGGAGAGTTATTTGGAGACGCTACCGAGCGATCGTTTTTCGTCACGATCGAAAAGATCACGGATTTTCAGCCGGCCAACGATAAACGAGGGCGGGAACTCAAGGACACGTTCGACGCCAAGCTACACGGCAGAATGACGGTCAATCGTCTGATCCGCAAAGAGGGTGGCAGGCGGAGGGACTACACCACCAAGGCTGATGAGTCGATGGCGATCGCCGGGCCCTGTCGGGTAGCCTTTCTTGATGCGGAATCCACGGCAGAGACATCGGTACCCGCCCGGATGGTGATTCGTTCGCATCTGACGTTGGACGGCTCGAAGCTCGGGCTCACCCACAAGGGCTCGGACAAGCTGAAGGTGTACTTCCAGTGCGTCGGGTACACGGATTTCACCGGCGAGGCGAAGAAGGAATTGGAGGACATCAAGCTCGACGGACCTTCGCTGGATCTCGACTAGGTGGCGGTCCGTCGGCCGTTCGTTTCTTCCAAGGTCCGATCCACCTCAGGGGGCTTGTTCTACAATGGCTGGCCTGTCGAAAGCGGACACGCCCCTCCCTGCATGAAGCGGAATCCTGAAAGTAAGCGAGCGGGTTTGGCTTGCTCCCAAAGACGGCGGGACTAGACTGGCCCTTTCCATCGACCCCCGCCGGGCACGGAGAGCAGGCTTCCGATGCATCGCAGAAGAAACACCAACGACATTCCCTTCTCGCCCAGGCGTCTGCCTTTCTTCTACGGCTGGGTTGTTCTGCTGGCTGGCACGGTCGGCGTGCTGATGAGCATCCCAGGCCAGACGATGGGAGTCAGTTCGTTTACGGAACACCTGCTTGCCGCCCTGGGCCTGACGCGGGAAGAACTCAGTCGCGCGTACATGTTCGGGACGGCAGCCAGCGGGTTGATTCTCACCTGGGCGGGGAAGCTCTACGATCGCTGGGGTGCCCGCGTGGTGGCAGCGCTTTCGTGCGTCGGGCTCGGGGGGATGCTGGTTCTTGCAAGCCAATCCGACCGGATCGCCCATGGCCTGGCGGGAACGTTCGGGATGGCTGGTTCAGCGTGGGCATTCTGGGTGATTCTTCTGGCTTTCTTCGGCATCCGCTTTTGCGGGCAGGGCGTGCTGACCATGGTCAGTCGAAACATGGTCATGAAGTGGTTCGACCGGCATCGTGGTCTGGCCAACGGGCTTGCGGGTGTCGGAATCTCCCTGGGTTTCAGCGCCTCGCCGCCCGTGCTGGACGGACTGATCGAGGCTTTCTCGTGGCGGGGCGCCTGGCTGGCCATCGCCGCGGTCGTGGGGGCGGGCTTTGTTGTGGTCGTGCTGGCGGTCTATCGTGACAACCCGGAGGACTGCGGCCTGGTTCCGGACGGCAGCTTGCACGACGACGAGAGAACCGTCGCCGCCCGTCTGGCACACCGGCAGTTCACTCTGGGCGAGGCATCCAGAACGTATTCGTTCTGGATCTTCGCCTTGTCCATGGGCATGTTCGGCCTGTATATGACGGCCTTGACCTTCCACGTGGTGTCCATCTTCGAGGCTGGTGGGATGACCAAGGAAATTGCGCTGTCGATCTTCTTTCCCGCCTCGATCATTGCCGTCACCTGCCACTTCGCGGCGGGATGGATCAGCGATTATGTACCGCTTAAGTACGTGCTGGTGGTAATGCTGGCCGGCATGGCGGTCTCGATGCTGTCGCTCATGACGCTTTCGCCTGAGACACGATGGGTGATGATTGTGGGCAACGGCGTGCTGGCCGGGATGTTCGGAGTGATCTCGGCCGTCACTTGGCCGCGGTTCTTTGGCCGCACACATCTGGGAGCTGTCAGCGGGCTGAGCATGGCGATCATCGTGCTTTCCAGTGCGCTGGGCCCGTGGATGTTCAGCGT
>CAZXSK010000006.1:0-61684 GCA_964642855.1 uncultured Planctomycetaceae bacterium | reverse complement strand
TGAGCATGGCGATCATCGTGCTTTCCAGTGCGCTGGGCCCGTGGATGTTCAGCGTTTCCAAGGCCGTGACAGGCTCGTACGCACCGGCAGGAGGAATCTGTCTGAGCGTGACGACGGCGCTGCTGTTGGGCGCGCTGGCTGCCAGCAACCCTCAGAAGAAGCGTGCTGTTGCTCCTAGCGAAGACTCTCGGTCGCCCGGCGATCAGACATGATGGAACACCATCGACTGGGCTTCGACCCCTTGGATGGCGTTGAGCTTCTCGGCGAGTTGGGCGATGGGTTCATCCTGGCCAACCATCTCCAGCAGCAGGATGCCGTTGGGGTCGCCTGCCTGTCCGGGCTGATCGATCTCGTGGAGGCCAAGACGCGTCTTGATGTGGCAGCCATATTCGGTAAGCAGCTTCTGGACTTCGACAGCTTCGGTGAGCCGGTCGGTGATGTGAACGCCGAGAATGGTATGCTTGTCTTTCATTGCGGGTCCTTTCGGGTGGGGGGCGATGACTGCATGCTATCTTCAGCCGGGCGCTGGTGCAAGGAGTCCGGGTTCCAGACTGTGGCCGCGGATTGATGCCAGCATGGATTGTTAGCGTCCAGGCTTTGCCAGCCAAAACCCGAGACGGTTCTGGGTAATATTACCTATTCGCGGTAGGCATTTTTGCTTATGGGGCAGGGCTGGACACCTATCGCAGGCTATGTTCGGGTGATTTTCTGCTTGCAAGACCGGAAAAGTCGCTTTATAAGTGAAATCGGAGTTGTTGCTCGCAACTCACATGCAATTCACTAGCTCAAGGTAGGGTCATTGCCCGAACCGGGTGTGCTCTTTGGTTTCGGGTGATACGTACAAGATGAGGTTGGGAGGAGACCACAACCTGGAGTTTGCCGGGGCCGACGCATCATTTCCGGGCAACCTTGAAGGACACGATTCCCAGTTGATCGGTGTCAGCTCGCTTTTCAAGCAAGTGCTCAGCATCGCTGACTCCGTGGCGGGGAATGATTGTGTTGTCCTCATTGAGGGAGAATCCGGGACCGGTAAGGAACTCGTTGCCCGTCGCATCCACAGCCATTCCTCGCGCAGCCAGGGGCCTTTCGTTCCTGTCAACTGCCCGTCCATCAGTGAATCCCTCTTTGAGAGCCAGTTTTTTGGCCACGAGAAGGGCGCATTCACCGGGGCTGCCAGCAGCACGTTAGGCATGGTTCGGGCGGCGGAGGACGGGTCGTTGCTGCTCGACGAGGTAGGCGAAATGCCCCTTCACCTCCAGCCGAAACTGCTGCGACTCCTTCAGGAGCGGGAAGTTACGCCTGTCGGAGCGTCCCGACCGATCCCGGTCAATGCACGTTTCATGGCCGCTACCAATCGATCGCTGGCCAAGCAGGTTTCGGAGGGCAAGTTCCGTAGCGACCTGTACCATCGACTGAATGTGGTCCGCATCGAGATCCCCCCGCTTCGCAGCCGGCCCGACGACATCCTGCCCCTGTTGGACTACTATCTCGACTTCTATGCCCACCAATACGGCATGGCTCGGCGCGTGATCGGCAGGGGGCTACGCGAGGCGATCATGCACTACCCCTGGCCGGGCAATGTGCGGGAACTGTGTTGCTATGTCGAGCGAATGTACGCGGCGAATCTTCCCCCCATGCCCCCGACGTCGTCACAATGGGACGACGGGTACGTTTCACATCGCGGCGAGGATTCCGAAGCTGTTTCGGGGAGACTGCCGACGATGGATGACCAGACGCGGCGGATCTGCACTCTTCGTGAGGCGGAAGCCCGTGCGATTCGCCGGGCCCTCCAAGCCACCAGCTTCAACCGCTCGGCTGCGGCAAGATTGCTGAACATTCACCGCTCGACCTTGCTCAGGAAGATCCGAGATCATCGCCTCGGTTCCGATGATCAGCGTCCCCAGGCGTAGCTCTTAGGCCCGCCAGTCAGGCGGATCCCTTTCTTTCTGTCGCATTTGCCGCAACCTTCCTGCCGGCAAGGCCGTTCGGGTTACCAGATGACCATCAGAAGCCGAGGGGTGGGTGCTGCATATTGGGGCGCCCCTTGGTGTGTCCTGCTACATGGGGTGTTGCAGCCTGCGGCGCCTGTCTTTTTTCCTGATGTCTCTTTGATGGAATCTATGTTCCTTTTATAGCTTCCTAACCGAAGATCATTCATAGACTAATGAGAAGTATGCGAAGTACGTCATGGTTCTGGCATCGTGGTTGCAATCTAGGTTCAATGCTTAAGGAGCCTGAAAGTGTTTTCGAGGGGTAGGAAAACCGAGTCGGCCAAGAGGCCGGCCCGCATCCGGTGTGATGTGTTGGTGTGCGGAGATGGCGGAGAGGTTTCCGCTGCTCTGCAGGATGAATCGCTTGGTGGAGGAGCGTCGCTCTTCTACAGCAGTCCCAGCGATCTCCTGCGAGCCCAGCCGGCCGCGGGCATAGTACTGGTTATGTTTGGCCAGTTGGTGCCGCTGGAGCAGTTGGGCAGGCTATTGCGATGGGCCCGCCACCGATGGCCGAAGTGCTGCATGGCAGTGATCGGCCAGGCTGGTCAGACCGGTCGTGAGATGGCAGCCCGATGTGGCGGAGCACTGTACCTGGTGCCGCCGGATCTGGAGCAGCAGGTTTCGGAGCTGGCTGGGCACCTGTTCAGCGAGCCGGTCGGAACCGACGGACGACTCGAAGGTACGCGAGGCTGATTGAGCAGCCTCGAGAAGAAATTGACAACCGCTTTTCATGACCGAGGAGCCACGGCGGAGTGGTTTGAGGGAGTACCATCCGCCGGCATCTGAGTGTCGAGACGGAACCTCAATCATTGATGACTGGCATGAGTGGAGATGAGCGCCCACTCGAACATGCCGGCCCTTCTCCTCCTCCCGGGGCCTATGTCATCCCCGAGGTTCCGCAGGTAGGGGTCGATTGACCAGCGAAACCAGGTAGAGATGAGCGCCTTCCTGGGATCTCCGATTCCTCCTCCTTCGGAGTTTCGCACATGGAGCCTCTCCGTGTGAGGGGACCTCTACCAAGGCGAAGGGCGATGACGCAGCTACGGCGGCGCATCGCCCCTTTTTTTGCGCTCAACGGTCGTCCCGGCGATCCCGGCCGCCATGCACTTGATCACCGAAAGGACCCTTGGCCGACATGCCGCCTTTGATACAAGTTGAGTATGCCCGAGAAACCGACCTGCCTTGGTTGGCGGACACCAGCCACGGCGTGACAGACGATGCGCTGCGCAGACGCGTGGCGAATCAGCAGGTCGTGATGGCCCGCCTGGATGGATCTCCAGTGGGTTGTCTCCGGTTTGGCTGTTTCTGGGATGAGATCCCGATCATGTACCTGCTTTTTGTAGAGGGAAGACTCCGAAGGCAAGGTATCGGGACGAGTCTGGTGACCTTCTGGGAGCGCGAGATGCATGCCGCGGGCTTCAAATCGGTCATGACCACGACGCAGGCTGACGAATCAGCGCAACATTTCTATCGCAAGCTCGGTTACCGCGACATTGGTGGATTCGTGCTCCCCTCGGAGCCCATGGAACTGGTCCTCCAGAAGCGACTGACCTGAGCCTCAACCCTCAAGCAGAGTCTCGGGCGACACGTCTGCGACGCAGATAGCTGCCTACGGCCGCAAGACTGATCGATACTGTCGCAAGACCCATGGGTTCGGGGACAGAAGGCCCGTCGTCTGGAGCATACGTCCAGACCATTTTGTCCATCCAGTAGTGCTCGGCGAGGTTCGGAACATCTCCAAGAGGCCCGACCATGACGTCATGGAAGGGGGTCCCGCTGACGAATCCAAAGAATCCGCCGTCCTCGCTGCTTCCGATTCCGCCAGGTACACGCTCAAGCCATGTGTTGGGGTCGATCGGGAAAACGATCGGCATGTAGCCGAAGATCAGTTTGAGTCCCGTGCCGCCTCCCTGAGGGCGACAGTTCCAGTTGGCTCCGAAGGCTTGGATGGGCTGGTCGAAATGCCACAGAGTGCAGTCCTGACGGCCCGTGGTGGTCTCTCCGACGGCATCACACCAGTGTCCATCGGTCACGTAACCACCAAATGCGCTTGCGACTGAGACTCCCTCTGGCATGGAGCTGTCATCGAAGTGTTCGGTTGTGAAGTTGAGATCCACTGCGTTTTGCCAAGCCGTTTTCGTGTCATAGACGGTTACGGAAACAGCTTGGGCTGACAGGCTGATCAGCAACAGGGCTGCGGTGACTGCAGAAAGCCTTGTGATCGGTGTCATGACGGTCTCCTTTCGTTGTCAGCAAACAGTTTCATCACCCAGCAGGAAGCGAAAGTGTTTAGGTTCTGCCGTATCCCTTGTGGCCGTTCATCTTCCACACCATCGGCATCGGTCAGATGGAGGATCGCTGGGTTCAGTGAAGTATTCTCTCCTATGAATTTCTATTGACAATCCCCTTTTCCGGGGGGTAAATACAACATTGGGTGGGTACGCTGCATTGAGGGTGCGGCCATGGGCAAGTCGCAACGCTTGCGGTTCAGGGATCTTCGGGACGTCTACCTGCTTCTTGGGGAGTGTCTGGAACACCGACATTCGCCCGAGGAATGGAGCCGTCATCTCATTGAGGGGGCGTGCCGGACCACCGGGTCTCTGGGTGGCGTCTGTATTGAGTTGGAGGGTCCGAGCCCCTGCCAGTCTACTGCGACTGCGATTTTCACTGAATGGGGATTTGACTCTCTGGCCCACCGGAAGCACTGGCTCAGGTACATGACTGACGGAGAGTTTGCCCGCAATCCGCTGATGCCCGGCATGTTAAGCCGGGCCAAGCCCATCGCCGTGTGCCTTCGTCGCGAGGTCCTTCCCGACCGGCCGTGGTACTGCTCCGTCACCTACCAGGAGTACATGAAACAGGGCGGTGTGGACGATGGCATCGCATGCCTCGCGCTGTGCGGTGCAGGGCGTTCGCATGCGATGGGTGTGCATCGCGTAACAGGAGATGCACCGCTGGAACTGCGACACCGCAGGAAGGTCCAGTTGCTCTACCGCGAGATCGTCAAGCGGATCGGCAATGAACTGGCCTCGTGGCTGGGACCCCATCGCAGCATGCTTCCGCCACGGGCGCGTCAGGTCCTGGCCTTGCTGCACTCGGGAGACAGCGAGAAGATGATTGCAGTCCGGCTGGGGATCAGCACCCATACCGTTCACGACTACGTCAAGCTGCTATACAGGCATTTCGGCGTTCACAGCAGAGCGGAACTGCTGGCCAAACTGCCAAGATAGCGTATCCTGTCGAGAATGGGGCTTGTGTTCCGTTTATGGTTCTGTTGGTTTGAAGGTGGCCATCTTCTCAGCAAGCCTTTCAAAGTCGTGATCCCGTGCCAGTTCGATGGGCGACACGCCCCGGAAGTTCTCAAGCGTCGGATCCGCGCCGGCCTCCAGCAACAGTCTGACTACGGATTCCCGGTCCTTCTGCCGGCAGACCGCACTGTGTAGCGGGGTGTGACCCCAACGGTCCGACTCGTTGGGATTGGCCCCGGCTTGGAGGATCACCGATATCGTTTCAGCATCGCCCATCAGGGCGGCTCTCTGGAGAAGGGGAATATTCCAACGGGGGTCAGGGTTAGGCTTTAGATCTGTATCGATCCGATCGATCCGGAGGATATCGACCTCCATACTCGCCCCCTCTGCAAGCAGCAGACTGATCACATCCGCCCGTTCTCTGCCGATCAGGTTGCCGATGCCCAGACCCTTTGGAGACAGGCCTTTGTCTACCAGAAGCGGAATCGCCCCGGGGCATCCCTCGCTGATGGCGAGTTCCAAGGGGTTATATCCTTTATGTGTTTCTGCCTCCAGGTCCGCCCCGTGGTTGAGGAGAAACTGGCACAGGTTCGGGTCTCCTGCCACTGCGGCCGCGTGCAGCGCGGTCAGCCCGAACGAGTTGGTTTCTTCCGGACGGGCGCCGGCCTGAACCAGGAGCCTGGCGAGTCCCGTGTTGCCCATCATGCACGCGTTGACAAGGGCTGGGCTCCCGTAGCCGTCACGGCCTCGGGGACTTGCCCCTCGTGCCAGCAGGGCTCGTACCTTATCGATCGATCCCCGCTGGTCGCTGAGATAAGCAACCTTCATGTCGTCATCCATCCAGATCATGTGTTGATCGGCCCGTGCCTGCCTCTCGGATATGACATACTCTTCAGCGTTCTTGACATTGCCCAGAGAGGCCTTGTTCAGCCTCGCCAGGCCGGTATAGAGCAGGTACGCATTCTGGTCTCGTTCGATCGGTTTGTCTCGGATGAAGATGGGTATCAGGCCCACGACGGGAATGTCCGGGCTTCGGTAGTTGTGAAGAAGAAGACTTGCCAGAAGGCAGGCGGTTCCGTGCGCCCCCGATTCCGAATTCACCTCGATGAGTCGAACCGGTCCGTTGGGGTCTCCGCGAACAAGGAACCTCCGACCGACCAGGCTGGATTCCAGATCCCGGCGCACGTCGTCGGTCAGCAGCGGATCGATGGTCGAGAAATCCAGCCCCGCCAAGGTCACCACGCGTCCGTCCTCAAGCACCGGTCTATAGCCTCGAAGCCCGACGACTTCCACGGTCTCATCGGCGTCGGGATGCGGGGGCACGATGTGGACATCGGCGAAGGGTACGATGCAGCCTGCGGGGGCAACGAGAAGCAGGCCGGAAACCAGAAGGCATCGGATCGCAGACTTCACGGGACGTTTCCTCCCTCGGTGGGGTGTTTCGGGTTCGGCTGCTCAGCGTTGGCTGCATGCTTCTCAAGCAGGCGGCGGACCTCTTCGGAGTAATATTCCATCCCATCCATTGTCGACCCGCCTAGCGCGTCCTCCAATGTCGGATCGGCCCCGGCATCCAGAAGCATCGCAGCCAGTTTCGCGTCGGACGGGTGAAATGCCAGCCCGCTCTGCAGAGGGGTGACTCCTTGAGGTCCCCGACAGTTCGGGTTTGCCCCCAGTTGCAGCAGCTTGCGAACCATGTCGTGTCGTTGTTGGGATGCAGCCACATGCAGCGCCGATTGCCCTTCTTCCATGGCATCCGGGTCTGCACCTGCCTTGACGAGCAACTCGATGGTTTCCGTCTGACCGCGATACACCAGGCCGTGCAGCTCGACTCCTCGGGCAGATGCGCCGTGATCAAGCAACACCTTGCAGGTCGAGTCGGATCCCACTTCAGCTGCGATCATCAGGGGTGTGGTGCCGTTCTGAGCTCGGGCATTGGGCTGTGCCCCGCGCTGCAGCAGCAGCTTGACGAGGTCGGGACGGCCTTGGGCGGCAGCCAGGTGGATCGGCAGATAGTCGAACTGCCCTCGCTTGCTGATATCGGCACCGGCCTGGAGAAGCAGGACGACACACTGCCTGCTGCCTCCCGAAATCGCAGCCGTCAGAGCATTCTGGCCAGAACCAGAGGCGTTCGGATCGGCCCCGGAGGCCAGCAGCCGACGGACTTCCTCAGGCCGACCTCGACGAGCGACGTGTACCAGCACGTCGTCCGGGGTCATCCAGACCCCTCGGTGATTCTCTCGGGCTTCCGTCTGGACCCGGAGGAGAGTTGGGAGCAAGTTCGGATCCTGGAGCTGCGCGGGATTTACCTTCCCCAGACCTTCCTTGACGGCCTGCAGTGTCAGATCGACGCGCGGTGAACGGTGGCGACGGTAGATGGGAATCAACACGGCTACCATGACGTCCTGGGTCTTGTAGTCCCCCTCGATCGCGCTCTCTGCCAGTGGACAGATCGGGCCTTCCGCATCGTCGGTGATATTGACCTGGACCAGCCGGACCGGGTGGCTCGGGTCTCCCATTGCCAGCACGTCTTTGCCCAGAAGCATCGTGGCGTACTGCTCCTGGAAATCGGCCACAACGCCCGGATCGTAGCCTTCATGGTCAATCGCCTGCATTCGGAACCGCCGGCCGTCTTCCAGAACCACCGTCCAGCCTTCCACCGCGACGACCTTCGAGGCTTCGTCGGCGTTCGGGTCTGTTTCGTAGAGATCCACGAAGCCCACAGGCAGCCACAGTCCACACCCTGCTGTGCAGCTCAAGACTGTCAGCATCAGACAGATCATCGCTTGATGTGCATGCATGGCATTCCCTTCGGATAAAGCTGTTCGACACAACTGGGGGTGCTGTCATGTCCCCCGAGAGAGACGCTCGGCAGGGCGGGAAGTTGCGTACGTTCCGGCGGGGTCTCGGAGGTGAAAAGCAGTGGCCCCCCCCAAGTGAAAGAGAGGGCCCAGTTGCTGAAAGATCGAAGCAGAGGGACGAGCTGTAAGAATCTACTTCCTGGCTCGTCGCTTTCGGCGTTTCGGGAGCACTGCTGCAGCAACTGCCCCCAGTATGCCAAGGGAGGCCGGTTCGGGCACAAGCACCGGGGCGGCGAAATCTGCGCCAGCGAAATCAGTGGGCATCTGGTAGACCGTTCCCTCAGTCGTCATGAAGTAGAGACGCGAGGCATCATCTCCTGCGCCCCATCCGTCGCCGTCGGCCCAAAGGGCAAAGAAGGCGTCGTTGGCGTCTTCCACCAGGCGGGGGTATGTCATGTTCAGCGTTTCGGCGGCTGTCAGCTGCTTGTCCAGCGACCAGGTCAGGCCCTCATCGTCGCTGGAGTAGAGGGCGATGTCCCCGCCGGTGCCCCATTCCTGGGGACCGTCGACGAAAGCGCCAAGGACGTGCCACGTCCCGCCATCGTCAACCCAGATCTCGCCGTGATCGTAGTTGTGGTCCGTGGTCGTGACGTCGCGGATGTCCCACGAGCTGCCGTTGTAGTGCGCGGTGCGGACCTTGCGGCGGCCGTCGATGGCATCGTAGCCTCCGTCGGTATGCGGCCCGGCATCGTGACCGACGTTATCGCCGTCCGGCACGGTGACGAACAGGATCACCGGGTTCCCGGCTGCGTCGAAGTCGAGGCTCTTGATGTACACGAGTTCGTCGTTGGTGTTGAAGTCGTGTACGAGGGCCGGGTTGCTCGACGAGGTCAGGGCGCTGCTGATGGTCTTGGCGCCGCCGGCTGTCGTCCACGTTCCGCCGAAGTCGGTAGATTCGACGTAGTACAGGTTGGTCCGATGGTCCAACCCACCGTTGTGCCAGTTGGCCACGATGCCCGTCTTGCTGCCGTTGCGCCGGCTGATCGCATAGTGGCCGCCGAATTTCATCAGGCGGGTCTGGTCGTAGTCGGTCTCATTCCAGCTGATGCCAATGGATCCATTTGTGTTGACGATCTGGCCGGTGGCTACGTGCACAGACCGGCCATCGTCGTAGCGGTTGTGCACTTCCATCACCCGACCATCGGCCAGGATGTCCGGGTTGCCGTAGGCCAGATCTGGCTCATCGTTCGAGTAGGCGAAGATCGTCGACGGCAGTGAGTTACTCGTGACTTCGGTGAAACTGTCGATCGAGCCCGGGGTGCTGCTGCGGTAGATGTTGCCCGTGCCACCCGAGCCGTGGCTGTGGGCGAAGACCCACAGATACCCGTCGTTGTCGATCTGAAGAGTGGCATTCTGGTGCACATCCGTGCCGCCGACTCTGCGGATCACACGAGGTCTGGCCATCAGGCCGGTGGCGTGGTCGTAGTAGCCGACCATGTTCCGCAGGCTGTTCTCACCCGGCAGCGTCCCACCATAGACGAAGAACGTTTTGTTGGCCGTCGCATCATAGACAGCGATCGGGGCGGTCTGCTGCGGGTAGGTCCCGAGGCCCCCGGCATACTTGGCTACATCGTAGCTCTGCCCGTCGACTGTGAACGAGGCGTTCTGTCCGAGATCGTAGCAGATCCCGTGATAGCCGTTGACCTGTGCGGATGCGATGTGCGCCATGGCGGCCCAAGAGGATACCCAGAGCCGTATGATGGGCGATAGGGGAAAACCCGTTTGGGGGACATCCATAGGCAGGCCCGCCTGTTGGAGCCCAAGGAGTCGGAAGCCTGGCGAACAGGCAGCAAGTGGAGGGTGATGGTTGCTTTCTGCTCGTGTTTGAGCGATACCGTCTTCTGTCCCGCCGGGGACGTAATCGCCATGGCCGGCCCAAGGAGTCAAAGATGTCGGTTGTCGATGAATCGCGTATTGAGTCATTGCTTTCGGAGATGTCGCTCGAGGAAAAAGTGGCCCTCTGCCACGCCAGCGGGAACTTCACATCCGGCAAATGCGAGAGGCTGGGCATTCCCCCGATTACCATGTCGGACGGCCCGCATGCGGTGCGGCACGAGCTGGACCCTCACAGCTGGGAGCAACGGGCGGATTTCGATGACCGCTGCACCTACTTGCCCACAGGGACGGCCGTTGCAGCAACCTGGAATCCAGAGATGGCTCGGCTTCATGGGCGCGTGCTCGGAGCCGAGGCCCGGGACCGTGGCAAGGACATCATCCTCGGGCCGGGCGTGAACATCCTCCGCACGCCCTTGTGTGGCAGGAACTTCGAGTACTACAGCGAGGACCCTTTCCTGGCCAGCTCTCTCGTGGTGGAGGAGGTCGCGGGCATCCAGGAACAGGATACAGCCTGCTGCGTGAAGCACTACGCGCTGAACAACCAGGAACTCGACCGTCACGGGGTGGATGTCGTCGTCGACGAACGAACGCTACGGGAGATCTACCTGCCTGCCTTCCGGGCGGCGGTAGAGGCCGGCGCGTGGAGCTTCATGGGAGCCTATAACCTGTACCAGGGCCAGCACTGCTGCCACAACCGTAAGCTGCTCAATGAGATCCTCAAAAACGAATGGGGCTTCGATGGCGTGGTGGTCTCCGATTGGGGCGGTACGTATGACACCGTCGAAGCTGCAACGTGCGGGCTCGATATCGAGATGGGCGGAGGGTCTGACTACGAGAAGTACCACATGGCCAAGCCGATGTTTGAGGCCGTGCAGGCTGGGAAGGTTAGCGAATCTGACATCAATGACAAGGTTCGCCGGATTCTGCGGCTGATGTTCCGTGTCGGATTGATCGACGGGACGGGAAGAAAGTCCGGTGCCCGGAACACGCCTGAGCATCGACGGGCCGCCCTTTCGATCGCGCGCGAAGCGGTGGTGCTGATCCGCAACGAAGGTGGATTCCTTCCGCTCAGGAAAGACCGACTGCGGAGGTTAGCGGTCATTGGTGAGAATGCCGTTGCCTGTCACGCCGAAGGCGGTGGGTCCAGCACCGCCCCGGCAGCATACGAGATCAGTCCGCTTGACGGACTTCGGGATCTCCTCGGCGACGACGTGGAGATCACGTATGTCCAAGGCTATCCGATCGGGTCGGGCAGTCACAAGTCGATCGAGGCTTCGGAGTTGGGTGTAGTGGAAGAAGGGGCAGGCGTACGCGGATGGAAGGCTGAGTACTTCGACAACCGCCACTTCGGGGGCGAGCCGGTGGCCATGCGAACGGTTCAGAGTGTGGATTTCGGATGGTCTCCTGCCGATGGCGGCCCGGCGGGGACAGACCCGGCGAACTTCTCGGTGAAGTTCACCAGTTCATTTACCCCAGAAGAGAGCGGCCCGTACGAGTTTGCCTTGGAGGGTGTAGATTGCTGCCAGTTGAAGTTGGATGATGTTCCCATCATCAGCAATTGGGGACGTCTTGAACCAAGTCTTCGCACCGCGACGGTCGAGCTTGATTCGGGCAGGGCCTATCGGATCGAGGTGAACACGAATCCCAAGGCCGGCCAGGGCTGGCTGCGCCTTGGTTGGCTGAAGCCTTCAGACGAGCGGCCGGATCTGTCCGGCGCGATGGATCAGAGCCTGGAGGCAGCCAGGCAAGCCGACGCCGTGCTGTTCATCGGCGGGCTGAACCATAGCTTCGATACCGAGGGTTCAGACCGCACCGAGTTGGGGCTGCACGGCGGCCAGGACCAGTTGATCGAAGCTCTGGCTGAGGCGAATCCCAACCTGGCTGTGGTGATTGTTTCCGGTTCTCCGGTATCCATGCCCTGGCTTTCGAAGGTGCCCGGGGTAGTCTGGTCGCCCTATAACGGCATGGAGGCAGGAAGGGCGCTTGCGGAAGTCCTGCTTGGGCAGGTCAATCCGTCGGGCAAGCTTCCCTTCACCGTACCGGCAAGCCTGAAGGATTCCCCCGCCCATGCGCTGGACGCCTATCGTCCGCATCGCTGCGAATACAAGGAAGGTTTGCTGGTCGGCTATCGATGGTTCGACGCAAAGGGGATCGAGCCCGACGCTGCATTTGGCCACGGGCTTTCGTACACCCGGTTCACCTACCGGAACATGGAGATCCAGCCCGGCCAGGGCGACGAAAAGGTCTGGGTATCGCTGACGCTCAGCAACGACGGGAGCGTAGCGGGCACCGAGGTAGTGCAGCTGTACGCCGGACAACCCGGCCGCGCCGAGCACGAGCCCGTCCGCGAGCTGAAGGGCTTTACGAAGGTACATCTCAAGCCTGGCGAATCCCGGGCGATTACGTTCGGCCTGAGTGATCGGAACCTGTCGGGATGGGACAGCAAGCAGGGCGGCTGGACTGTGCAGAATGGAGAGTGGGAATTTGCCGTAGGATCTTCAAGTAGAGACCTGCGACTGCACAGCCGGTTGAGGGTTTGAGACAATCGCTGACTCGGATCAGCAGATCGCTAGGCTCCCGCTCCGTCGATAGCGCCTCGGCGGTCGAGTACGTCCCGCACCGCAGCTGAGAGTTCAGCCGGTGTGAAGGGCTTGGAAAGGAGGTCCGCATCGGGGTCAATCTTGCGATTCCGCATGGCGGCATGCTGGGTATAGCCGGAAACGTAGATAACGGCAATGTCCGGGCGAAGATTGCTTGCTCTGGAGGCTAGTTCCACGCCATTGAGGTCCGGCATGATGACATCTGTAAGAAGGAGATCCAACGGCCCGTCGTAGCTTTCGAGAATCTCCAGCGAGCGAAGCGGGTTCTCTGTCTCCATCACCTTGTAGCCGCACTGGCGGAGAGTAGCTGCGACAAACCGCCGGACGGCTTGGTCGTCTTCCACGACCATGATCGTCTCCTGGCCTCGACGCAGAACCGGATCGGTCCGGGAGACAGGTCGCTGCTCGATACCCTCGTTAGTGCAAGGGAAGTACAGCCGGATGGTCGTACCATGACTGGGCTCGCTGTACAGCGTGATCGCCCCGGCTGTCTGCCTTACGAAGCCGTACACCATAGAGAGGCCCAAGCCGGTACCGCGTCCCACTTCCTTGGTCGTGAAGAACGGATCGAAGACCTGGCGGGCGGTCTCAGGATCCATTCCGCAACCGTCATCGCTTATCGCAAGGCAGACGTAGTGACCGGGCGTGAGGTTCGGATGGGTCGCTGCGTATCCGTTGTCGATAGCGACCATGCTGGTTTCCATAATCAGCCTGCCGCCTTCGGGCATTGCGTCGCGGGCGTTGATCGCCAGGTTCATGATCGCCTGTTCCAACTGGGTCGGGTCGGCCTTGACGGGTGGCACGTCTTCCTCGCAGGAGACTTCGACCTCAATATCCTCACCAAGCATGCGGCAGAGCGTACGCTGCATCTCCTTGGTTACATCGGGGATGGACACCAGCTTTGGACGAAGCACCTGCTTGCGGCTGAATGCCAGCAGTTGACCGGTGAGCGTCTGGGCTCTTCGCGATGCCTTGAGTATCTCGTCGACAGCGCGGGAGGTCCGGGGTGAAGAGCCCCGTTGTTGGGCCAGCAGTTCGCAGTAGCCCAATATGACAGTCAACTGGTTGTTGAAGTCGTGTGCAATTCCGCCGGCCAATTGGCCGACGGCTTCCATCTTCTGCGCCTGGAGCAGTTGAGCTTCCAGTTCCCGCTGTCGCGTGATGTCTCTGCCGACCGCGACGATTTCGGTAACCTCGTTCTCTTCGTCGACCACGGCTTGGGTAGACCACGCCAACCAGCGCGGCCCGTGGGAGGTCTCTGCTCTGCACTCCACGTACGCTTCGGCCTGTTCGAAGGCTTCCTCTACCGCCGGAAGATCCTCCGGGTGCACGCCGTCCAGGAAACTGCTTCCGAGAAGAGTGGCCTCCGGTTTGCCCATCAACTCGCACAACGACGGATTGACGTACCGGAATCGTCCCTTGAGATCCGTCTTGGCTACGAGGTCGGTTTGATTCTCCACGAGAAGGCGATACTCCTCCTCAGATTCCCGGAGTGCGTTCTCAGCATGGAGGCGCTTGCGCTCGGCGTGCAGCCTCAGTGCCGCCATGACCAATATGCCTGCGACCATGACCCCAAGCACAGCCGCAAGAATGCCGCCTGCCCGCCATTTCATCGCAGCGATCTCTCTCTCGACATCGTTGAGATACATCCCCGTCCCGATAATCCAGCCCCACTCGGGAAAGGTCTTCACGTAAGAAAGCTTCGGGGAGACCTGATTGGGATCGTCGCGGAGTTGCCATGTGTAGCGTGCGAAACCCTCGCCATGGTCTCGCGTAACCCGCAGGAACTCTTGGAAATAGAGGTTCCCGCCCGGGTCCTTGGCGTTCGACACGTCCTGTCCCTCCAGATCCGTAAGGAACGGGTGCATCAGGATGACGCCCGACGTGTCTGTCACCCAGAAGTAATCTTTTCCATCCGGGCCATAGCGGAGGTGTCGCAGCTCTTCTTTGGCCAAGGTCTGGGCCTGTTCCCTCGTCAGGTCTCCCGCTTCCACGCGCCGCTGCAGACGGTTCAGGATGGACCACCCCGAACGCGTGAGCTCCCGAACCGAGTCTTTCTTCTGGGCCATCAGATCTCGTTCGTAGCGGGGCAGGACAAGCCCGAACAGCGCAGCCGAGAACAAGGCAGCCGCTACGGCTGCTGGGACCACGAGCTCTGCGACGGGGCGAAGTCGTACGATTATGGAACCTTTTGCCATGGAAGCCCTTCCGTTATTCAGGTCGGCAGCAGCGGCTGGATTCTGTACACATATAGTAGACCGTTCGGCGCTCTGCGAGTATGGATACGGAGAATGGCAGCCAAGGCACTGTTCCCCCGAAAGCCAAACGAGGCTGCAAAGTGCCTGGTTTCACGAAAGATCAGTTCTCTGGTCGTTCGCTCGGGGTGGCAGTCCGGATGCATTCTGCATTGACGCCGAGACCGTTCGGCCGTAATATCGGTATGGTTGCAGAGGGCCAGCCTCGAGCCTCGTGCTGGAGGAAAACACATGTTTAGAGGAATTTGCCGGGTCGGGGGACTCGCAGTGGTTCTCGTATGGTCTTCAATGGTCTCAGCAGACCTTCCCTCCGCCTACGACCTTCGTGATGTCAACGGTCAGCAGTACGTCTCAACCCGCATCGACGACCAGATAGGCCCCGGACCCTGCTGGGCGTTCTCCACCATGACGGCCGTTGAGTCGAGTGTTCGCATCCGGGGATTGTGGGACGGAGCTGCCAACGACCTGAACCTCTCCGAGCAGTTCCTGCGGGCCAATGAGACGACCGGCACTAAGGAGCTTTCAAACTCGGAGTTGGTCGACAGTCCGGGCTACACCCGCAAAGTCAACTCGGGGGGCAACGAGTGGATCGGCGTCAGCCACATGGCCCGTCTTCATGGGCCGCTCTACGAGAGTCAGTGCCCGTTCGAGTACAAGGGCGACTTCTACGACAGCAAGCCGTACTACGATCCTGACCACTACTACGATCGATACGGCACCACCTATGCCGACTGGCATTACCCCCTTTGGCCCAACGCCAGACCCTACCCCGCCGAGTATACCTCCGACGCCAGAGGCGCGTATTTCCTGAGGAAGGCCTACGACGTATCCGGCATCGATGCGATCAAGCAGAAGGTCATGGGAGTTGGCGCTCCATACGTGTCGATCCAGCACGAGTTCAACGCCTACGATCCGGACACGAACACGTACTACGATGATGGAACAGTTGAGGGTGAAGGCCTCGGCGCCCACGGCGTGAACATCCTCGGGTGGGACGACAGCAAGTTCGTGCCCGGTGCTCCGAATCTCGGTGCCTGGCTGATCAAGCACAGCCACGAGGTGGACGAGAACGACCCGCTCTATCCCGATCGCGCTGGCGAGGCACCGACCTACTTCTGGGTGTCCTACGATACGTCGATCGATCGGTTTACCGACCATGGTGACGTAACCTTCTTCGAAATGGGTTCGGCGGAGGATATCCAGAGCGCTTATTTCCACGACTATACGGGGAACCTCAACAACTCGTCGGTCTACCTGCCTGACAACGCCCAGGGCAGCGGCGAGGCCGACGCCTCCGTCAGCGCGCAGGTATTTCAGGTGGGGAGCGAAGGGGACGAAATCGGGATTGTCAGCTTCTACACCCGTAAGGACAACCAGCCCTTCGAGGTCAGGATCTATGACAGCCTTGCAGCCCTAAGCGCCGGGGCCGATCCTCTCTCCCAGATGAGCGGGATCGCCGACGTGGAAGGCTACCATGCTATCGACCTTGAAGAGACCGTCACTGTGGCTGCCAACGATGACTTTGTCCTGTTCCTTGAGTTCACTGATGGCGAGGATCAGTTGCTGGCCTACAACCGTGACGGTACCGGCAGTTCAGGTACGTATGAGTATATCCAGAACGACTGGTGCTACTACTACGACACCACGGACCAGCAGTGGGAAGATCTGGCGGATTACTGGGATGGCATGGCGTTTACCACCAAGGCCTACGGCATCGTGCCCGAACCGACAACGCTGGCTATTCTCGCAGTCGGCGGACTGCTGTCCGTCCGGCGACGGAGGCGATGAATCGGTCCCAGGAACGCTGACCCGGACTGCAACAGGGACGCGCCGCCGAGCGGCGCGTCCCTGCTTTCTATCCACCCGACGTTGTACCGTCGGAGTCTTCCACTGGCCGCGATCACTTCTCCAGCACGATCTTCTTGCCATCGAAGGAGACGTTCTGCTTGCCGATGGTAGCCTTGGCGTTCAGCCCCCGGCCGCGGATCTTGACGGCCGGAGCGCCCTTCTTCTGAATCGTACCAACCACGAAAAACTCACCCACCGTCCCATCACCGGCTGTGGCGTGGATGGCGTTGACCTCGCGAGTGGTCTTCTGCCCACCCTTGCTGCCGGACTTGTAGGTATACTCCCGCCGTCCAGATTCATGGGAAATCTTGACATCGGCTGGAGCGAGGAATGTCATCTTCAGCGACACGTCACCGTAATCCATCGTAAACGAGTTGCCCTCGATCTTGACGGTGTACTTGAGGTCCTTCTTATCCTTTGGGTTACCGGGCAGCTGCCACTTCCAGATCTTCTTGCCGCCGCCCGAGATCTTGTCGACCACCGCCAGCAGGGCCGGGGTTCCCGACGCCTGGCTGTAGTCGATCGCGACGCTTCGCATGCCGGTGATACCGGTATCGCCCAATGCATCGGGGTTGCGGAAACCGTGACGGGAGTACTTCCGCTCGCCTTTCTTCCTGCCGGCATACAAGTCGATCAGATCGAAGCTCACCACACCCGAGCCGTCTTCCCGTGTCTGGACGTAGGTCACCTGTCCGCAGGCACTGCGGTCGATTTCGTCGTTGGGCATCTCGACCACGGGTTCCTGCCAGCGATCAGCCCCGCGTGAACTGGGACCCGTCGCCCAGATTCTTCCCAGGCCCATCAGCCGGATCGTACCGGCATTGGGGTGGTTCCAGCCTCCGATGTGGTGAGCCTTAGCGAAGGCCTGGAAAACGAAGTCATCCTCGCCCTTCCAGGCGTTGCGGAAACAGTAGTATCCAAACGTATCCGCACGCCATGTCAACGGCATGACATCGCCCGGGTGGGCAGCCTTCTCTCCCAACGGGTAGTGCACGTAAGACAGGGCCAGCGGATGATTCAGCGCCTTGGCGTGCTCACCGTTCACTCCCGTCTGACGGTTCCAGTACCATAGCACCGCCGGTTTGTACTTCCTCGGGACGATCGGGAAGGCCCGGATGGTATGCTCGACGTTCAGGTACGGAGTGCCGTTGATGTCTTGGGCCCGGATCTCGCCACCGGGTTTGAACACCATGGCCATGAGCTTGCGGGGCAGGAACATCTCCATGTCAGGCCGGCCGGTGACGTCGTAGCCAAACATGCTCTGATGGAAGGATGCGTACGTCATGGGCTCTCGCGTGCTGAAGACGCTGTAGGAGCCCGTCTCGGGCTGGAATCCGCCGTCACCGATGCCCTGACGGTAGAACCGCCACATATGCCGGCGCCCCAGGTGAAGCCACTGTGTGTACTTTGGGTTGATCTTGTCGGTGTTCTCCCAGACGTTGACGGCGTAGCGCCAGTCCTTCAACTGGCGCTCGTACTCGGTCATGTGCACCTTCTTGTAGGCGTCGGCGTCGTCTTGGGTGGTCTCGATCAGCTTCGGCTGCATCAGGTGCCTTCCCCAGGCCTCGCAGCGGTCAATGGGGGCAGCGACCATGATGGGATACAAGCCCTTGTCGATCTTCACGTACCCGCCTTCCTGCACCTCGGTACCGTTCAGGAAGAACGTTGCCTTGGAGTACTCGCTGACGATGCGGACCCACCGGGGCTTGTCGTTCCTGATGACCGTGTAGAAGAAGCTGGTCGAGAAGTACTCCCGCCCGATGGCGTTGGTGATGTCGATCATGTCCTTCCCGCCCATCATGCCTTCCGACCGCCAGTACCCCTTGTCCTTCTCGCGGGAGATATGTCGCCAAGCTTCTTTCCGCCCTCGGAAATCGATCGTTTCTCCGACGCGCGGCCTGGCCTTCTCCACGCCGCCCATGGATTTGAGCGGATCCTCTCCCAGTTCGGGCTTGAATCCGCCCACATAGATCCAGTCTCCGGGCATCTGACCGCTCTTGAATTCACTGACGGGTACGCCCTTGGCCGGGCTGTAGTCCTTCGCCGGAGCAATCGTCAGACTGGTGGCGGGGGGCAGGGGCTTGACGGGCCTGTCGCTCGGGATGCCCCAGAGAACGAGGCTGGCAATCGACGCACCGCCGCGCATGGGACCGGAGTAGTTGCTGGCCGGAGCCCAGTTTGCCTTGCGCGTCACGCGCCTCATCTGCCAGTACAACATCGGGACGGTGACGTTGAAGTATGTCTCCATTTCGCTATGGGCTTCGTCGTCCCAGGCGTCGTAGCAGAGGTCGAATGCCAGGGCGACCTTCATCATTCGCTCTCCCCAGACGTGGCCCACGCTGAACGCACCCGGCCCGAAGTCCGATTTGACGATCCTCGCCTGCTTCAGTGCAGCCTGGGCGTATTTCTGGTCACCCGTCAACTGGTAGGCAAGTCCCAACGCGATGGGATCTTTGGAGACCTTCATGCGTGCCAGAGCAGCCTGGCCGAACGGTGTCTTCGTCTTCTTCCTCAGGTCGTCCAATTGGTGTTTGCGGAACAGAACCCGCGGTCTTTCGTCGGGCTTAAGAGGCACGTAGTCTTTCGCAGGCTGGCGCGGATCGCTGAGTTCGAGAGTGACCGTGCCTTTGAACTGCTGCTTCTGGAAGGTCCCGGAGAAGGAGCCCTCGTATTCGCCCTGGTCGTTCCTGGTGGCGGAGATGTCGTACCAGATCCTGCCGCCGGGAGTCCATGGATCGCCCATGATCTTCAGAGCAAGCCTGGCGGTCAGTTTGTCGCCCTCGATTTTGAACTCATCCATCCGCCCGATGTGCTCGCCGTTGTTGAAATCCAGAGCCGTTCCATACACGAAACCCCACTGGCCGTCTCGCACCTCGGCTTGGAGGTAGAACGGATAACGCGAGCCGTCGGGCGAATCCCGGAACAGGCCGTCGTGGATTGTGATATCAAGATCTTTTCTCAGTCCCTCCGCGGGACAGGCGGCAGACAGGCTGAGGATCAGCAGAACCATCACAGCCGAAAGGATCGAATGGCGTAAAGTCACGTTGAGCCTCCTTGCCCTTGGGTGGGCGAAAGATTGGGAGTGTGCAATTCTTGTTCATTCTGGGCTTCACGCCCGAGCCGGTCAAGAGACAGCATGCCGCGTCACGTACTTCTCTGGTTCAAACCGCGGCACCAGCCGGTGTATCGGTTGGCGAGCGATTACAGCAGGTCCAGCAGATCGGTGGGGTGCTCGGCGATGGCTTGGGCTCCGTTCGAACGCAGTTCGTGGACCGGTCGGAAGCCCCATGCAGCCCCCACCGCGAACATCCCCGCGGCCCGGGCTGTCTGCATGTCGGTGTTCGTGTCACCCAGATACAGGAATTCCCCCGGCGACAGGCCGAGGGTCCGGGCAGTCTGGAGCGTACCGGTGGTGTCCGGCTTGGGGGGGACGTCGTCGGTAACGCCCTGGATGGCGTCGAACGTCCAGTTGCCAAGCAGTCGGTGCACGCAAAGCAGTGTAAACTCGTGAGGCTTGTTGGAGACCACGCACTTGCCGATGCCCCGCTCATCGAGCTCATCGAGCAACTTCGGTACGCCGTCATATGGCTTGGTCTTGGCGTCCCAACGCCCGGAGTATTCCTCTTTCATCGCCAGGAAAACTTCATCCACGAAAGGTTCGTCGTCAGCCCGACCCGATGGCAGTGTTCGTTGGACAAGATTGCGCATCCCGTCGCCTACGAAGAAGCGATACGCCTCGAGCGGGTGTGTAGGGAAGCCCCGTCGCTCAAGTACGGCGTTGGCAGAATCGGCGAGGTCTTCCAACGTGTCCAGCAGCGTTCCGTCGAGATCAAACAACACAGCCTTGCGGTTCATGGAGATCCTCAGATTGTGAAGTAAGAAAACGGCCTCCGGAGTTTACCCCGAAGGCCGCGGTCGATTGCGCGAAGAAACGACGAATTCCGATCAGTCCATGTTCATACTCATCAGGAACTCGGCGTTGGTCTTGACTTTCTGCAGTCTGGAAACGAGCAATTCCATCGCCTCGGTGGGCTGCATTTCGGCTAGAACCTTCCGCAGGCGGAAGGTCAGCTTCAACTCGGTCGGGTCCAGCAGGAGTTCTTCCTTACGAGTGCCGGATCGTGAGATGTCGATCGCCGGCCAGATCCTGCGGTCAACCAGGCGGCGGTCCAGGTGCAGTTCACTGTTGCCGGTGCCCTTGAACTCTTCGAAGATTACCTCGTCCATCCGGCTTCCGGTATCGATCAGGGCGGTTCCGATGACCGTCAGCGATCCGCCTTCTTCGATGGCACGGGCGGCTCCGA
This sequence comes from uncultured Planctomycetaceae bacterium, assembly GCA_964642855.1. Lineage (GTDB taxonomy): Bacteria > Planctomycetota > Phycisphaerae > SM23-33 > SM23-33 > CAZXSK01. The sequence goes on along the minus strand of CAZXSK010000006.1, from coordinate 40,744 downwards.
AGAACCGCTTGGGCGACTGCAGAGCTGAGGCATCGACGCCGCCGGTGAGGATCTTGCCCGAGTGCGGCGCTTCGGTATTGTACGCTCGCGCGAGTCGAGTGATGCTATCCAGCAGGATCACTACGTCCTTGCCGTATTCCACCATGCGCTTCGCCTTGGCGGAAACCATTTCGGCGATCTGGATATGTCGGCTCGCCGGCTCGTCGAACGTCGAGGAGATCACCTCCGCGGAGGTGTTGCGCTTCATGTCGGTGACTTCTTCGGGTCGTTCATCGATCAACAGTACGATCACGTACGAGTCCGGATGGTTTGCGGTAACGGCGTTGGCGATCTTCTGGAGAAGTACCGTCTTGCCGGTCCTGGGCGGCGCGACGATCAGCATCCGCTGTCCCATGCCGATGGGGGTGACGAGGTTGACCACCCGCATGTTGATCTCCTCGGGCACGGTCTCCATGAACAACCTGCGCTCCGGGTGCATCGGCGTGAGGTCTTCGAAGTTGACCTTGTCGGTCAACTGGTCGGGCGCCTCGAAGTTCACCGCCTCGACTCGCAGCAATGCGAAGTACTTCTCCGACTCCTTGGGCGGGCGAATCTGTCCGGCTACGATGTTCCCCTGCCGCAGGCCGAACCGACGGATCTGGGAAGGTGATACGTAGATGTCATCAGGGGAGGGCAGGTAGTTGTAGTCGGGGCTTCGGAGGAACCCGAAACCGTCAGGGAGGATTTCCAACACGCCCTCGCCGTACATCAACCCATCTTTCTGAATGCGCGACTTGAGGATCTTGAAGATCAGATCCTGTTTGACGAGTCCGGCGTAATCGTCGATTCCTTCTTCCTTGGCGATCTCGTGAAGCTCAGCCACCGACATCTTCTGCAAGTCCGTGATATGGAGGTTGCCGCGTTTGACCCGTTCGTACTTCTCGTGCATTTCTTCGTCGAAGGACGAAGGCTCTTCTACTGAGGAGTCATTGGACGTGTCGGCCATGGCGTCACTCTCCGGCTGGGGCTTCTCGGAGGCCTTGGTGGGCTTCCTTCGCGTTCGCTTGTTTTTCTTGTCGCTCTTGTCGGCGGTCTTCGTGGACTTGGCCATAGTTTGCTGTAGCTTCCTCCGGTTGGTGCTGTCAGAGCGGGAACCACTCTCCGCCCCTGGCATTGAGGCTGAACAATACACAAGCAGGCCTGTGAGGTCCTGCCGGTGAAATACCCTCGATGAATCGCTGCGCGGGTTACCGGTTTGCGGGGGGTACGAACGCACGGCCTGGTCGGCTGGTCAGGCGGGATGCTCCCCGGATGGCTTGCCCCAGCAGGCCTTTCCCAAACAACCGAAGTCGGTGTCTCGCGGGGATCAGTCCGCGGCCGAAACAATTCTGTGGAAAACGTCGCGGACCTGCTCGTCCAGGTGGGAAGCGCTGGAGCTGTTATCTACCTGATAGGAACACTTTTCCGCTTTTCTGTCAAGCGGAATCTGCGATTTTTCCCTGCTCCGCCATACCTCCTCGTCCCACCCGCGACGGGTCGACGCTCGGCTTCTGCGGAGACTGCTATCCGCCGCCACAAACACAAGGTGAGTGCACTGGCGATCCCATCCGGCCTCGAGTACCACCGCTGCGTCCAGCACGATCGCCGGGACCGAGCTGTCCGCTTGGAGTTCCTCGATTCGACGGGCGATCCGCCGGGCGATCCGCGGATGCGTAAGGGCATTGAGAGCATCAAGTTTCGCCCGATCGTCAAAAACGATCTCTGCGATTGCCGGCCGGGAGACCTCGCCATCGTCGCTCAGAACCTTCCGGCCCCACATCGCTGCCAGCGCGTCGCGGATCTCAGGCTGACGGAGTACCTCGTGGCCTTCCCGGTCGGCATCGATGACCGCACACCCCAGGCGTTCGAACGCGTTGGCGACGGTACTTTTGCCCGCCCCTACGCCTCCGATCAGGCCTATGACCGGTTTGCTCTGGCCGTCCCTGTCGTCTGTCATGTGTGTGAGGATACGAATACAGGACCGTCTTAGCCAGTAGCCCGCTTCTCAGGAAGGAACATTCTCGTTGACGAAGCAGCATCGCGTCGGCCAGCTGATACATACTTGGGAAACTGCCTTGCGTGTTGGCCGGGCCGAGCGTCGCGGGCGTCTTCAGCGTTCGGCACATTGCTCCGGCGGCTGCGATGATCCGTCAGCGTGACGACTTTCAGCCGACTCCCGATAGATTTCTGGCTCGGAATTCGGTCGGGGGCATGTCGAATTGACGCGTGAACTCGGAGGTGAATCGGGCGTGATTGTTGAACCCGCACCGCCCGGAGATCTCGGAAACTGACAGGCTGGTCTGGGTCAGCAAATGTGTGGCCCGACCGAAGCGTACGCGACGGATCTCGTCGAGAATGCTCCGACCTACCGTTTCGCGGAATCGCTTCTCCAGCGTTCTCCGGGAAACTTCCATGGTCTCCATCATCTCGTCGATCTTCATCGGGTCGCACGCGTGCTGGGCGATGTACCGCATCGCCTGGCGGATCTGCGGATCTTCGAAGGCGACCATTTCGGTGGATCGTCGAGCGGCCAGCCCCAGCGGCTGAACCAGCACCGGCGAGGTGGATACGGTTCCTCCTGACAGGAGCTCCAACAACAGATCCGCTGCCCGATAGCCGATCATCGACGGGTTGGGATCCACGCTGGAAAGGGGCACCTCGCAGAGTTCGCAGGCGAACGTGTCGTTGTCCACGCCCAGCACGGCCAGGTCTTCGGGGACCTGCACGCCGAGCTCGCTACGGACCTCGATTACCCGTCGCGCGCAATAGTCGGTGCTGCCCATGACTGCAGTAACCTTCCTGAACTGCTCCCGGACCTCGGGCGTTACATCACCTGTCCACAGGATCTCCGAGAACTCTCCCCCCGCCGCCTCGACCGCCCGGGCCAGTGCTTGCCTCCTTGCAGACCATTGCGGGCCACCGTGGTAATCGACAAATGCGATTCGCTTGTGCCCCCGCTCGGCGAGATAGCTTCCGGCCAGTTTGCCCACCGCGCGGTTGTCCGGCAGCACGGTAGCACAGATTCCCCTGCAGGATTCGCTCACTGAGACAGTCGGGATCCCCCTGGCCTGCAGACGCCCGACGGTATCGGGAGACAGGAAGCCCACCACGCCGGCGGCGCCGGTCAGCCTGGGCCCGGGTTTGCTGCCCAGCGAGTTGGATGTGAACAGCGAGACTTCGGGAGCGGGGTCCTGAGAATCGATCCTTCGTTTGATCCCCAGCGCGGCCTGCCTGGAGTAGTGCAGGCCTTCGTTGACGACCAGCAGGATCCGTGGAGTCTTGGCTTTCATGATGGGCCTCCGGGGCCGGCAACGCCTTTCGCATTTCAGCTAAGCGATTTTCGCTATCGAGTATATCGGCATCCATGGGTTGGGGGTACACTGTAATCGTACCAATCTGGAGCTGGGTGCGGGGGGGTAACCGTATCTTGCTCACACGTCAACAAACTGGATCAAGAGGAGGCAAGTGTGATGAAACGCACAATCGTAGCATTTCTGGTATGCGGGCTGATGGCATCGGTCAGCTACGCAGGCATGGTTTCGGGCAGTCTGGCCTATTCGAAGAGCGATGGAGACGAGGAGAGCCCTGTCGACCTGTCAACCGTAGGCACTTATGCATGGGCAGTCTTCGAGGCCGCACAGGATGTCGATGAGGATGGCGTTTACGAGCCCACCGACTTCATGTTGGGCGGTCCGTTCATCGGCTTCTCTGCGACGCAGTCCGGCGGTGGCGGCACGGCCTATGGCGATTTCTCCCCCGTCGACGCGATTGTCGAGACGACCAACCATGAAAAGCCTGAGTATTTCAGTTGGACCAACGGGACCAATGAAACTGAGGGAGCAACCGGAGGGGACACTCTCCGCTATCACAATCCTCTCGGTTGGGCTTCCGATTACGTGGCTGAGATTCGCGGCGAGGTCGACGGTGTTCCTGCCATGGACGACGAGTATGCCCAGTCCCTGGCTGACTATTCCCTCGATCCCGACTACGGGTTCGGCGTGGGAACCCTCGTGGTGCCCGTTCCTGCCGGTGAAGGAAGCGTGAACGTCTACTTCGGTCACCGTCGCTGCACCTGGATCAACGCAGCTACGCTGCTGACCGACGGCGAGGTCTGGACTTCGGATCTCTATCCCGATGCAGCCGGTGGCAGCATCGGCAACAAGAGCAACAACGTCTTGACGATCGACTTCAACGCCGACGTTGCCCAGGATCTTGAGATCACCTTCACCGCCCAGGAAGTCGACAGCGACACCAATCGTCGTTTCGATATCCAGGCCGTGAGTGTGGTTCCCGAGCCCGCTACGATGAGCCTGTTGGCTCTTGGTGGCCTGGCTGCCCTGATCCGCCGCAAGCGGTAAGGACGTTTTCTGAAATCATGCAGCGGACAGGCTATATGGGTCCGCTGGACGCAACAGCCCGTGGGGCTTGGCGAACTCCTCCTCGCCAGGTCCCACGGGCTTTTTGTTCGGCTCCTCCAAAGGGCCAGAGTTCCGACGGGCTGTCCCTGCCTGGGCCTTTGCGTCATCTATCCGTCTCGCCGTTGGCCTCGACGCACAATGGGGGTATCATCTTTCCCGTTGCTGTCCGATTTGCCTCAAGGGAAGGGCCCGCATGCGGAAACCCGTGAAATACCTGTTGATCGTCCTCTGCGGAGTCGCTGCTCTGGCCGCTGCGTTCGTGGGTATGCTGATGCTCCCCCTGCTCTGGCAGCCGAAGGAGACCTACCGCTCCGAGGCGTTGACGTTCCGTCTGGTCGTTCAGCGGGATACGGATGTCTGGAGCAGCCAGAAGATCCGCCATGCCATGCAAGCTTTCGACATCAGCGAACCGAGCGGCAACCCACAGATCGTGTGGCGCCAGTGGGAGGTAAGCATGCCCCCGCCGCCGGAGGTCGTTCAGCGCAGAGAAGGCGGGGGTATCCATGTCGCCTTGTCAGATGCAAAGGACACATGCCTTCTCCATGACAAGCGGTTTCCCTCGTGGGAGATCCTGTCCTGTCGCATCGGGTCTGACCACCGAGGCCGGCCGGCGCTTGACTTCCGTCTCTCGCCCCCCGCTGCGAAAGCACTGGCTGAGCTGACCGAACGGTACAGCACGCCGGCGGGAGAAGCCGGTCGACGGGCACACCTGCTGGCGATCATCATCGACGGGAAGGTTTGCTCTGCTGCCCGTATCGAAACACGGCTGGGGGAGCACTTCCAGTTGACAGGCGACTGGAGCATGGCAGAACTGAGCGACCTGCGGAACCGCCTGGTCTCTCATCCTTGACGGCCTACAACCTGCCGCCGCAACGCACGCCCGGAGTTATCCGACGTGCACCCCCGCTGCGTTGAACGAAACGAAGCCACAGCGATACGCCGGGCTGTGTTCTGGCAGGCTGAAATCCCCGCCGGCCGGATCACCGAACCCGGGATTCGACACCGTGCTGTGCAGGTCGTAGCCCATCTCGCGAAGCTCATCAATGCCGTACCGCTTCCAGGTGACTTTCGAGTCGGCGTCGCGCGATTCGTCCCCGCCGCAGACATCCGAACCGTTGACGTCCCACAGCACGTTCAGATCGCTGACGAAGCCCTTCTGGGCGAGGGTGTCGCGGTCTCGCGCGACCAGCACCGGCTTGCCGTCCGTCAAGAGGATGTTCCGCTCGAACGTGAGCGAGTTCCACGACGGATCCGTCGCACTGACCGACGCCACACCCAGCCCCGAGAAGGCCAGCACATTGTTCCGCACGACATTCTCCCGACCGTAGTGCAGGTTGAAGCATTCGCTCGAGGTATGGTGCATCAGGTTCTTCTCGATCACAAGGTGGCTGGAGCCTTCGTCTGCGTAGATCGCCCAGCCGCCGTAGTTCTCAGCCCTGATGTCGTGAATGTGGTTTCCGCAGATCACCGTGCCCGGCTGCTCACCGAGCGTATAGATTCCCCCCATGTCATTGAGCAGCCCGGTGCCGAGATGATGGATGTGATTGCCCTCGATCCGATTGTGGTGGGTGGGACAGTCCCCAAAGCCCCACGTCCAGCCGCAACTGATCCCGCTGTACTCCAGGTGATGCACGTGATTGCCACGCACGACATTGTGGTCGGAATGTACTATCAGCACGCCGACTGCGCTGGGGAATGCCCACGTGCAGTGGCAGATCTCATTGTCCTCGATAAGCGTGTGACTGCAGCGATCGGCCTGTCGGTGGGAGCCGATGAGCTTGATGCCGCCCGCGCCCAGTTCCCGCAGCGTGCAGCCGGAGATCCGGTTGCCCCGACAGCCCGCGCCGAGGTCGATTCCATAGGGACCGGCCGGCCCGAGGTAGCAGCCTTGCACTGCGCACTGTCTGGCATGTCGCAGCCGAACGATGCCCGGAACCGTAAACGCCGCCTGCGGATCGGTGGCTCGGCCTGGCATAGGATGCCAGTCTGCGTGTGCAAGCGTCAGGCCTTGCAGCATGATTCCGCGCACCGGCTGGTCGGACGTGCCCTCGATGCGCACCAGGTGGTCGATGACGGGGGCGATGATCTCGCTGTCGGACAGTTGTTCGTCCTCGAGAGGCAGGTAGGTCAGCAGTTCCTGCTGCCGATCGAGGTACCACTGGCCGGGCTCCTGCAGAGCTTCCTCGACGTTCTCAAACCACACTCTCGCGCAACGGGCTGCTGCATCGTCCTTCAGCGGATAGTGGGGCTTGATCTGGGCGACAACGCGTCCGGTTTCCGGATCCACTTCGGCCAGTGGGAGGCGTTCCTCCAGCCAGTAGTGCACTGCCACAGCGTCCACATCCGAAATGTTCTTCCACTGCTGGACCTGGTCCGGCTTGCAGTAGAACGTCTCGTGGAGGGCTTCGGCCGGGCCGATGAACCCTTCGAAGCTCATGCCGGGCACGCGATCGATCCGCCAGACGCCTTCCCGAGGCAGCCTGGAACGCGGCCGCACATGCCCGTTGACAAAAAGCGAGCGGAAGTACCATTTGCCCCGGGCGACTTCCGGCAGGCGGGCAACCCACGCGCGGTGTCCGTTGCGGGTGGTTTCCTCCATATCGCGGATCAGCCTTCCACCGCTAAGCACGACCTTCGCGCCCGGACGCGCCGCGATGGTCAGCAGGGGAAGGTCCAATCCGATCTCCAAGGGCTCGTCGAGAAAGTATGTTCCTGTGTCCATCCAGATGGTCACCGGGCCGGCGGGCGGGGACTCCCGAAGCCTCGCCAGCGCCCAGGGCAGCGAGGGCAGCGGCCCGTCGCTGTCATGTTCGTTGGGCTCGGGAACCAGGCCGGACCATTTCTCCGCGCCTCGGGTCGAGACGTAGAGATCCGTCCCCGGCCAGGACGGACGGTAGGGATGGTCGATCTTCGCCATGGATCAGCCTTTCACCGGAAACTCGCAGACCCAATCCACCATTTCCTGGAAATCCGCGGTGGCGACGCCGACGTATCGGTCTGCTGCGCCATAGTACACGAACAGTTTTCCATCGATCACGACGTTGCCGCACGGGAAGATGCACCCGTGGTAGAAGCCTTCCAACTCGTACCATTCCTCAGGCTGCATGATCCATTCCGATGCGCGATGCGTGACCCGCCATGGCTCGTCAAGGTCAAGCATCATCACGCCCAGCCGGTAGTGCAGATCCTCGCCGACGGCGTGATAGATGGTCAACCAACCGCGGTCGGTCCGGAGGGGAGGAGTCGAGCCACCGATTTTCTGCTCCCAGTCGAACTCGGCCTTGGCGACGAACCGGGAGGTGCCGTAGTCCCAGCAGTGCAGATCGTCCGAGAGCATCATCCACATCGCCGGGTTCTCGGTTCCGTACTGCGTGCCGGTCCAGCTCATGGGGCGGTGTAGCATCGCATACTGGCCGTCGATCTTCTCGGGCAGGAGGATCGCATCGCGGTCGTCGAGCATCGGATGGGTCAGCCGTCCGCCGCGGTAATAGGTCTGGAAATCCCTGGTGATCAGCAGCCCCGAGGAGCTGAGACTTTCCCGCATACAAAGCGGCCAGTCTTCGCTCGCAAAGGGCGGCTTCCACTGCTCGTTGGGCGTCTTCAGCCAGTACTGCCCGGCGGGGAAAGGCCGCGATGCATAGGTGATGAAATACCACTCCCCGAACTTGACAATGCGCGGGTCTTCAACGCACCCGCCGTCAAACCCGTCAGACGGAGCCACGGCCGGTTCGCTGCCGACGCGGTCGAAGTGGAACCCATCCCCGGAAACCGCCCGTCCGAGATAGACCTTATGCTCGACATCTGCTGCCGAGGCCCGGTAGAGCATGGTGACGGTTCTGGAAGCGGGGTCGTACCAGGCTCCCGGGTTGGCGGTTACCGCGCATTGCCACCAACTGTCCGGAACGGGAGAAAGAACCGGGTTGCCCTCAAATCGCTGCAGTTTCACGTGTGTTCCTTTCTGGCAGGTCCGATGTCCTGTCGGAGCCGAAGCGCTTGAGGCTGCGTGTGGTGCGCAGGTTTCCACAGAACCTTGCATTATCCCCGCCCGAGACGCAGGGGTCAATCCGCACAACGGCTTCTCGGCCAATCCGGTGGGGAAATCGGCGATCCCCGGCCCCTCGAGTCGCGTTATAATGACTGCCATGACCTTGATTCATCCTCCCAGAGTTGTCCGTCTGCTGCTGACATCGATCGCCGTCGTCGCTGCAGCAAGCCCTGCCACCGCGCGCGAAACGAAGCGGTCGCGCTCCGACGTAAACGCGAAGTCCGCTGCCAGATCCGTCCGGAAGCTTACGGGCTCCCGGACCCGCATGGTCTGGATCCGCAAGGGCAAGCTGGTCTTCTTCGACACCGACGATGGCAAAGGCTACGTGGAGAAGGACCTGGGACTCAACTGCGACCGCCCCGTGATTACGCCTTCCGGAAGACAGGTCGTTTTCATCGACTACGGCCGGTGGACCAGCTACGTCGTGGACTGGGGTAGCGATAGGCCCACTGCCCTCGTGGAAGGGCGGGTGACGTACGTCCGGCCTGACTGGACCGACGTCGATGACGGCAGACCTCGCGAGTGGATCTACTGGCAGACGAAAGAAAACGAGATCCGCACGGCTCCTCTGGATGACCCCAACAGCAGCGAAGTAGTCTGGAAGTTCGAGGGCTGGAAGCCCAGGAAAGGCAAGAGCACCAATTGGCAGACCTCGGCCGATGGCAGACGGGTCGGTGCGACCTTCCCCTGGCCTCACAACGGCATCCTCGATCTCGCGGAGAAGACCCAGGGCTTTGAGAAATACGGTACGGGATGCTGGCCGCAGATCGCCCGGGACAACAGCTACCGGTTTTTCCATTGCGTCGGCGGCGCCCATCAGTACCTGGGCATGTACGAGCCAGGCCAGGAGAAGGGCTGGATGATCCGCATCAACCCCCGCACCGGGTCGGCTGAGTGTCCGCGATGGCTCAACGACACCCGTTTTGTGGTCTGTACCGATCGCCCCAGCCGCAAGTCGCCCTGGGTGTATATAGGGCAGTTCAGCGACAACTATCGCAAGTTCACGACCTGGATTCCCGTCTGCGCAGACGGTAGGAATTCCGCCGTCGACGGATGGGTGGAAGCAGCGAGCAAGAAGCCCCCCGCGCCGCACAGAAAAGCCGCTTCCGAAGCGCCCGGCAAGGACAAGGCCGACACAAGCGGAAGCCGTGAACTTGGCGACACCTGGCCGGGCACGCACGACGGGCTGGTCTTTCTGTGGGAGCACACGACCTCGGGCAACCGCCTGGAGGATGCCAACGGCAAGGAGATCCGGCGATGCTCGGCGAAGCTTCGCGGATCGGCGCTGCCCGGCCTCGGTGGTGCCGCCAGGCTCAACGGTGGTTGGATGGAGGCGGAAGGCGTTTCCAGGGCACTTCAGGCTGCCTGCCGCGACAGCGACGCATTCACGCTGGAACTGACGATGACAGCGTCGCAGGCGTCGACCGAGAAGGAACTGGCCATCGCTGCTTTCGCCGGCAAGGGCGATCTGAAGAATTTCGCGCTGACCCAGTTAGGCAGGCGGCTGGTGCTTCGGCTTCGCACCTCTCGCACGGACAAAACCGGCAAAGGTAGTGGAGTAGTGGTCGGCATCGTCAGGGCGAGCAAACCCTCCCATTTGGTGGTGACTTTCGACGACGGGGTGGTACGAGCGTACCAGGACGGTGAGTATCTCGGGGCAAAGAACGTCGGGGGTGACCTGTCGACCTGGGACCCACTGGACCTGACGTTCGGTGGGCGGTCGGCGGGCAGAGATGGATGGAATGGCGACCTCGAAGCAATCGCGATTCTCAACCGGGCCGTACCGGCAGCCGAAGTGAAGAAACGCCACGAATTGGCATCCAGCCGGTACAAGAATCGCACCCAGCCGTCGCGAATCGTGGTCGACGCCCGATTGTTGGAGAAGACCGCCGCTCCCGACCCGTCGGATATCGATACGTATCCCCGGGCGCTGGCAGTGTACGCCTACGAGGTCACCGAAGTTCACCGGGGCGAAATGGAGAAAGGCAGCGAGATCCACGTTGCCCATTGGATGATTCTCGACTCGAAGAAGCTCCAGGACACCCGCCAGAAGGGCCAGACCTACCGACTGACATTGGAGAAGCTCTCGGACCATCCGGAACTCAAGAGCGAGTACCAGGCCAACGACCTGGAGAGCTTCGATGCCACGGTGTACGTCGACACCGCCTCGCCGGGAGACGAAGGCGCCGATTGACGGTTCGAAGGGGTTGACCGGACCGGGGCTCGGGGGTACACTCAAATAGCACGCCGTGGGGACTGATTCGACATCAATTCTTCTGGTGCGCCGATCGGCGCAGGTGGTGCGACATGTCGAAGACCTCTCGCGGCTTTACTTTGATCGAACTGCTGGTGGTGATCGCGATTATCGCGATGCTGGTTTCGATTCTGCTTCCGTCCCTTGTAGCGGCGAAGGATCTGGCGAAGGAGGCGGTCTGCGAAACCAACCATCATTCACTGATCACCGCGATTCACCTTTACTCGTTGCAATACAAGGAGTTCCTGCCTTTCGCGAACTCCAACAAGATGGAACGCGGGCGAACCCGCAAGACCGCGCCCTTCGCAGAGGAGCATCCGGGCTGGTTGTATCACTACAGGCACAGCGATCCCCACAAGGACAACGTGACGCAGGAGGAGGGGACGCTCTGGCCGTTCACGGGGGACAAGCGTACCTATCGGTGCCCGGGCGAGCGCGGCCCCTACGACGCCGGACCAATCCACAAACTCACCAGCTACGAGATCAACCGTGCGGTGGTGGGCGGCAGCAGTTCCTACTGGCCGAAGTACCGCCTGTCGGATTTCGGCCCCGAGGCGATCTGCTTCTGGGAAACCGACGAGGAGAACTCGTGGTGGAACGACGGCACGAATAACCCTGGCGAGGGGATCACCCGTCGGCATCGTACGGGCGCAACCGTCAGCGCGTTCGGTGGTCACACCGTGTGGATCTCGCTGGGCGAATTCTACGACGAAGCCGACCGCGACAACAGCCGACTTCGCTGCGTGCCGGACAAGGACGACGGCTGGTGATCGGGGTGTCTATCGCGCCAGCGCCGACCCGATTGCCTCGATGCGATACGTCGCTTCGTTGCCACCCAGCTTGAGGGTTACGGTGTCTCCCGGGGAGTGTCCGAGCATCGTCTGGGCCAAAGGCGTGCGATAGCTGTACACGCGGTTATCGACGTCCGCCTCCGGCGGGCCGAGAATCGTCAACTCGACGGACTCGCCGCCATCGGAGGGCGTGAGCGTGACCGTTGAGCCGATGCCGACATTGTCGGTCGGGACGTCTTCGGGACTCAGCACGCGGGCTCGGACCATCTCGTCCTGAAGCTGGGCCACCTTGCCCTGCAGGCGCCTGCGCTCCTCGATGGCGTACTGCCATTCGCCGTTCTCGGACAGGTCGCCAAGCTCTGCCGCTGCGCCGATGGCCCGGGAGTTCGCCGGGATCGTGACCTCATTGAGTTCTTTAAGTTCCGCCTCGATGGCAAGCATGGACTTCTCGGTAATCCACGTGACCGATTCGTCCAGCCAGGGGTCGACCTTCTCCTTCATGAACAGCGTGTAGAACTCTTCGCGCAGAATCCCCAGAAGCTGCTCGCGGGATGCGTCACTCAGGCCGTCGGCACGTTCGACGCGGCGTTTGATGGTCCTGGCGAGTCCCTCGTCGATGTCCTGGATCACCTCACGAAATCGCCTGGCGTTGGCATCGGTCAGGGCGCTGCGGATTCTCTGGTTGGTGTCCCTGCGGAAGTCGTTGTCGACCTGGGCATCGCGGGACAGCTCTCGCATGACGGTGAAGAACCGCGAGAGAATATCCAGCCGACTGGGCGCTTCGGGGACCTCTACGGAAGGCCCCTTCCACAGCCATAGCAGTACCTCCACGTGCTGGACAGGGCGGAGGGTGGCATCGGACGCCACCTCGCGGATCGCTTCGGTCCGATCGGCGTCAATCAGTCGCGATCCAATTGTGTCGAGTTCCCCGGCCGGCATGAGTCGCAGGAGCTTCTCGTAGCAGTCAGGGGCATCTTCGCGCTGGTCGAGGGCTTCGTAGGCAGCCGGCCAGAGCGTAGGCTCACCCACTCGCGCGATGGCCATGGCGGGGTCTTTCATGCCGGCCAGCTCTTCCAACGCCGAGGGGTAGTCTTCCGACGGGCCAGGCAGGCCCCGACCTGTGAGGGTAGTGATCGCCAAGGAGGCAGCCAGTGCTTCGTCCTGACGGGTGTCGCGGAATTCGGTAGCCTGTGTCGCCAGAGCGTTCATGATCTTCCGGACGAAATCCTCGTCGTGCTCGACCCCCCGATGCCTTGCCTCCCGCTCGTAGTCCAGCAGGACCTGGTAGTACGCCAGGGGGGTCTTGGCAGATTCGACGTCCGAAGCGAGCTCCTCTTCCAGACTTCTGCCCCGGGGATGATACTCGATCACCGTCGGGTTGCGACCTTCGATGGTCAGGTAAGGAGACTTTCTCGCCGCGGTTCGCGCCCGTCCCCACCAGCTGGACCATTTCTTCCGCTCCAGGGGTCCCTCGGTGAGCAGGTCCTTCAACTGGTCGGCTGTAATGCTGCCACCCCTTGCCTGGCAGACACCCAGGAGTATCGAGGCGGGATCCTTCTTGATGACCTCGGGAAGCTCGTCTTTGCGGAATGTCGTCAGAACGCGGTAGTCGGTCTCCTTTACGACGTCGAATTCGTCGCCCAGCAGTTTCGGGTCCAGCGCGCTGGACTGGCCGGAAGGCGAGATCAGCTCGAACTCGCCGAATGCTTCGTTGAAGCCCTGCACCTTGCGGACGTCCGGCTCGTAGCGATTGGCGATGTACGTGCCCTCCTGCAGTGGCAGGCAGGCCTGAAGGGTCTGAATCGCCCGGCGGAGCGTCTGGTTGTCGGTCAGGCCAGCCGCCTTCATCAGTTCATCGAAGTGCGGGTGTTCCGCGTGGACCTGAGTGTAGAGGTCAGCCGCGAGTTTGCGCAGTGTGTCGTTGCCGCGTACAGCGGGCAGCACCGTAATCGCCGAGGCCAGTGCGTCCTGCGGAGGCTGTTGATCCATGCGCTCCGAGAGGAACACTTCGGCCAGGGATTCGGCGAGTTCGGTCTTCTTGGCGTCGGTGACGAGGTCGAGGACCTCGCGCATGTGTTCGGCCGGGGCCTCTTCCACGATGGCGTCCATCCAGGCGCTTTCCAGGGCCGACGTGCTGCCCGAAGCCAGCCACTGTTTGACTTCTTTGATATTCATGTAGCTCCTCTTACGCTCCGTTCCTGCGTGCAATCCGTAACTATACAGGACGGCAGGATCGCGGACAACGGCATTGCCGTACCAGACCGATTGCTCTGCCGATAGTTCTTGACAGAACCCGGCCGGATGTGGACAGTTGCGTTTCTGCACCGTGGAGCCGGACGATGGCCAAAGAAAGCAGCAGAATACCCGATCCAATACGCGCCGTAATCGCAACCGCCCTGGCATGGGGAGTTCCGGGGGCGGGACACGTTTTCCTCGGCAGGAAGCTGCGCGGCGCGATCATCTTCGTGGTGATCGCAGCGACGTTCTGGGCCGGGGTGGCCATGGGCGGTGTGATGACCGTCGACCGCCAGTTCGAGCGATGGTGGTTCATCGCCCAGATGTGCACGGGCGTTCATGGCCTGATCGGATGGCAGCGGCAGACCGCCATCTACGAGCAAATCCTGGATGACCCGGACATCCTTGAGGCTCGCCGTACCCGAAAGAACGAGGAAATCCAGTACGCCATTGACGCCAGACTGGCATCCTGGCCGGGCAAAGACGACCAACCGTATCGCGGGCTGGCGCTGGTTGCCCCGACCGACACGATCGCCCGGGCCTATACCGGCGTAGCCGGCCTGCTGAACCTGATGTGCATGTTCGACGTGCTCGTGCTCGGGCTGATGGGCGCACGTGGCGAACCCAAGGCCGACCACGAAGACCGCAGGAAGACCGCCGATGAGTCTACTCCCGCTGCAGAAGGCACGAAGTCATGATTGCCTGGACGCTTTTCTATCACCCGATGGAGCTTCCCGCGTGGGCCCAACTCTGGCTGATTCTGCCCCTGTGCATCGCTGTTGCTTTGGTCTACAAGGCCCTGCGCGTAAAGCAGTTGAAGGCTTTACCGAGAGATCTGGTACTGCTTCTTGCCTACATGGCAGGGGGGCTGGTGTCCCTGGCGGTCGTGCTGTGGGCGGTTTCTGAATATTGGCCGTAAACGAGCTGTCTGCTGGCAGCTGTCTTCCCTTGCGTATTGGGAACAATTCCTGTCAATCTCCTCGGACTCCCTCTTTGCTTGTAAGTCATAGCTGACCTGTAGCTTACGTGATGCAATCCGCCCGGGGCAGGCCAAAAGCAGGGGAAAATCGGAATTCTCCGCGAACTTTCCCGGATTTCGTGGGTAGAATTCAATGAGAGCGCCCCTGAAACTCGCACCAGCTCACCGAGAGGAGGCGAGTCATGAAATACGATAGAATCCTTCTGGATATGGAAATCCAGCGAGACTTCTTCCTTCCTGGAGGAAGTTGCTATACCAAGAGCAACCGACGCAACCTTGACAACATCTACCAACTGTTCCAGTGGGCAAGAAAGGCCCGGGTGCCGGTCATCAGTACCTTGCTTCGCGTACGCCCTGGCGAGATCGGCCCGCTGTCGAGCAATCCCCATTGCATCGAGGACACCCGTGGCGAGCAGAAAATCTCCAGGACGGTCCTGCCCAACAGCATCGACCTGGGCCTGAGAAACACCACCGACCTGCCGGCGGAACTGCTCGACGAGTACCAGCAGGTCATCTTCGAGAAGCGCGACACGGACCTGTTCCAGCATGCCCGCGCCGAACGGCTGATCACCCAGATCCAGCCCACGACCTTCGTCATCTGCGGAGCCGGCCTGGCGAGGAGCATCTCCGAAGCTGCTGTTGGCCTGCGCTCGCGAGGCCACGAAGTAGTCGTCGTCTCCGATGCCGTGGTGCATCTCAATGACCCGATGACCGAGATGTCGATCCGGCGGATGATTGCCAAGGACGTCAAGTTCCGCAAGACGTGGGAAATCACCGGCCTGCCCGCCAAGGCCAACGCAAAGGGACGCGGAACCAAGGTCCCCGCCTGATCCTTTCCCGCGCAGCGTCCAAGGTGACGACCTGACAATGTCGGACCGTGTGTCTGCGCGCTTGCCTGTCCGAGGCTTTTCTGATACCCAGACAACATGGCCGACGCCACTCGAGATCCATGGACTGTCCTCCGGCTGCTGGACTGGATGAAGGAGTACTTCGCGCGGAACGAACTGGAATCACCCCGGTTGGCCGCGGAGATACTGCTCGCCCACGTGCTAAGCTGTTCGCGCATTGAACTCTACACCCGCTTTGACCATCAGCCAGCCGAGGCGCAGCTGCAGAACCTTCGCGAACTCGTTCGCAGAGCAGCTACCCACGAGCCGGTCGGGTATCTGGTAGGCAGCAAGGAGTTCTACTCGCTGACCTTCGAGGTTACGCAGGACGTTCTGATTCCCCGGCCTGAATCAGAGATGCTTGTCGACCAGGCGCTTGAACGTATTCGAGACTGCTCCCGACCACCGCGGGTTCTCGATGCCTGCGCAGGCAGCGGCTGCGTGGGAATTGCCATCGCCCGAAACTGCGATTGGGCGCGGGTGCTCTGCACGGACATCTCCCCCCAGGCCGTTGAGGTCGCCCGCCGTAACGCTGCGAAGCTCGACGTCGACGACCGGGTGAAGGTTGATGTCGCCGACTGCCTGGAGATTCCCGAAGACTGCTCCGATTTCCTGCCGCTGGACGTAATCACCGCCAATCCACCCTACGTCAAAGAGGGCGACTGGGTGGCCCCGTCGGTCAAGCACGAACCGGACGTTGCGCTCTATTCCGGCGGGGAAGGCATGGATGTGATCCGCCGCATTGTTACCGACGCCCCCGACCGCCTGGCCCCGGGCGGGGCGCTGATCATGGAGTTCGGGTATGATCAGTCCCAAGCCGTCGATCGACTTGTAGCCGAGAACGAAGCCTACGACTATCCTCGTTGCGATTTGCTGAAGGATCACCAAGGCATCGAACGCGTAATCGTCGCAGTGACTCGCAGCGACCGAACGGATCAGCCTCAGTCGAATGGATAGCGGCGTATACCTGCTGATAGTCCGGCTGGCGGCAGGATCACGCATCCGGGTTGGCGGGCTGGGCACATTTGGCTTCCCTGCCGGCAGCTACGTCTATGTCGGTAGCGCCCAGCGGAACCTGTCTCACCGCCTAGCCCGACACACCCGCCGCGACAAACCCCTGCGGTGGCACATCGACTACCTGACCACGCGGGGAACGGTTCTGGGCGCCATCGTCGAACAGGCGCCGCGCAGCAGAGAGTGCGAGTTGGCCGGCCTGCTTGCGTCCGAAGCCCACATTCCCGCTCCACGTCTGGGCGCTTCGGATTGCGGCTGTCCCGCCCACCTGTTCTACCTCGGTTCGGGTTTGAACGGGAAATTGTTCCACGCGATCTCATGGGAGCAAGCGGCACCCGGCCATAGGATTCTCCCGGTTTCCGATTGACATCGCCCCTGCGAGACCGGATGAACAGGAATCGCCGCTGCAGGCCCGTGCCGCTGAGCCTGCCGGCAACCCGGGCAGGGGAGTGAATCCGCATCCCTTAGAGCAGGAGCACCCGTCATGATCACCGGTATTGCCCACGTATGCTTCACCGTAAGCGACCTCGACGCCTCGATCGATTTCTACAGCAGGCTGGGGTTCACCGAGGCCTTCGACTTCATCAACGACCAGGGCGAGCGGTTCGGAATCTACCTGCACGTGGGGGGCAGGAACTTCATCGAACTGTTCCGCGGCGAGTTGTCCCAGCCGGCGGAGGGTCAGTCCTATCGGCACGTCTGCCTGGAGGTGGACAATCTCAAGTCGACCATGGAACAACTTGCGGACAAGGGAGTCGAAGTAACGGGTTACAAGATGGGCTCGGACAACAGCTACCAAGCCTGGATTACCGACCCGGACGGCAACCGCGTCGAGTTGCACGAGTACACCGCCCAGAGCAAACAGACGCCCTGGCTGAAGTAGATCAACCAGCCGGTCAGCCTGTCGCGGGCGCCAACCGGAAAGCCAGTACGGAGACAAACGAATGATCATTGGTGTGCCAAGGGAGATCAAGGAAGACGAGTACCGCGTTGCGCTGACCCCCGCCGGATGCGAGGTGCTTTCCGAACGCGGGCATGACGTGCGGATCCAGGCCGGCGCGGGGGAAGGCAGCGGTTTCGTCGATGACGATTACCGCGCCCACGGCGGGACGATCGTGCCCTCGGCCGAGGATGCCTTCGACGCAGAAATGGTGATGAAGGTCAAGGAGCCCCAGCCGGTCGAGTGGCAGCGGATGAAACGGGGGCAGGTGATGTTCACGTACTTCCATTTCGCCGCCAGCCGGGAGCTTACCGAGGGCGTAGCTGCCACCGGCGCAACGGCGATCGCTTACGAGACGATCTTCGACTCCGAGGGGCGCCTGCCGCTGCTGACACCGATGAGCGAGGTTGCCGGAAGAATGGCCGTTCAGGTCGGCGCCCGCTGCCTGGAGCGTTCCGCCGGGGGTCGCGGTGTGCTGCTGGGCGGCGTGCCCGGGGTCAACGCCGGAACGGTGCTGATTCTCGGTGGGGGGGTGGTGGGCACCCAGGCTGCGAAGATGGCTGCCGGGATGGGCTCACACGTCGTGATCCTCGACGTGGACCTCGATCGCCTTCGCTACCTGTCGGACATCATGCCCGCCAACGTGCGTACCGAGATGTCCAGCAAGTGGAGCATCCGGAACCTTCTGCCCCTGGCCGATCTGGTCATCGGGGCGGTGCTGCTGCCCGGAGGGAGGACGCCGATGCTGGTGTCGCGCGAGGATCTCCGCCGGATGCCACGCGGGTCGGTGATCGTGGACGTGGGCGTCGACCAGGGTGGCTGCGTGGAGACCTCCCGGCCTACCACGCACCAGAAGCCGACTTTCGAGGTCGACGGTGTAATCCACTACTGCGTAGCCAACATGCCCGGAGCCGTACCCCGCACGTCTACCCTCGCCCTGACCAACGCCACGTTGCCATACGCGTTGCGGCTGGCTGAGAAGGGTTGGCAGCGCGCAGCGGAAGAGGACGAAGGCTTCGCCGCCGGGGTGAGCATCGTGGAGGGCGAGATCACCTCGCCGCCCGTGGCGGAGTCGCACGAGATGCCCCTGGCCGCACTCGGACGAGGCTGACCCCGCCGACGTCAATCGCGCTGGTAACTGCCCCACCAGGGGTTGTAGAGCGTCGGCGGAAACTCCGAGGCGATCAGCTCGCGCGGTTCGGCGTGACCGTCGAAACACACGATCGTCGTCCGGCCGAAGTGGCGCTTGTCCTTTGCCCGGATCATGCGAGGCTGGTTCATTTCCTCGCCGCGGTGGTTGAACGGCGTCTGCGAGAAACGATACATGTCGTACCGGTTGAAGTGCCTGGGCTCGAGATAGTCGTGGTTTGCCTCACCGATGTAGAGCACCTCCGACGGGCGAAGCACGTCGTCGATGCTGGAGGCTGCGTCGTTGGACCACGACACGCCCCGGCGGCGATAGGCCTCAAAGTTGAAGTTGTTGATCGCGTAGCCCAGCCGGTAGAGATCCGTGTCCGTCGAGGGGCAGCGGAAGGCTTCCAGGTTGTACATCAGATCGTTGTACACGGTATCGATGGACTGCTCCTTGGTGACCTTGCCCAGACTCCAGTAAACCTTGTCAATCGGCACGGTCGGACCGCCCAGATAGGGCGACAGCGCGACGTAGAAGATCGGGTACCGGTCGCTGAACGACTCGCGTGGGACCATGCCCTTGTACTCGGCTGCGTACAGGTGCGTGGCACGGGCGATTGCGTGAAGGTTGGTCGTGCATCGGACCGTCTTGGCCATCGCACGGGCCTTGGCGAGCGACGGCAGGAGGATGCTCACCAGCAGCGCGATGATGGCGATCACGACCAGCAGTTCGATCAGCGTAAAGCCGCGTACACGGAAGCGGGTTCCTGCGGTCATGGCGACTCTCCTGCCCCACCCCGAAGTGTCAAGATCGGCCAAACCCGCCAGCCGGTTCCGAAAGCGACTGGCTCCGTGCACCGCTACTTGGCGGAGGCCCAATCACTTCAGTTCTCTGGGCTGCGATGGAGCATCCATGCGCCTTGCAGCAGCTCGGCGCACGTCTTCGCCCGTACACTGCCAGCGATACTGTGGCGAGTGGTGAGTGTCACTCGCCGTCGGCCGAGGCAGTTTCCGTTTTGGCGATGCAGTACACGTGCTTCTTGCCTCGGACGTACATCCTGCCGTCGTGGAACACCGGCGTGCTGCGGGTGGATTCCAGTTGGTTCTTCCCGACGGCTTTGTACTCTCGTCCGGGCTGGATCAGCACCATCGTGCCGCCCTCGCTGGAGACGAGCAGCAACTCACCGGCCAAGACAATGCTCGGATAGATTTTGCCCCTGCCGAGGTCCGGCTGTTTCTCGTAGACGATTTTGCCGTTGCTCGCATCGATCGCGCTGAACAGGCCCTTCTGCGTGATGCAGTACAGCATGCCCTCGTGCAGCACGCCCGAAGCGTAGTAGCGATCTCGCTTGGGCTCGGTCTGCCAGAGCTCCTCGGTGGAAAACTCGCCATCGTCAGAGATCGAAAGCTTCAGCGCCTTGCCCTTGTTCTGCAGGAAGTATGCCATGTCGCCCTCGACAATCGGAGCTGCATAGTCCAGCTTGGAGATGCGCGAGGCGAGGATCTCCCCGTCGGCCAGTCGTACGACGTCGCCTGAAGGCGTGATCGCCACGTCCACCCCGTCGATCTTCGCATGCACCGGTGTACCCCATGACGGACGCACCTTCGCACGCCAAAGCTCCTTGCCGCTGGCAGGGTCCAGCGCGACGAGGTCCTTGATGTGCACCAGCAGCTTGCCTGCCGCCAGAAGGGGCGATGCGCTGTGGCCCCAACCACGGGTTGGTTGGTCCACCAGGCGGATCCACCTGCGCTGGCCGTCAATGCCGTGGCAGGAGGCCACGCCATTTCCGAACAGTGCCCACACGGACTTGCCATCGGTCACCGGAGTCGGCGTGGAGTAGCCGTTGCCCCCGTGGGTGCGGGGCATTTCCCACTGGCGATAGGGTTTCACAAGGTCGCGGATGGCGTCTTCGTCCATTTTGGCGGTAACGAGGGACTTCTCCGCCTGCTGGATCTCCTGCTTGGAGGAATTCGGGTCGCTCTTGAGTCGGCGAACATCCTTCTCAAGCTTCTTGACCTGCCGGCGAGCCGCCTCCCATTTGTCGCCCAGTTCCTTCGCCTTGGCGATCTTCTCGGCGACTTCCCTGGCCTTGGTACCTTCGTAGAGGTCGCCGTAATCATGGGTCGCCTGCCAGAGGATCTTCCCGTCGGACGTCGAAAGGCAGAGCAGTGTCGTCGGCTCACTGCCGACAAACAGGCGGTCATCGAGAACGGCAGGGGTTGAGTTGGACCAGCTCGGGACTTCCTGTTTCCAGACGACGTTGGTCTCCGGCGACCACTGGCGGGGCGGGGTGGCGTCGGGATACTTGCCCGAGCCGTCGGTTCGCCAGCCGACCGGGCTGCCAGCCTGGCAGGGCACGATGTGAGTAACGATCACCAACAGTAAAAAGGCGGACAACACGGAGAGAGAACAGGCTCTGCGCAACATGGTGAAACCTCCATAGATATCCTGCACTGCAGGCAGGCGGGAGTGACCAGGCGATATCCAACCCCTCCGGCGGGAAACACATTATGCCATATTTCCCACTTCAGGCAAGCATGAAACGTGCCGCGGTCAGCCGGGAGGCCTCTCAGCGAGTTCCTTCAGCCGGGGCGTGAGGTCTCCACCGAGGTCTCTGAGCACCAGCGCAGCGGTCCGGGCAAGCTCGGGTTGGTCCATCGCCAGATGCAGTTCCGCCTTGATCCGCCAGGCAGGCGGGTACGACGGCGAGAGCTTCAGGCACGCTTCCACGTCCTGCATTGCGTCGGCGGGTCTTTGCAGGGCCATCCGCGCCCGCGCCCGCATGCACCATGCCTCCAGCGACGCGCCGGGCCGCCCGACGGCCCGGTTCAGCAGACGGGCAGCGACCCTGCCCTTACGGTTTCGCAGGTAGTACCCCGCCAACCGTTCGATCACCTCTGGCTGGTCATCGCGAACGAACCTCGCAGCGCGTCGGAAGTCTTTCTCCGCAGAAGCGCTTTGTCCCACCCGGAGATAACACATCGCACGGTCCGCAAATACCCGGGCGTCTTCCGGGGCTAATTGCAGGGCCCGTCGGAAATCGCTCTCCGCTTCCTTGTGCATGCCGCAGAGGCTCCGAACCGTCGCCCGCACCAGCCAGGTGTCGGCGTCGGTGGGATCCAGCAGGACGGCCATGTTCGCATCGGCAAGCGCTTGGTCACACAGGCCCAACTCCGCGCGGGTTCGGGCGCGGAGCGCTCGACAGCGGGCATCGAGTGGCGAAAGCTCGATGGCCCGGCAGAAATCCGCATCGGCCTGCTCGAACCGCCGCAACTGCCGGTGGAGCATTCCCCGAAGGTAGAAGGCCTCGCTGTTGTAGGGCGCGATACGGATCGCCTCGGAGAGATCCGCCAGCGATTCCGGCAGGCGGCACATCTGCCCATACAGCCGACCTCGAAGGATCAGCACCCCCGGAGACATCGGCCTGATCTCCAGCAGCTCGGTGCAGAGCTCAGCCTTTTCGTTGGGGTCGGTCGTCTCCCGAAGACGCTTGTGAATCTCGCGGGTCTGCTCCCACCCGCTGCTTCGATGACTTCGCGGGCGGTACGCGGACTCTTTCCGGATGCCCATCGCGTCGGCGATCTGCTCTCCGTATGTGCCCAGGATCGACGACGCCACCCCGGCCATCAGCAGGAGAAGGAAGACCATCACCAAGGCGGTCAGCGGCAGGGAGAGATCCCGGTTTCTGCCTGCGGGCGTCATGGTTTGTCTCCGGAAAAGGCTGCAAGCCTATTGTACCGACAATCGGGCTGTTGACAGCGCCCGAAATCCGTCCCGCAACCTGGACAGGATGGCCGGTCCGGTTGATAGAGAGTATGTTACGTATTACAATGTATTACAGAAGGAGATCGCCATGCCCAGCCCCAAACAGGAAGTCATCACGTTCAAGGTCGATTCCGAACTAGCCGAAGCCCTGCAATCCGTGCCGAACCGGTCGCGGTTCATCCGCCAGGCCGTGCTCGCCGCCATCAGCAGCGTCTGCCCCGTCTGCATGGGAGCCGGCGTCCTCACCCCTTCCCAGCGGGAGCATTGGGAAGCCTTCGCCCGCAGACATGCCGTCGTCGAATGCCCCGACTGCCATCAGCGACACCTGACCTGCGATCTGGAGAAACACCCGTGAGCAAGACCATTCCAACCCTGATGCGATTTCTGCTGTCGCTTGTCTTGGCTGCCCTTGTCGGCTGCGATTCTGATAGAGGCGGTCCGGACTGGCAGAAGGGCAAGCTCCGCATCTACGCCAGTCTCCTGCCCCAGGCGGGTTTCGTCGAACGCATCGGCGGGGAGCACGTTGATGTCCGCGTGCTGGTCGGTCCAGGCGAGAATCCGCACACCTTTACGCTCTCGCCCCGCCAGCGCGCCGGCCTGGAGACTGCCGACGTATTCTTTACGGCAGGAATGCCCTTCGAAGAAGTCCTCGTCGCCAAACTGCCCGACGACGGGCCGAAGATCGTCGACACCTCGCGAGGTATCCGTCGTCTCCGACCATCCGGGCATGGCGAGCATCATGACCCCTCAACCGGGAGCCACGACCACCACGACCACGAAGACAGCCGGCATGGCGACCATGAGGATGCTCATCACCATGGCGAGATGGATCCGCACACCTGGATGTCGCCGGTGCTCGCCAAACGGCATGTTGCCGCCATCGCCGAGACGCTCATCGAACTCGACCCCGCCCGCGCAGAAGCCTACCGCGAGAACCTCGCTGCCTTCCAGGCTGAGCTCGACCGCCTTCACGCCGACGTCCGCGAGGCGCTCCAGCCCCTGCGTGGACGCACGTTGCTGGTCTACCATCCGGCGTTCGGTTACTTCGCCCGGGAGTACGGCCTGCGGCAGGTGGCCGTCGAGTCGCAAGGCCTGAGCGACCAGGGAAGCAGGCACCTTGCCGAGCTGATCCAGCAGGCCCGGGCAGAGGGAACGCGGGTGCTGTTCGTCCAGCCTCAGCTCGGCCAGTCGACCGTCGAATCCATCCGCCGGCAGTTGAACGTGGCTGTGGTGCGGGTTGATCCGCTCGCGAAGGACTACGTCGCCAACCTTCGCAATGTCGCCCGCGCTGTCCGCGAGGCATTGGGGTCGCAGCAGCCGGCTACCGATCCGAACAGCCGTTGATCGCTGCCAGCTGGTCGAGCATCGAGAAGAGCACGGCGTGGGTCGTCCTTGTTCGCTCCGGCGCAGTGAGGATCTCACCTGCGGACTGTACGTAAGGCCCGTCGACCAGTTCATGCGAGCAGTGTTCGACCATCAGCTCCAGGCTTCGCGAGGTGTACTCCGGATGGAACTGCAGGCCCAGCACGTTCGGTGGCCTGTAGAATGCCTGGTTGTCGGTCGCGTCGCTTTCGGCCAGGCGGAGTGCGCGCGGGGGGATCCCGAATGTCTCGCCATGCCAGTGGGGTGCGGGGAATGCAGCTGGCACGCCGGCGAGCAGATCGCTGCTCTTTCCTTCCTCGGTCAGGCGAACTTCGTACCAGCCGATCTCGGTCTGCCGGTTGGACGCCACGGTCGCTCCGAGCGCTTCGGCCAGGAGTTGGGCGCCAAGGCAGGTGCCCACGCACACCTTGCCGGCATCGATCGCTCTTCGGAGAAACTGCTTCTCCCCGGCCAGGAAGGCCACGGTGTCCACGTCGTGGACGCTGATCGGCCCGCCGAGGGTCACCAGCCAGTCGAAGTCGTCGATTGCAGGAGGCGACTGGCGGTCGTACAGGTGGAATTCGGTCAACTCGTGATGGCGGGCGGTGGCCCACTCGCCGATCGCTGCGGGGGTTTCGAACGGCACGTGCATCAGGGCGGCAATGTTCATGGATGCCTCTTGTGGAGTTCGGTCAGGCTCCCCACGGACGTACGCAGGGCGGTCGGCGGATCCCGCCGGACCCGGCGTGGCGGGTGTGGGGCGGTGGTTCGCCGTCGGTTATCCACTCTCCCCCGATCCGCTGCAAGGCCTGGGTCTTGAAGAGGCACCAGATTCTCATACCCGGGCGGAGGTCGAATTCCTGTCGGGCCCGCGACGTGACCTCGACCATCAGTTCCCTCCCCGCATCGACGATCACGACGGTCCTGCCGGCTACGGAGATCACCTCCCGCACCACGCCGGGCAGGCGGTTCTGCATGGAGATCGTCTCCACCGGGGCCATCGACAGCGCGATGTCGTGTCCGGCCAGGGCGACGCGAACCGTATCGCCCGGGCGAAGGCCCGGGGTGTAGGGGGCACGAAGCCAGGTGCGCCGTCGGTGCGGGTCCGGCCCGGACGGCCAGTTCAGGTACGTCAGTCCGCTACCGGGGCAGTGACGGTCGACGGGCAGGTGCAGGACGTTGGTCAGTCCGCCGGCGCACAGCAGGCGGGCTGATTCCCGCCGGAGAACCAGCTCGCGGTAGGCTCCGTGGCCGGCGACTGCACCGGCCTTGAGCAGCAACAGGCGATCGGTGAAGCTGAGCACTTCCTCCAGTGAGTGGCTGACCAGCAGGGCGGGGATGCCCGTAACCCGCAGGACCCGTGCGAGGCAAGGGACGATCTGCTGCTTGAGCGGGGTGTCGAGTGCGGCGAAGGGCTCGTCGAGAAGCAGCAGCCTGGGAGAGGTGAGAATCGCCCGCCCGAGCGCGACGCGTTGTTTCTCTCCGCCCGAAAGGTCGGCGACGCCTCGCTTGAGCAGGTGGCCGATTCCCAGCATCTCAGCGATGGTCGACAGGTCGAACCGGCGGAGGCGGCGGGGAGTCAGCCGGTACCCGTATCGCAGGTTCCCCTCGACGGTCAGGTTGGGCAGCAGGCGGGCGTCCTGGAATACCATGCCAATCCGCCGGCGGTGCGGGGCCACGAATACCCGCCGGGTGGTATCCTGCAGTACCTGGCCTTCCAGTTCGATTCGTCCCCGGCCCGCCCGCTCAAGTCCAGCGACCAGGCCCAGCAGCGTGCTCTTTCCCGCCCCCGACGGTCCGACCACCCCCGTGACGCAGGCTCCGAGTTCCTGGCGGACCCGCAGGGAGAAGTCTCTCCGATCGAGGGTGACATCGATACTCAGCATGGCTGGACCTGGCCTTCGATACGGGACCGCATGCGCCGGGTGATTACGTGAGAGCCCGCGATCGCACCGATCGACACGAGCACCGACACCCCGGCCAGCTGCAGTGCACCTTCGTCGCCGCCGGGCGTCTGCGAGAGATTGTAGATCGCCAGGGGCAGGGTACGGGTTTGGCCGGCGATGTTGCCCGCGAAGGTGGCCGTGGCTCCGAATTCCCCGAGACTTCGCGCGAAGGCCAGCACCAGCCCGCTGACGATGCCCGGCAGGGCAAGCGGCAGTGTCACGGTCGCCAGCACGCGGACGGGCCCGGCTCCGAGCGTGGCGGCCGACTGCTCGAGCTTGCGGTCGACCAGTTCGATGGCAATCCGCACCGAGCGCACCAGCAGCGGGAAGCTCACAACCGCCGAGACGACGACGGCTGCTTTCCATGTGAACGCCAGTGAGATTCCCAGTGACTCGCACAGCCAGCCACCCACAGGCCCCCGCCGTCCGAGCACCAGCAGGGCGAGGTAGCCGGTGACCACCGGGGGCATGACCAGGGGTGCGTGGATGAGGGCGTCCAGAAGCGTCTTGCCCGGGAACCGCTTGCGGGCGAGCAGCCAACCTGCCGCCACGCCGGGAACGCACATCACGGCCAGCGACATCAGGGCGACTTTCAAGGAAAGAAACACCGCGTCGCGCTGGGCAGGGGGCAGCCAGCCGGGTCCGGTCTCGGCGAGCGATGCCGGCACCGGCACCGCCCCGACTCCAGCCAGGGGGTCAAATCCGTGCTGGCGGAACACGGCTGACGCTTCGTCCGAGCGGAGAAAGCGAATGAACTCCCCCGTAGCCACCGAAGCGTCGCTGGTGGAGACAAGCTCGAAGCGGATCGGCCGATGCGCCCCGCTGGGAATCAGCCCGACGATGTCGACCTTGTCGGAACAGACGGCATCGGACCGGTAGACCAGCCCGGCGGCGGTTTCGCCGGTCTCCACAAAGCGAAGGGCCGCGCGGGTGCTGGGGGCTTCGGCGAGGCGGTCTTTCATCGCGGTCCACCAGCCCATGGAGACCAGGGCTTCCCGGGCGTATCGTCCGACGGGAACGTTGCGCACTTCGCCGACGGCAAGCCGGCCCGGGATTGTACCGGGCAGGTCGAATTCCGGCGAGAGGTCCGCGCAGCGACCGCTGCCTCGCGGGGTCACCAGGGCGAGGCGGTTGCCCAGCAGCACCAGCCGGCTGGCGGGATCGATGAGGTCCTGGCCTTGGAGATGGTCGATCCATCGCGGGTCGGCGGAAACGTACAGGTCCGCGGGCGCCCCAGCCTGAATCTGCCTGGCCAGCTTCGATGACGCAGCAAACGTGAGCCTCACCGCGCAGCCTGTCGTTCGCCCGAATCGGGCGGCGATTTCCTGCATCGCCAGCGTGGTCCCCGCGGCTGCGTAGACGGTTACCGAGCTGCCGCGACTGGTGGCGTCGGCGTCGCTGCAGCCCGCGGCCTGCATGCAGGCGGCCAGCAGGGCGGCAATCACGATGGATCGTGCGGTGCGCATGCGTTGGGCGTCAGGCGATGAGGTAATCCTCTGCCACGGTTCCGTCTTCGAGGGCGTCGAGGATCTCGTCAAGTTTCTCCTCGGTGAGTTCACCGTACCACTGACCCTGGGGATAGATGACCATGACCGGGCCTTTCTCGCAGAGCTTCAGGCAGCCGGTCGAGGAGACCATCGCATTGAGGCCCCGGTCGATGATCTCGTTCTCGGCGTACTGGAGCAGGTCGGTGGCGTCCTTCTTATTGCACACGCCCTGGGGTTCGCCGCTGATGCGGTAGCTGTTGCAGATAAGCAGATGGAAGTCGGGTTTCTCCATGGTGGTTCCTTTCGGTGGTTGATGGTTGGCAGGAGGGGCAAACTATCCGCAGCCGCTCCCGTCTCCGGAGCATCCCGCTCCGGACTGACAGCCCTGTCGTCGCACGGGTGAACGGACAGGTCTTCCTTCGTACACGCCGGCCAGCAGTTCCTCGACGAGTCCCTCGGCCAGGAGGACCTTCAGCCCTTCGGCGGCGAGGACGGTTGTCGGGCGGTCGCCCGCGCCGGCTGCGAGGACGGCCCGGCAGTCCGAGAGGGTTTCCGCCAGGTCCCGCCATCGCTGGTCGCCTCCCCCGGCTGGAGGGGCAGGACGGGCTTCGACAAACTCAAAGCCTTCGCCCGAGCGTTCGAAGATCAGCAGCCTATCTGCCTCGCCGAGATGACGGTTGACCAGCACGCCCTCCTGGCTGGCGACGGCGACGTAAGGCCGGTGCTCCTGCGGGCGGATGGGCTGGGCGGCTGCGTCGGCGAGGACTGTCTCGATGGTCTCGGTGTCGTCTTCCCCCAACAGCCCGACCGCGTCGGCCCGGCAGCGTGTGCAGTGCATCATCTGGCGGATGTGGACGCCGGCTTCGGCGCGGAGGCGTTCCAGCCGGGCGCATGATGGCGAAACGACATCCTCGAACGGCGTTCCCTCCACGGGGCAGATCGGCATGCAGTTGAGCATGTCGGCTCCGAGCTTCGAGACCTCCCGGGCGACCTCGACGACGTGGCCTTCATTGTATCCGGGGATGATGATCGTGTTGACCTTGACGACAATTCCGCGTGCCTTGGCAGCCGACAGGGCGGCCCGCTGGTTGTCCAGCAGCAGGGCGGCTGCGTCGCGTCCCCGGTACACGCGCTTGTTCCACCGCACCCAGGAATAGATCGCCCGGGTGATGTCGGGATCCACGCCGTTGATGGTCAGCGTCAGGTGGCTGATTCCGATCTCGGCCAGTGCGTCGATGGAGCTTTCGACGTTCAGCCCGTTGCTGGCGACACAGAGGAGCATCTCGGGGAAGTGCTTCCGCACGAGCCTGCAGGTTTCGAGTGTCTGCTTCGGCGTGGCGAACGGATCTCCGGGCCCGGCGATGCCCGCCACGCTGATCCGCGGGTCTTTCTGCATGACTCGCCGGAGGTAGTACAGCGCCTGTCCCGGAGAGAGCACTTTGCTGGTCACGCCGGGGCGGCTTTCATTGAGGCAGTCGTACTTGCGGTTGCAGAAGTTGCACTGGATGTTGCACGCCGGCGCCACGGGCAGGTGCACCCGGCCGAAGCGGCCCTTGGCGCCCTCGAAGAAGCACGGATGCCTGGTGATGTCGAGTTCCATCGTTGCACGTCCTTTCTGCGTCCGGGGGGCTTCCGGGTCCCGGTTACATATAGGTGTAGCCCACGTCCGAGCCAGCCTGGCGGTCCTCGATGATCGCGTTGACTACCCGGTCGAGAAGGTTCTGGGTTCCCTGGTAGCCCACGTGGAGAATCCGCGAGCCCCCGAAACGGTCGTGGATGGGGAACCCCACGCGCACCAGCGGCTTGTCGAGCTTGCGGGCGAGCTTGAATCCCTTGCTCGAACCGATCAGCACGTCGGCTGCGAGGTCCATCGCTGCTTCCTCCATGTCCACGAAGTCGCTGTCGCTGAGCACGACCGGCTGTGCGGGCAGGTCGGGAGCGGCGTGGCGGATGTTCTCGCCAAGCCGACCCGTGTTGCCCCCCGACACGCACAGCACGGGGAGCACGCCGATCTCGGCAAGGAACCCGCAGACAGCCACCACGAGATCTTCCTCGCCGTAGACGATCGCACGCTTCTCGAAGACGTACTTGTGCCCGTCGACGCAGGCGTCGACCAGTCGGCCACGTCGGGCGGAGTACTTGGTCGGAATCTCCCGGCCGGCGAGTTCAGCGAGGATGTCCATCAGCTCGTCGGTCCGGCGGACGCCAATGGGCAGCCCGATGTGGCGGCAGGGCACCTTGAACGCATCGGCCAGGTGCCCCCCGGCCGTGCGCTCCGGCGGCAGGGTTTCGTTCATCTGGATCGACGCTCGCGACCGGCCCGCGGCTCGGATGGCGCCCACGGGCGTGCCTCCCGCGGGAATCTGGTGGTAGCCGTTCCAGATCGGCCCGTCGAGGGTGTCGGAGTAGTCCGGCAGCACGATGGGGGTCAGCCCGAAGTCGGCGAACGTTTCTTTGAGATGGCGCAGGTCGGCCGGGGAGAGCATTCCGGGAAGCAGGTTCACCGTCTTCTCGGGCTCTCCGGGCTCGGCGAGACTCTCCACCAGCGCCCGCACGGTGTCGTGGAAGCCCTCGGCGTGGGTGCCGCGGTAGCTTGCCGTTGACACGCAGACCACCTCGGGCAGGTCCAGGTCGCGCGTTTGGGCGCGGAATTCGTGCATCAGCAGGTTCATGTCGTCGCCGATCGTTTCGGCGAGGCATGTGCTGGCCACCCCGACGAGTTGTGGCTTGTACTGCCGGATGACGTTCTTCAGCCCGGCGGTGAGGTTCTCTCCCCCGCCGAAGATCGCTGCCGACTCGCCGAAGCTCGATGAGGCGATGTCGACCGGTTCCTTGAAGTGGCTGATCATGTACCGCCGGATGTATGTGGCGCAGCCCTGCGAGCCATGCAGCAGCGGCACGCAACCTTCGACGCCGCGGAACGCCAGGCATGCGCCCAGCGGTGTGCAGAGCTTGCAGGCGTTGCGTGTGGCGGTGAAGTTGGGACGCGAAGCATTACCGGTTGCGGGGGTCATGTCTGGTTCCTCCCGGGCACGAGTTTCCAGACCGGGCTCATGACCGACGAATACACCTCGCGGGCGAAGTTCAGCATGCCCTCGTAGCCGGCCAGGGCGATCTTGCGCTCGTGGTTGTGGTCGCAGAAACCGATGCCCAGCTTGTAGGCGATCGGTCGTTCCTTGACTCCGCCGATAAACAGGTCCACGCCCAGTTCCTGCACGAACTTGGCGATCTCAATGGGGTTGGTGTCGTCCAGCAGAACCGTTCCCTCGTCGCAGAGTTCGCGGAGGGTTGCGTAGTCATCGCGGCTGCCGGTCTGCGAGCCGGCCATGACAGTTTTCATTCCGAGCGTGCGGAGCGAGCGGACGAGCGAGAAGGCTTTGAATGCCCCGCCGGTGTAGACGGCTGCCTTCCTGCCGGCAAGTGCTTTGCGGTAGCGGCGGAGTTCGGGCAGGACGGCCTGGATTTCCCTGGCGACCAGGTTGCGGGTTTTGCTCAGGGTCCGATCGTCGCCGACGCGATCGGCGACTTCGTAGAGCGCCTTGCTCATGTCCTCCAGGCCGAAATAGGACACGTGGATATTGGGGATGCCGTACTCCTGCTGCATCATCTCAGCCAGGAAGATCATCGATCCGGAGCACTGTACGACGTTGAGTGAGGCTCCGTGGGCGCGGCGGATGTCATCGACGCGTCCGTCGCCGGTGACGGTGGCGACAACCTCGATGCCCATGCGTTGGTAGTAGTCGCGGAGCATCCACGTTTCCCCGGCCAGGTTGAAATCACCCAGGATGTTGATGCTTCTGTGGGAGATGCCCGACGTATCGCCCGTGCCGACCAGTTGCATCAGCGCATCGCAGGCAGCCTTGTAGCCGGACTTCTTGGTGCCCTTGAATCCTTCGGAGTGCACGGGCAGGACGGGGATGTCTTTCTCCCGGCTGACGCGCCGGCAGACGGCGTCGACGTCGTCTCCGATGATGCCCACGATGCACGTCCCATAGACGAACGCTGCCTTGGGCTGGTATCGGTCGATCAACTCGACCAGGGCGTGGTAGAGTTTCTTCTCGCCGCCGTAGATCACGTCCTGCTCGCGGAGGTCGGTGGAGAAGCTCATGCGGTGCAGTTCCGGCCCCGAGGAAAGCGCCCCGCGGATGTCCCAGGTGTAGGCGGCGCATCCGATCGGCCCGTGCACCAGATGCAGGGCGTCGGCGACGGGGTAGAGAACCACGCGCGAGCCGCAGAACACGCAGGCCCGCTGGCTGACGGAACCGGCGAGGCTGGCCTTGTCGCAGGCCATGTCGAACGGCTCGGCGCCGGTGCGGTGCACCTGCTTCCTGCGTTCTTCCAGGATATCGATACGGGCGGCGTCCATGGGGGTTCCTCCGTGGCCCGCCCGGACCCGTCCGGCAAGGCCGGGGAGCCCGGGCGGGGGGCAACGGAAGCAGGGAGTATTACAGGACCAGCTCGAAGGCCTCCTCGGGGGCGTCGCGGTCTTTGCGGTCCAGCAGCGCCGAGAGGATCATCTCGCAGAGCCTCAAGCCGCCGGCGTACCCGACGGTGGGGAAGTACTGGTGCCCGACGCGGTCGAGGATGGGGAACCCGTGGCGGACCAGCGGGATGTCCTCGTCCCGGGCGATGTACTTGCCGTACGTGTTGCCGATCAGCAGGTCGACGGGCTCGTTCTTGATCCACTGGTGCATCAGGAACATGTCCGCCTGGGCGCCCTGGGCGACCTTTGCCTCGGGCACCTTGCCGTCCAGCGCCTCTTCGATGCGCGTCAGGAACTTCTTGCCCGGCGTTCCGGTGACGATGTAGACCGGCCTGGCCCCGAGGTCGACGAGAAACTCCGTCAGCGGAACGAGCTGGTCGGGGTCGCCCCATAGCGCCACGCGCTTGTCGTGATAGTACTGCTGGGTGTCGATCATCATGTCCAGCAGCCGGCCTCGCTGATCGGTGATCTCCTGGGGCACTTCCACGCCGGCCATCTTGCGCAGCGCGTTGACCAGCCGGTCGGTCGCGCGGATTCCGATTGGCAGGGGCAGGATCTCGCAGGGCACCTTGCACTTGGCGTCGAGAGCGCGGGCCGCTGCCAGCGACGCGGTATGTCCCATCGCGATGGTTCCCTGCGACGAGCCGATCTTCTTGAGCCGCTCGACGGTTACCCCGCCGCGCGGATAGAACTCGTGCTTGCCCAGCTGCGGGGCGTTGAGCACGCCCGAGGTGTCCGGGAACATGATCGTCTCGACCTTCATCGAAGCGCAGAGTCGCTTGATCTCGGCCATGTCGGCCGGCTCGACCCAGCCGGGGATGATGTTGATCGTGCGAAGGCGGGTATCCGAGGGCGAGGCGAAGTAGTCGACCATGCCCTTGGTCATGTTGGAGAATCCCGTCACGTGCGACCCCACGTAGCTGGGCGTCGAGCAGTGGATAACGTACTTGCCCTCCGGGATGGTGCCCTTCTCGGCGGCCTTGTGGGCGATCTGCGGGATGTCGTCTCCGATCGTCTCGGACAGGCAGGTGGTGTGGACGGCGATGACCTCGGGATCGTAGGTGGTGAAGATGTTGGTGATCGCCTGCAGCAGGTTCGCCTGCCCGCCGAACACGCTCGAGCCCTCGGTGAACGAGCTCGTCGCAGCCATGACCGGTTCCTTGTAGTGCCTCGTCAGCGTGCTGCGGTGGTAGGCGCAGCATCCCTGGGAGCCGTGGCTGTGGGGCAGGCAGCCGTGAATGCCCAACGCGGCGTACATCGCGCCGACGGGCTGGCAGGTCTTGGCGGGGTTGACCGTCAACGCCTTTCGCTCGGCGATGTCCTTGGTCGTATGTCGCAAAAGCATGGTGGTTCTCCAGACCGGCGGGTTCGCTCCCGCCGAAGTGGTTTCTGTGGGATCGGTCGGGGGTCAGCCGACCAGTTCAGCTGTCAGTTCCGGTTGCTTGACGCAGTTCCAGGGCGCCTGCACCTGCGCCCACAGGCGGGAGTTCACCATCCGGTCGACGGTTTCGTAAAAGTTCATCGCGCCGCGGAAGGCGGCGAACGGCCCGCCGTAGTCGTAGCTGTGCAGCTGCAGGCAGGGCGTTCCGGTCTTCTGGATGCCGTACTTCTCCTTGATGCCCGCACAGAAAATCGCCGGCTTGTAGATCTCCAGGAGCTTTTTGGTCTCGTGCTCGCTGATGTCGTCGATCGCCAGCGTTCCGCCGGGCATGGTGGGCATCATCCCTTCATATTCCTTGAAGGTGTATCCCGCCTCCCGGAGGCGCTGCATGGCATCGTCGTCCTTGCGGGGCTGGTAGCGATCCGGATCGGGCTCGACCTCCAGCTCCTCGATGTTCCTGCTGTCGGCGTCGACCTTGATCTCGGGCAGGACCTTCCTGCCTTCGTAGTCGTCGCGGTGGGCGAACTCGTAGCCGGCTGCGATGGTCTCCATGCCCATCTCGCCGAAGAGGTCCTGGTAGTGGTGTGCGCGGGACCCGCCGACAAAGAGCATCGCCAGCTTGCCCTCGTTGCGCTCGGTGTACTTTTTCTGCGCTTCGAGGACCGGCTGCATCTGCTCGGCGATGACCTGCTCGACCCGGTCGGTGAGCTCGTCGTCCTCGAAGTAGGCGGCGATCTTCCGCAACGATTTGGCCGTCGCGTCGGCGCCCAGGAAGTTGACCTTCACCCACGGGATGCCGAACTTCTTCTCAATCATGTCCGCGACGTAGTTGATCGAGCGGTGGCACATCACGCAGTTCAGATCGGCCATGTGGGCCTGCTCGAAACCGTCGATCGTGCTGTTGCCGCTGAACGTCGAAACCAGCGTAATGCCACACCGGTCCAACAGCTCCTCGATGACGAACGCATCGCCGCCGATGTTGTACTCGCCCAGCAGGTTGATCCGGTACGTGCCCTCGGGCTGCTCGTCGCGGTTGCCGATGACGTGCTTGAACAACTGGTTGTTGGCGATGTGGTGCCCGGCCGACTGGCTGACGCCCTTGTAGCCTTCGCAGCTGAAGCCGAAGACGTTGATCCCCAACTCCTTCTTCATCTCCTTGGCGACCTGGTGGATATCGTCGCCGATGAGCCCGACGGGGCAGGTAGCGAAGATGGAGATCGCCTTGGGCTTGAAGATCTCGTAGGCCTCCTGGATCGCCTGGCGGAGCTTCTTCTCTCCGCCGAAGATGATCTGCTCGTCCTGCATGTCGGTGGTGAAGCAGTACGTCATGAAGTTGTGGTCGTCGTCGGACTCCGGGCGCGTCTGGTTGCGGCGGGTCAGCCAGCTGTAGAACCCGCAGCCCACCGGTCCGTGGGTGAGGTTGACGATGTCCCGCGTGGGTCCGAGCACCACGCCCTTGCACCCGGCGTAGCAGCAGCCCCGCTGGGTGATGATGCCCGGCGTGGTGCGGGTGTTGGCATTAATGGAGGGCACGTTGCCTTCGTCGTCGATGTCGTTGACGACAATCTGCTTGGCACGCTTGCGGGCGACCTTGCTGGGGTAGACTTCGATCAGATGCTCACGCACCTCGTGGGGATCGGGTAGATTCCGGTCCATGGGATACTCTCCTTTACTCCGCGGCCTGGGTTTCGAGGGCCTCGTCCAGTGCCGCTTCGCCCGCCTCGCCGGTTCGCACGCGAACCGCGTCGTGGCAGGGCTCGACGAAGACCTTTCCGTCGCCCGGACTGCCCGTCTGGTTGGTCTGGATGATGACCTTCACTGCGCTCTCGACCATCGAGTCGGGGACGACGAGCGTCAGCATTCGCTTGGGGATGAGCTTCGGGCCGGGCCCGAGCTGCTGGATCGCCTCATCGTAGCCTTCCTCGGCGCCCTTGAGCAGCAGGTAATCGACCTTACCCTTGCCCCGGCCCATCACCTTCCGGGCCGTCAGCGAATAGACCCCCGCCTCGGCGAGAGCACGCTTGGTCTTGTTCATCATGTTCATGCGGATGATCGCGGTGATTTCCTTCATGGCCGGTGGCCTCCTTGTTTCACAGCGCCGCGGCGCCGGAGCTGACGGTGTAGGCTTCCTCCACCGGCGTGACGAAAATCTTCCCGTCGCCGAAGGCGCCCTTGCTGCCCGTCCGGGCGGCCTTGACGATGGTCTCCACGACGAAGTCCTTGTCGTCTTCCTGGACGACCGTAAACAGCAGTTCCTTGGGCAGCTCGTCGTAGGTGACCTCGCCGACCTTCATGCCTCGCTGCTTGCCCCGGCCGTATACGTCCATCTTCGTGACCGCGGGGAAACCCGCGTACATCAGGGCGGCCATCACTTCGTCGACCTTCTCGGGCCTGACAATCGCTCGTACCATGATCATGGTGTGGGTCCTTTCTGGCTGGTTGCTCTCGTGTCGGGGCAGGGGATCAGTTCAGCACGCCGAAGTCGATGAGCAGCTTCTCGAGCTCTTCGATCTCCAAGGGCTTGGGCACCACGAACAGGTCGTTGTCGTCGATATTCTTCGCGAGCGTTCGGTACTCGTGGGCCTGGGGGGCATCGGGGTTCCACTCGATGACCGTCTTGCGCTGGATCTCCGCCCGCTGCACGTCATTGTCCCGCGGCACGAAGTGCACCATCTGCGACCCGAGCTTGCGGGCGAATTCCTCGATCATCTCCTTCTCGTTGTCCACCTTGCGGGAGTTGCAGATCAACCCGCCCAGCCGGACCCCGCCGGCCTCGGCAAATTTCATGATGCCCTTGCAGATGTTGTTGGCGGCGTACATGGCCATCATCTCCCCCGAGCAGACGATGTAGATCTCCTGGGCCTTGCCCTCGCGAATGGGCATGGCGAATCCGCCGCAGACCACGTCGCCGAGTACGTCGTAGAAGGCGTAGTCGAGGTCCTGGTCCTCGCCGTAGGCTCCGAGCTGCTCCAGCAGGTTGATGCTCGTGATGATCCCGCGCCCTGCACAGCCCACGCCGGGCTCGGGCCCGCCGGACTCCACGCACAACGCCGAGCCGTACCCCTGCCTGCGGATGTCCATCAACTCGACGTCCTCGCCTTCTTCACGGAGCGTGTCGAGCACTGTCTGTTGGGCGAGCCCCCCCAGCAGCAGACGGGTGGAGTCCGCCTTCGGGTCGCACCCGACCACCATCACCTTCTTGCCCATCTCCGCCAGGGCAGCGACGGTGTTCTGGGTCGTCGTGGACTTGCCGATTCCGCCCTTTCCGTAAATCGCAACCTTACGCATCTCTGTGCTCCTTGTGGGGGGGTACTGCCGGCTGGTTTCCCCTCCGGCCGACGCGGCCGGCGGGCTTGGCCTGACTGCTCCCATGTCTCCACTGCTGGGGTCTGCCTCTTTCGTGTTTTCTCGGCCCGGCGGGGATAACGCCCCGCTGGCGTTCA
The DNA here is from genome assembly GCA_964642855.1 of uncultured Planctomycetaceae bacterium. Classification (GTDB taxonomy): domain Bacteria; phylum Planctomycetota; class Phycisphaerae; order SM23-33; family SM23-33; genus CAZXSK01. Next base: position 4,164 of record CAZXSK010000006.1, on the reverse strand, counting down.
CCCCCACACCTCGCGAACGCTGCGCCAAACCCCTCAGCAAGTCCGGGATTTCCTTTCCACCGCCCGGCCCGAAGCCTTCCGGCTTCTCGTAGCAATGCTTCTAAAGTAGTCCAAATTCATAAGTTGCAATGCTGGGCTCGTCTCTCCCGCACTGGCGAACGTTTTTTGCATTTCCCCCGATCCCCCTGTAGCCCCGGTGGGCTCAGGGCATCCCAGCCAATCCGCCGATCGGGAAACGATTGTCGCTTCCCATGTCGCTGTCCGGGCGGATGCTTCATGTGTGTATGGCAAGACCTGCCCAGATAATATGTTGCGCGTGATTCGACAAATTCGTCAGTCCCGGACCGGCCGTGGAAACAAATGTAGTCTGCCCCGGCGGACGCACTCCGACAGGGCGGTAAGCGCATGGAGCAAAGGGGATTGCAGAAAGGCAGGAGCCGCAGTGCCGGCAGACGGGCCCGGCTGTCTCGTCAGCGGCGCCTGAAGATGTTCTGGTAATCGATGTCCAGCTTTTTGATCTTGTACCGCACCATCCGCGGCGTGATGCCCAGCTGACGGGCAGCAGCAGACATGTTGCCGCTTGTCCTTTTCAAGGCATCGGTGATCATGTCCCGCTCCAGGACGTTGATTCGTGACTTCAGCGAGCCGACCTGCACCTCGTCGGTCACGCCGGGCGTCTGCAGCGTGGGGGGCAGGTTGTGGGCATGGATCACCCCGTCGGTACTCAGCAGCACCGCATGCTCGATGCAGTTCTCCAACTCGCGGACGTTGCCCGGCCAGTGGTACGCCATCATCATGTTGATCGCCGTTGTCGAAATCCGGCGGATCTCCTTGCCCATCCGCCGGCCATACTTGCCGCAGAAGTGATTCGCCAGCAGCAGGATGTCCTCCTTGCGGTCGCGGAGCGGGGGCAGGAAGATGGGAAACACATTGATGCGGTAGTAGAGGTCCTGGCGGAACCTGCCGGACTGGACAGCCTGTTCGAGGTCGCAGTTGGTCGCTGCGATTACGCGCACGTTGACCTGGCGCGTCCTGCTGCTGCCAACCCGCTCGAATTCGCGCTCCTGCAGCGCGCGGAGCAGCTTGACCTGAATCGCCGGCGAGAAGTCGCCGATTTCGTCGAGAAACAACGTCCCGCCATCTGCCTCCTCGATCCTTCCCGTGCGGGAGAACGTCGCTCCCGTGAAAGCACCCTTCTCGTGGCCGAACAGTTCGCTCTCCAGCAACCCCTCGCTGAGGGCGGCGCAGTTGACCTTCACGAACGAGTTCTTCCCGCGAGGGCTGGAATAGTGTACCGCTGCAGCGACCAGTTCTTTGCCCGTCCCCGATTCCCCCCGGATCATCACCGTGGTATCGGTTGGCGAGACCTGGCAGATCTTGGTGTACACGTCCCGCATGAGCTTGGAATTGCCCACGATGTTCTCGGGCTGGAACCGCTCCTCCAGCGCGCTTTGAAGCCGTACGTTCTCCGCCTCCAGCGTCTGGCGCTCCAGCGCAGCCATCCGCCGGGCCTTGACGTCGTTGGCGATCATGCTGCTGACGATGCTCAGCACCCGCTGGGCCTCGTGGAGGGGAACCTGTTCGTCGTAGGGAATATCCACCGACAGCGTGCCGACGACCTCCCTGCCGAGCATGATCGGCTCGCAGATGAACGAATAGTCCTGCTCGTGGCTCCGCCTGCGATGGATGCGGTCCTTGAAGCGGGGCTCCTCGGAAATCCGGGGGATGATCGCGGGCTTGCCCGTGTGCACGACCTCGCCGGTGATCCCCTCGCCACGGGCATAGCGAACGCTCGCGTCGCCCTTGGTGTGAAGCGACGTTGTCGCCTCCACCACCAGCTCCGAGCCGTCCGGCGACAGCAGCATGATCGTCCCGCGGACCATCCCGAGCTCCTGGTCGAGCACGTCGAGAATCTCCAACAGCATCTCCCGCTGACCTGCCCGGGTGGCAAGGATCTGCCCGATCGAGTGCAGCGCGTCCAGTTCCCTCTCGTGATGCTCCGCGTGAGCACCGTTCTCTGGAGTATGGTACATTTCCGTCCCTTACTGCTATGGGTAATACAAAAATGTCGTCAGGCGTGTGCACGCCACCATAATTGGAAGCCGAACAGGCTGGGTCGCCGACGCATTCTCTCGGGGTTGATGGTTACATAAGATCATGCAAAGTAATAACCTGTGAATGATCAACGGATCGGATCCGTCCTGCAGATTGGCCCGGCCGGGTCCGCGACGTCCGGTCCATGCCGCGCCTTCCACCGGGAGAGATGCAACCGATGTGCCAGTGGGAACAAGCCCGGATACCAGTACGCCCCGAGCCGGGCCAAAGGTCCCCGCCCTCCGAGCCGATAGGAAGACAGGCCGGCGGGTGTCCGCCCAGCCCCGATGGGCAAGTTCCTTCTGTGAGGTAACCAACGTGGAAAAGCGACGATTCCTCCGGACGTCTCTGTCCGGTGCAGCGACCATTCAGGCGGGGGGAACCCTCTTTGACGCCGACGTGCAAGACCTCAGCCTCCACGGCGTCCGGGTTGCGGGAGGCCAGACACTCGATATCGGCACCGAGGTGGCCGTCTCGCTCCGCATCCACGAAGGCGAGGGCGTCACGGCCGTCGAGGCCACCGGGACCGTCGCGCACCAGGAAGACGGGGGGACCGGTATCGATTTCCGCAACATGGATCAGCGCTCGTTCCTGAACCTCCGCCGCCTGATGGGCCAGGCCTGCGGGCCCCAACAGGCCGAGGCCGAACTCCGAGCGTACCTCCAGAGCCTTCAAGGCAACTGACCCACTCCCCGCGCTGAGCGGTTTGCACCCGAGCAACCCAAACGGGCGCCAAGCCAGACACGCAAACAGGGGAATCCCCGCCGAGACCAGCCAGACGATCAGGCCGATGGTTCCGGAGTGTCTCTGCCCACCGGCAAGGCCTTGTCCCCTGAACTTCCGGTACACGGAAGTACGCGCCCTGCGTTACTTGGCATTGATCTTGATTTCCTCGCCGGTCCGGGCGGATTTGTAGATGGCGTCGAGGATCAGTTGCACGTCCAGGCCATGCCGGCCGGTCGCGGAGGGCTGGCGGTCCTCGGCGATGCACGAGACAAACTCGCTGTAGGCGTCGGGGCAGGGGTCCAGGGGCTGCTGGAGCTTCTGTTCCCACAGCGAACCGTCCTTCTCGACGTACACCATGGCTTCGAAATCGTAGCCCTGGCCGAGGTTCCGTTGCAGGATGCCTCCGTGCTCGGCGTAGAGCTGGGTGGACATGTCTTCTTTCTTCTCGCTGAAGCCAGCCCAGGAGGCCTCGAGAATCAGCGTTGCGCCGTTGTCGAAGCGGATCAGCGCGCAGCCGAGGTCTTCGACGTCGAATGTCTTCTTCTCGACTTTGGCGAGTCTGGGCCCGATCACGCCGTACGCTCCGGCAGAGACGGTCTTCGGGCGGGGGTTGCCCATCAGCCACATCGCCAGGTCCAGGCGGTGCACGCCCAGATCAATGATCGGCCCGCCGCCTGAGAGTTCCTTCTGCCCGAACCAGCCGCCGAATTTGGGCATGCCGCGCCGTCGATGCCAGACGGTTCGCCCGAAATACACCTTGCCCAGTTCGCCGGATTCCATCACACGCTTGAGCGCCTGGGACTGCGGGCGGAAGCGGAACGAGAAGTTGACCATCAGCTTCCTGCCGGCCCGGCGGGCTGCTTGGAGAATGGCTTTGCCCTCGGCCGCCGTGGTGGCCAGGGGCTTCTCGCACAGCACGTGCACGCCGGCCTTGAAGGCTTCGGTGGCCACGGGTGCGTGCAGGGCGTTGGGCAGAGCGACCGACACGCCGTCGAGCTTGAGCTTCTTCACGTCGGACAGGAGCTTGCGATAGTCGGTGTATCGCGCGTCGGGGGCGATGTCGAACTCCTCGCCGATGGCGGCGAGGCGCTCTTCGTCGAGGTCGCAGATGGCCACGGGATTGCCGCGCGGGTCGTCGCGGAAGCCGCGCAGATGGCCTCGACCCATGCCCAGACCGATTACGGCAAGATTGACGGATTTCCTGCTCTTCCTGGCGGCCATGAGAACTCCTTTCGGTGCCTGATGCAGCCGGTCAGCATAGGACATCGCTGTCGAGAGTCAAGACCGAGGAGAGTCTCAGGCAGGCATTTCGTCGCAGATCAGCAGGTTCACCAGCGTCCGCTG